>JAEWMS010000005.1 GCA_023393115.1 Bacillota bacterium
TTATTAATATTTGTTATACAATCTTAACATTATTTTAGGAAAATCGTGGTATAATAATAAGTGTAAAGCCATTATAAGCTTTTTCATTTTGTTCCTCCTTTAAACATATTGATTTGTTTTTTGTTACTTAGGGCACCTACATTATCAGGAATTATTATATTTTATAATCTGAGGTGCTTTTTTTCTGCCCGGAATATGGCTGGAGTTTACAAATATTTACTGGAGGATTTGTATTGCTATGGAGAAACATTTAGGTTATAATGTGTAAAGTGTACTGAGGTTGAGCAAATTAACACAGTCCTCGCTTCCAAGGTGGGGAGTGTCGATTCGAAAAGTAATCGGTGGTGTCAGTATACATTAATAAGCCAATTTTGGCCGTACTAGATGGGGAGGTAGCGGTGCCCTGTACCTGCAATCCGCTATAGCAGGATTGAATTCCTGTCCTAGGTTTAAGTATGTAGTGCCTGCCCTTTACAAGTGGCAATGAAAATTGGGTCTTGCGCAATAGAAGTCTGTGAACCCCGTCAGGTCCGGAAGGAAGCAGCGGTAAGCGGTTAATTCTGTGTGCCGCTAGGTTACCTGGTTAGAGTTAACTGTAATGGTAACGGCTATATATTTCTATCGACGATGGGTGTACGGCCATTCAATATTATAACGAGGCAAGCCTGTTCAGGGTCATATGACTTATAGAACAGGCTCCTTTTGTTTTATGGGAAAATATTAAATATATGTTATCCACTACTCAAAAGCTGTGTTATTATTAAAATAACTACAGTTCTGAGGAAATTATTTGTAGTATATATTAATCATTATCGACTTATGAACTTTTAGTATGGGCTGCCGTATGAAAGAGAGGAAAAGGAGTATGTCATATACAGCTTTATATAGAAAATGGAGACCTCTTGTCTTTGAAGATGTTGTTGAGCAGGAGCACGTGGTCAGAACTATCAAAAATACTGTTAAGTCTGAGAGAATCGGGCATGCGTATCTTTTCTGCGGCACAAGGGGTACGGGTAAGACTACAATGGCAAAGATATTTGCCAGGGCCATAAACTGTATTAATACGAAGGATGGAGACCCTTGTAATGAATGTGAGATTTGCAGGGGCATATTAAGTGACTCTATACTTGATGTTGTCGAAATAGATGCAGCTTCCAACAACAGTGTCGACAACATTAGAGAGATAAGGGACGAGGTGGTATATGCTCCCTCCCAGGCTCGGTACAAGGTATATATAATCGATGAAGTTCATATGCTGTCGGCGGGAGCTTTTAATGCATTGCTTAAAACCCTTGAGGAACCGCCTGCCCATGTGGTTTTCATACTTGCGACTACCGACCCTCATAAATTGCCTGCTACCATACTTTCCAGATGCCAGAGGTTTGATTTTAAAAAGATTACTCCCGGAAGCATCGCTGAAAGAGTAAGGGTTATCGCAGGGGCAAGCGGTATTACACTTGAGAATGATGCAGCGTCGCTAATAGCAAGGTTGGCTGATGGAGCCATGAGAGACGCACTGAGTATTCTCGACCAGTGTATTTCCATGGGAAGTACCGAAATAACCCATCAGAACGTACTTGACGTAATCGGTATCGTAAGTGATGACTTTATAGCTGAAATAGTTGACTATATAAAGGATAAAAACGTGGAGGGGCTGGTAAACGGCGTAGAAAGGCTTTCTTCCAACGGAAGGGATATTCTCAGGTTTGCTTCCGATCTTGTTATGTATTTCCGAAATCTGCTTCTTTGTAAAATAACCAAGAACCCAGCTGATATTATTGACATAAGCAAACAGTATCTTGAAAATATGAAGCAGCAGGCCGAGGCCTTTACAAATGAAAGAATAATTGCAGTAATAAAGGAACTGTCAGCCTTTGAGTCCCAGCTTAAATATGCCCTCAATCAACGGGTATTTCTTGAAGTGATGCTCATATCCATAAGTGTGGGGAGCACGGGCCAGAGTGCAGATACTAATGATTTAGCTGACAGAATCGCTGACCTTGAAAATGCCATCAGATCCGGTGCAGGCGCAGCCCAATCCCGGAGTTTCATCGATGCTGCGCCTGCGGCAGGTTTTCCAGCCCAGGGACAGACTTCCGGCAAGGTACTTGACAGAGTGCCGCCGGTACCAAGTCCAAATGGATTTGGACCGGGTACAAGTGGGAGTGGAAATCCATTTGCCACAAGCCCGGCAGGTGATCCAGGAGTACAGGCGGGTTTTGGAGCAAATGGGTCAACAGGAGCCGGAGGCGTAGATGGCAAAAAGGCAGCACACCAGCCCTTGGAGGAATGGCCTGATATAATGAAGGAGCTTAAAGCCAGTGGGAGAATGATGCTGGCAACCTACTTAATGTCCGCGAGGGCTGTAGCTGGGGATGAAACAACCATTCTGATTGTTTTTCCTTCCGGTGTCGGGTCGTTTAAAACTGTTGTGGCAAAGCCCGAGCACGTGGAGGTGCTTCAGAACGTATTTGCTAGGAAGCTGGGCAGACAGGTACGTATCAAATTCATTGATGAGGAGGAGCTTGAAAATATAGTTCCAAGCAATACATCAGTTAAGAACGAAGAGCAGGAAAGTGCTCTGTTAAAAAATGCAAGAGAAATTGCAGGTAAGCTGAATGTTCACCTTGATATAATAGATGAATAAGTTATAATATTAAAGAGCAATTAAATAATTGGTATTATTTGATTGGGATAAGATATACTTTAACTATAAAATTCCATAAAACAGGAGGAAGTTATATATGGCAAGAGGCGGATTCCCGGGAGGCGGCGGTTTTGGAGGCGGCTTCGGAGGCGGAAACATGAACAACCTTATGAAGCAGGCACAAAAGATGCAGAAGGACATGGAAAAAGCTCAACAGGAATTGGAGAACAAGACCGTTGAGGTTTCTGTGGGTGGTGGAGCAATTTCTATAGTTGCTACAGGCAAAAAAGAAATCAAGGAAATTGTTATAAAGCCAGAAGTTGTTGATCCTGACGATGTAGAAATGCTACAGGATCTTATATTGAGCGGCGTTAATGAAGCGCTTAGGAAAGCAGATGAACTTGCTAACTCTGAAATGGGTAAAATTACAGGCGGTTTGGGAGGATTCCCAGGACTGTTCTAGCATTATATATGTTTTGTAGAATAGGTAGAATAGTTTGAAATGATCGTTGCATTAGGAAAATACTAAGAGACATGTTAGGGACCTGGAGGTATAAATGGATTACTATGCAGTACCTGTTGCAAAGCTTGTAGAAGAATTTCAAAAGCTGCCCGGTATAGGACATAAGTCAGCACAAAGACTGGCATTTCACGTTATTAACATGCCAATTGATAAGGTACAGGGACTTGCGAATTCCATACTGGATGCAAAGCAAAAAACAAAATATTGTTCTGTCTGCAGTAATTTAACTGACACTGATCCTTGTCCTCTATGCAGCGGTACCTCTAGAGACAAATCCTCTATTTGTGTTGTTCAGGATGCCAGAGATGTTGTTGCTATGGAACGCACGCGTGAATTCAAAGGACTGTATCATGTTCTGCATGGTGCAATTTCACCAATGATGGGCATTGGACCAGAAGACATAAAAATAAAGGAACTGATCAGACGCTTGGGTGACGGTGAAGTCAAAGAGGTTATTCTGGCTACAAACCCCAATGTTGAAGGCGAGGCTACTGCAATGTATATTTCAAAGCTTATCAAGCCTCTTGGTATAAAAACTACCAGGATAGCTCATGGAATTCCTGTGGGTGGTGACCTGGAATATGCAGATGAAGTTACACTGGCCAAGGCCTTGGAAGGCAGAAGAGAAATATAGTCCAAAAAGATATTGTTCTGGTATAAATAAGTTTTGTCACGAGACCATAGTTTGGGTAAGTATTTGCCTATAAGCTATGGTCTTTTGTTTTATGGGAATAAAGTGGGATTGAAATCATCCTTCAGATCGGAGGGCCCCCACGCCTGGAATATGGCGATGCTTGATGGAAAGCTGGGCTATATTGATGTTACCTGGGATGACCCCGTACCTGACAGAGGCTCGGTATATAACAATTACTTCAATATAAGCGAGAGGCAAATGGCTAATGACCACGAGTGGGATAGAGACGACTTTTCTGAGAAGTATTTGGATTATTAATGAAATGAAGATATAATTGTACACATTTGGATATATTGCACAAAAAAATACAGTGAAATTGTGTATAAATTTGTAATATATATCCAATATTTTTAAAAAAAGTTATTATATAATATTCATTATCAAAGTCATTTTGAATCAGAACATAGTTCATGGAATATAGAAGGAATTTAGAAGTAAGAGGAAGTGATTGGATTTGCTTGTTAGTATAGGCCTTGAGTTTTACTCGGCTCTTTTATCATCATCTATTATTTGTTATATGATTTGCAGAATAAATTCAGATCTTAAAAAAGCATCGATGATAAATTATGTTATTAGCAGCCTGTCTATTGCTTCGGTTATAACGTTTGTTAACGTAACTATACCAGATCTGAATATGGGAATGGAATTGTTAGCGTTTAGTATAACAATTTTATTTGTTGTAATTCCATTATATAAATATAATATGTACTATACGACTATTTCTGTATTTTTCAGCGTTTTATTACTCAGCCTTGGGGACCTTCTTGTATCCCTTGTTTATGCTGATCTTATGAAGCTTAATCCGAATGAGTTCCGATCAAGCTTTGTTCACGCAACAATCGGTAAACTAATGTCCTTTTTGTTTTCCTATATTGTGTTGAATTTTCTTGCAGATGATTTTATTAAGGTAAGGAAGAGGATTTATAAAAATCATAAGAAACTCTTGATTTTGCTTTGTGGAAATCTTATTACAGTATTTGTTATCCTTTTATTTCTAATCAGCCTGCACAGCTTTACTTTTGAGCTCAAGGATGTGGTTATTCAAAACAATATATTATATATAAGCGTTATCATAATAGTTGGAGTATTATTGGCCTCAATTGCAGGAACCTTATATCTCATAAACTACTTTTTACTCAACAGAATAAAATACGACAGACTAAAAATGGACAACCTGAAGGATGTTATGACGGGAACCCTTAACAGAGGCTCCGGGCTTAAGTTCATTGAGGACCAGCTGGGACAGTGCAAAAAGCAAAAGAAATCCATGACAATATGCTATTTTGATGTAAATGATTTAAAAGTAATAAATGATATGCTTGGCCATAGAGAAGGCGATTTCCTTATAAAGACCATTATAGCTACCATAAAAAAGAATATAAGGGAGACCGATGTAATCAGCAGACTGGGAGGAGACGAATTTGTTATTGTTTTTCCGGGCTGTACAATGGACTATTCTGAAGGGGTTATGGAGAGGATTTCCGGTGAATTAAGGCAGTTGAAACCCTTTGTGAATAAAGATTATAACATAAGCATAAGTTATGGTTTTTCGCAGTATAACGGAGAACGGGATATCACAGTTGAAGGACTTCTGGATAAGGCTGACCACCAGATGTACCAAAATAAAAGAGCTATTAAGGCCATGGCTTAACAGAAAATTTCATTTGGAATTCACAGGCTGCCCGGTAACGAGCTCTATGAACTTTATCAAAAGGCAGTACAGAACGGAGGAACTTTACTTGAATTTCGTACTGGAGGACCAGGACTAAGAACCAAAACCTACAGGCCTATTGAGGGGATGATGCCAAAGGGTTTTGACCGCATAGATGAAAGTATGATCTATATTAAAGTCGTTGGCAGTGGAGATGGTCTAAAATCTGTGATTATGCTCAATTCAACAATAACACCGGTCAATGCAACAGTAGATACTTTAAGAGTTCAGCTGGAGTATGTTACGGTGATCACAATACTTCTAGCTTTGGGTATGGCCCTCTATATTTCAAAAAAAGTATCAAAACCAATAATAAAAATCAACAACTCAGCAAAAGAACTGGCTAAAGGCAATTACGATACAGACTTTGGGGGAAGGGGCTACCTTGAGATTGCAGAGTTGAACGATACACTTAACTATGCGGCCAAAGAGCTGTCCAAGGTTGAGGGCCTGAGGCGTGAGCTGATAGCAAATATTTCTCATGACCTTAGAACGCCTCTCACGATGATAACGGGTTATGGTGAGATAATGCGTGATCTGCCGGGAGAAAACACTCCTGAAAATATTCAGATAATAATTGATGAAGCAAGGAGATTGACCACTCTGGTAAATGACGTGCTTGATATTTCAAAGTTACAGTCAGGTACTCAGACACTTTCAATAGAAAACTTCAACCTGACTGAAAGTATTGAGAAAATTTTACTAAGGTATAACAAGCTGACAGAGCAACAAGGTTACAGGTTTGAGTTTATCAAAGACGAAGAGGTCTGGGTTAAAGCTGACCCTGTAAAGATATCACAGGTTATATATAACCTGATTAACAATGCTATAACCTATACTGGTCAGGATAAGTTGATAACCATTGTACAAAGTATGAATAACGAAGCCTTAAGGGTAGAAATAATAGATACTGGGGAAGGAATAGAACAGGAACTGCTTCCCATGATCTGGGACAGATATTACAAAGTGGATAAAGCTCATAAACGGGCTGCCATAGGCACCGGATTAGGACTTTCCATTGTAAAAACCATTCTGGATATGCATGGGGCGAAATATGGTGTAATTAGTAAAAATGGAGAGGGAAGTACTTTCTGGTTTGAATTGAAGGAACAAATATCTTGAAGGCGGCTGGTTATTAGTGTAAAATAAGGCTTGGCTGCAAAATCCAAACGTTAGTTGTTCATGGAGGCACAATTAATGAGTGAACTTATATACATTACAGGTCATAAAAATCCTGATACGGATTCAATCTGTGCTGCTATAGCTTATGCCGAGCTAAAAAAAAGGCATGCCATAAATGCTGTTCCGGTAAGAATAGGTGATATTAATAAAGAAACAGAATTTGTTCTTAAGTATTTTGGGGTAGACATCCCGGAATATAAGGAAACCGTACGTACACAGGTATCTGATCTAAACATGGACATAATCAATCCGGTATCTGAGGACATATCCATAAAAGCAGCATGGAGTATTATGCAGAAAAATAACATTAAGGTACTTCCTGTTGCAGACATTAACAGCAAGCTATTGGGTATTATTACCTTATCTGATATTACCAGTAGTTATCTGGATGCCCTCGAAAATAATATCCTTTCTGCCAGTAACACCCCTTTGAGAAATATAACTGATACCCTTAGCGCAAGACTTATCTGCGGGAATGAGGATGATTTTAAAGCCGCAGGAAAAGTAGTTATTGCTGCAAATACTCCTGAGGACATGGGGCCCTTTGTGGAAAAAGGAGATATTGTTATTATCGGAAACAGGAAAGACAGCCAGATGAAGGCAATCTCCATAGGAGTAAGCTGCCTAATACTTACCTGCGGCGGGCAGATAGACCAGGAAGTATTGGACTATGCCCAGGAAGCGGGGTGTATTGTTCTTGAAACCTATTATGATACCTTCACCACTGCCAGATTGATAAATCAAAGTATTCCGGTAAGCTACATTATGACAAGGAAGCAGTTGGTTTCCTTCAATATTCATGACTATATTGATAACATAAAAGATAAGATGTTAAAGACAAGATATAGAAGTTATCCGGTTGTTGATGACGAGGGACGAATAAAGGGCTTTATTTCAAGGTACCATCTTATATCCCAAAGGAGGAAAAAAATTATCCTTGTGGATCATAATGAAAAAGCTCAGACCATTGATGGTGTTGAGCAGGCTGATATACTTGAAATTATTGACCATCATAGAATAGGTGATATACAGACAACCTATCCGATTTATTTTAAAAATGATACCGTAGGAAGTACTTCTACGCTCATAGCTAATATGTATTTCGAAAACGGCTTAAACCCTTCGAAAAAGATAGCGGGTATCCTTTGTGCAGCAATCATTTCAGATACAATAAAATTCAAGTCTCCTACCAGTACCTATGCCGATGAACTTTCAGCGAACAAACTTGCAAAAATAGCAGACATAAATATTGAGGATTTCGCAAAAGCACTTTACAAGGCAAGCGCCTCATTGGAGGGTATGAGTCCTCGGACAATATTAGATTATGATTTTAAGGACTTTAATCTCAACAAATATAAGATTGGGATCGGGCAAATAAATTCCAGTGATTCGGAAGCTTTTGGAAAGGTTAGGGACAGCTTGCTTGAGCACATGAAAATCGTTCGGGAAAACAAAGGCTATAATGTTATACTTCTGATGGTTACCGATATTGTCAACGAGGGCTCGGAAATATTGTTTGCTGCCGATGACAGAGGTCTTGTGGAAAAGGCCTTCAACATTAAAAGCGGAGAAAAAAGTGTATTTCTTAGTGGCGTAGTTTCAAGGAAGAAGCAGGTAATTCCTATGCTTTCAAGAGCTATACAAAGAGAAATGATCTGATTTAAACATTCGTGTGACTTAATCAAATTAATTAATCAAACTAAATAGAATAAACCTTAATGGGACCTCCTTTACGGGATGGTCTCTTTTTAGTTACTTTTTCAACAGAATTCAGATTATGTTCAGAAAATCATCACATTGATATATTATCATGTGTTTTGTAGAAATAACTCTTGTTAGTAACATATAATTTCAAAACAGCAGAGGTGAAACAGTATATGCGTGAGTCAAAGCTGAGGCATGAATTGAAGCACAATATAAATTATTCTGATTATATTGCACTTCGTCAGAGACTAAAATTGATTGCAAAGCAGGACCCCAATGTTGATAAACACGGAAAATATAAAATTAGAAGTCTCTATTTTGATAATTTTAGTAACAAGGCCTTGATGGAAAAGATTAATGGTATTAATAATCGAGAAAAATTCAGAATCAGATATTATAATAGTGATTTCAATTACATTAAGCTTGAAAAAAAAGGTAAAACAAATGGTTTGTGTTATAAAAAATTTTTGATAGCAGGTTTGATTTTTGTTGTAAAATTCAAAAGGCAGAAGTATGCATAAATTATGCTAAAGGACTCCTTTCAGGCTTGAAAGAGTCCTTTAGCTGTGCTATTTGACACGCATAAGGCTTTTTAGTATAGTTAATGTATTAATATGCAGATTATGTAATAAATACTTTTTTGGAGGATGAATTACGTTGCTTACCAGGATACTATTGCTTATAGTTCTTGTTTTCTTGAACGCATTCTTTTCCGGAGCTGAAATTGCTCTGATATCGCTAAATGACAAGCTCATTAAGAAACAGGCGGAGGAAGGTAACAAAAAAGCAAAGCAACTTTACAATTTCTTAAGTGAACCAAGCCGATTCCTTGCAACTATTCAAATTGGAATAACCTTTGCCGGTTTTCTGGCCAGTGCCTTTGCGGCAGAGAGTTTCGTAGATGATCTGGTAAGCCTTGCATCAAGACTTGACCTCCCACTTGGAGAGGCTCTGATTCGTACAATTTCCCTTGTATTGATAACCATTATTCTTTCATATTTCACACTTGTTTTTGGTGAACTGATTCCTAAAAGAGTGGCAATGCAAAAAGCCGATTTTATATCCAGAATAGCCGTTGGGCCTTTAACTCTGCTGTCACAGATAACTAATCCGTTTGTGAAATTTCTTACAGGTTCAACTAACTTCTTTATAAAGATCTTCGGTGGGAATCCTTCGGATGATGATAATGAAAGGGTTACTGAAGAAGAAATACGAATGATGGTGGAGGTTGGAGAAGAGAAAGGTGTTATTCAGGATACCGAAAAAGAAATGATTGATAACATTTTTGACTTTGACAACAAGAATGTGTCCGAAATTATGACCCATAGGACAAAAATAGTTGGTATCCAGGTAGATTCAGATCTTGAGTATGCATTGTATATAATGGATAGGGACAAGTACACAAGAGTTCCTGTTTATAGGGAAAACATCGATAATATCGTGGGTATACTCCACGTGAAGGATTTGATTCAGTATATGCTGAGTCCATCAAAACAGTTTAATCTGGAAAATATAATCAGGTCCCCATATATGGTACCCAAATCCAAGCGTACAGATGAACTTTTCAGGGAAATGCAGAAGAATAAAATACATATGGCCGTGGTAATTGACGATTACGGTGGTACAGCAGGAATAGTGACCATGGAAAACCTGCTGGAGGAGATAGTAGGGAACATATTTGATGAATATGATATAGAACATAAGGATGTTGAATATCTGGAGAATGATACATTTGTATTTGAGGGTGCCATAAGTCTAGATAAGGTATCCGAGGTACTGAAGGAGACCTTGCCGGTTGATAATTTTGTTACTCTAAGCGGATTTATTATGGATCTGCTGGGTAGAATACCGAAAACCGGAGAGAATCCCGAAGTGGAATATAAGAATATTGCTTTCAGGGTTGCCGAAATTGAGGGTAAGAGGATTGAAAAGGTTGAGGCGAGAAAGGTATTGGAAACTGCAAACGTTGAATAATTGAACTAACCATAAAACTATATGGACGTCATGTAAAATTTATAATGTTGGGCGAAATGAAGCTGTCTTAAAATAGAAATAGCAATTCTATTTTGAGGCAGCTATCTTTTTATTAAACGCAAAATTAATATAATTAATTGATGTTTAATAAAAATTAATATATAAATTAAAATTTTTAAATAAAAGTGTTGACAAATTCTGAGAATAGGAATAATATATAGTTGTAAGCTTAATAATATTAAATAAGTGATTAAAAAAATTAATATTCAATACAAAAGATTTAAAGGTTAACCAAGGTAAATAAATATTTTTCTAAAAATTTAAGAGGTGATTTTATGGCAAGAGAAGCTATCGGCAAGTGCCCGGTTTGCGGGAGTGAAACAGAGGTTACAAGAATAACCTGTAATAGTTGTGACACAGTTATAGAAGGACACTTTTCACTATGTAAGTTTTGTAAATTGACAATTGATCAAAAAAACTTTTTGGATGTATTCATAAAATGCAGAGGAAACATTAAAGAAGTTGAGAAGGAACTTGGCGTGTCGTATCCTACAGTTAAGAATAAGCTGGAGGATGTGGCGTCAGCCCTGGGACATAAGGGAGAACCAATACCAGAGGTTCCTGGCAGAAGGAAGGAAATACTTGATAAACTGAATGCCGGTGAAATTAGTGTTGAAGAAGCATTAAGTCAAATGAAGGAATAATAAATGCGGGTGAATTAGGAGGGAATTTAGCGATGTCTATTAGCGAAGAAAGATTACTGATATTAAAGATGGTGGAAGAAAAGAAAATATCCACCGAGGAGGCTGCTAAGCTGTTAGCGGCACTTGAAGATGAGACTAAAAAGGAAAATACTGAAAATTTCAACTATAGAAGAAATCAAAAATCAAATGGTTTTGCAGAGGAAGCAGCAAAGGTAAGAGACAGGGTAAATGAGTGGAAGAAGGAATTCAAGAGTAATTACAACCAGGCTGATTTTGACAACATGATTGATGATTTTGCTAACAAGGCTGAAAAGATTGGTAAAAATGTTGCAACCACAACTGCTGGAATAGTTGACAAGGTTATTGATTATGTTGGAAGCTTTGTAGATACAAATTCCTTCAATATTTTTGGAAGTCTGCAGACGGTACAAAAAAATTATGAAGTAATTCCTGCCGAAAGTGCAAATCTTGAAATAAGCGGAATTAACGGCAGTATTACAATAAAAAAACATCTTGACCCTAAAGTTATGATCATTTCCAGAATAAAGAGTCCCTCCCCAACAGGAGAAGGAATTGTTACCTTTGCAGATGATCCTCAGAATATTTCAATAAAGGTCAGCAGCACTGCTTTTAATGTTAGTGTTTCCCATGAGATATTCATACCCGACGTTAAGTTTAAGACAATAAAGATAGAAAATTCAAACGGCAAAATTTATATTGAAGATTCTCTTTCCGAAGAGATCATTGCAACTACAAAGAATGCCCATATTGAGCTGATGGGTGTAAACAGTGACAATGTTTCAGTTAATACCAAAAACGGCAGAGTACAGTTGAACTATATAATCGGTGAAAAAATTGACATAAATACCAGCAATGCTGTTATAGATATTAAACATATAAAAGTGAAGGATGTAAGCGCTGTTACCATAAATGGCAGAATTAACATAGAAAACGCTCAGAATATTGACGAAAATTCAGATATGAACATGTATCTCAAAACCTCCAACGGCGGTATCAAGGTTAATATGAATGATATGGACAGCAGGGTTTATAAGGTAAAGGCTCATGCAAGTAACGGTTCCATAAACCTTCTTATTCCTGAAATAGTTTATCACAATGTGAACCGTAAAGGAGTTACCGGAAGTTTTGTTGAGGCTGAAAGTAAGAATTACGAATCAGGGCTCAACAAGGTTAGTATTACCGGTGAAACCATGAACGGGCTGATTGAGATAGTAAAGTAATTGTTGAGTCGTCCTGAAGGTAAGAATAAAAATGAGGACACCTGTAATAAAGTAGTTATAGTGCTTATGAGATTAAAATTTATATAGAACTTAGTACCCCTGAAAGAACTATCTTTAAATGGCTACTTAAAGATAGTTCTTTTGTTGCGTCTATATATTGTTCATGTTATAATAACTAATTGCGTAACACAATTTATTATTTATAGATGTTATTTATCCGATAAAAAAGTCCGGATTCTTATGTGCATTAATTAAGGTATATTCTGGACACCATAATATGGCAAGTAATAGTCAGTGGAGGATTTTATGTTTGATAAACTGCAGTCGGCAGAGGACAGGTACGAGGAAATAAGCCACAAGTTAAGCGATCCTGATGTTATAAATAATCAGGAGGAATATAAAAGATATATGAAGGAATACTCCGATCTGGAGGAGATAGTTCAGAAGTTCAGAGAGTACAAGAAAGTAACCTCTGATATTGAAGAGGCTAGAGAACTCTTGAACGATACTCTGGATAAGGATTTCCGTGAAATGGTTCAGGCTGAATTCGAGGATGCCCAGGAAAAGCTGGAAGCTATAAAGAAACAGCTTAAAATTATGATAGTACCAAAGGATCCTAACGATGACAAAAACGTTATTGTAGAAATCCGCGGTGGTGCAGGTGGTGAAGAGGCGGCGCTTTTTGCGGGGGTACTCTTCAGAGCCATGACCAGATATGCGGAGAGAAGGCGTTGGAAATATGAGATACTTGACTCAAACCCTACTGAACTTGGAGGTTTCAAGGAAGTTGTGTTCCTGATTGAGGGTAAGGGGGCATACAGCCGTCTTAAGTTTGAGAGTGGCGTTCATAGAGTTCAGCGAGTACCCTCTACAGAATCAAGCGGACGTATTCATACCTCTACAATAACAGTAGCAGTTCTCCCCGAAGTTGAAGAGGTTGATGTGGATATAAACCCTAATGACCTTAGAATTGATACCTACAGAGCCAGCGGTGCCGGAGGTCAGCATATAAATAAGACCGATTCTGCCATAAGAATAACGCACATACCGAGCGGTATTGTAGTAGCCTGCCAGGATGAACGATCACAGCACAAGAACAAGGACAAGGCTATGAAGATATTGAGATCCAAACTTTATGAAGCTGCTCAGGAGCAACAGATTAACGAAGTAGCCCAGGACAGAAAAAGTCAGGTCGGTACCGGCGACAGAAGTGAAAGAATCAGAACGTACAATTATCCTCAGGGAAGAGTTACCGACCACAGAATTAATCTTACGCTTTATAAGCTTGACCAAGTACTTGACGGTGACCTCGATGAAATAATTGATGCGCTTATTACTACTGACCAGTCTGAAAAATTAGGCAGCGGCAGTGACGATGAGGATTAAAAATTAATAATATTCTGCGGCAATTACGAATAGTATGTCTTATAACGAGACGATAGCTTTCCACCTCGTTATAGACTTACTATATAAGGATGGGACTGCTGTGGAACACATAATAAGAATTGCTGTAGTAGGCTTGATATCAGGAATTACCGGAACAGGTATAGGTGGATTGATAGCCTTTTTTGTGGGCAAAAATATAAATAAAAGGATTATGAGCTCAATACTGGAGTTTTCGGCGGGGTTGATGACTTCGGTGGTTTGTTTTGAGCTGATACCGGAAGCGGTTGATATAGCAGGTCTTAACCTCACATTAATAGGTGTGCTGCTGGGAATACTGATAGTAATTTTTATTGATGATATTGTTAAGCAGATTGATGCAGTAAAGAATGCAAAAGGTAATTCAGACCTGTTGAGGGCAGGAATTCTGGTCTCCATAGGTCTTGCCATGCACAATCTGCCGGAGGGTTTTGCGGTAGGGTCGGGTTTTGAAGCCTCATTCAGCCTTGGAATAACGCTGACACTGATAATCGCGATACATGATGTCCCTGAAGGTATTGCCATGGCGTTGCCTATGAGAGTCGGAGGATTCTCGGCTGTAAAAGCCTTCGTGCTGACTATACTGTCAGGCGTGCCAATGGGTATTGGCGCCTTGATAGGAGCTGCTTTAGGGCAGGTTTCAGAGCAATTCATCGGGGTTTGCCTGGGGTTTGCCGGTGGTGCCATGCTTTTTGTTGTATATGGAGAATTAATACCTGAGTCAAAAAGGATGTATCTGGGCAGAATGTCCTCTGTAGGCAATATACTTGGTATTTTGTGTGGTATAATAGTAACGATGATAAATTAAATTGGAAGTTGGAAGTTAGAGGTTAGAAGTTGGAAGTAAGAGGTTGGAAGAAAATCGAGTGAAGAGTGAATGTGAATAGTGAAGAAGTGAACTATGAAAAGTTGCGGAACACAGGAGTAAAGGGATAATGAAAACCGAAGTTATACAAATTGACCCTGAAAATATAGACATAGATAAACTGAATATTGCGGCGGAATTACTCAGATCGGGCAGCGTTGTGGCCATTCCCACCGAAACGGTATATGGACTTGGAGCCAATGCACTTGACCCTGAAGCTGTAGAAAAAATTTACAAGGCTAAGGGAAGGCCTTCAGATAATCCATTAATAGTACATATTGCAGAAAAGGAAAAGGTTTTTGAGCTCACCGAAAAAGTAACGAAAAAAGCCGAAATACTGATGGACAAGCTATGGCCGGGCCCTCTGACACTTGTACTGAAAAAAAGTACAATTATTCCGGAGATTATTACAGCCGGACTGGACACTGTGGCAGTTCGTATGCCCGGACATCCGGTAGCACGTGAGCTGATACGGCTGGCAGGAGTACCTGTCGCTGCGCCCAGCGCAAATGCTTCGGGTAAACCAAGTACCACGACGGCGCAGCACGTCCTGGACGATATGGAAGGCAAAATTGCAATGGTGGTTGATGCAGGCGTCTCTCAGGTCGGATTGGAGTCGACAGTACTGGATGTCTCGGTAGACCCTCCTGTACTTTTAAGACCCGGTGGTATAACACCAAGTCAAATTGAAAAATTTATCGGTCCCATAGACATGGATAAAACCATTTTAGGGAAAATTAGTTCAGAAAACATTCCAAAGTCACCGGGAATGAAATACACTCATTACTCTCCGAAAGCACATGTTGTGATAGTCAGAAGTAAAAATATAGAAAAGCAGACTGACAAAATTTCCGAGTTGGCAAAGAAAGCAGGAAGCGAGGGAAAGAAGGTGGGGATTTGCGCCACCCATCAAACAAAGGATTTATACAGTGGTTTTGAGATTCTGTCCATGGGAGACAGGGACAACCCTGAAACCATCGCAGCGAGTTTATTTGCTCTTTTACGAGAATTTGACGACAGAGGTGTTGATATAATTTTTGCTGAAGCGGTGGACGAGCATGAAGTGGGTCTGGCAATAATGAACAGAATGGTTAAGGCCGCAGGATATGACATAGTAGAAGCTTAACACAGGAGTCGTATAATTGAAACCTGGAGGTAAGAATGCAAACTGAACAATACAATGAAAAAAAATTAGTTTCTAATGAAGATACTAACACTCTGAATATTATATTTGTTTGTACTGGAAACACCTGTAGAAGTTGCATGGCTGAAGGTATCTTCAGAGCATTTTCTCAGCAGAAGGAGAGCCTTGTGGGAGCAGTTGTTTCGTCAAGAGGGATTCAAGCCTTCGACGGAGACCCCGCTTCCCTGCATTCTGTTGAAGCGTTGAAAAAACTTTGGGGCATTGATATATCCATTCATAAGGCAAGGCTTCTCAGCCAGGAAGATATGAATAAAGCCGGACTGATATTGACTATGACAAGACAGCACAGGGATTTTCTCAGAAGTAGTTTTCCTGGAAAAAAATCTATTATTTATACCTTAAAGGAGTATGCTTATCCTGAGCAAGCGGCTGATGGAAGAAGTTTGGATATCACCGATCCCTTCGGAATGCCTTATGAAAGCTATGAAGCCTGTGCCAGAGAAATCTATGACAGTGTACAAAGGGTTATATCACACAGGTTCGACATTAGATAGTTAAACGCAAATCATACGCAAACCAATAGGGCTATTTTTTTTGACATGTAATAATTTATACTATAAAATAATAAAGAATGACATACCTAAAAACAGTTAAAATAAAGCGAAACAAATATTAAAAGTGGCACAGGCAATTTTCCTTAAAAGACTTCCGATGGTACTTAAATATATATGGTCGGCTTCGGCAAATTGGTACTGCGCCGGAAATGGAGATAAATTTGATAGCAATAGGTAGTGATCATGCTGGATATCTGCTTAAAGCGGATATAATCAAATTCCTTGAAAGCAAGGGACTGAAAGTTAAGGATTTCGGAACTAATTGCCCTGATTCTGTAGACTATCCGGACTATGGACAAGTAGTAGCTGAAGCTGTAAGCAAGCAGGAATGTGAAAAGGGTATTGTTATATGTGGTACTGGAATAGGTATCTCAATAGCATGTAACAAGGTTCCGGGCGTAAGATGTGCTTTATGTACCGACAGCTATATGGCTAAGATGAGCAGACAGCACAATAATGCAAATATTCTGGCAATCGGTGAAAGGGTCGTCGGCCCTGGGGTTGCCCTGGACATCATTGAAACCTGGCTTGAAACAGAGTTTTTAGGTGGTAGACATGGTGACAGAGTAAATAAGATTTCTAATATTGAAAAAAAATATTTTACAAAGTGAGGAATAAAAATGGAAAGTGTATTTGTTTTTGACCATCCACTGATACAGCACAAAATTTCATTACTTAGGGATAAGAACACAAACACTAAGGAATTTAGAGAGCTGGTTTCAGAAATTGCAATGCTTATGGGCTATGAAGTAACAAGAAATATGCCACTGAAGGAAGTCGAGATTGAAACACCAGTTGGAATTGCAAAAACTAAAGTTATTTCAGGTAAGAAATTAGGAATTGTTCCAATTCTGAGAGCCGGTTTGGGTATGGTAGACGGGATGTTGAGTTTGCTCCCTATGGCAAAGGTTGGACATATTGGTTTATATAGAGATCCTGAAACCCATGAACCTGTTGAATACTACTGTAAATTGCCTGTAGATGTTGAGGAAAGAGAAATTGTTGTACTGGATCCAATGCTTGCAACAGGTGGATCAGCATCAGCAGCTATTCAGTTTATTAAAAACAGGGGAGTTACAAATATAAAATTAATGTGCCTTGTAGCTGCAAAAACAGGTATTGAACGTATCCGCAAGGATCATCCGGATGTTGAGATTTACTGTGCAGCTGTTGATGAGGTTTTAAACGATCACGCGTATATTGTTCCTGGTTTGGGAGATGCAGGTGACAGACTCTTTGGAACCAAGTAAAACATAAAGGAAAATTATCAACTTTTATGCGAAAATCGGTGTGATAGAGCATAAATGTGGCAGGGGGGTATATATGAGGCCATCTTGGGATGAATACTTCATGCAGATAGTGGATTTGATAAAAACCAGATCTACCTGCATGAGAAGACAGGTTGGAGCAATTATTGTCAAAGACAAAAGAATACTTTCGACCGGTTATAACGGTGCACCTGTAGGGTGCAAACACTGTTCAGAAGTAGGCTGTTTAAGAGAAAAGCTTAATATACCTTCCGGTCAAAGGCATGAACTGTGCAGAGCCATTCATGCTGAACAAAACGCAATTGTTCAAGCCGCTTACAGCGGGACCAGTGTTAATGGTGCCACTTTATATGTGACAACGCAGCCCTGCGTTTTGTGCGCAAAGCTGGCTATCAATGCTGGAATAACCCGTATTGTATTTAACGGGGATTATCCCGATGAACTGTCGATGACTCTACTTGAGGAAGCAGGTATCGAGGTAGTTAAGGTTTAATAATAAACTAAATCAGAGCCAGAGGGAGTTTCAACACCTCCCTCTATTTTGATGTTTGGAGACCAAACCGAAAGAAGTATTTTGACTTCTTCAAGAACGGAAGGTGTATAATGTCTAGTGTTTTTGAGTATTTTAGTTCTTTCACCCTTGCTTTTATAGTTGCATTTTCAACAACTCCGGTGGTTAAAAGCCTGGCTTTTAGAATTGGGGCTGTTGATATCCCGAAGGATGACAGAAGAATGCATAAGCAGCCTATAGCAAGACTGGGAGGCTTTGCAATTATTGCCGGGTTCTTTGTGTCAATACTTTTCAGCATTATTAGTTCCAAACTTTTGTCAGTTGGTACAGCTATTGAATTTGACACGCAGTTTTTTGGAATGCTGATTGGAAGCTCTATTATTGCAATCCTTGGCGTGATTGATGATATAAAGGCTTTAAGTGCAAAACTTAAATTTCCGATTCAGATAATAGCAGCCCTTATAGTTGCTGTTACAGGTACTAGGATCGACTTTATAACCAATCCGTTTTCAGATATAGGTATTTCAACCTTTGGACCATGGATTTCTTACCCTATAACAATTTTATGGATCGTGGGAATTACAAATGCTATTAATTTTATTGACGGTCTTGACGGCTTAGCAGCAGGAGTATCCTCAATCGGTTCTTTATCGCTGTTTTTTGTATCGGTTATCAGACCGGAGCCGGATATACATACGGCAGTTCTGGCGGCAATTCTTGCCGGTTCAGCCCTTGGTTTTCTACCATATAATTTTAACCCTGCAAAGATATTCATGGGAGATACCGGAGCAACCTTTCTTGGTTTTATGCTTGGAACCATATCAATTCAAGGTACCTACAAGGCCTATACTGCTATAGCAATAGCGGTTCCGATTCTGGTACTTGCCTTACCTTTGTTTGATACCGTCTTTGCTATTCTGAGAAGAGTAGCTAGCGGAAAGTCGCCAATGACAGCAGACAGGGGTCACCTTCACCACAGGCTGGTGGATATGGGACTCACACAAAGACAGTCTGTATCGCTGATATACATCGCTAGTGCAGCACTGGGCCTGTGTGCGGTGGTACTTGATTACAAAGGACCTGTAAGTGCAATAATACTTGTAATAGCAGTAGCAATTTTTGTTATAGTTGGTTCAATGTACATGAACGAGATGAACAATGCCAACAAGGCAAAGGAATGCCATCATCTTGAGAACCCTGCAAGGTTGGCTGCAATTGGAGGTAGAAAATTGGAAAAGTTAAAAGTTATGACTATATTCGGAACAAGGCCTGATGCAGTTAAAATGGCTCCGTTGGTTAAGGAATTGGAAAAGAGTGAAAAAATAGATTCTGTTGTTTGCGTAACGGCGCAGCACAGGGAAATGCTGGATCAGGTGCTGAAGATGTTTGAAATCGTTCCTGATCACGACCTTAACATAATGCAAAGCAAACAGACTTTAACAGGCATCACCACAAGAGCTCTTGAAGGTCTTGAGAATGTAATAGATAGTGAAAAGCCCGATATCGTGCTGGTTCATGGGGATACTACCACTTGCTTTGTAGGAAGTCTTGCTGCATTCTATAAACAGGTGGCTGTTGGACATGTGGAAGCCGGCTTGAGAACCTTTGACAAATATTCGCCCTACCCTGAAGAAATGAACAGAAAGCTTACCGGAGCAATGGCAGATATCCACTTGGCACCTACAGAAACCAATAAAGCCAACCTGTTGAATGAGGGAGTAAACCAGGACACCATTTATGTTACAGGTAATACAGTAAATGATGCTCTGAAAACTACGGTAAAGGAAGACTATATTTTTGAGTGCGAAGCGTTAAGAAATATTGACTTCAAGAACAAGAGGGTTATAGCTGTGACAGCACATAGAAGAGAAAATCTGGGAGAGCCTCTTCGCAATATTTGCCGTGCTCTTGCTACTATAGTCAACAATTACAAGGATGTTGAAGTAGTTTACTCTGTACATTTAAACCCGGCTGTTCAGGAGACCGCAAGGGAGATTCTGGGAGACAGGGAAAGAGTTCATCTGATACCTCCTTTGGATGTGCAGGATATGCACAACCTAATGGCACGCTCCTACATGATTATGACAGACTCCGGAGGAATTCAGGAGGAGGCTCCAACACTGGGCAAGCCCGTACTTGTGCTTAGGAAGGAAACTGAAAGACCGGAGGCTGTGAAGGCTGGAACGGTAAGGCTTGCCGGAACAGTTCAGGAAGAAATTGTTGAGCATGCCTCAAAGCTCCTCGATGACAAGGCTGACTATGAAAAAATGGCCAGAGCCGTTAATCCATACGGCGATGGGCATGCGTCTGAAAGAATTGTTCAGGTGCTGCTGTTCCATTTTGGCTTAACAGACCAGAAGCCTGAGGAATTTGTTGTATAGAGAGAATAGTTAATTAAGGCTTGCTTGCGCAAGCCTTAATTTTTTATAGACTAATAAATATAGGAGGAAACCCCATATGATTAATCACACCGGAACTGATAACCTTGAGACTGACAGACTCTTACTGAGAAAATTCGAATACTCGGATGCAGAAAGCATGTTAAGGAATTGGATTGCTGACCCTATAATCCAAATTAACTATGGTGAGCCGGTATACAGTACTGAAAAAGAAGTACACGAATTGTTAAACGGATGGATTTCCAAATATGAGGATAAATCATTTTATCGTTGGGCTATTATCCTTAAGGGAACAGAAGAGAATATTGGACAGATAGCTTTCTGCAGAGTATATGATGAGTTTTCCACTGTTGAAGTTGAATATTGCATCGGTACTAACTTCTGGGGGAAGGGGTATGCCCCCGAAGCACTTACTGCAATATTACGTTACTCTTTTGAAAAACCTTGCTTTGAAAAGCTTGAAGCCTTCCACCGGATTCAAAACCCTGCATCGGGAAGAGTTCTCCAAAAAGCAGGTATGAGAATAGCGGATAACGTAAAAAGATTTGAATTGCTTAATGAACAGCCCTCTAACGAGGTATGCTACGCTTTGACAAGAAGCGAGTGGTTATGTATTTAAGTTAACTTATCTGTGATCTCATAACCTTTTACGACTGAAATAGAATAAAAGGCCGACGTAAGTCGGCCCACAATAACTTTTCACTCTTCACTCTTCACTTTTCACTTATTTAGTGTTTACATCCTTACTAGCCTCGCCCTGGCTTGAATCTTCAGTAAGAATTACAATATCAACTCTTCTGTTTTTCTCTCGGTTAGCGTCCGAATCATTTGGAACCAGAGGAGTATATTCTCCGTAACCTACAGCTGAAATCAATTGAGGGTCAAGACCACCCTTTTCCACAAGGATTCTAAGTACATTTGTAGCTCTGGCACTTGACAATTCCCAGTTCGAGGGGTATATGGAGCTTTTTATAGGCACATTATCGGTGTGACCCTCAACACGAATGTGTTTGTTTGGTATCTTTGATAAAATATCTTTACCGATTGCAAGTACCTTATCTTCCGATTCTTTCTCAATTTCTGAACTTCCGGACTTAAAGATTAGCCTTTCTTTGATGGATATAACAACTCCACGTTCCTGCCGTTTTACGTCTATACTTCCTTCAAGACCTTGTCCTTTAATCATTTGCTTTACTTCCTGAGTTATACCTTCTATTTGCTTGTCTTCAATTTCAGACGGGATGACAGGTGATGGCATGGTCGCAGGAAAATTAATAAGGGAGTTTCCCTGCCCACTACCCTGAAGAACAGAATCAGAACCAGCGCCGAATACTGAACCAAAGGATTGTGATAGCTGTTGAAACTTTTGCGTGTCTACTTGACTATAAGCAAATAATAAAATAAACAGAATAAGTAAAAGGTTCATCAAGTCTGCATATGTTAATAGCCAGCGTTCAGAATTATCCTTAACTAGTTTTTCCTTTGCCATTATTAAGCTTCAGCTCCTTCTTCAGCACCGACAACGGCTTTCTCTTTGTTGCCATTTAATTTTTCCATAAGATTTAGATTGAGCTTTTCCTTAATTATACGTGGATTTTCACCGGCCTGTATTGATAAAAGACCTTCAATAATTAATTCGTTAATCATTGTTTCACGAGCGGCCTTTGTTTTTATCTTATTACCAAAAGGTAACCATACAAGGTTTGCAAAGGCAACACCATAAAAAGTAGCAATAAACGCACCTGCTATTTTCGGACCAAGTGCCAGCGGGTCACTTAAATCCTTTAGGATACTCAACATACCCATAACCGTACCACAAACACCCATGGCAGGCCAGGTTCCTCCCATTGCTTCAAATATTTTTGCCCCTGATTCGTATATCTCACCCTGCAACTCAGTTTCTCTTGCAAGTATATCTTTTATAACCTCTGTTTCTATACCGTCAACAACAAGGGCAAGCCCTTTTCTTATCAAATCGTTTTTATTGGATTGGGCATCCTGTTCCAGGCTTAGCAGGCCATCCTTTCTGGCTTTTTCAGAGAGGTCTGCAAGCTCATTAATAATATCTATTTCATTATAATTCTTTTGAGTGAACAGCATGGAAAGTGTGGACAACAACTTTTTAAACTCCGATAAGGGAAAGGCTACCAGCGTAGCACCGAAACCGCCGACAAAAACAATTAGAAAAGGACCTGCTCCCCATAGGCCTCGTAGTAATGACAAGTCAAAATGCCCTTCCTCCAAGTAGCCTAATACAACTCCTCCAAGACCCAAGATCAAACCCACAATGGTTGTAATATCCATATTTTAACCACTCCTGAATAAAAATTCTTTTGTGCAAGAATAATAATAACTATAAACTTCTTTATGCACTTTTCATAAAAGGGTAATTGATTTACCTTTTTCTCTGTGCTATTATTTAACTAATTTCATGCTATGTTCTTATCCAACATAGCATATAGCAAAATAAACATAAATAAGTATCGTAATTTTTAAGCAGAAACTTAACAATTATTTACGGAGATTGTATAAAAAAACTATAATGAGTAATATTTTAAAATTTTTTGTAAAAAGAGTAGTTGTTTTTTATGCAATTGCTCTTATAATATGCATGGTAGTAAGAGGTCCTAAGCTTGTTATGGTAGTTGCTCTTACAGCCGGTGTACTATTGTCGTTGTTGAGGTTTTCTGTACTTGAAGCGGTCTTTAAGCATTTACTTGGGGTAGCCGGTAAAAAGCGGGCTATAATAAATAATCTTGTTATATATTTATTATACATAGTAATAATAGGAATAACAGTAGTACTGGCCATGCAATTTGGAGTACATTCCTTAATGGCTGCATTGGCAGGAATACTTTCAGTCCCTATTATTGTAATGATAAATGCTATAACAGAAGCTTTTGGAATCACTAAAAATCACTATGGACAGAAGGTGAAATAAATGCATGAAGAAATGAGCATGAGCGATAGGCTTATTCACGCAATGGAACCCCATACCTTGTTTACAATTAAGCTTCCATGGTTACAGATACCTGTAGCTGATGTGGTTGTTGTAATGTGGGTAATTATGGCGGTTTTGATTTTTTTTAGTATTTTTCTTACTCGTAAGCTTACCGCCGTACCACACAAGAAACAAAATATTGCAGAGATCATAGTGGAATTTATAAACAATATTGCAAAGGATGCAATTGGTGAACATCACTGGAAAGCATTTGCCCCATATCTTGGCACAATATTCCTTTTCCTCATTTTTGCAAACACAGTATCAATTTTTAATGTAATACCGGGTGAAAGCTTCAAATTAAGGCCACCCACAAGAAATATAAACGTAACAGCATGTATGGCTATAATGTCAATCATCGTTGTTATTTACTCGGGTATTAGGTACAAGAAGATGAGTGGATGGCTGAAAAGCTTCATCGAGCCCATACCCTTGATGCTTCCATTTAAAGTACTTGATTATGGTATAAAACCGTTATCTCTTGCGTTACGTCTATTTGGTAATATTTTGGGAGCTTTTATTGTAATGGAACTTATCTACATGGCATTGCCGCCGGTAGTACCTGCGGCACTCAGTATATATTTTGATTTATTTGACGGAGCTCTACAAGCATACGTGTTTATGTTTTTAACTTCACTATATATTGCAGAGGCTATTGAATAAGGGGGTGAATTAATATGACAGGAATAATAGCTATAGCAGCAGCAATAGCAGTATTTACCGGAATTGGTGCCGGAGTTGGTATCAGTTTGGCAACAGGTAAAGCTGTTGAAGGTATTGCAAGACAGCCTGAAGCTGCCGGACAAATTAGAACAGTTATGCTCCTTGGTGCAGTTCTTGCCGAAGCAACAGCCATCTATGGCCTTGTGGTTGCGTTGGTTCTCGTATTCTTGAAAATGTAAGAATGGGCTGATAAGGGTTTCATGTAGTAAATATCTGTGAAAGGTGCATACACCCAGTGTGTGTTACACCTTTCACAGATATAGTAGTAAAGACAATTGAGCAGGGCATAATCCCAGGCTATGATATAGAAAATTCCTATCCGGCTCACGGTAGGTGCGTTATATTATTAATTTTGTGAGCCAGAAAGGCGAATGATACTTTTATGAAAGAAAACCACTTTCAAAATAGTATGCCTCCGGCGGAATTTAGCACCGCCAGAATTTCGCACAAATGTGCGAAAAGGCGATGTGCAAAGTATCATTTTACGCCCTATCCGGCTCACGATAGGCGCGTTATCAATAAAATCCTGTGAGCCAGAAAGGCGAATGATACTTTTATGTTGATGCCAGAAAAATATACGTTTATTTTTGTTGCACTGAACCTGTTGATTTTATATTTTTTCATGCGAAAGTTTTTGTTCAAGCCTGTTACTGAGTTTATGGAAAAACGTAAAAATTCAATAGATCAGGCTTTGAAGGATGCCGATCAGGCGAAACTTGAAGCGGCTGAGTCAAGAAAAAATTATGAAGATCAGATAAAGAAAATAAGGGAAGAAAGCGACAGGCTTTTGAATGAAGGAAGAGCAAAAGCAATGCGTGAGTATGATGAAATAATTGCAAACGCAAAGAAAGATGCACTTGCAATTGTTGAGAAAGGACGTCAGGACGTAGAACGTGAAAGAGAAGAAATGCTGCGTCAGGTGAGACAACAGATAGCTGCACTGGCTATTGCGGCTGCTTCAAAAGTTGTTCAGGCAAATATGGACACTGATTCAAACAAAACTTTGGTTGATAAATTTATAGATGAGGCAGGTGCTGCCTGATGCCGCTTGTTGAAAAAAGATACGCCCAGGCATTACTGGAACTTTCGTTGAACGATCTAAATAATGTCGTACAGGAATTTGGTCAGTTGGTTGAATTATTTAATACCGACGTACAATTCAGGGAGTTCCTGATTGACCCACGGGTTAAAACCGAGAAAAAACAGAGTTTTATCAGAAATGTATTCGCAGACAGATTAAGTGTGAACCTGCTGAACTTTGTTTTATTGCTTACGGCAAAACAACGTATTGGAGAATTGCCGGGAATATATGTGCAGTTTGTACACCTTGCTGATGAAAAGGCAAATGTGCTGGATATGAAAATTATTACAATTTCTTCTTTAGAGGAACAGCAGCTAATAAGTTTGAAAGAAAAGTTTAGTAAAAAATATAATGCAAACGCGGTTAAAGTTACTGAGGTAATTGATCCTTCACTAATTGGAGGAATCAAGGTCGTCATCGGTGACCAGGTTTATGATGGAAGTATTAAAGGCAGAATTGAATCATTAACTGAGCTGGTTAGTATATAGGCCGGTATCAGAGCATATGGGGTGAGAAAAGGATGAGTCTTAGACCAGAAGAAATTAGCTCAATAATAAAGCAGCAGATAGAAAGCTATGGCGCTGCAGTAAAAACTGATGATGTAGGTTATGTGCTTCAATCAGGTGACGGTATTGCAAGAATATATGGTTTGCAATCATGTATGTCAGGTGAACTCCTACAGTTTGACAATAATGTATACGGTATGGCTCTTAACCTTGAGGAAGACAATGTTGGTTGCGTTGTACTGGGAGATGACAGAGAAATAAAAGAGGGTTCAACTGTAAAAAGAACAGGTAAGACAGTTCAGGTACCAGTAGGAAACTCTCTTATTGGCAGGGTAGTAAATCCCTTGGGAAAACCTCTTGATGGAAAAGGGGATATTGTTGCCGAAAATTTTAGACCTGTTGATTTTACCGCACCGGGAGTTATTGACAGAAAGAGTGTAAATAAGCCTCTGCAGACAGGTATAATGGCACTGGACGCACTAATTCCGATCGGAAGGGGCCAGAGAGAGCTTATAGTAGGTGACAGACAGACCGGTAAGACAGCAATAGCTGTTGATACTATCATTAATCAGAAGGGTAAGGATGTTCTTTGCGTATACGTTGCTATAGGACAAAAAGCATCTACCGTTTCAAGTATAGTCAATACTCTTGAAAAGTTCGGGGCTATGGAATATACAATAATTGTGTCTTCAACTGCCAGTGATACTGCTTCAGTTCAATATCTGGCTCCCTATTCAGGGTGTGCTATGGCAGAAGAATTCATGTACAATCAGCACAAAGATGTATTAATTATTTATGATGATCTATCAAAGCATGCCGTTGCGTACAGAGCGATGTCATTGCTTCTTAAAAGACCGCCGGGAAGAGAAGCTTACCCCGGAGATGTATTCTACCTGCATTCAAGATTACTTGAAAGAGCTGCAAAACTAAGCGACGAGTTGGGCGGAGGTTCAATTACCGCGCTTCCTATTATAGAGACTCTTGCAGGAGACGTATCTGCGTATATTCCTACCAATGTTATCTCAATCACAGACGGACAGATATATCTTGAATCAGAGTTATTTAATGCGGGACAAAGACCGGCTGTCAATGTTGGTTTGTCGGTATCACGTGTTGGTGGTTCCGCCCAGATAAAAGCAATGAGAAAAATTGCAGGTCCTCTGAGAATCAATCTTGCGCAATATAGAGAGCTGGAGGCTTTTGCCCAGTTCGGTTCCGACCTTGACAAAGCAACCCGTGACAAGCTGTTACAGGGTGAAAGGCTGGTAGAAACCCTCAAGCAGCCTTTATATGCTACTCTACCGGTAGAAGAACAGGTAATGATACTATTTGCCGCTACAAAAGGGTATCTGATGGATTTGCCTGTTAACAAGGTCCGCAAATTTAATCAAGAGTTGATTTCCTTTGTTAAGGACAAATATCTTAAAATACTTTCAAGTATTTCTGAAACAGGGGATATAAGTGATGAAATAATGAAGCTTATGCAAACTGCTGTTGAGGAATTCAAAGTTCAGTTTGTTTAATAAATTACAGAAACGGCGGGTTATCATATGGCAAATAATATGCGTGAAATTAAGTTGCGTATTAAAAGTATAAATCAGATGCGGCAAATAACCAAGGCCATGAAGTTGATATCAGCGTCAAAACTAAAGAAGGCAAGAGCGCAACTGGAAGAAACCCTTCCATATTTTAGCAAGGTTAGAGAAACTATTGCAGAAATACTTGCACATAGTGGAGATGTTGAAAGCAAATATATTAATTTTGGCAACAAGCAATCAGGAAGCAAGAAGGCTTATATAATAATCACCGGTGATAAGGGCTTGGCAGGCGGCTATAACAGTAATATTAAGAAACTTGCCGAGCAAGCCATAGGACCGGATAAGGATAATGCATTGCTACTTGTAGCCGGAAATTCCGGAAGGTCTTATTTTGTAAAGAAAGACTACAAAGTTCACACTGAATTTGATTATGTCGTACAGAATCCTACAGTTTATAGGGCCAGAGAAGTTGCAGAAATCATACTTGACCTGTATAACAAAAATGAGGTTGATGAGGTTTTTATAGTATTTACCCAGATGGTATCAGCCATTTCTCTTGAGCCTAAGCTACTGAAATTATTGCCTCTCGAAATAGGTGCCCTTCGTGAAGATGTTAAGGCTGAGGACATAATTATTGACGAGCAGTTCAAGTATGAGCCATCCTCATCAGTGGTTCTGGATGTCTTAATACCTAAGTATATCAAGGGCATAATGTACGGAGCGTTTGTAGAAGCGTTTACAAGTGAACAGAATGCACGAATGACTGCAATGGATAGTGCAACGAAAAATGCTGATGAAATGCTTCAAAAACTTAATCTATACTATAACAGAGCCAGACAGGCCGCTATTACTCAGGAAATCTCTGAAATTGTAGGTGGCGCTGCAGCTTTGAAATAAAAGTAATTGAGAAAATCAAGTATCTTATTATACAATTGCGTGATTTACATGCAGATGGGAGTGAGAGTATGGCGGGAAGTACAGGATTCATAGTACAGGTAATCGGACCGGTACTTGATATCAGATTTGAAAATAGCACATTGCCCAACATATATAATGCTATCAAAATACCCACTAAAACAGACTCGGGTGACAGCGTAATAACTGCTGAGGTAATGCAGCATCTTGGAAACGATACAGTGAGATGTGTTGCCATGTCTTCTACAGATGGACTGGTCAGAGGTATGGAAGCTATAGATACCGGAGACGCAATAAAGGTACCTGTTGGAAAAGAGGTTTTAGGAAGAATATTCAATGTATTGGGTGAACCTGTTGACAAACAAGGTGAAGTGAAACCAACAGATTATTACCCCATACACAGACCGGCCCCTCCCTTTGAGGAGCAGAGGCCTTCAACTGAGATTCTTGAAACAGGTATAAAGGTTGTTGACCTGCTGGCGCCATACGCTAAGGGTGGTAAAATAGGCTTGTTCGGGGGAGCCGGAGTTGGTAAGACCGTTCTCATCATGGAGTTGATCAGAAATATTGCAACAGAGCATGGTGGTTACTCGGTATTTACCGGTGTTGGTGAAAGAACCAGAGAAGGTAATGATCTCTGGCACGATATGAACGATTCAGGGGTTATAGACAAAACAGCCATGGTTTTCGGACAGATGAACGAGCCCCCGGGAGCAAGAATGAGAGTTGGTTTGTCCGGTCTTACAATGGCTGAGTATTTCAGAGATCAGATGGGACAGGACGTGCTGCTGTTCATAGATAATATATTCAGATTCGTTCAGGCCGGTTCAGAAGTTTCAGCCCTTCTGGGAAGAATTCCATCAGCGGTTGGTTATCAGCCTACATTGGCAACAGACGTTGGAGCTTTACAGGAAAGAATTGCATCAACAACCAAGGGTTCTATTACCTCAGTTCAAGCAGTATATGTACCTGCCGATGATCTGACTGACCCGGCACCTGCTACAACCTTCGCACATTTGGATGCTACTACGGTTTTAAGCAGAGATATAGTTGCCATGGGTATTTATCCCGCTGTTGATCCTCTTGATTCAACTTCAAGAATTCTTGACCCCAAGATTTTAGGTGAAGAACATTATTCAGTCGCCAGAAGGGTTCAGGAAATATTACAGAGAAATAAAGAATTACAGGATATAATCGCAATTCTTGGTATGGATGAACTGCCTGAGGAAGACAAGTTAACTGTATTCAGAGCCAGAAAGATACAGAGATATTTGTCACAGCCTTTCTTTGTTGGAGAACAGTTCACCGGCTATAAAGGTAAGTATGTCCCTCTCAAGGAAACAATAAGAGGGTTCAAGGAAATCATAGATGGTAAGATGGATCATATACCTGAAACTGCCTTCTTTATGAAGGGGAACATAGACGAAGTATATGAAGCAGCCAAGGAAATGGAAGAATAATTTCTTTGAGTATGCAGTTTATGGAGGATAAGGAAATGTCCACATTTATTTTAGAAGTTATTACTCCTGAAAGAAGTTTCTATTCGGGAGAAGCAGAATGTGTGATTTTTAGGTCGGTTGACGGTGAAATGGGAGTCCTGGCAAAGCATGCACCAACGGTAACTGCTGTCAATGTTGGACCTTTAAAAATAAAGACTGACGGTAAGTGGATAGAAGCTGTTGTAACCGATGGTTTTGCCAAAATCATGCCCGATAAGGTGGTTATAATGGCTGATACTGCCGAGTATCCTGAAGAGATTGATGTCAATCGTGCAAAGGCTGCCAAGCAGCGTGCTGAAGAGAAGCTTCAGAAGCAGCTGAGTCAGTTGGAATATATGCGTTCAAAGGCTGCTCTTGCAAGAGCCATGGCAAGAATCAAAGCTACAAGCAAGTAAATACTTACAAGTAAATACTTAGATAGAGGTTTGCAGACCCAAAAACACCCCGCCGACGAAAGGCGGGGTGTTTTTGGTATGAGGAGAGCTGAAAAAGAAGATGCCACGAAGTAGACCCTAATCCCTAATATCCTATCCACATTTTGCCGATATAAATATAGGTTATAGGTAAATTAGGGTAAATTCAAAAAAACGATTGTGGTTTAGTTACGGGAGGTATGAGTAATTGATTATACTTATGAGGAATAAAGAAAAAGAATTAGAAGACAGATTTTCTAGAAATATAAGGAGATTTTCATTTTTACTGATAATTTCATTGCTCCTGCAGAGCTTTGCTTTATTGGGTGTAGTCCGTGGTGAGGCCTTGGCTGAGCTGACTGTCACTGTTATCAACAGTAATAAGGTAAAGCTTAATTGGACTGATAATTATTCTGATGAGAAAAGTTATGTCATAGAAAAAAAAGTGGATAACGGAAAATTTACGAAGATTTCTAGAGGTGCAAATACAGAAGAGTTTACCGATACCTCCGTCGGCCCTAACCATTCATATACATATAGGGTAAAAGTTATTGACTCAACAAACTATACAAATGATTATACAGAAGAAGTAACCTTCAGTACAACTGATGTGGAAAAACCTAATTCATTGAAGGTTACCGCTGTTTCAAGTGATCAGATAGATTTGAAATGGAGCTACACTGACAATAAATCCTATACCACATTAATTGAAAAAAGAGAATATGGTTCAACGGACTGGTATACAGTTGCTACCATACCTGCCGGACAGTTCACTTTTAGCGATAGAAGTGTACAATCCGGTGTAACATACTATTACAAAGTTCGTTCAGTTTTTATTGAAAAGATAAAATCCAGTTCATTTCCTGATGAAGACAAGGGATACAGCTCCAGCCCGCTTTTAGAAAAACCAACAGATTTATACGGCTTTGCAAAATCTCAATATGAAATACAAATAGAATGGTCGGATATCAATAATGCAGCAACCTATCTAATCCAGAGAAAGTCACCGGATGAGACCAATTTCAAGTCTATTGGAGTTGTTCCTTACAATGTTAATGTATATGTTGATGTAAATGACAGCGGAAGCCCAATTAAGCCTAACACTGTTTATACATATCGAATTCAAGCGATATCTGGTAACAGCAACTCGGAATACTCTGATTTGCTGAGTGTAACCAGTACGTTTATTAAGGCCCCGGAGATATTGACAGCTACCTGTACTGACGGAACAAAAGTAAATCTCAGCTGGAAAGATTTAAGTGACGGAGAGACAAGCTTCGAAATTTGGAGAAGAGCTGCATCAGAAGCAGAGTGGACTTTATATGACAATGTAGGCAGAAACACAACCAGTTATATAGATTTAGGTGTTGCTCCGCAAACTTCATATACATATAAAGTCAGAGCAAAGATCAATGATTACAATGTTTTTTCAAGCTTCACAGATCAAGCCAGTATCTGGACAAGCAGCATAAGTGCACCTTCAAATTTATACTATACCATCAATCAGCTGAACGAGATTGAATTGAGCTGGGAGGATTCCAGCGGAGCTGAAACCGGATTTAAAGTAGAAAGAAGAGAAGGAGAGTTTGGTCAATGGCAGCAAATAGCTGCATTATCTCCTAATACTGAAAAGTATACCGACAAACGGCTAAATAAAACAAAGGTGTATTACTACAGAATTCAAGGTTATGATGCCGCAAGCTCTATCGGATATAGCAATGAAGTCATGGTTTCACTTCAGAATCCTGCAAAGCCCACAGAGCTCCAAGCAGAAATTATCTCGTCAAATGAGATTAAGTTGACATGGAAAGATAACTCTTATCAGGAAAAAGAATTTGTTATAGAGGTTAAGCAGTTCAGCAATTTTCGAGAATTGGGCAGAGTTAGTGCCAATAACACTGTATATTTCCATAAGGGAATAATATCCGAAGCTACTTTTACATATCGTGTCAAAGCTGTAGACGGAACTGTCCAAAGTGAATACTCAAACGAAGCAGTTGCTACTGTAAGTAAAAAGGTTACCTATTCCGATTTGGGGAAGGTATCATGGGCAGTTGGAGCAATTGAAGGTCTGGCGAGCAGAAAGGTATTTGATGCTAAAGCTGGTTCCAAATTCTACCCTCAGCAGAGTATAACAAAAGGAGAGTTTTGCGCAATTCTTGTAAGAGGTTTTGAACTTGGAAACGTGGCAGCAGGAAGGTTCGAAGATGTTACTTCCAAACACAAATACTATAAGGAAATAATGATAGCCTCCAAAAACGGGATAATATCCAGTGACAAGAATAACAAAATTTATCCCGACCAGCTTATTACAAGAGAACAAGCTGGTGTAATGCTTGCATTGGCTTTAAAGATAAGCGGCAAGCCATTACCGGAACAAGACAGCAGTATACTTAAGCAATTTGCAGACTACAAGCAGATTTCTGAGGAGGCAGCAGAGAGAATAGCAGCTGTGTGTGGAGCAGGTATTCTTTCAGGAAGAGAAGATAAGGGTAAGGTTTATCTAAGAATTTCAAGCAATGTGACTAGAGCCGAGGCTGCTGTTATGGTATATAAAGCTCTAAGCCTTCAATAACTGGTATAACATGGGGTTGGTTAAATTCTATTGGATTGAGGAGCAGAACTGATGAAAAGACTAGTAAAACTGATAACAATAATCCTAACGATAGCCTATGTGCTATTAATACCGCTTAATTCACTAGCAAAAGAAGGAGGAACGATCAGTGCAAATACTACCACTTCTTTGTTAAGTAAATGGCAGGGGTACGGGATAGTTGACAAAAGTATTTCTAATAGTGACCTTAATAAAGCTATTGAGAAAATTGACTTTATCTCCTTTATTAATGGAATTATGAAGCCCACAAGAAAGGTAGAAACAGGATTTATTGATCTCCCGAAGGACTCCTGGTATGAGCAGGAGATAGCGAAGGCAGTAGCTGCTGGATATATAGATAAAGGAAATAAGACAAAGTTTAATCCATTTTCAGATATAACCAGATTGGAAGCAGCCTTAATGGTCAAGCGCGTATTCGGACTTGAGCTTAATGATAAAAGAGTATTAACAAAGATAAAGGATGCTGAAGCTCTTGATAGCAATCAATTAGAGGGTTTTGCTGCAGTTATTGAAAAAGGATATTTGACTCAGGTAGAGGAAGGAAGATATGTTCCGTATGGAGTACTTAAACTATCCGACGCTCTGGAAATCCTAGATATTTGCGTAGGAGAGGTAGTTTCAAAGTCAGGAACTATATCCGACAATGTTCTTGGCAATATGCTGGTTAATACCGGGTCTGTGACATTAAAAAGTATGAATGTAACAGGGGATCTGACCATTGGAGAAGGCGTTGGTAATGGAGACGTAAGGCTTGACGGAGTTTCGATAAATGGAAAGCTTATAATAAGAGGAGGGGGGCCAAACACTGTTACCCTCACCAATACAAGAATAGATGACATACTTGTAATTGACAAAAGTGAAGGAAATGTACATGTAAGAACATATGGGACTACTACAATAAATAATACCCTCATAAAATCCGGATGTTATCTGGATGAATCTGGTTTAACCACCGGAAAGGGTTTTACTGATATTACATTGAACAAATCGACAGTTGAAAATCAAAGGGTTGATCTCAACGGTGATTATAATAAATTAACAGTAGATGAAAGCAACCTTGATGTTAAGTTAAGCGGGAAGGCAGAAGGAGTGGATATATCCAAGGGTGCAACCAGCAACTTTACTCTGGATTCAGGAAGTGTAACCGTTTTTAATACAAAGGCTTCTCAAAACTTAATTGACATAATAGGGGGAACAATAACAACCCTTAATATAGATACAGGCGCCATAGGTAATAAATTGACAATAAGCGGAAAAACCACAGTAAGTAACATTAATATTAGGGAAAATAGTAATATTGAACTTCAAAAGGGAACAGTAGAACAGCTTACACTTGAATCCAATTCAACAGGCTCAAAGTTGAATATTTCAAGCGGTGCCAATCTGAAAAATTTAACCGCTAACGCTTCTGCTACAATAAGCGGGAACGGCTCTATTACCAATGCCTATATTTATGTACCAAACGTAAGTATGAACATTAAGCCAAGCGGGGAGTATAAAAGAACTGGAACTGAAACAGGCTCTGGAAGCAATGACACAAATTCAAGTTTACCTAAAATTACAATTTCGAATGTATACAACAGAACCATTCAATTGGGCAGTAATGATCAAAAATTGAATGCACGTGCTTCAAACGAAGCAGAGATCTTTTATAGTTCTGCTGACAGCTCCATTGTAACTGTGGGTGAAAAGGGAGAACTGACAGGTGTCTCTGCCGGAACAACTGAGGTGTACATATCTGCTATTAAACATGGTTATGCTCCGGCTATTGCTACAGTAAAAATCACAGTAATATCCAAGAATAAATCTTCTTCAGGTACACTGGAGATTTCACCGGATAGCGGTAAAGCCGGAAGTATAGTTGATAATTTTGCTGTCAGATTCACTCCAGGGGAAAATATAGTTAATGGAAGAATCGTTATCAATCTCCCTGTAGGGTTTAGCGCTACCGAAAATGATAGGATAAGCATAAACTCAGGTGCTGAGGTTGCGTTGACTAAGTCACAGATTATTAACGAATACACGCTGTCCTTCTCAAATATTTCTCTGGCAGAAGGTGAAAACATTGAAGTCAGATTAAAGAATGTTGAAATCCCATCAGGTCAGCAATTCGTATTCAGTGCCGTAGCTGATTCAGACGGTATAGGACCGAAGCTGCCTGCTGGAGAAGTAAGTTGTACATTTACAGCAGATAGCTTAAAGGAGCTTAAGGGGAATGGTGTAAACTATTCGACTCCTGAGTATGGTTCTGTGAAAGGTACAACCAAGATAGCTTCACTCTCATTCGTAAACATATCTGGAGCAACAAAATGGATGATTAGTGATACCACTGAAATACCAGTATATGATCAAGTGTTGTCGGGAACTGACTATGTAGCAGGCCAGGATATTCAGGCTGTTCCAAATCAACAAATAATGCTTGCTGCCGTGGATTCCAACAACAGGGTTAAGGCATACGCAATAATCGTAATAAAGGCTGAGAACATCAGACCGGATGATGCCACTGCTCTGGATCCTTCGTCAATAAGTGTTAAACCTGGTATACAGGCAGGGACAGTGATGATAGATATTCCAACGTCTGTCACTGTAGATGGCGCCACTACCTGGATGTACAAAGTACAGAACACACCTTCAACAGCAATATTGGTGGACAGTGTATTTGATGGGACAGAAAGCTATTCTGCCGATAAGGATATTAAAGTATCCGACTATCAGTATATTGTAATTGCGGCAGTTGACAACGCAACAAGTAAGAAAGTTAAAGCTTATGTAAGCCTGCCAGTTGCAGGGAAGGTGAGTGTAGAGGCAGACAGACTTGTTAATGGTATAAATTATAAAGGCCCGGGTACTGGTTCCGTTCCGGGAGCGATAATGATTGATAGTCTGAACTCCGGTAGCTTTGACATAAGCAGCTGGCAGTATGTAGTACTCGGCAAGGCAGCAGTAATACCTGCAAAGGGAGCTTTGGCCGAAACTTATAGGAAATATGTTGAAAATAAAGAATTTGTCGTATATGCCGAAAAGGATAATATTTTTGCGGCAGCAGGGCAGCATGTGCTGCTTGTAGGTGTAAGTGTTGATGGTAAGATAATCGCATATGCTGATATAACTGTTGATTCCGGAGTGGTTCGCCGGGAGGATGCACCAGCCATACCTGCCACAAACGTGGTTGGACCTGTCATGGGAGCAAAAGCAGGTACAATTAGTGTAACAACCAATTTTAGTACACCTGTTGCAGGAGCTACCAAGTACAAATACAAATTCCAGAATGATCAGCCTGTAGCTCCTCAGATAAACATTAAGGCGGATGGATTTAGTGATCTGGAAACAAGTATATCGGCAACCGGAAAATATCTGGTGCTGGTGGCCGTAGATAATAGTGGTTTGATTAAGGCCTGGATGTATAAGGAAGTTGATCCTGGAGTGATCAGGCCAGCCGATGCGTACTTGCTTAAAGTTACAAACGGTGAGTATACAAAGCCTGTGCCGGGAACTACCATCGGTGCAATCAGCTTAAGCATTAACCAAACACAAATAGAAACCAACATCGGAAAACAGGTTTCACAATGGTGGTATAAGCTTTCTGATAAGGACTTTGACAACCCATATACGGGTAGTAACATTACTGGTGATATGATAGCTTATACACCTGGTCAGGACATCGGAAATGTTTCTGAAGACCAGTATTTGCTGATAATCGGCACTGATGGAAGCGGCACGATTACATACCTTAAAGAGCGAATTCAATATGACCAGATAAAGCAGGGCGATGCAAAAGTCCTTAAATCCAGCGCTGAAGATAGTGTCAACTTTAATTACTCGGTGCCGGAGCCTGGAGACAAGTCGGGTCAAACCAAAATAACGACACTCAAGCCGGTAAGCGGAGCTTATGCCTGGGAGTACAAGACTTCTGATACACCTGTAACTGCACCAGGTAGCAATACTTCGGCAGTTACACTTGGTACTTCTCAATACAGCCCAAATCAAAGCATTACGGTTGATAAGCAATATCTTGTTCTGTATGCTGTTGATAATAATAACAGTAAACGTATAAAGGCATATGCAAATATACCGATTGGCGAAGCACAGAAGAGGCCTATGGATCTTGTAGAAGGACACAACTACAGAATAACAACCGGAAGTACAAAAGGCACTGTTGCAATATCATTCCTTTCTTTTGCGGATCTTGGAGCTACAGCACCTTATACCGGCTGGAGCTGGAAGTATGCTGTCGTTGACACTAAGTACATACCCGGCAGAGGAACTGAAGCAAGCAAGATACCAGGTATTACAGACATTGTCTCAACTCCGACTAATATTACTGCAAAAGAAGGACAGTACCTGTTACTGATAGCAGCTGAGAATGGTCTTGTTAAGGGATTTGCCAATATATCTGTAAGCTCTGTAATAAATCCTGGTAATGCTGAGTTGATTACACCAGATTGTTACACCCTTACAAAAGGCTCAGTTGAAGGTACAACTCGTTTTGCAGCATTGAATATGGGAATATCAGGACAAACAAAATGGGCTTATGCAATAAAGGAGGGTTCATCCACTACAACACCGATTTTAAAGGATGTAGTATTTGGTACTATAGGGGCAAAAGCTCTTGATCAGACTAAAGATATACCCATAAATTACGGCCAGACTATTCTCCTACTGGCTATCGATAATGCCGGCAAGGTAAAGGGTTATGTCTATATCCCCGTTACTGAGGATCAGATTCAGGCACCTTTCGCTATTAATTTGAGCTTGGAAGCATATAAAGGAATCTATTCCGGACCAAGCAAGGGTAGTAAGGCAGGAAGCACTAAGATTGCATTAAAAAGTGATACCGGCAATATTCCTTTAGACGCCGGCGGAGTAATAATTTGGAAGTACAAGAAGGGCACAAGCCTCGAAACTCCACACTTGAATGATGATGCAGGAGACGGCTCCGGTTATCTGGGATATTTAAGCACAAAGGATATTGAAAATGCAAAGGTAGGAGAGCAGCTGTTAATTGTTGCAGTATCTCAAAATCCTGATGGAAGTGAGAGAGTTAAGGCATACCTGAAGTTTACATTGATATCTGATTGGATTTCATCTGCCGAGATGAAGGAACTTACGCCTGAGTATTATGGAACTCCTTCCCCAGGAAGTGAGCCTGGTACCACCAAGTTTGCTAATCTTGAATTGTTCGAATTTAAAGGTTGCCAGTGGAAGGTAAAGGTTTCAGATACTGATATTAAGATTTATGAAGATACCATATTTACAGGTACAATCTATAAGGAGGGAGACAATATTGCTGTTAAACAAAATCAGTATGTTGTTCTGGCAGCAGTAGACACAAGCGGAAAGGTTAAGGGATATAAGAATATACTGATAGATAAACCGGAGTATTTAAATGCACCCGGACTCAAATCAGGAGATAACTATGCAGCTCCAAAGTGGGGCTCACAGGAAGGTACAACCTCAGTATATGTATCTCCAAAAGGACTTGTCGGAAATATAGTATTTGTTGTAAAGGTTACAAATAGTATAGAAAATATAGTAGCCGAAAGTACAATTAGCTATACAAGTCCGGCAGCCATTGATATTAATTACAGTACTTACAAAGCGTACACTACTAATTCGGATATATCCGTTAAGGCAGGGCAGTATATTTTACTTGCAGCTGTAGACGCAGATACTAAAAAGGTTGTGGCTTACAGAAATATTCCCGTAGTAGAGGCTAATATAATGCCTGAAGGGGCAGACACACTTGATATCAACATTAATTACCTGCCCCTTCAACCGGGTGCTGCCGCTGGAACCACAAAAATACCTCTGAAGGGCTTTGATGGCGTCAACGCAAACACTTGGCTTGTGAAAGTGGTAACTGCTCCCATAACCTCGGTTGCCCTGGATTCAGTTGACAATGACGCAAAAGTATATGTATCCAATGCTGATATTTCTGTAAAACCCGGGGACTATGTTATTCTCTATGCAGCAAGTAAAGTTGGTACCGATCCATATAAAATAAAAGCTTTTGCATGTATACCTGTTAACTCTGATGATATAAGGGGAGCAGCTCCTGAACTAGTCATAAGCGCTGCCCCGATACCGGGAACTGTTCTTAACACAACATCTGTTGTAACAACAGGAGTAACACTACCTTCGGGTGCTACCATGATTAGATACCTGGTAGGCAACAGCTCAGCAGGTACTATACTCAAGGACAGCGATATGTCTCGCCTTCCGGAGTATAAGCCGTCCGGTAGTAACATTCCGGCAAATGAGGGTCAATACCTGGTATTTGTGGCTACAGATGACAGTGGATATGTAAAAGCTGTATCCAAAGAAATTAAGCTTACTGCCGAAATGATTAAGAATGTGGTGCTTACTTTGGGAGGTAGCGTATTCCCTGCTGTAAGTGAAGGTCAAATAGCAACAGGCGGACAGACAATTACATTAACACTTGACTCCGCTGAATGGGCCGACGATGCTATTACCACCAACAAGAGTGTACTGTTGAGCAGTTTTGTTGCAGCAACAGAAAATGATAAGTGGGCGACTGCAATGGGTAAAGTTACAATGATTGATAAATCAGCTGATAGTAGAACAATAACTATCAAGTTGAGTGAATCAACATATGATATAACAGCAAATCAGAAGATAACTGTAACAATACCTGCCAAATTGATTAAAGGAGCTGTAAAACCTGTCACAGCAAAAGAGACAATAAACGTTTCAGTAGTTTCAGGCCTTGGAGTTACTTTGATGTTGGATAAAACCAGCGTAACCAGCTTCAGCCAGAACGATATTAAGGCAGGAACGGTTAAGATAATTATCACATTAACTGGTGGCGGCAAATTCACCAGTGATGTTGATAGCTCTACCGAAAAGAAAAATGCAATATTAAATGGTTTGAAGGCTACATATAACACTACTGAATGGTCAGACGTCTTATCAAAAGCTACACTGACCCTGAATTCTGAATCAAAACTGACCATAGAACTTAAGGATGAGACCTATGATCCTAAAGGAAATGAAGTAATAAGCGTTACCATTCCGGCTAAAGATTCTTCAGGTAACTACATTATTGACGGAGCAGTTAACAATGCTGAATACTCAGGTAAAATAACCATATACTCAAATATTTCAGCTGCATTATCAGGAACACTGGTTTCACCACCTGTTACAGAAGCAGATATAGTAGCAGGAAGTGAAACATTAGTGATTACGCTGACAAACGGTAAATGGGCATCGGATATTGCTTCAAATGCTACAGTAAGTAAAGCACTTTTTGATGGATTAACAGTATCACCGACTGTATCAACAAACGATACTAATTCATGGAAAAATAAAGTTATAGCAAATTTAAAGACAGCGAATATTAAAGTAAACAGCGATACCGAAATTGTAATCACTCTGCCTGCGGCCACAGGATATGCAATAAGTGCGGACCAGAGCATTGTTGTGAACATTCCATCAGTATGTATTGCCGGAGGAATAAAAGATAAGCTTATAGCTCCACAAAGCATAATAATAACTAATATTGCGCCCGCTGTTCCAGCTGTTGTGAAAAATGTAAGTGTGACCGGTAGTGCCATAGAGTATAAAAAAGATGACAAAATATTAATTAGTGTAGAGTTTGATACAGCCATCGATGTCACAGGAACACCTAAAATCACCTTGAATACTGGTAAGGATGCGCTGTATAAGGGGAAAGCGGCAGATAATACTCTTACATTTGAATATACGGTAGTTTCTGGTGATAATACCACAAAATTGGACTACAAGACTACAAGTTCTTTGGTACTGAACAATGGAACAATAAATAATGGTGAAACACCTGCCAAACTTACATTGCCATCTCCCGGTGCAAAGGGTTCAATAAGCGATCCGTTAAAAACACCAATTGTGGTAGATACGGTTGCACCCAGTTTTACTAATACAGGGGCGCCGAAGCAAACTGCTACTAAAGCAGAGACAACGGCTGATATTACATTTACTATCAACGAGGATGGAAAAGTGTACTATGTGGTAATAGAAAATGGCAGCAGCATATCTACACCAACTGTTCAGCAGATTGCTGACTGGAATACCACCACACCAGCACCAGCTTCAGTGGTGGCAAAAGGTAAAGTAGATGCCATCGCTAATGTAGCGGGCACTATGACCATTACGGGATTAGCACCAAATAAAAAGTACAATGTATATATGTTAACCGAAGATAATCTTCAGAATAGAGCAACAGCCGTAAAAACCCTGAGTGGTGTTCAGACAATAGATGTAACTCCGCCAACGGTTGAGATAGTCAGTGTCGTACCATCGGATTATTCGGTAAGTTTGGTTGTTAAATCAAATGAAACAGGAAATATATTTGTTGTTGCCAAACTTCACGGCTCAACTGCACCAACAAAAACAGAGTTGACCGGGTCCAAGTTTAAAGCAGTGGTTGACTCAGACAATGTAAATAAAGAAATTACTATAAACGTGACCGGATTGACTGTTTCAACAGACTATGATATTTATGTGGCAGGTAATGATAAGGCATCAACACCAAATATAAGTGATCCCAAAGTTGATTCTGCTACAACAAAATCCCTTGATCTGACTAAAGTAGACGTTGATTTGGCCAATAATAAGCTACTTAATACTAATGCATTAATGCAGTACAGTATAAATGGCGGAGTTTGGAAGGATTGTACAGCAGCAACCACTAATGTTACATTTGATTTAGTAGATGATCCTGATACTATTAAAGTACAAATAAAAGAAAAAAGTAATCCAACTAACCCAATTCAAACAATAATACTGTATAGGGGTGATGACGCAAGCATTTCAAGATCAATGATTGACTTTGATATAGCGGCGGGAACAATTACTAATAAGACCGATATTAACCTTGAATTTAGAATAGACCAAAATGTATGGAAACAGCTAAAGGCTAAAACAACTGTATCAGGAGTTAATTTTGTACCTGGCACTCTGTATTTGAGGCTTGCTGTTACTTCTCCTTCAACTGCCGGCAGCAGAGATGCTAAATTGCCGTCTAAACAAAAAGGTGTTGATGGTTTTGTGGAAGGATATGCTCCAGCGTTAACAGCTGACGATACAAATAACATAATAGTTGGACTTTCCGATGTTCACGAGTATAAAATAGATGGCGGAGCCTGGACCTCTGTTAGTAAAATTCCTACTTTCTCTGGAACTAAAACAGTATTGGTCAGATTTAAAGCAACAGCCTCAAAACTTGCCAGTGAAGCTACTGAATTAAAGTTTACAGCCAATACATTTACAGCTACTGCTAAACCTGCCACAACAACAGGTACCACAACTACAAAGGCCACTGTGACAATAGTACTTGACGAGAATACTAATCTGGTGAATTACTCCTTGAGTGCACAACAGTTAAGTGAGTGGTTCCAGATAACTTCCGAATCTGGTGATACTCACACGTGGGGAGATGCAACGGGTAAGTTCAACTCAACAGGAAAGGAACTTATTATTACCTTTAACGCAATAGGCGATATTAAGGTAGGGGATGTAATTAAATTTACTCCTGTGGCTTCTGCTGCAATACAAAATGCAAATTACACCACATGTAAATTGGCCGGCAGTTTCCATACAACGCCTAAAGTAGTAAGCATAATGGCTGAAAATACAAATAATGATAGTGTATTCTCTAATGGAGAAAGATTGGTAATAAAATTTGATCAAGCTGTGAAGGAAGGAGTAAATATCAGTAACACAAATATTGCTAATTTCCTTATATTAACTGATGAATCGGGTGCAACATCCAAAAAGTGGTCAAAATCTGGTTCTGCCAATCTGATGTTTGATTGGTCGACGGATAAAACAACACTATTTATAACATTTAATGTAGCAAACGATACTGAATTGACCGTGGGTGATAAAATCAGGATAAGTGCAGACTGGAAGCTGACAGATGAAGAAAACACAACTGATGCATGTACCTCGACTAAGTACATAGGGGGAAGCTTTACAACACCATAAGTCATGCTTAATAATCAAATTATTGAACCATAGCCCTGAAGCCTTGGTAAATATAAAAGAGTTCTAATTATACTCCATACGGTGTGATTAGAACTTTTTTTACGTTTTGTTTACAAGTGTGTATAATATATAAGTAAATAGTGCCAAAAAGCCGATAAATAGGTTAGCGAAGTAGTATTTAACTCCAGGGGGTAATTTTACATGAAATCTAAGTTAAGATTTATTTCAATAATTGTAATTCTAAGTATGATATTTCCGATACTATCTGGGGTTATTCAGCCGGTTTTTGCCGCCACTGAGCTTCAGGATGTTAAGGTTGTATATAATACTAGTACAGCTACTGCAACTATTAGCTGGAGATCTGTTCCCAATATTACCGATGGCAAAATCACATATCATGTTCCAGACGGAACAGCAACTGGCGTAAAAGAAGAGGAAATTCTACTAACTGCGCCTGTGACAAATTCGGTGCAAATACCGAATATTAGAAAAGATGTAATGTATGATTTCAAAATTACATTGACCGATAGTAGTGGTTTTACATATGAGGGTAGCAAGTACTTCCTTGGAGGAGTTACAGTAAAGGCCACAAATGTTGAGCAGCAATCTGTAAAAATGACCGGTGGTGGTATGGAAACCGGTATATATCCTGCAGTGAAGCTGACTTGGAATATGCCAAAAGTATATGACAACGTGGGCAGTATGATACCTTTGGACAGCATGCCTAATTTGTTCTATGCAGATACCATTAACTTCAAATTTAAAATTGAATTAGATCGTATGCTTAAGGATGTTAATGTTAAATGGGATTCCAGTAGATATGTGGCCTCTATAGATGGAGGAACCCAGTGTGATGTTCTAAGGGATTCAAATGATCAGTTCTCGTTTTACCTGCTTGGAAGAAAGGATGAAAATACAGACATATCATCTCAGCCTTTGCCAAAAGGTTTAGAAGGGAATCAGAGCTATGTTATACAGTATCCCGATTTCCTTCCAAGCACAATATACAAAATATCAATGATAACTATTTTCTATAATAATGCTATAGGTGATGATTCCGGAGTAATAAGCGGAGTAACGCAAAACTCCATAGATTCCGATTATATATGTACTCCGGTAAGGTTTCAATTGACAAAGGATACATTGGATAACTTATATGTCCGCGTATTCCGAGTAAATCAGAAAGGTGTTCCCCTTCTTAATCTTACATATGATGTACAGACTAGCTATGGGTCATCGTGGAAACCCAGTGAGAATGTCATTAATGATAGGGATTTAGGTACTGATCCTGCCCCGATTATTGACATTATTAAGGGTGAGAACAATCCTGTAAAATACAGAATTGTTGTAATAGAAGGTAGAATTCAATCACCTGTTATGGAATATAGTATGCAGGATGACCTTGTAAAGCCTCCTGTACCAAACAATATACTGACAAATGTGGAACTGCAATATCCGGATCCAGCTACGACTACTGTAAAAGAAACATCCTCAAAGGTTACAATTACCTGGGATTATCCTGGTGACGATTTGTGGGAACAGATAAAAAATCAGGACTACTATTTTCATTTTAATTTAAGTCTTGCAGAGGATCCTATAAGTACTCCACAAAAGCTTATTGTGGATGGAGAAGAAAAGTTTTTTGAAGTAAAATTCAGAGATGTATTAAGTGTAAGTGCAAGTAAAATAGTTGTAGACAAAACCGGAACCAAGCCAAGGCTGAAATATGAGGTGGATGGTTATAAGCTGTTTAGAGTTGTAGGTCAAAATGATGAAATTGGTTTACCAAACATGGAACCTGCAAATGCGTACCAGCCGGCCCAAGCATACCCTGAACATCTGCTTCCGAATAAAACCTATTACCTTCAGATGTTCACAAGTACTAGTGGTCAAAGGGACAAGGAGTACGTGGTTGGAGATTCTTTTTCAGAAAAGTCTCTTATAACCAGCTTTACGACGCTTTCTCCAGCCTCCAGAGACGTAACTGTTCCAAAATATTTGCAGCTGGTAGAACCCCCTGTAGTAACTCCGAGTGACAGTGGTACTCCAAAGGAGGCTACTGTAAAATTGAGATTTGACCAGATAACAGTAGATTGGAAAAGCATTTCACCTGAGACAGCCGGAGAAGGTCAAATATATTATGATCTGTATATGAGTACAAGTCCTGATAGTTCAAACTTTGCTAAAATCGGTACTTTTCCTGATTTAGCAAAGGGAGATGTAGACTTTTCAGCGCAACTTGACAAAAACACTACATGGGTAAATGCAAAAATAAACAAGTTTACCGGTGCTAATGCAGGAATCTTTGGGAATTCTTTAGCACCTAACTCCACATATTATTTTATGGTTAAGGTAAGGCTAATTCTTCCAAATGGTGATACCAAGGAGTCAATAAACTCTGTTTTGCTACCTGTAACCATTCCAAGAGGGGAACCAACGGATCCGGACGACTCAGTTCTTCGACCCGAGGCGCCTGAGGATTTTGCCATAGCAGTGGATGAAAACGGGGACCAGCTGTTGACCGGACAGAGGGTGACCTTTGAATGGACAATTAGAGATAACAAAGCGGCATATGAACTGATAGCAACTTCGTCAAGAGTGGCTCCCGATGCTACAACCGACGCAGGTGGCGGTATTAATACAGACCCCACATATATAAGCTTTATAGGAACCTTTGGAAACAGGGGAAATGACGGAGATGGTACCGACCTCGTTATGAATCCCAACATAACTCCATTACCTGGAAAATTTGAAATAATCCAGGGTGAGGACGGCACTTCGAAGTGCAGATATACCATTGATACCTGGCTGTTTCCAAACAAGGTATATTACTTTAGTTTAAGAGCACTGACGATGGAAAACCATGTGGTTCAAAAATCCAGTGTTTGGATTTCAATACCTGTTACTACTACATTAATAGAGAGTCCTACAATGCTTCAGGTGGTTAATGACTGTTCATTAGCCTTCAATTGGTATGGAACTCTGTCTGCTGAGAGCTATCAAATCAGGTTGAAGCCTGTAGGTGAAATAGATTACGTTGTACTCAAAAAGACACAGTACACAATAGTACAGGATTCAAAGTACTATAATTATGCACGGACAACGAAGGATATTAGTCTGAAACCGGATACCGAATATAACATACAGGTTGTAAGCAAGGTAAATGGTGTTGAAAGTGTCATTGATATCTTAAAATATTCATCCAATGATTATTACAAGACAAGGGATGATTATCATGAGATAGATGTAAGATGGCAGGGAGTCGCAATTGATCCTTATACTGAGTTCGAAATAGCAATTAAGACAGAGGATGATACTGAGTATACCGTTCTGGACAACAGTAAGGATTTGGAACAGTATGTTGATCTTTCAACCCATACATATCCGTACTATATAGAAAAGAGTATAAATAATGTAAATAATAGCTACTATACGTACAATGCCAGAATTAAATCGGTTGAGGTGACCTTACCGGATGGTACAAAAGAACATAAGGCACTAAAATCCAATACCAAGTACTATATCAAGGTCAGAGCAAAAAAGACAGATTCTATAAATATGGAAGCTGTAGCAAGATCTAAATACGCGGGTCCTGTAAACACCAGAACTGAGTTTAATCAAGATGATTATGATGATGTTGATGACGATACTGGTAATACAGCCAAATTTTTGGACATGCTGGATGAACTGGAGAAGAACATATACTGGGAAGTAAATAGGGTTAACAGCTCTATAAATAAGATTTACGTTAAGGATGAAAGAATTGTAAATCTTCTTGAAACCCCTGGCAACTATTCAATAACGCTTGACTTATCTCAGAGCCCGGGTTATGTGTACAACGAAGAGATTTATATGGCCAAAAGTATACTGGTAGCATTGAAGGGCACAAGCAAAAGTTTTATTATTAAGTTAAAAGGTATCGAGTATACAATCAGACCTGACACTTTTGATGTTGAAAACATGGAAGAGTTTAAAAAGGCTTCAGAGCTAAGCGGTTCAAAGGACGTCTATTTGCAGCTTAACAATACTCAAAGTTCAGGTATACAGCCTGTGGGGCCGGAGAATACTTCTGAAGCTTCAAAAATGAATGTACTGTCCACTCAGGTAGTAGCGTCCAGAAAAACCAGCACTGCCATAAAGGATATGATAAAGGATAAGCTCTACAATGAGAAAACAGGTATTATTCAGAAAAAGCTGGCAGTGTTGAAAAACCCAAATAACAGCAAAACAAAAGGGAAGCAAGAGGAGGTAGATAAATACCTGCTCCAGCTTGTTGACGAGATCAAGAGTGAACTTTCCTATTATATAGATGACATAATTAATGGAGCCAGTTACTCAAATGGTTTATTCATGGAAAAATACAGTGTTACCAAGTTTAGTTCACCGATGGCAATAAAGATGCAGTATCAGGGAAGTACATTGGCTAATCCGTATGTTTTATACAGTTCAAGTGGAAACTGGCAGAAGCTTTCCATGAATATTAAACGTGAAACAGGCTTCTTGAGTTATTATGTAACCGGTACCGGTAAGTATGTTATTTTCTCCGCAAAAGATATAACATCAACGATATCGGATGATAATCCAGCCAAGGAGTATATCACCAAGCTTGCATCAAATTATGATCTGGCGGCTGTATTTTCAGGTGCGGAAAACTCATTTAATGCAAAACTTACAGTAACAGTTAAGGAAGCCGTACTATTATTTGAGTTAATATCTGAGTCTAGGGTTGACGATCAGAAGAGTGTAAAAGATAAGGCAAAAGCCTATGGACTTGATAAAATTATTAATGTTACAAATTTAAATAGGAATATTACCAAACAGGAGACAGCCGCAGTTGTGATAAAACTATACTGCCAGAAGACCGGCGCAGATTATAGTAAGCTAAAGGCATCCTTTAGAAAGTCTATAATGGATGACAATAATATAGCAGACAAATATGCTATACCTGTTTATGCTTGCCTGGAAATGAATATTATGAGTTTGGATTCCGATTCAAAATTCAATCCTTCTAATACCATTAACAGAGCCGAATTTGTCGTTGCTGTAGAAAAAATGCTTGATAGTCTGTAAAGTATGCAAAGTTTGTAAGTTTGTAAAGGCTGTTAAGTATTAGCTTTTTAGAACAGGAAAGACATTAAGTATAGTTCATTTTGGCCGCTTTTGCGGCAGCTGGGGGTTAACGTTTACAATGAGAACAAAAAGAATACTGGCGGGAATAATATTAATTGCATTTATTATTACATCATTTGGAATGTACGGAGTTTTCGGTGCAGATATTCCAACACAGTCGGCCCCTTCAGGTTTAAAAATAGCGGCTACTGATGCAGCGGAACCTGCTATTGGCTACAGTCAACATCAAGGAGGGGAGTCGGGGTTTTATGCAGACATAACCTGGGATAATCTAGCTAAACCATCCGGTATAACCGTGTTAGGACAGTACATAAATATATACCTTGAGGAATCACCTAAAGGTTATAAGGCTGCCAAACCGGTTTACGCCCATGAAAAAGCACTGGATGCAGGTACAAAGCCTATACGATTGAAAGACTTGAAATCGGGAACAGTTTATAAGGCAAATGCCAGAGCTTATTATGAATACCCCAATCCGTTACCCACCGGACCTATTCTAAAATCCGGGGAATCAACAAATTCCAATTCGGTAAGATTTATGACCGATATAAATGTTCAATGCTTTTCGGCAGGGACAGGACAGGTTAAAATTGTGTGGGATGATGTATGGGTTGATGGGAAGAGAATAAGTTATAAATTGTATGTTTCAGAAGACAAGGATTTTAAAAATACCTTCCCAATAACTATAAATGAGGATAATATTAGCAAAGATGGTCCGGCCGTTGTTAATGAGAGTGATGGAACACTTGAGTATGTTCAGAATGTAAAAAATTCAGGACGTGTGTATTATGTTAAATTAGTACCATCCCTTGACGACAAAACAATCGTAAAAAGCGATGTAGAAAAAGTATTTGCTACGTCTACTAATATATTGGTTAAAACTTCAAAGATGTTTAAAAATGATTCAGGAACGGTTTGGAAACTTGAATGGAGCCCTGTATTAACCAGTCTTTCCGGGGCTGAAAGTAATGTAAAGGTTGAATATGAAATAACCAGCTATGATGCTCAGAATAAAGAGACAACCCTTGCAGTAAAAGAAGGTACCATGCATGTAATAACAGTGCCGGATAATTCGCCTACCGTATACTATAAAATAAGGGCTAATGTTACAAAGGATGGACAGCCCTATTATCCTCCAGCCCTAAATATTAAGCTGGAATCCGAAAAGTTTGCTTTAATGGAAATGGAAATACCAACAACCCCTTCCATGCCTGTTATAGTTCCTAGTATCAAGGACTCAACCGGAAAAGTTATAATTTCCTATGAAGATATGGTTACAGCTGAAGGTCCTATTAAGGGTGAACTGGGTAAGGATACTGCAACAGTACTTTGGGAAGCTCCCAGAAAAGCTGACGGTAGCATTGATAACGGAGTTTTATATGACATTTGGCTGATAGAGGATGCAAATACAATTGATGATCCTCCAACCAGTACTCTTATACAAGAGTCTTATCTCCCGGTAGAGGCGAATTTTGTTAGAGATGCTACTAATAATAATCAAATAGTTGGTTATAAGTATAAACTTACCAACCTGATACCAAATCATACATACTATTTTAAGATAGTAGCTAAAAAAATATTTGCTGAAGAGGTAGATGGGATCATCCAAAATGTAACTCGAACCTCCATACCTGCAGTCAAACTTATCATAACACCACCGGGCGGAGGCATTGATACACCTTTGATTCCTTCAAATCCTCCTCTTGAAATAAAGAAGCAGGCTGATACTAAAAAACCAATGCTCACTGAAGACAGTGTTACAATACAATTGAAAAACAGATGGTATGAATTATTTGACAAGATACAAAACACAGGTAAGTGGTATTACGTTAAAACTGATAAAACAAATCGTACTGACACAGATATAGAGTATAATCCATATGACCCGAATAATCCGTCAGATAAAAAATACCGTAAAGTGGAGTATGGAGAAGGTGTTTCCCTGTATGTGGGTGTTGAAGAGTATGTTGAGGGTATCGAACAAAAAGTTTCGGATCTAAACAAATATCCTGTGGAGAATTACAAGGTCGGAAACATCCCGGCAAACCCTATAGCACCTGCCAATCAGGATGCTTATGAAAACCTTAATAAGGATTTAAATGCTCCCGAGGGGTTCGATACTAATGGAATGCCAGTATACGCTGCCCACAATATTATCATACCGGTAAATGAACTTGAGCCCAATACCACCTATATTCTGTGGGTAAGGGCAACAAGGCCTGATCCGGAAAATCCCGGCCAGTTGTTGATATCCGATGTATCAAATCCTCTAATTTTCACTACTCTGCCAGCTTCTGGCCAGGATGTAGAAATGCCAACTGTGCCAAATCTGAGCTATAACAATGTTTCAGATACCTTTGTAGATCTGGTATGGGATTACAAAGAGGGGAACAAGTACTACATTAAGTATGGGACTGTAGATAACCCTGACAGAGCAGGTAATCCAGTGGAGGTTACCACCGCAGAAATAGTAGAGTCAGGTCTGAGTTACTATAGGATACCTGGACTTAAGCCAGATACACAATACTATTTTTGGATTCAGGCCGAAGCCTTTAGCTCGGATCAAACTATAAGTGAAAAGTCAGTATGGAGTGATTCACTGCTGATTAAAACCCTTAAAGAACTGCCACCTGCTACTCCTAGAGGTTTTGGTGTGAAAAACACTTCTGATGCGGTTACCAATACAACTATTACCTTTGAATGGATACAGGAAGATAATCTTGAGTACATACTTGAAATCGCCAGCAGTGTAGATTATACCGACGCAAAGGAATATAGTGCCGGAAGCGTTTCGGAATTCAAGGCTACAGGCCTTATTTCCAACCACAAATATTTTGCAAGATTGTATGCATATGATCCGGCAAAAAAACTGCGTTCTCAGCCGACCCAGAGCATATATGTCAGAACACGCACAAGCACAGATGATTATGACTCTGATAAGGATATAGACAGCGTTATAACAGGAGATTTTATTAATAAAGGAACTACAGCAATCGGCGGAGTATGGACAATTAAGATAATTGGAGTCAATGCTGACAGGCTTGTAGAAAAAATGAAGACAGACAAGGTTCTGGACTATACCGTGGACATGACCAAACCACCTGCCGGTACTACAAGCATTTCAGTTTGGGTGGCAAAGAGAGTGTTTGATAACCTGGAACAGCTTCAGGAAAATGTCACCTTTAAGACTGCAGTGATTACATACAACTTTAAGGCTGGCATACTGTCGGATGTTTCCAGTATTGATACAAAAAAAGAACAGATTTATATTATTGATATTGTTTTAACGCCACAGAAACCAGTTGCAAATACCAATGAACTGGTACTGAAGAAGCCTTTGGCGCAGATTGGAGTAAAACTTGATACGGGGGCAGATGTGATAACGGTATCACAATTTTCCAAGCCTTTAGTGATTGGATATCCGTATACAAATTCCAAAGAGTATACTGAAGGTAAAACTTACGGATATATGTATAACTCGGTAGTTAGTAAATGGGAGCAACAGGTCACTTCAGCACAATATGACCCTGACAACAGTGTAGGTGTTATAAATGTTAATACTCATGCACCCGGACTATTTGCAATTGCTGACAGAACAAACAATTTATTTGATGATACCTATGGCAATAAATACGAAAGTTCAATAATAAATGTTGCATATAGACACAAGCTTAAAAGTGTCTCGGGAAGAATGTTTAACCCGAATAAAACTATAACAGTTGGCGATGCTGTAAAGCTTTTGTTTGATACTATAGAGAATTATAAATACGGAAGCGATTATATGCAGACAGCGGTAAAAATAGGATTAACCAATAAAAATACACAGGCCTCCTCATTATGCACCAGACAGGAAGCAGCCGCTATGGCAACTGTTTTATATGAGATTAAGTCGAGTACGCGTACTAAATCCGACCTTGATGTGCTCAAAAGCTATAGCGACTACGGGCAGGTTGATAAGACGATTTTAAGCAAGGTAGCATTTGCAGCAGAAAATGGTTTTATACCAAATTCGGCAGCATCAAAGTTAAATCCTAATGAGAAGATAACTAGAGGTGAGTTCATGTATATGATAGAAAAAGCACTTATACTCGCTGGTGAGATTGAATAACAAAAGGGTTGCGTAGTTATACTTGCTCCCACAGTTATCTATATTTGGGAAATGAAAATATTTAAATGTATATCAATTTTTAAAAAGGCAATAATTTTATTATTAATAAAATTGTTGTTTTTTTATGCCCACAAAGGTATATGCATTAACCCAATATATGGATATTATTATTGTAAGCTATGTGGGAGTTAGGAGGAATAATGAAAAGGTTTTTTTTACTTTTAACTGTAGGTATTCTGGCTGCAGCAATCATCGGTACAACTTATTACATAAACACTTACAGAAATTCTGAAAACAGTAAGATATCAATATCTGACGCTTTTAAGTCCTCAGGGGCGAAAATGGTAGTAAATGAGCTTTATTTTTTTGCGCGAGCTGATAAGAGTATGAAAAGGCTGGAGGACTTAACCGCGATTTGCGAAGATGTTTTTAATACTCTTGGAGTCACCGGCTATTCAAAGAACGCAACAAGTACCGATACTCTTGTTAAAAATGACATGTCAGGAACCACTAAAGAAGGCGTAAAAATTACTGCAATGGCAAGTATTGTAGGGAATAAATCCGGCGCTGGAGACAAATATATAACTATAGATGCAACTGATACCGTAAACGGTTCGGCTTTGCTCTTAAGAGATAAAATCGACAGTGTTTTTAGTAAATACGGGCTTAAAGCTGTTGTCAACTCATGTATTACCGGAACCTATGAAGGCAATCTGCAGGATGTTCAGTTGGAAAACATATGCAGAAAGATTCTTAACGACAGTGATGCAAAAAAGGTTGATAGCATGAGACAGGAAAACATTATCAGCGTATCTGCCTTCTCACCTATGATTGAAGATAAGCTGAGTATCGATGGGAAGAACATTAACTTGAGTCTTGCTATCAGATACAATAAAATCGAAAACAAGACTTACCTTTGGGTGGCAACACCTGTGGTGAACACCGAATACTAAGTGTAGCAGTACAAAATTTATAGAAGAGGGGAAGAGCTCACTTGGCTAAATATGTAATAAGCGAAGGTGTACCTTTAAAAGGAAAAGTAAGAGTAGATGGTGCAAAAAATTCAGTTCTTCCGATAATAGCTGCATCCCTGTTAGGTGAGTCAAAAAGCATTATTGAAGAAGTCCCGGATTTATACGATGTCAGTGTGATGTGTGAGCTTATCAGGTCACTGGGGGCTGAGGTTGAACAAATCCCGGGCTCCAATTCCATAGGCTTCCACGCCAAAGATATCACAAATTCAACGGCACCCTATGAATTAGTTAATAAACTAAGGGCTTCTTTCTTAATAATGGGTCCCATGCTGGCCAAAACAGGATTTGTTAGGGTTGCACTTCCTGGAGGCTGTGCTATAGGATCGAGGCCTGTGGATTTACATTTGAAGGGATTCACGGCGTTAGGAGCTGAGATAACCCAGGGACACGGCTATATTGAAGCTAGAAGAACAAAAAGACTTACCGGTAATAAAATATATCTGGATTTTCCCAGCGTCGGCGCCACAGAGAACATTCTCATGGCAGCCGTATTGGCTGAGGGCCAGACAAGTATCGAAAATGCAGCTATAGAGCCTGAGATTGTTGATCTTGCCAACTATTTGAATGAAATGGGGGCATCCATAAAAGGAGCAGGGACCGATACCATAAGAATAATGGGTGTTAAAAGTCTTCAGGGCTGCACACACACTATTATCCCAGATAGGATTGAGGCCGGAACTTTTATGGTGGCTGCTGCAATAACCAACGGAGATGTGGAAATTGAAAATGTTGTACCTGATCATCTCAAGCCCATAATTGCCAAGCTAAAGGAAACTGGTCTTGAGATTAGCGAAGAAGTAAGTTCTATAAAGATTAAAAGCAGTGGCAGCTTAAAGCCGGTAGATGTGAAGACTCTCCCTTATCCCGGTTTTCCCACAGATATGCAGGCACAGATGACGTCGCTTTTAAGCAGCACACAGGGAACAAGTATTGTGACCGAAACGATTTTTGAGAACAGGTTTATGCATGTCAGTGAACTGAAAAGAATGGGTGCGAATATTAAGATTGATGGAAGAACAGCAGTTATTGAAGGAAGACAGTGCCTTACAGGTGCTGCGGTTAAGGCCACTGACCTCAGAGCCGGAGCTGCGTTGGTTTTGGCAGGACTGGCAGCAGAAGGTGCTACTGAGATAGGTGAAATACAGCACATCGACAGAGGCTATTGTCTACTTGACCAGAAGCTTAGAGCACTTGGTGCTAAAATTGAAAGGGTGGAAGAATAAGCATTAAGATGATTACCGAGGGAAAATAGCTATGATTATTTCATTATTATGAAATAATCATAGCTATTTTAATTATAGAGAGGATTCATAATTTAACTCCAAAATTAATATAAATAAACATGTCCGATAAGCGGCTTTTAATTACTATTTGTATATGCGCTTTGCGCGTATCAAAGCCACTAATGTGGCTTGGAGGGCTAATATGAAGAAGGTCTGCCTTTACATAATTATAATGTTTCTAATAATCATACTTATACCCATGATATTTATTCGTGATTTCAGTATTATTCAGCAGCAGATCAGCGGTACCGCAGATAAATCAAAGAAGGCATTAACGGTAAATGTTTATCATGCTGATCAGAAGAAAATTGTTAAAATGAATCTTGAGGATTACCTCATTGGAGTAGTAGCCGCTGAAATGCCGGCCTCATTTGAAATGGAAGCCCTAAAGGCACAGGCTGTTGCCGCAAGAACTTATGTATTGGGGAGGGCCGCCAAGCTTTACGGTTCCTCCGAAACAGTTCATAACGGGGCGGATGTTTGTACCAGCCCCGGCCATTGTCAGGCGTGGGTCAGTAAGGATACAGCCATGAGACGCTGGGGGCTTTTTTCCTCGTTCAAATACTGGAATAAGATATGTAAAGCTGTCAGTGATACGACAGGGGAAGTTATTGAATATAACAGCGTCATTATAAACCCTCTTTTCCACTCCAACAGTGGAGGACATACTGAAAATGTAGAGGATGTGTGGGCAGGAACAGCTTCTCCGTATTTACGGGGGGTGGAAAGTCCCGGAGAGGATACCTTTTCAGAATACAAAACTGAAGTGGTATTTGAACAGGAGGATATGGTTAAAAAGCTAAAGTTGATCTATCCAGACTTAAAGCTAAAAACAAAGGACATTTTATCCGATACTGAAATCAAGAAGTACTCGTCAGGTGACAGAGTTCTGGAAATGAAAATAGGTAATATAACATTAAAAGGCACCGATTTCAGGAAGATTTTCCAGTTGAAATCCGCTAACTTCAAACTTTCCAAGCTGGTTGACGGGAAAGTAGCAGTTACAACCATAGGCTACGGTCATGGTGTGGGAATGAGTCAGTGTGGTGCAAATTATTTGGCAAAGAAAGGCTATACTTATTCGAATATTTTGAAATATTACTATCAGGGAGTGACTTTAAACAAGATTTCCAACTAGATAAAATGTAAGTTTAATTTCCATCTTTATGTATATTGTTGCCAATATAGGAAACAATATTTAATGGAGGTGGAATATATATTATGAAGAAACTTATTCCAGACGAAAAGAATTGGAAAAGCAAACTGTCTAGATTCTTTAATAATAGGGGATTTTACGTAATATTGGCAGTTTGTATAATCATTGTGGCAGCCACGGCTATATTTGTAACTACTCAAAACATGAACTCACCAGATACCGGAATTAACAGCGAAGGAAAAATAATTCCCGGTGAAGCCAATGCTAATCAGGAAGTACAGAGTGATCCTGCAAAAGCAGTTGCAGCTGGTGCAACTGCAAAAAATTCAGCAAGTCAGTCACCTGCTTCTAGCACTGCAAAAGAGCCGGCTAAGAGTTCATCACCGGCAAAAGCCAAAACTACTGCATCAAGTAAAGTCCTTAAATTTATCCGACCTGTCGATGGTGATATTATGAAGGACTACACCAGAGATGTAAACACTTTCTCAGAGTCAAAGACATTGGGCGACATAAGAGCTCATACGGGTCTTGATTTTAAAGTAGACAAGCTTACCAAGGTAAGAGCTGTTGAAGATGGAACAGTTTCATTGGTTGAGGACAATGCAAATGGTATCACTGTTGAAATCACTCATGGCACCAGCGGTTTGAAGACCAGATATGCAGGTCTGTCAAAACAGGGACTGGAAGACATAAGCTGCGGGTTAAAGGTTAAGGCCAATGAAATAATAGGTCTTGTAGGTGACCCTATTCAGAATGAATGTGAAGATGGTGCGCATCTTCATTTCGAGGTTTTGAAAAACGGAAAATCTGTTGACCCCGTGCCATATTTGAAGGCATCTACCACGACAAACAAGGCTAAATAATCAAATATAAACTGAACAAATAGCGGAACCTCAACTACATGAGGTTCCATTTATTGTGCTGTAAAACATTATTTTTATCAAAGACATTATCTGTTTAAACATCGCTTAAAGGGGTATAAAATCAGTAATACATACTAAAGGAGAGCCATTTATGAGTAAATTGAAACAGATTATTGAATATGCCATGAGAATGGAAAATGATGCCGAGGAGTTTTACAGTTACAATCTGGAGAAAGTTCGTTCAGCAGAGCATAAAAAGTTATTTGAGGAACTGGCTGAAATGGAAAAAACTCATTATGCAGTTTTAAGCAGTATTTACGACATGCTTAAAGTTACACCGCCGCCGATAGAGCTTTCCTGGGTGGTTGATGATACATCCAGAGAGAAAAATGTTTCAATTATAGCTGACAGCTCAGAATTGATATCCAATGAACAAGCTCTTTCCGATTTGTCTATTATCAGGATGGCATATTTAATGGAAAGTGACTTTGCACTATTCTATGCTAATGCCGCAAATCAGGTGGAAGACAAAGAGGCCAAGAACTTTCTTCTTGAACTTGCCGATTGGGAGAAGAAGCATGAGACGATGTTCAAGGTAAGATATGAGAAGCTGCTCAAACAGAGCTGGAGTGATGTTGCAGGAATTATATTTAAATAGTATTTGAGCACAAACTTATAAATAGAGAGATTAAATTGAGGGATTTATCAAATGAAGGCACCGTAGATATTTCGGGTGAAAAGTCAACCTGGAATACTTACGGTGCTTTTTACAGTCTAGCGACTAAACAGCTTTGGAGCAAATTTCTTGTATTATTGGTTCTTAAATAGTAAAATGTAAAATATAATTTAAATGGTACCATAAAAAAGCTGGTACCGATTAGTTTACGAAGTCTTCCAATCGCGCATTTGTAGTGTTGGGGTTAACTTGAAAGACTTCACTAACGTTCGCCTTTCAAGTTAACCTATGAATCTATGGCCGTGCGATATATTCAAAATATTTTCGGATACCTTCAAATATTTTGAAAGCGCACATGGCCAATTAACCTCCTTTATTCGCCACATTGCGGATAAGGGAATAGATAAATTTCATAAAGTTTTGTGACCACAATGGTGGCTCATGGAGGTTAATTTGAAAGACTTCACTAAAGCTCGTCTTCCAAACTAACCTATGAATCTATGGCCGTGCGATATATTCAAAATATTTTCAGATACTTCAAATATTTTGAAAGCGCACATGGCCAATTAACCTCCTTTATTCGCCACATTGCGGATAAGGGAGTAGATAAATTTCATAAAGTTTTGTGGCCGCAATGGTGGCTCATGGAGGTTAATATGGGAAAGAAAAGAGTAGCTGTGATATTCGGTGGACAATCCTCTGAACATGAGGTGTCAAGAGTTTCGGCCCAATCGGTAATTGAGAATATAAATCGAGAAAAATACGATATTGTTATGATGGGTATTACAAAGGAAGGTCAATGGCTTACATATGAAGGCCCTACCAATAAAATCGGCAGCGGAGAATGGGAGAAGCTGGCGTTAGCTGCCGCCCAGGAAAGAAAACAAAATACTCAGCTTACGACTACCGGGAGCAATCAGACAAGTACACAACCGGAGGAGTTGGCTGTAAGCAATACGGCAAGAGGTGTATTCGGTGAGAGCTCAAAGGAACCTATAGATGTAATATTCCCGGTGCTGCATGGATGTAACGGAGAGGACGGTACTATTCAGGGTTTGTTTGAGCTGGCAGGTATACCCTATGTTGGCTGCGGGGTTCTGGGCTCGGCTGTAGGTATGGATAAGGCCTATACCAAGATAATATTTGAAAAGGAAGGTCTGCCCCAGGGAGATTATCTTGTATTCAATAGAAAACAGATAAACTTCAGGATAGACGAAGTAATAGAAGAAATTGAGGGCAGACTTACATATCCCTGCTTCGTTAAACCATCAAATGCAGGTTCTTCAGTAGGGGTTAACAAAGCATCAAACAGGGAACAATTGAAAAGGGCTCTTGAGATTGCAGCAAAGAATGACAGAAGGATTCTGGTTGAGGAATTCATTAACGGAAGAGAAATAGAATGTGCAGTCCTTGGAAACGACAATCCCATAGCTTCAACAGTAGGAGAGGTTGTTCCATGTAATGAATTTTATGATTATGAGGCAAAATATCAAGTAGGTGATGATTCAAGAGTAATAATACCGGCTGAAAATCTTTCGGCCGAAACTGTGCAAAAGATAAGGGAGTATGCAGTCAGAGCATTCAAATGCCTTGATTGTGCCGGACTCTCAAGAGTGGATTTCTTTGTACATAAGGATACAGGGGAAATATATATTAACGAAATTAATACACTTCCCGGTTTTACACAGATCAGTATGTACCCCAAATTGTGGGCTGCAAGCGGGATACCTTATTCTGAACTGATTGACAGGCTAATTGAACTGGCATATGAAAGATTCGATGACTGTAAGAGGGAGTATACTAATTCCTGATTTTTGCTTAACAACTAAATACCTTTTTCATTAAAATTGCTCCTTCTAGTTGAAAAAATTGTGTTATATGTATATTATAACGTATAGGTTAAGAAGAAACTAAAAGTAGTGTATTTGAATCAAAGGTACCAGATGAAATTGAGGAGGAGACTTGATGAGTAAGGATGTGATAATAAATGTAAAGGGTATTCAGACTGATCCGGAAAACGATCAGAATACTCTTGAACTTATCACAGAAGGAAAATATTATCAAAAGGGCAATAATTACTATATAACCTATAAGGAAAGTGAAGTAACAGGAATGGTGGGAACCACCACAACATTAAAGGTCTGTGACGGAGTTGTCACATTGATGAGATTTGGAAAGGTAAATTCGCAGTTTGTTTTCCAAAAGGGACAAAAACATGTCTCGTCCTATGAAACCGAGTATGGGGTTTTTACTATAGGTGTATACGCTAATAATGTTGACGTAAATATAGATGATTCAGGCGGAGAAATTCGTGTAGGCTATCAGATCGAGATAGACAATCATAACACCGGAAGAAATGATTTTTATATGCAAATTAGAGAGGTAGGAGCTGTAAATGAAAAACATAACAGAGGAAATACGCCAGCAAATTAAAGGGGCAGTGTTGGGTTCAGTTAACAAAGCCATAGAAGCCGGAGAACTGCCTCAACTAGAAATCACCGATATAGCTATTGAAATACCAAGAGAAAAGGGACACGGTGACTTTTCAACTAATATTGCCATGCAGATAACAAAGGTAGCAAAGAAAGCACCCCGTCAGATTGCTGAAACTATTATTAAGAATATTGATTTAAGTAATACCTATATTGTCGAGGTGACTTGCGCAGGTCCGGGATTCATTAACTTTACTCTGGACACAAAGTACCTTTATGACGCTGTCAGAATAATAAAGGAAGAAAAGGAACAGTACGGACGCATTAACATTGGTAACGGCAAAAAAGTAATGGTAGAGTTTGTAAGCGCCAATCCCACCGGGCCTTTGCATATGGGAAATGCCCGCGGAGGAGCCCTTGGGGACTGTATAGCAAGCGTCCTTGATGCGGCCGGCTACGATGTTACCAGAGAGTTTTATGTAAATGACGCAGGTAACCAGATTGAAAAATTCGGAGTATCTCTTGAAGCTAGATATATTCAGCTTATAAAAGGTGAAGATGCCATCGAGTTTCCTGAGGACGGCTATCACGGGGAGGATATTATCGAGCACATGAAGGACTTTATTGCTGCAAACGGTGATAAATATATTGATGTGCCTTCTGAAGAAAGAAAAAAGGTTTTTGTTGACTTTGCCCTTCCAAGAAATATCCAAAGAATCAGGGAAGGTCTCGAAAGCTATGGAATCCATTTTGACGTGTGGTTTTTAGAGTCGACTCTTCATAATAGCGGAGAGGTAATGGAAACCATTGAGCTCCTTAAAAAGAATGATTGTACTGTTGAAAAGGAGGGTGCTCTATGGTTGAAAGGTTCAGTTATAGGTAGTGACAAGGATGAAGTGCTTATCAGGAATAACGGTATCCCAACCTATTTTGCGGCAGATATTGCCTACCATCGAAACAAGTTTGAAACCAGAGGTTTTGAATGGGTAATCAATCTTTGGGGTGCAGACCACCATGGACATGTTGCCAGGATGAAAGCAGCCATGGCGGCCATTGGAATTAATTCTGACAAGCTTGACGTGGTGCTGTTCCAGCTGGTTCGTCTGTATAGAAACGGTGAAATAGCGAGAATGTCCAAGAGAACAGGTAAATCAATTTCGTTGATGGATTTGGTGGAGGAAGTTGGCAGAGACGGAGTAAGGTTCTTCTTCAATACTAAGGCATCGGGCAGCCATCTTGACTTCGATCTTGACCTTGCTGTCAAGCAGTCAAATGAAAATCCTGTGTTCTATGTGCAGTATGCCCATGCCAGGATATGCAGCATGCTAAAGCTCTTGGAGAGCGAGGGAACCATTATACCAGAGGTAAATACTGCAAAGCTTGAACTCCTCGACAAGCAGGAGGAACTTGAACTTATAAAGAAGCTTTCTGAATATCCTGACGAAGTAAGAATATCTGCTGAAACACTTGAGCCAAGCAGACTTACAAGATACGTGCAGGAAGTAGCTGCCTCCTTCCACAGCTTCTACAACGCATGCCGGGTAAGGGGCGAGGAAGAGGAGCTGATGAAGGCGAGACTCATACTTGTTGATTGCACAAGAATAGTTATAAGAAATGTGCTTGATTTGCTGAGCATCAGCGCGCCTGAGAGGATGTAACCTTTTTAGAGTGAAGGGTGAATAGTGAAAAGCAAAGAGTAATGCCTTTTTTCGGGCATTACTCTTTTTTAATAGGCTGGCGTTAGCCAGGCATCCACAACTCTTCACCTTTCACCCTTCACTATTCATTATATAGTAAATTTAGACACATAATCCCTCAAAGTCTCGGAAGCAGCTTTAGAACCCTGTGAAATTTTGACAACTTCATTTCCCTTTTCCATAATTTCCGCAGCTTTTATAGCTATGTTAGTGGTTCCTTCAGCAGCCTCATTGGTAGATATTGTGATTTCATTAATAGCTTTCATCATATTGCTTATAGAAACCAGAAGCTCTTCGGAGGTTGAACTGAAATCCAGTACCAATTCATCAATATGGGCAGCATCTTTGCTGTATTGCTCACTGTTTTCAACCTGGTTATTATAATCGTTGATAACAGTTGCTTCAATAAAGGACAGAATATTCCGAGAGCTTGTAACGAGATGTTCCACCGCACTTAAAACACTCTTTGTAACCCCCTGTATTTCACCGACAGCCTTCTTGGAGTCTTCGGCAAGTTTTCTGATTTCATCGGCAACCACTGAAAATCCACGGCCTGCTTCTCCCGCACGAGACGCTTCAATAGCTGCGTTCAAGGCCAAAAGGTTTGTCTGGCTGGTAATCTGCATTATAGCATCTGATAACAGGCTGATTTGCTCAATGGACTTACTTTGCTCAATGGCTCTGGTAAGCTCGGAGTTGGTTTCTTTATATATATTGTAAGCATAATCCTTCGCTTCTTTTGCCGAATTTTTCAAAGTGAGTGCTCGAGTGCTGATTTCCTGAGCAGCAAAGGAGGTTTCCTGTGCTTTAGTAGCTATATTTCCCACAGCAGCTTCTATCTCAGCGGAGGTAGCATTCATCTCTTCCATGGTGGCAGCAGTTTGCTGCATTCCTGCAGAGAGCTGCTCGGTTGTGGCCGATACATCCTCAATGTTTCCACTTAGATCGGAAATCCGACTGTCGGTAAGAGCAGCAGCCTCATTAATTCTTTCGGATTCCTGCATTACCGTCTTGATAATACCCTGAATTGACTGCTGTAATCTATTGGAAGACTGTGAAATCTGACCCAGCTCCCCTTTGAGCTTTAAGTTTCTTTTATCAAGCTTGTGGCTGAAGTCACCTTCAGAGAATTTATTTAATTGGACATTAATTTTTCCTATAGCTTTACTGAAGGAATGTCCTATATAATAGGCAAGAACCGCTCCAACAAGGAGTCCAATAATAATTAAAATAGCTATATTAATAAAAATATTTGAAATCTGTTTGTCGACTACCGATTTTTCAACTCCAACAAACCACATTCCAATTACTTCACCGTTAGCGTCCTTAAGTGGAGAATAGAATGTAAATACATTTTTTCCTACAACCTGGGCTTCCCCGTGATAGTCTTTACCCTCCCTAAGAACAGTATTGATAACCGACTCGGAAGCCTTGGTGCCTATAGCTCTCTTTCCATCTTCTTGAAGTACACTCGTAGCTACTCGGGTATCCCCCATAAAAATTGTAGCCAGATAACCGCTTTCTTTTTGAATGGTATCAACAAATTCGGTGGAATCATTCATCTTTTCATTTCCTTTATAGAGTGCTCCGTCCTTTACACTCCAATCTCCTGGAAATCTTTCATCAAGAAAGGCCAGCGAAAGCTTGGCGTTTTTCTCAATACTATTTTGATAGTTTTCCTTAATTACTCCCGATACATTAATAAAGACAATGGAAAATACTAAAAGAGCAAAAAGCATTAAAATAGCTGAAAAGGATAGAACAAGCTTTGCCTTAATCTTCATCTAGGTCAACTCCTCATTTACATTTTTATTTGGAAATTATTCAACTCAAAATTTTATCAATATAGATAGATACCCTTAATTGGTTACGTAATAACATGATGAAATCAAATAACATAAATTAATTTCATAACAATTATGTCGAGTATAATCGAAAAAATTTTGTTATGTCTACTAGATTATCGTCAGGTTCACCAAAATATTAACATGAAGATTTTAGGAGGGTTGTGCTTATTTCGTGTATTTGCTATTTGTCGGAATCTCACTATTGTAATGAAACTTTAATAAAAAATATCCAAAAAAAGCCGATATAATAAGATATACAGAAAATTTGATTAACACAGGGGTCAAATAAATGAATCTTTTAAAATCTTCGAAAAATAATGTAAATTCCAGGACTATCTCCGGAGTATTAAAAAAAATAATAGCAATTTCTGTAAGCGTTACAGTTATAACTCAGACAGGCTTAGTTCAGGGGGCAGTTACAAAAGAGCCTACAGTAAATACATACAAATCCACCCAAAACGGTCAGGCTGTAATAAATAACCTTAAATATTCAGATATTGCAAAAGCAACTTATGATATGAAGGATGCTGTGTACCAGAATGGTGCACTGGATTTGTTAAAGGGGTTTGGAAATACCAAGTTCAATCCCAATGGAACTGTGTCTAAGGAAATGGCATTATATCTGGTATATATGGCAGCAAACAGGGTACAGGACATAACTGCCCAGGGTCAGGCACTAAATGCTGTAAGAGCTGCAGATCAGAAAAAAAACGGTCTTCAGTCGATTTTATTCGATGGAAGCCTCCAACTGGCAGCGAATGAGGGACTTATAACCCAGCAAGATCTTACAGATGCCATGAATGCCGACCAAAACAGTCTTGAGGCAGGTGCTTTTAAAAGGAGCTCAGCCGCGCAAAGGCAGGAATTTGCCACATGGCTTGCAAAAGCTCTGATGCTTCCGCCTGCATATGAAGAGCAGGAGATGTTTAACAACTTTTCCGATTGGAACAGTATAATCGCCGAAAACGCACCATATATCGAAGCTATTCTGCAGAATAATATCATGAGCGGTGACGGAAAAGGAAGGTTTAATCCTACCCAGGCAGTTACCAGGGAGCAGGCGGCACGAATTCTGAAAAATGCTGAGAATGTAATCCTTCCTTTAAAAAATATGGAAAAAAGAACTGCAACCATTGAGGATATCCAGAGCACAAAGGATACCTCAAAAGGCTACAGAATTGATTATAAGTACATTGTTTTAAGAAATTCCGATGGACTCCTGGATGAATTGGTAACAGAAACTCGCTATCAGTCACCCGCCACCACGTCAAATGAACAGACTGGAAAGGTGCAGGCAGAATTTAGTACTGAAATACCAGTATTTAAGAACGGAACCATAACAAACTCCTCGAGTCTTAAAAAGGGTGACAAGCTTGAATACATCGTTGGAATTGAGGATATGACGGTAAGATATGCCAGAGTGCTTTCCAACAGCGGTGAAATGAGCTATGTGGCAGCGGCAGTTAACAGTGTAAACAATACAGGCAGAACAATAAATTATACTCCGTTAACCCAGACCGTCAAATACCCTAATGAGGATATTTCAGAACCGGTTAAGAAAACCGCAAACGGGAATGTGGTATACGAAAACCGTTCCTATTCAAGCAGTATATTGAATGCAGTATCAAAAGCACCTGTGGACATGGCTTCAATATTACCTGAGTCGATAGTTATCCTGGGTATTCAGCAGAATATGGTCACCGAAGTAGTTCCCATCAAAGTAAAAAAAGCACGTGAGTGGGGACTTACTTCGGGTATTGTTGAAGAAAACAATCCTCAGCTGGGTTACCTTACTCTGTATAATTCTGACGGTTCAGGCAGTATTCCATTAGAGCTATCAACCTTAAGAACCTATAATTATGCCGACCCCAACAGTGTTGAGGTCTTTAAGAATCACCAGCCGGCAGAGCTGGAGGATATTGAATCCGGAGATACAGTATTTGTAAGAATAGATGATACCGGGGCCATATCTTCCATCAGCAGTGTTGACAATTACAAGCTGCGCTATGGAAAAGTAGTTTCAACAAAAATAAATTCTATTACCGTTGAAACCGATAAGGGGATAATCCAATACAGCACCGATGGTGTCATTGTTATCAAGAGTGGGAAGCTGTCCAAGCTCAGTCAACTGAAGGACGGAGACGGGGTAAAGCTGCTGATTAATGAAGCTCCTAATCTTACCATTCTCAAGGAGATTACCGTTGAAAGCGGAGACAGGCTGGTTGCCAATGTATATAAGGGGAGTTTCAATAGGTATGATAGTCTTTCAAAACAGATAAAAATAGATGATCCATGGGTCCTTAGAAATGGCGTTTGGGTTAAGGACGCGAATGAGATATTTATGAAATCTATAGAGTTGGGTGAGGACTTTGAGGCATATTATGACGGGACAACTAAGACTGTTAAAGATTTGAATAAATATTTTAAAGGAACTACCGTTTACCTTGTAAGCCAAAGAGACTACGGAAACAGTGAAAATGCTGTAATGGCCAGCTTTACAGGGGATAAAGAGGTTTCATATAATGACAAGGTATTTACTTCAGGCTCAAACAAGTTTACACTGCAGCAGGCACAAACCAGCATAACCTACAATAAGGGAACAATTGTGATAAAGGATGGAAGACTTGTGCAGGCAGCAAGTGTTCAGGCAGATGATTATACATATGTAATTGCAAACAGGGATGCTGAAAGCGGAGCCCTTGTGGCAGGGGTGGTATCCATAGAAAGAAGGGCTGGAACTGATGGAATTCAGCTTTACAGAGGAAGAATATCCGGTATTGATGAATATAAGAGTGTGACATTACAGTCCTACTCCAAACTTAATGGAGTAAATTGGGAATATGCAAATACTCCAATGACCTTTACTCTTGACTCGAATACAAGAATCACAGACACCGACGGTATAGTAGGACAGGGAGATTTCTTCAGCCATAACGGAACCGGAACCTTCAAGAACAGGACCGTGTATATTCTCAGTGATGGAACGAATGCCGTAGAAATCAGTACGGCACCATACGGAAATACAAATATAACAGGTGTGTTTATCTCAGCTACCGGAGCCAACTATGACGATGACGGAAATCTGGTTAGTCAGCCTACGGGTATTGAACTGAGGAATGTCAGATACTACAACACCTCAACAAAACTGTATGTTAATATGGCAGACAGCAAGTTCAATCTGCTGACAAACTCGATTATCATTAAGAACAACAAAAGGATTAGTCCTTCCGAGCTTAAAAAGGGTGATAAGGTCAGAGTACTGAAGAAGGATACTTCTGCAGCAGGCGATGCGTATATCGTAATAGTAGAAGAGTAGACAAGCAGGGCTATAAATTATAGTAGAATAGACATGAAAAATTCATTGGGGGTCAGTACATTGCATAATTTATTAAAGAGATTAAATACCAAAAACAAGGAAAAGCGGGGAGTGACAAAGAAGAGGTCTGCAATAGGCTTTACCCTTGCAGCAGCAATCCTTTTAACAGCCATCCCCGGTGATATTTACGCAAGGCAGGGAGATAGCGGTTACGAGGGGGGGATTTCCTCGGGAGAAACTCCAAGTATGACTTCGCAGACTTCAAAAAGTAAATATCAATACCAATATGAGGAGCCATGCTTTCTTTCGGGGGTACCCGTTATAATGCGAGGAACACTGACTCTGACTAAAAGCCTTAAGGATGATACCAAAAATCAACAACAGATTTTGACAACAAAATATGTATATTCCCTAAGTAATGGTACAACTGATAAGCTAAGCAGAACTTTGAATTTTGTAACAACAATTACCACAAAGCCCAACGGTCAGAAGGTAGAATCCACACTGTTGACTCAGGCCAGTGAGACTGTTAATGTAGGCGGCAAAGCTTATGTGATTTCGTCAGTTGCCGATTACGAACTTACAAAGTCTATCTTAAATGACACTAAACCAGCGGTAAATTATTACCAGGGTGAAATAATAAGCAGAAAAAAGTATAGAATAGGTACTGCATTAGCCTCTAAGGATTATGTTATTGTAAATTCAACCACCAGCTATACAGGCTATGACCAGTATTGGAGTTCTGCCGAAACCCAGATAATAAATCAGGAAATAGCTCAGCAGAGAGCAGGAAAGACGGTAACTGTAGGCAGTGTAAAAATGGAAGTATCAACAACAACCAAAAAAGAACTTGAATACTTTGAAAATCTTCCTGAGCAATCAAGTATAGCAGGGGGCTATGTTCAGACCCAGGCAAATGAAAACGTATTAAAGTATACTGCCGAATTAAGTGAACTGGACAGAAAAGGACTGCCTACAAGCAAAAAAGTTACCCATACCAATGATTTAAAACTTGAGAGTTTCCCAACTTCAACAAGAATGGTTTCACCTAATCTCAATAAACTAAGGGGTCATCCTTCTGAGGAAAATATCGCCCTGATGTTTGGTTTAGAGGCCTTTAAGTCAGTTGAGGCAGCAGATTTTGACCCTCAGGAGTATATGAGCAGAGCCGAATTTGTTGACGCCTTTTTGAAGGTGGCTCCGGAGGTTCCTCTGGACCCTGCTTTTACCAAGAAGAAGACTACCACAAAGAAAACAAAAGAGCAGACTGTTACTTCTGCATTTTCAGATGTTCCAACCAGTCATGCATTTCTAACAAGTATAAACGAAGCTGCTAAAAGAAGTATTATTTCAGGAAACGGAAAAAGCAAATTCAGACCTGAAGAGCTTATAACCTTTTCAGAAGCGGTTGCAATGATGATAAACACGCTGGGGCTCAATGGACTGGCACCAAATCCGGTGCCTGTTACAAGCTTTAAGGATAATGATAAAATTCCCACTTACGCCAGAGCCCCAATGTATGTAGCAGAACAGATAGGCTTGATTTCGGAGGATGCAAAGGGCTACATTTATCCCAACAACAAAATAACCAAAGCTAAATTTGCAGATATGATGAAGACATATATAGATTATATGGGTAAAGATATCAGAAAAGAGTATATGGATAAACTTATTAACTATTAATATATTGATTAGTTAAAAGTGAATAGTGAAGAGTTAAGGAAGGCTTGTTTCACAAGCCTTTTAATTAAAGATTGGGCGTAGTCAATCAACTATAACTATTCACCCTTCATTATTCACTATTTATTAAGGGAGTTCAAAATGACTAAGCTTAGAAGATTTTCAGCGTTTATTTTAGCGCTTGCTATAGTTTTTAGTTTTTTCGGTACCGGTGCTTTGGCTGCCGAAAACCAACCCGATAGCAAAATACAAGTAACCGACCAATATCAGTTGGCGGCCCAGACTCAGTCAACTGAACAAAAGGAGTATTTGGAGAGTGTTAGAAATCTTATCAGAGAAAAATATAATGGGGAGATTCCCGGGGAGGCTCTAAACAATGCCACAACCCTGAAAGATATATTCAAAACTCTTGACGATTACTCCGATTTTTTAACACCTGAGGAGTTTAATGATCTTATAACATCACTTTCAGGTTCGGTAGAGGGTATTGGCGTACAGGCCAATCTCGAAGAAAAGGCAAAATATATTACCATAGAAAAGGTTTTTAAAGATTCTCCTGCCTGGAGGGCAGGGGTGTTACCGGGTGATCAGATTGCTGAGATAAACGGTGAATCGGTAGTCGAAAAGTCCTTCGAAGAGACTATGGACATGGTTAAGGGTGCCGCAGGTACAGAGGTAAAGCTGGGACTTCTTCGTCAGGGAGAGATGAATATTATCAACTTTGTAATAACAAGGGAGTATATTGATATACCGACGGTTCATTATGAAATAAGAGGCAATACCGGATACATACAAATTGATTCTTTCTCCAACAATACATACAGCGGAGTGGAGACTGCGCTCAATTACTTTGACAGTAAAAAAATCACAAGAGTAATACTGGATTTGAGGAACAATCCAGGAGGGTATGTAGACCAGGCAGTTGCAATCGCCAGGTTCTTCGTACCGAAGGGTATTATCACAAAATTGGATTACAAGGATGAGGACGAATCCGATGAAACCTATTATTCGTCCAGGACAAAGCTTAAGTACAAGCTTGCAGTACTTGTAAATGAATATTCAGCCAGTGCTTCTGAAATTCTGACAGGAGCAATAAAGGATACCAAGGCTGGTATTATTGTAGGAAACAAGACCTTCGGGAAAGCAAAGGTTCAGGATTTCTTTCCTCTATTAAATGAAGAAGCCTTCCAAAGCTTTAACCAAAATAGTGAAGTGAAGAAAGTCAATGCATGGGATTTTACCTATTATCCTATGGAAAACGAACTTATCGGTTGGGCTAAAATGACAGTGGGCCTTTACTATACACCTAACGGTGAGTGTATAGACCTTAAGGGTATAGAACCCAATGTTAAAGTAGATGAAGATAAGACAGGTATACCGGTGAATCTTGTGGAGTCTCTAACGGTGACAGTGAAGCCAAAGCTTGGAACCAGATATACCGATGTATTATATGCTGAAGCCATACTAAAGCTTTTGAACTACGATGTTGACCAGCCGGATACAGATCTTGACAAAAAGACTGTAGCAGCTATAGCAAAGTTCCAGAAGGATAACAAGTTATATAGTTACGGCGTTTTAGATTTTAGTACTCAAAAGCTTTTGAACAACAAGCTTGCTGATATGAAGCAGAGCAAGGACCCTGTATACGCAATGGCAGCAAAGCTTATAAAGTAGAATTTTTACTGAAAAAACTTATTAAAAAACCTTGCAGACTCGACTATGAGGAGTCTGCAAGGTTTTTTTGTCGCTTCAACAACATAAAAGATAGCTTATTATCAGATTTTTCAAATAATAAGTTTGTTTTATGTAAATATAAAAATTAATTAATTGGAAATGAATAAAAAAAATAAAACGAATATTGATAATTTTATATCAATTAATTACAGCGGCTTTCTAAATTCAACAGAGATAACTACAAGATAATACTATTTAATGTAGAAAATCTGCCATATTAAATGGGAAATGGCGAAGTTATTAATTTTACAAAATTTCTGTTCCGAGTATAATTTCAGATAAGCGGAATAATTTAACAGTTATTCTAATATATACAATAGGGCTGGACGGAATCATTTATGAAACTAAATAACGAAGTAGGATGGTACGCTTTGTTTGTAGCAACGGGTGAAGAGGAGAAAGTTAAAGAAAGAATCAACTTTCGATTGAATAGCCGGCTAAGGGCAATTGTACCCAAAAGGAGAATGACTGAACGAAAGCTGGGAAAGTGGGAGGATAAATTACGGACGCTGTTTCCGGGTTATATTCTTCTCAATGGAGTAATCAGTAATGAGACCTATGATATTGTCAGGGACATTCCTGGAGTAATAAGGCTGCTTAAAGATAGCGACGGTCCGCAGCAGATTCGTCAAAGTGAGATCGAAATTATTGGCAGACTGACTTCCGACAGTGAAATAATTGAGTGTTCAAAGATATACGTTATAGGTGGTAGAGTTGTTGTAGTAGAAGGACCCCTTTACGGACTGGAGGGTTTTATTCAGTCGGTAGATACACGAAAAGGCAGAGTGAAAGTAGTACTGAACCTTATGAGTGAGCCACGGACAGTAGAACTGAGTGTGGCATTGGTTCAGCCGGCATAGGATTCCGGAAGGTTTTTTCACTGTTTCGGCGTGAAAGAACAATATGGAGGATATAAGTTTAGTTTTAGTGGCGGAGCAGGCTTTCGATGTTCCGAATGGCGAAGCACGGCCATTTACAAAATTACATTAAGGAGACAGGTTTTTATGGAGATCAAGAGATTTTTTCATTCAATATTAAGAATGCTATGGTTAATTGTTTTATTAGCGGGAATAGGCGGCGGAATTAGTGCATATTCTAGTTATTTTACAGCAGTACCTATATATAGGGCAGAAACCACTGTTTATGCCCTAAGCAAAAGTATTGCCGTCGACGGTAGAGATAGTGTTAATTATCAGGACGTAATGCTTAGCAGACAGCTGCTTCAGGATTATCAGCAGATTATTACAAGTGAACAGGTATTAACTTTAGCCTCTAAAAACCTTGATAAATACAAGATTTCACCTGACCAATTAAAAGGAATGATATCGGTTGTACCTAAGAATGATTCGGCAGTGTTGGGAATAAGTGCTGCATCCTATGATCCTCAGATTGCAGCAGAGGCCTCCAACGAAGTTACCAAGGCATTTGTGAAAAGTCTGCAGACACTTACTAACAGTAATATTATAGGTATACTCGATGAAGCCAAAATACCAAACTACCCCATTGGTAATGATTTTATTAAGAAAACTTTTATTGGTACAATTACGGGCATAGTTATAGCTTTAGCCATTATATACATAAAGGAACTATTTGATACAACACTAAGACATATAGAAGAAGTCGAAAAATATACAAAAATTAAGCTTATGGGAGTTATACCAAAATACAGTATTAAATAGGAGGGAAAAATGCAGGATAGGAGATACAACTTGATTGAACAGGACAATCCGGCAGTAAAAGATGCATTTTCTATGCTTTCAGGCAATATTCATATGAAGTCGGAGAATAAGGGCCTGAAGAGTATTGTTATTACAAGCGCCGAACCGAAAACAGGTAAAACATCAGTGGCGGCAAATCTGGCCATAACCATGACAAACTGGGGTAAGAAGTGTATTTTAATTGATGCTGACATGAGAAAGAGATCTGATGCCAGAACATTAAAATGGGGAAGTGACATGGGTTTAGCCCATTATCTTAACGGTATGGCTGAATTTGAAGAAATTCTCTCATATACAAGTATAGAAGGGCTGCTCTATATTTCCAATGGGAATACTGCAGCAAATCCTTTAGGGTTATTATGCTCTTCCCGGTTCTCTATATTAATGCAAAGATTAAGAAATGATTATGACTTTATTGTTATAGATTCACCTGCACTCGACTCTGTATCTGATGCGGCAGTTATATCTTCCAAGGCTGACGGTGTATTACTGGTCGCCAACGTGGGAGGAACAGATCTGGATGCATTGATCAGGACCAAGGAAAAACTGGAGGCATCTAATACCAACCTTTTGGGAGTTGTGTTAAATAGAGTCGGCAAAGGACATTATAAAAAATATCTTAAAGCTTTCAAATACTTTTATAATATTCAAAAAAAAGCTGTAAAAAAACGCAGGCAGCAAAAAAATTCGGTAGTAGCTTGATGTGCTCTATATAGTAAAAAAAAGATGTTGGGGGGAACTATAAATGAAGATTACAATTACCGGTACCGGATATGTAGGATTGGTAACAGGTGTTTGTTTGGCGGAGATCGGACATCATATAACATGCTTGGATATAGATCAGATTCGGATTAAAAAGCTTCAGGATAATATGATCCCAATATTTGAGCCCGGGCTAGACGAATTATTTTCAAAGAATAAAGAAAGGCTTGAATTTACAACTGATTTCAAAGCTGCATATTGCCATAGTGATATAGTTTTTATATGTGTTGGGACACCTGAAAAAAAAGATGGCTCTGCCAATTTAAAGTATGTCTATGAAGCGGTTCAAAACGTAGTGGAGTGTGCACAAAAAGACTGCATAATAGTGATAAAATCTACTGTGCCAATTGGGACAGGAGATAAAATAGAAGATCTAATTAAACAAAAGGTAAATACTACTTCAATCGGTATTAAAGTAGCCAGTAATCCCGAATTCCTTTCGCAGGGTACTGCAATATCGGATACAATGAATGCTTCAAGAATAGTGCTGGGCGTAAGGGAGAAGGAAACAGCCCAGGTGCTTAAAAAAATATATGACGGTTTTAATCAGAATTACGTAATTACTGACAGAAGAAGTGCTGAAATGATAAAATACGCATCAAATGATTTTTTGGCACTTAAGATATCCTATATAAATGAAATTGCTAACTTGTGCGATATGACTGGAGCAAATGTTGACGATGTTGCAAAAGGCATGGGCTTTGATCCGAGAATAGGGAGCCGTTTCCTGAAAGCAGGGATTGGTTATGGCGGTTCGTGCTTTCCCAAAGATACAAAGGCGTTACATTGGCTGGCTAACTTTAATGATTGTGAATTAAAAACCATTAAGGCTGCAATTGATGTTAACGAAAACCAGAAGATTAAGCTTATTAAAAAAGCCAGAAAATACTATGATAGTTTTCGCGGTTTAACAGTAGCAATCCTTGGATTGACTTTTAAGCCGGGTACAGATGATCTTCGTGAAGCACCGTCTTTGCAGAATATACCCATCCTTTTGGAAGACGGAGCAAATATAAAAGTTTGGGACCCTATAGGAATGGAAAATTTCAAGAAAATCTATCCCACTGAAATAAAATACTTTAACTCCGTTGAAGAGACAATTAAAGATGCTGATTTATGTTTGATACTCACTGAGTGGCAGGAGATAGTCAATTTCAATCTTGAAAAATTCTCTCTACTCATGCGCAATCCTATAGTTTTGGATGGAAGAAATTGTTTTGACCTAAAGGAAGTGGCAGGCAAGAATTTCGTTTATGAATCTATTGGCAGAAAGGTCTTAAATTCAAGACTTGATATGGAAGAGGGGATTTATAAAAGTGAAAGGGTTGGATAACAGATTAAATATACAGCACAACGAGGATTTGGATTTCTTAAAGGGTGTCGGAATATGCATGGTTGTACTGGGACACTGTATAACATCAGCCCTAGAGGCGAATAACTATATACTCCACACTATTAAGGAAATAATATATACCTTCCATATGCCAATATTTTTTATAGTTTCGGGATATATACAAGGATTGCGAACTTATGATATCCGCAGATTTAATAAATTCGGCTTAAGCCAGGCCCGAAAATACCTGCTTCCATACTTTGTGTGGTCGCTGACCTTATACCTGTTCTACTACTTGCTGGAAACTGTAAAATCCAACGTAATTCCGGAAAAACTAACCTTGAATCCCATAGGTGTATTCAGGGATATTTTTTTATTCAGGGTGCTGACAGGCAATGTTTTGTGGTTTGTTTACATATTGTTTCTTGTCACGGTTGTATCCTATCTGGTACATAGTTTTATGAGCAATAAATATGTAAATCTGATATTTTTACTGGTTGTTCTGATTGGCGGGTTTTTGGCAAACAACTTTATGGACAATCAACTTTTCGTTCCTAAAAGATTCCTGGTAGTGTGGATATATTTCGAAATAGGTGTATTTATTGCAAGATATATCAGAAATATAGAGTTCAGAGCTAATTTATTTTTGAATTGCGTACTGATAGTTTTATATGCTATAGCGTTTAAGTTCTACACCGTATCCTACGGTTTTATGGGAAACGGCTTAAAAGTATTTTGCGCTTTAACAGCGGTATTCGTTTTATACAGCCTATCAAAATATAAGAACAATGTTGTATATAGAATCTTGAACTATCTGGGTAAAAGAACAGCAGCAATTTACTATATGCATAATCCTTATATAGTTTTGATCTCGGTAACCGCAATGACAGGGTATGCTAATCTATACTTTGTGCCTGCAATTGTTATAGCTTTCTTCCTCGGGATATTTATACCTTTAATCCTTCAAGAGTTGTTGTTTAATAAAGTAAGCTTGCTTAAAGGTGTATTTTTCGGAGATAGGGTATGGGCAAAATAAATGATTTAGTGGGAGCTTTATGTGAATAAAAAACTTTTATCAGCAGCACTACTTGTAACAGTAATATCATCTGTGGGTAAGATACTGGGATTAGTAAGGGAAAGCGCTTTGGCCTCTTATTTTGGAATGAGCAGGGATACCGACGCATTTAAAATCGCTTTTTCTATTCCTGACATACTGGTATCCATACTCTGTGTCTCCATAATGCAGGTATTTGTTCCGGTATATACAGATATTCTGAAAGAAAAAAAACCCGAAAGAACAAAGAAATTTCTAAATACCATATATACATTCGTTGGCTTGGCTGCCATAGTAATGGCTTCTTTGGGAATTATATTCTGCAGACAGTTAATAAATGCTATTGCCCCGGGTTTTGATTCCGAAACCATAAATAGTACAGTGGTATTAGCCTTTATTATCTTACCCGGTACATTTTTTTATGTCATGGGCAATCTTTCTGCCAGCTATCTGCAAATTCACGGACGGTTTATAGTCTCTTCGTTAATATGGTTCTCATACAATGTCTGTATTATTGTATCAATGGTTTTCTTCAGCAGGTATGGCATAAAATGTGTTGCAGCGGGTGCCCTTGCAGGGTTGGTGGGAATGCTGCTTATACAGCTGCCATCACTGAAAAAAGAAGGCTTTTATTATAGCTTTAGTTTGGATTTCAGGGATAAGGGCCTTAAGCAAATAGGAAGAGCTATTGTACCTGTAATAATTGCATCTGCTTTCAATCAGATCTATAACATAATTAACAGAATGATGGCTTCAGGACTTAATGCAGGAAGTATAAGTGCAATGGATTTTGCATTTAAGGTAGCAACCATTGTCTACGGAGTTTTTATAGTGTCGCTTATTACGGTAATATACCCTTCTATGGCCGACAAAAGCGACAACCCGGAGGAGTTTAAAAGAAATATCTCCAGTAATCTTATCATTGGTGGAATAGTTGTACTGCCCTTAGTAACACTTGTATTTATTTTTAGAACCCCAATAATTCGGGTGCTATTTCAGAGAGGTTCCTTCACAGAAGCCGACACTGCAATTACGGCAGGTTTACTTGGTATAACGGTGCTTGGAATTATTGGAATTACATATAGAGAAATATTAAATAGAGCTTTCTATTCGTTAAAGGATACTAAAACACCCATGATTAACGGGATTATAGCAGTATCTTTAAATATTGCGTTTAACCTAAGGCTTGTGCGGGTTATGGGCGTAAACGGGCTGGTACTTGGTACGGCAATAACCAGCTTTATCAGCGCGGTTATTTTGTTTATGCGATTGAAAAAAAGGCTTGAAGGCTTTAAACGGGGAGTAGTGGCTGATTGTTTTATTAAGCCGTTGTTTGCTTCTTTGCTAATGGGTGCGGTGATATTCTTTATGAATAGCATATTTAGAGGTTCTGTAGGTCCAAATGAGGGACTTCTGCTATCCATGGTTAAAATGGCCCTTTATTCCATATTTGGTGTACTGGTTTATTTATTTGTGATATTTCAGTTAAATATAGAAGAAATAAATACGATTAAACGAAAACTTTTATCCAGGTTGACTAATAAAGCCTTTGCATTAGGAGCGAAAAAATAATTGAAACTGATTTGAAGAAAGCCGTCAGTGTCATTATACCAATGCATAATGTAGAGAAATACTTAAACCTTCTCCGAGAAATATCGGCCTCGATGCCGCAAAGGGGGAGTATATCATCTTTATTGATGCTGATGACTATATGGATAAAGACTACAAGGAAGCAAAAAATCAGTGTATTAATACTTCTAAAGTTCCCTAAGATTTACTATTTCATATATAGAATCCTGTACTTGGGTTATTTACATTTTTACATCAGGATAGTGTTAACTAAGCTATGAAAAATTGAAGTTGATAGTATTGAACTTTGAAAAGTGAAGAGTATACCTAAGAATTAAAAATTTTTAGTAGCAGTTTCCGCATTTATTCCACGGTCCTCTTGCCAA
>JAEWMS010000045.1 GCA_023393115.1 Bacillota bacterium
ATGCTTTCATAATTTTTTAAGCAGCCAAAAGGGTGCTCTATTTGTCATGCAGTTTTCAATGTACAATTTTATTTAAAAATAATATACTTTTTACTTATTCTCTATTGACTTCATATAGTTAGTCTCATTTACAGTATACTGTACATCGTACACTATTGTCAATATCATAATATTAGCTATTCCCGAATATAGGAATTTTACCCCTATATCAAACAAATAAATTCCTATATTCTAAAAAAAGCTGAAAAAACCGACCTCCCAATCGTTAGATTTTGGGGGTCGGTTCAGCAATAGCTGTCTCTCCAGCTTTTTAAAACAGGATTTCTATCTTACAGCAGGTTTTCTCCTTCTAAGAAGTAATACTGCTCCGCCAAGAATTACAATAGCACCTGCTGCACTGATTTTAATTAACAGAGTGGAATTGTTTTTTTCAGTAACGTTTTCCGGAACTGCTGCAGTAGTGGTGAATCTTTGTTCATCCTCCTGTTCGCTTGTGGTTCTGTATACCAGTCCATCCTCCGCTGCACCTGCAGCAGCTTCATTCTCTACACCACTCTTAACATCTTCCGCATTGTAAATTTCAGCATTTATCTCAGGCTCTACTGCTGCATTACCCTGTGCTGCCACATCTGGAGCCGGCTCGGGTGTGCCCATTGGACTCATGGTAATCACTTTCTGGCCGTCTACAACCTTTACCTGGTCTTTGCCGAGTATATCATACATATATTCAGAGTTTTCATCATTTAAGGGCATAATTCCGATTTCAACATATGTGTCAAAGGGAGCTGTATGTGTTATAGTTATTCCTTTTGCCTCTATTTCCTTCAGATGCTCGATAATTAAGTATTTATCAATTTCACTTTGCTTTTTAATCATTTCTTGGTTTATAACTGCAGGACTTGATACCGCTTCATCCGGCGAGCCTGCTCCCATTGTAATACCTACCCCCCCGCCGCCAGCAGTATCCTCTGGCCGTCCCTTTTCTGTAACTGCTGCATTTACAGCTGCTGCCGAAAATATTGATATACACACACTTAGCATAAAAGCTTTTGCTAATTTCGATTTTAACATAAATAATTCCTCCATTATACATTTAGATATTTTAGTTTAGTTTCTTAGTGTGATATTAGCTATTAATTGTATATAACTTCTACTTCATATTTCCGGCCACCTTAAGGGCCATGTCTTCACTGATTTGTCCTGCAACAGAGTAATACCTTCCATTCCTTAACCAATGAACCTCAGTAAATTGGCTATACATGCCACCCTCTTCGGTAACGATTTCGGTTTTCAGATGTCCGGAAATACCGTTTATGTTCACTGTTTTATACCCGGAATAATCAATCTGAGGTTTTGTCTTTTCCTCAATAATCTGAAAAGAAGCTATATGGGATGCATAGTTGAACACTACTCTGACAGCAGCATTATTATCTGTCACCATACCGCTTGACGAAGTCATTTCGAACCCGTCAGGTATGAATTCCGGAATAAGCAGCCCTGCCCCAAAGGCTTTTTTTGCTTCATCGGCTGAAGTATATTCTACAGACTTTGCATCCTCGGCTTTCTGCATTCTGCCTGTATTATCCCGGGGCTGCGTTTCCAAGCCCTGTGCCGATTCCATCATCAATGTAACTTCCGAATTGTTCTTCGGAGCTACGTTCTGTTCAAGAGTCAGCCACCAATTTGAAAGGTTTACTGCGGCTATTGCGATAGCAACACAAGCGGCGGGGACTAATACGCCTATTACAGGCTTTAATTTGTTTCGTTTTACATTATTTCGCAGGGCATTATTTTGTTTCACATTTCTTAGTGTTTTTTCCTTTAACTCTGAAGTAACAACAATATCCTTCATTATTTCGTCAGAAATACTTCTAAAATTATTCATTCTGTCCACCTGATATAATCCCTCCGCTCATTTTATTTTTTAGTATTTCTCGTCCTCTATGAAGCCGGCTTCTTACGGTTCCCTCGGCTATATTCAAGGTTCTGCTGATCTCTACCGTATCAAATTCGTGATAATAATAGAGAATTATCACCTCTTTATATTTCCGTGGAAGGGAGGTTACTTTATCAAACAGACGTCTGTTCTCATCCTTTTTAATAATTTTGCTTTCCACATCAGTATCAGCAGTTTGAGTTCCAACTTCATCGGTAAGTAGAACCCTTTTAAACCAATTGCTTCTCAAAATATCTTTACAGACATTGATTGTAATTCTTATTATCCAGGTTTTCTCACTACTTTCTCCTCTAAAACTGCCATATTTTTTATATACCTTGCAAAACACCTCTTGAAATGCATCCTCGGCCTTCTGTTTATCCTTCAGGTACATGAATGAGGTTCTGAGTACATCATTTCCGTAGGCTTCGATTAATTTTTCGATTTCCTGGTCGATATCTGCTTTCTTAATGTTCTTCAATGGCCTCCTTCCCTGGTAGCTTTCACTTAATAGACGGGATACACTTAATAAACGCTCCATATAAAATCTAAGTCCTAACTTTACCATCCTTATGAATAAACTCAGCCGGGTTACCAGGCTGAGTCTATTTTATCGATTAAAGCTTATCTCTATTTTTATCTTTTTCTTTACACTTATTTTTTTCTTTATCTTCATTTTCCTTCCTTTTTTTATTCCTTTTCTTTATGTCTTCCGTGAGTTCCCGTGAAAATTCTGTAGAAAGGTGAGCCTTCAGCCCTCTTCTTTCTCCAACATTAATAAACAGCTTATTCTCACGACTGACAAAAACTATCTTTACTGCTATATACAACAGAGCATAGGAAGCGACAATAATTAAGCCTGCAATGAGCCCGGAAGCCTGTCCCGGAACAAAGGGCATACTGGCAATAACGGCTATAAGGCCGAACAGTGCCAGCCAGGAGGTTACAGGATATCCCGGCATCTGGCACTTTCCCTCTGGCGGGCAGCCATATTTTCTTCTAAACCTTATGTGGGTTGCTATTATAACTGCGTAGGTAAAGAGTAAGGCAAACCCGCCGGAACTAACAAGAAACAGGTATACTCTGGGCAGCAGGAGACCTACACCAAGTCCTACAAGCATTGCAAATCCGGAGAAAAGAATTCCGCGGTAGGGCACATCTTTTTTATCCCTGAGCCATTTGGGTGCATGTCCCTCTGAAGCAAGAGAACGTATCATTCGTCCAAGCCCGAACATTGCAGCAAGCATTGTAGACAGTATGGCTGTTATTAAAACAAAATTGATAGAAGTACCTGCCCAGCCTATACCCCACCTGTTCAGAGCAGCCACCAAGGGACTTACATTTTCATTCAAAGTACTTGTAGGCACAAGAGGCAGCAATACTGCGATAGATACAATATAAGCTCCCACCAGGCTTATTACTGTATATGAAATTGCTTTGGGAACGGTCTTTCTTGGATTGTCACTTTCAGGTGCCGCAAGTCCGATTATCTCGAACCCCGCATATGAGGAAATTACTATTAGCATACTTCCGGCCACCCCGCGTATTCCCCGGGGCAGTAAAGGCTCTCTGACTATTTCTCCGGCTCCTATTCCAGGTATTCCGGGCATTAACCCTATAATTAACAATACCGCAAGAATAATAAAAGAAACTATTGCAAAAAGTTTTACGGCAGCAAGACTGCTTTCGATTTTGCTGAGCTTGTCGGCCCCAAGCAAATTAAGAAGTGTAACACCAATTATTATGCTGCTTCCCAGAATGGAAATGGAAACCCCCGGCATCCATTCGCGGATCAGTATTGACACTGCAGTAGCCTCGCTGGACATTGCCAGTACCATGCCTGTCCAGTATACCCACCCCACGGTAAATCCTGCCCCCGGGCCAAAAGCCATTGTGGCAAAAGTCCTGAAGGAGCCCGAGTCGGGGTTGGCTACCGTCATTTCAGACAAAGCAAATAAAATAATATAAACTAAAATTCCACCTAAAATATATGAAACAATTATAGCAGGTCCGGCAGCCTCAATGGCTACCGAAGACCCAAGAAAAAATGAACCTCCTATTACTGTCCCAAGGGCCATCATGGTAAGCTGCCATGGAGACAGTCCTTTATGTGTCTTTTCCATAATATTCTCCATCTATTCCTCTCACTATGCGGTATTATAAGAATACACAACCATCGAGCACGTACCGAATGATGTTGTTTAAGAATATTATTCCTAAAAAAACAAAAAAGATTCGAATAGGCGGACACTACATATATTCGGCTATTCCACTATCTATCCTTTCTTCCATTAATCTTTAATATAAGTTGGGCTATTCTTCTGTAGTTAAGAGTCTCAAGCTTGGAGGAAGGAACATTTGTGCTAAATATACCATTTTTGCGTTTCTTTAAATACGAAAAAATGATATGTGCTTCATCTATATCCTCCTGACTTAAGGTCCTGTCCATATTACTATAGCTTTTAAAGCAGTTTACAGACAGCCGTCTAATGGTCTCCTCCAGCATGTCCTCGGTATGCTCAGAAATCAATATTGTTTCTCTCTGCAAAAGCCTGTTACCTTTAATAAAAAATAATTTCAGAGCATTATCTCCATACCTCTCTGCAGCTATGATATTCCTTCCGTAGCTTGATATCTTAATTATTTTTTGCTTGTACAATACATGCCTTATTCCTCTAAGCTGTTCCCTGAGTGCAGCGGCCTTTTCAAACTCAAGCCTTTCTGCAGAAGACAGCATTTTTTGCTTCAACAGGCGTACCGGCTCCTGATCCTTTCCCTGAAGCAGAAGGATAATTTTCTGTATCTGGTCATTATATTGAGCCAGAACATCCTTTCCTGTACAGGGGCCGGAGCAGTTGCCCAACTGGAGATTAAGACAGCCCGAGGGACTATTTTTAACTGTTCTAGTGTTGCATTTCCGTATTTTAAAGTGATCCTTAATAAACAAAAGGGCATTTTCCAACGAGCTCTGGCTTGTAAAGGGTCCGAAGTACATAGCCTTATCCTTCCCGGGCTGCGTCACAATTTCAGGAATGGGATAGCTCTTAATTACATCCAGTTTTATGTATTTATAATTCAGATAGTTTTTAAGCAGCTTATTATAGGGAGGTCTCAGCTCTCTGATGGTTTCACTTTCCATCAGAAACGCTTCAAGCTCCGTGTCAACAGTAACAGTATCAAATGTATCAATCTGCTGAATCATTTCAACTATTCTGGGAGAATGGCTTTTATTACTCTGGAAATATTGAGAAACTCTGGCTTTAAGGTCTTTTGCCTTACCAACATATATAACCATTCCATATGTATTTTTCATTAAGTATATTCCCGGCTGTCTGGGAAGGTTTTTAACGGCTTCTTTCAGTTCCATAATATTCCCTTTTTATTTATATTAATAATTATCCTGTAAAACTAATTATACAATATTATTAATTATGACATATTCTCTATGCAAAAAACTAGAGTCCAATAATAACTCAATTTGACATTCTTACATATATGTAATATAATTTAAATGACTTAAATTCCTATTATAGTCATTTGTTCATTAGAAAGTGACTGAATCAACAATATTGGATTAGCTGGATCTTTAAGTCCAAAATAAAACTTACTTGAGGTGTGAGCTATGCCTGTAATCTTTGACGAAGAAAAAAGAATAAATATAAGGATTAGCCTTCTTAAAAACGGCTTTAAACTTATAAAAAAATATGGAATGAAAAAAACCTCTATTGAAGAAATAGCTAAATCCTGCGGTATCGCCAAAGGCACCTTTTATAATTTCTTTAGTTCGAAGGAAGAGTTTGTTTCCGAAATTATACAGAATAAAAGGAATGAGTCAAAGGAACATTTCAGGTCCTTGTTGGATAAAAACGGCTATATGGAAAGAAAGGAAGTAAGACAATATCTTGAACATATGGTTGACCCTGAAAACAACCTGTACTTATACCTAACCGCCGAAGACTTAGCGGTTTTAGGCGCAAGGTTTCCAAAGGGTATTATTCCAAAGGACGAGGATGTTATGACTACTACTACCCTTCTGTTGGATTGTATAAAAGAAAGAAGTCCTTCCTGCGATTGGCGTGTATTGGCAAACTATATTAAAATCATGGCTCTTGTCTCTCTTAACAAGGATAAAGTTATTAAAGAGGCTCTGTCTGTTAATCTTTCCGGCATCCTTGACCTGACAATGGAGGAGATCTATGGTAAGGATTAAAGATGTAATTTGCTCCAAATCATTTTTAAACAGAAAGAGGTGTTCAAATTGTTTGAAAAGTTAAGAAAAAAGAAGTTTTATTTTTTTTGCATTTTAGCTGCAATCAGTGCTGCAATAATTGCAGCCTCTGACTATCTTCTGGAATACACAGGTAGTGCAGCCGAAGGTCTCACCTTTATTGATCCCATCTGGGCTGATATGGCCTCCTGGAGATTTCCGCTTTCCCTGAATCTGTGCGCTTTTTTCATACCATTTTATCTTCTTGGCTTCTGGTCGATCAGGAGGCTGCTGTCGGTTACTCATCCCCGGCTGGCCAATATTTACTTCGGAACGGTTTCCTATGGTGTTATAATGGGTGCTTCTTTTGTACATAGTGTTCTATGCTACTTCCCTATAATTTATCAAAAGTTGTGCATTGAAGGACAGCAACTCCTTGCCGAAGATGTAATTAACAACATAATGGGCGCAATCATGCCTGTATTCGTAGTTCATTACATACTGTCCTGGGTCATACCTCAGGTAATTCTCTTTATCTTGATAGTACGGGGAAAAACTATCTTCAGCCGGTGGACAGCAATACTGAATCCATTTCTCTTCCTCATTTTCGGCCTGGTTCTATCATTAATAGCGCCCTCTGTACTCCAGCCTGTTTACGTCGGTATAATAAATAAGGGCAATACAGCTTTGTTTATATTAGCTGCAGTTTATGAATATAAGGGAGTAAAAAAGGTGGAGGATATACATAGTACGCAAATTTAATATGCCGTGTAAAAACATAATATTTATAAAATGTTGAACAGCTTTTTTATTGCATCTCTGTTGGCACGTCCGATGGAACGTACAAGTGGTACGTTCCTGGGACATACCTTTTCACAGACCAATGCCTTTCCGCATTTCGATAAACCATCGTCTCCCATGATGGCTTCCAGCCTTTTTTTCCTGTTTTTTCTTCCAGCAGGGTGGATACTCAGTTTGACCACCTGAGCAATGGCTGAGGGCCCTAAATATGCTTTGTTGGTACCATCTGTCCTTGGACAGGCATCGTAACAACTTCCACAGTTTATGCACTTAGCATAGGAATACATTTCAAGTTGTTCATTCGGTGCATATATTAAAGGCGGACCAAAAAAATCATTAATTTCCACCCAGTTTTTCACACTGTAAAGAGATTGAAAAATTCTATCCCTGTTTACAGTTAAATCTCTAATTACAGGAAATTTCTCAAGGGGCTCTATGATAATCGGATTACTCTCTGTAGAAACAGGTAAGTTGTTCAATAATGCCGAACAGGACATGGTAGGCTTTCCGTTCACTCTCACAGTGCAAGTACCGCATATTTCTTCTTTACAGTTACACTCGTGATGAACAGGGGTAGTCTTCTTACCCTCGCTCGTTATAGGCTCATTAGATATATTCTGAAGTAAAGAAAGAAGAGTATCGTTTTGATTATATTCAAGTGAAAAGTTTTCCCAATATGGCTTATCATCAGGTGAATTCTGACGTCTTACTCTTAAATAAATTATTTTTTGAACTGACATTTCGTTCTCCTTTCGCTGAAATTAATCAGAAATCAAGTTACCAAATACTTGTTATGTACTTATTCGGGTTTTAAGAGAGGTGTTTCAACGGTTATGTAATTTAATTCAATTTGATTCCCGGTATAATTAGCTATAGTTGTTTTCAGCCAATTTATATCATCCCTTTTAGGATACTCCGGCTTGTAATGCGAACCACGACTTTCATTACGGGCCAGCGCACCGGTAATAATTGCTTCAGCAAGAACTAAACATGACTGCAACTTTCTGATTGATATATTTGTTGAGTTTGCCCAGTGATTACTATCAGAAGTAGTAATTCTGTACCATCTCTCTTTTAGCTCATTAATTTTAACCAGTCCTTCTTTAAGTAGTGTATTATCCCTTATTATACCTGCACACAGGGTCAAGACATCGCCAAGTTCATTTGAAATGTTTAATACATTTTCACTTCCGCTACGTGAAGAATAGCTTTTGATTTCGTTTTCCCAACTATCAATTGTCTTTGTAATCCACGAAATCTCACTAGAGCATGGTTCTTTCACCAATAGCCCCTTTTGGTAATCCTCGAATATTGTGTTGGCAACAACATAACCACTATATGAGGCAGACAACAGTGAATTCCCGCCAAGACGATTTCCACCGTGATATAGATAGTCGCATTCGCCACAAGCATAAAGGCTACCCATATTTGAACGGTGTTTTGCATCTACAAAGATACCCCCCATAGAATAATGCGGTGAAGGGAATACACGCATTGGAACAGATCTAGGATCTTCTCCGGTAAACTTATAGTATAGTTCGATAATATTTGATAGCTTTTTAGTCTTCACATCTTCTGGAAGTTGTGTTATATCAAGGTATACCTGCTTTTTGTTATCTACCCCCAATCCCATCTCCATGACCACCTTGTATATAGCACGGGAGGCAACATCCCTTGTAACCAGATTTCCAAGCTCAGGGTACATTTCCTCCAGGAAGTACCATGGTTTCCCATCTCGCGGCACCCATAGGCGACCTCCTTCTCCACGCGCAGATTCACTGATTAGGCGAGGTTTATCTCCATCTGCAATAGAAGTAGGGTGGAACTGTACAAACTCAGGATTTGCTACCGTTACTCCCTGCTTCAATAACTGCCCTACGGCAGCGCCATTGGACAAAAGCGCTGTGGTTGCCCATCCATAAAGTCCGCAATATCCGCCGGTAGCGATTACAAGTGCCGAGCCGGTATAAGCCTCAAGCTTCATAGTATAAATGTCCTGAACAACACAACCTTGACAACGACCATCACTATCTACAAGCGCACTTACAAAATCCCGTCCATTTATTCTATTAATAAGTCCTTTTTCTTCGTAACGACGTACCTGTCCATCAAGAGCCGAAAGGATTTGAAATCCTGTGGTAGTATCGGCGAAATGGGTACGACGAAATTTTGTCCCTCCAAAGAATCTGGTATCAGGTGAGCCATCGGAATGTCGGTTGAAAGCAACACCCATACGGTCATACATTGAAATAATCTTTGGAGCAAACTCGCACATATCCATTACCGCTTTCTGGTCAGCCAGCCACGCCCCACCACTGATAGTATCAATGAAATGCTGCCTTGGTGTATCATTTTCACGGAGTTCAGCCGCATTAATTCCGCCTTGCGCCATACAGGACGCTGATCTCATAGCTTCATAATATGAGACTATGGTCACATTTACGCCTAAACGGGCCAGAGTAATTGCCGTCATAAGGCCTGAAATACCTGATCCTACAACTATAACATTCATCATTGTTTTGTCCTCCATACGTTTTATAGAAATGAAGCGATAATCTGTGCTACCGATAGTGTTCCAACAAACCAAGCTGACTTAATCATCACTTTCCTGCTACGCTCAGACAAAGTAATCCCAAGCGTAATACCAGCATTATAAAATCCCTTCCCAATATGGTAACCTCCAAGTACAGAAATTAGGATATTAAGAATCCAGAAAACGCCCATCATTACTATGGTTCCTCCTGAAGTCCTGATTTGTGCTATAACGAATATAAGAATCGCAACAGAGGATAAAATCTGAAGGTAGAATAATTTCTTTTCGGTATTCATTGGCTTCACTTTATAGCCGGTTGAAAAAATATAGTAGACTCCGATTATGCCATGAATCATGATTAGGAAGTTAAAAATAAGAATACCGGATTGGAACCAGTGAACGGGAGAGTTATTAAAAATTTCAATAAGAGAATTGTGAACATTAACATCTGCTAAACTTCGACTATTTATTACGGAAAAAATATTGCTAAAATTCAAAATAATAAATACAAGTATACTTATGCCTCTTATTGTAAATAGCAGAGCGTATATAAATCCTACTAGACTAAAAACCATCCGAATAACATATGATATCGGGAACTTCTTTCTTCTTCCTGTTTTAGCTAATTGGGAGTTATCCTTTACAACGCTGACATCTGTCGAATATTTTTTAAGTCTCAGAAAAGCGAATCCGGCAACCGCCATGAAAATAATAGAACTAATAGGTGCAAAAGAGCAAATAGAATTATAACCTAGTGGATTTACTTTACTTGCGGTACCAGTAGGTAAAACAACAGCAATTGCTAATATAATCGAAAAAATAATTATTATGTAGTTTACAATTTTTTTAGACATTATACAACTCCCCCAATTAATAACTTTATTTATAGTTTTACTTACTAACCCTTTTGTCCCATAACTCCAAAATTCCAAATAAATGGTAAGAGTCAATAATCTCTAGAGATTTTCTTATTTCATATAAATTATTGAATCGCTTTAAGATGTCAGAAACCAGTTCAATCAGTCTGGCATATATAGACCTCACTACAAATTCAAAATTGTTGTCAATTATGACACCATTATGTGACCCATTATATTTTTCAGAATAACTATCCCTCACTGTTTTTATTAAGTAATCAATTATCTCATCTTTAATTGATTGGTATCTGGTACCACTGGCTCCTGAAAATATTACTAACATCCTTTCACGATTTGAAGCCATAAACTCAATATATTCTTCATTAGCTAAAAAGAAGGTATCAGAATTTGAGCTTAATGTACCAGAACTAATTTTATTGAGTAGAGTACTTTTAAATTCCTCAATGAAATCCGGCGATACAACTGAGTAAAATACTTCATCTTTTCCCTTGTAATAACGATAGATATTTCCAACAGATACATCAGCCATTTTTGCTATGTCAGAGATGCTCGAACCTTCATAGCCTTTTTCTGAAAAAATATGTAACGCTGCTTCATCAATTCTTTTCTTTATTTCGTCTTTTTTGTATTGAACCATTTTGATTATCCTCTTAAAAATGAATTAGTCATTCGCTTTTACTATATAATAAACCACGATTACATAATTGTCAATAAATGGTTTACGTAAAGTCAAAAAAAGTTTTAATTGAATTTTAACTATCCGGATAGGTTACTAAAGAGTATAACAAATAAGGTTTAGCTTACCTGCACAAAAGTGTCTGAGATACAATATCTGAAAACAGCTCCATACCTTTGGTTTCTGCAACATGGATAACCTGGGAAAACTGAGTGCTATCCGATATAATACTCTCCAGAAGATTGTCCTTTTTTAATATTTTTTCCTGATTGAATACAACCTCCTCATTCCCATCAAACAAAGCTACATAGAAAATACCGGTCTCAACAAGATCCTGAAAGAAGTGACTTCCGTAGGATAATTCAGGCATAAGTCCTGCCTGTTTTGCTGAAATCTCGCAAATTACAGACACATTGCACAATTCTGTAAAATGTACCGGTACTCCCAGTGAAGGTGTTGTACTTCCCCACCTTCCGGGGCCCATTAACATCACATTTTTACCTTTCAATTCCCTATTCAGGCGTCCCACCTGTCTGGCTATGGAATATTTGCCCTGCTCATTCAAATCAATGTACTCTTGAGCTTTAATATAAATCACATAGTCGATGGGAAGCCGTACATTTCCACCCATAAAATTACCTTTACTGGAGAAAAGACACTCACTTGAGTCATCCAGTTTAGGTATATCAACAGATTTCCCCAGACCCCTGGTCTGAAGCGGACGGCACTGCAGTAAATTTATCTTGAAGCTGTTATCCTTTGTAAAATTCGCGGTATACTCGATATCTACGGGATAGTCGTATACCTTTGACAATAGAGAAAGTATGTCCTTCATAACAGAAGTAAAATTCGACTCTTCAAACAGCTTTTTGTAATCCAGAATATAAGGTGCTTTTTTATCTGTATATCCCAACTCCCGCAGTCGTGCAGCCGTATTAATATCCAGGCTAGCAAATAACTCCTTGTCAGCTTTTATATCCGAGTACAGAATATCCTCCAGCTTTTTGACTTCAAGAGTGTTCTCCTTGAGGGACAATACATCTACTCCGTTCTGGGAAAACTTCTTCCGATCCTCAGCATTCATCGGTGGAAGTCTCAGTGGGTTATCAAGGCAAACTATTCTTGGGTAATCTCCTTCAGTTCTGTCTACAGCCCTTGTTCCAAGGCCGAAAACAAGACGAAGCATTCCGGCCTCCATATCGATATTCCTGTCCCATACATAAAGGTTTGAAGAATTTCCCACACCGGCAATATGGGGGAAAAAATTATCGTTATAACGGTCACCTGAAACACGCTGAACCAGTATTGCCATCTGCTCATCCCGATCCGACAGTCCTCTATTCATCCTGTATGCCAGGGCATCCTCATTCATGGTACTGGCATATACTTTACGTATAGCCTCTTCAAAAGCTTCATACCTGTCCTCAGGGGTTCCCTGATTAACGCAGAATACACTTTCATACTTCCCTGCAAAAGCATTCCCAAAATTGTCCTCCAGCAAGGAGCTGGAGCGCACGATTATAGGTGATTGCCCATAATATTCAAGCATTTGCAGGAACTGCTCCTGAATGTTTTTAGGAAATTTTCCGTGGAGTAGTTTTTCCTTTAATTCAGGAGCATATTTATAGTAGCCCTCATAGGTTTTTTGTTTTGTACGTAGCTTCCACCAGCCATTCTGAACTATATAGGTATAGAATACGTCGGAACCGATATAATAGGAGTCATGGGGCTCCAGATATGCTGAAAAGCGTCCCCTACCCGCTTTCTCCAATATCTTTCTGGCAACCAGCATACCTACGCTTTTCCCTCCGATAAAGCCCGTACCTACTTCTCTTGAGGCCATTTGAAGAATATCCTGTAAAGAAAAATATTTGTTGCACAGCTCGAACATTCTGGAGTCATTTCCAATAATCATGTACATCAAAAGCCTCTTAGTGGCTTCCTGTTCCATATATGACTGTTTCAGCACATCCCTTGCCCGGTTGAAAATAATGTTCCAATGATCAAGGCGGTCCTCACCGCGGTTTATACTGGAGAATAATTCGGCGGCTTCCGAACTAGCAGTTATACTTGAAGCGTTCTCACCATCTATTAAATGAGGGAAAAACATTGTTGGGGAATAGCGCTGCCATACCTTGAGGGGATGAATATAGTATTTGCCGTTAACCTGATATAAATCCAGCAAAAGCTGTGTTGTTTCACGTATACCGGCAATGGTGCTGTATGTGTGGTGATTGCGTATGATGGCAAAATAGGCAACGGTGTCAAGCTCGTACAAATAAGGACAGGTTACTTTAAAGAAATTTCCAATCATCAAGTCTGAATACCAGTAAATCAGCAGGTCAGTAAGACAGTCAAAGACGTAGAAAGCCTTTTTGCCCTCATCGGTTATAATATTATGGACCTCGGTAGCAAAGCTCTCAAATCCTTTACTGGAGTCAATAGAGTAAATTATTGTGTTCTGGCCTTCCTCAACTAGTTGCTCATGGCCTCCAAATCGGATATAAACCAGCCTACGCTTATCAACTCTGGCTTGAGCGACATAGGGATCAACCATTTTCCGGTAGTCAGAAACCGAATCCACCTGCCAAACCACATTATCTCCCAGCCTTAGTTGATCAATTACCCCATCAAAGCCTTTTAAGCCAGTACTTACTCTGTCATGAATATCCATAATACACCTCCCACTTTTGTAATATATATTTATTAAGTACAATTTTTAGTTATAGCTGCAAGTTGGTATTGTTACTATTGATCCTCTCATTTGCCAGAATCATTAATAATAAAGCAGTTAGCAAGAAGAATGGAAACAGGCCGAATGAAGTTTTCTGTGCGATAAAGCCGAATATTGGCGGCATAAGTGTCGAGCCTATATAGGCACATGCCATTTGTATTCCTATAAAAGTTTGAGACAAATCCTTCCCGAACCGTGTGGGTGTTTCATGTATCAAGCTGGGAAAAACAGGAGCACAGCCCAATCCAATGAGTAAAAAGCCAACTGTCTGAATTAAAACTATATCAATGGGAAGGAGTAAACATACCAAACCGGTTATTACGACCGCCTCTCCGATTCTTATTAGCGACCTGTTACTAAGCTTCATTGTTATAAAGCCTGAAATGAACCTTCCCAGAGTGATTCCAAAATAATATAATGAAACCAGCTTTGCAGCTGTTCCTGAAGAAACACCTTTAACTAACACAAGATAGCTGCTGCCCCATAGGCCCGCTGATGATTCCAAGGCACAGTAGCAGAAAAAAGTTAAAAATGCAGGCTTTGCGCCATTAACACGCAGAATATCAATAAAGCTGGGAGAGGCTCCGGTTAGTTCTTCAGTTTTTGTACTTCCACCTACCTTTTTCCATAACGGCAGTGATGCAAAAAGTATTACAACCAGGCAAACCTGTATAATGCCTATAGTTCTGTAACCAATTTTCCACCCCGATTGTATGCCTATAAAAAGCGACATAATAATGGGTCCGGCTGTAGCTCCAACTCCCCAAAAGCAGTGAAGCCAGCTCATATGTCTGGCTTTATAATGAAGAGCCACAAAATTGTTCAAGGCTGTGTCAACCGAGCCGGCACCTAAGCCGAGAGGTACTGCCAGAAAACATAGCCACAGGAATCCCGGTGATATTGAAAAGCCCAGAAGGGCAAATGCTGTCATACCTACACTGACAGCTGTTACCTTCCCGGTACCGAATCTCCGGATTACTTTATCACTCAAGAGGCTGGAAATTATGGTTCCTCCAGTTATTATGAACGAAAGGATTCCCGCATAGGAGACAGGCAAAGCCATATCTGTCCTCATTGCAGGCCATGCCGATCCGAGCAGAGAGTCAGGTAAACCTAAGCTTATAAACGACAAATATATTATTACGAGTAATAGTGTGATCATTTTGATAACCTCAAATCCATAATTATATAACGAAGCCGGAGGCTACAAAACACATATTATCAGTTGTATCCTTGAATATCAATACTGCCGTTAACAAATTTACTCAATAACAACCGCAGTTCCCGACGCGGTAACCATTAGCATATTATTGCCCTGACCCAGTACTTCATAGTCGATATCCACACCTACTATTGCGTTAGCACCCATGCTATCAGCCCTTCTCATCATCTCTGCTATTGCATTTTCCCTAGCCTGTACAAGTTCGCCTTCATAGGAATTTGATCTGCCTCCAAAAAAGTTGGTAAGGCCTGCCGCAAAATCCTTTATAAAGTCTACCCCCGAAATAACCTCACCAAAAACAATTCCTTTGTAGTTTTATTTTTTCCCTGCCTGTTTTTTGTTCTATTATTATTAATATACGGACGGAATGTGGTTTTTACTTATAGTTTTGTATAAACTAATAAATAATCCGAAAAAAATATTGATAGGGGATACATAAATTTATTCTGATAAAGAGAGCAGTTATCAAACGCCAGGCTTACTGTATGGCAAAAAACTAAATTTAATGATATAATCTTAACATTCTAAACAACGAAAGAAGATATTATGGAAAACAGTTTTAATAATTTAGGCATTTCAGAACCAATTTTAAAGGCCCTCGAAGATATGGGCTTCCAAACACCGACTGAGGTACAGAGCAGAGCAATACCACACATACTGAATAATGAAGATCTTATTGTAATGTCCAAGACAGGCAGTGGTAAAACTGCAGTATTTGGAGTTTCAATGCTTCAAATGACCGATCCTGAAGGCAATGGCCCCCAAGGATTAATTCTGACCCCCGTCCGAGAGCTTGCTGTTCAAGTGGACAGTGACATAAAAAAAATGGGTCGTTATCTTAATCACAAAACCACTGCAGTATACGGTCAGCATAGTATTAACACAGAGGTACAGGCTTTAAAAAAAGGTGTCACTATTGTAACGGGTACGCCGGGTAGAGTTTATGACCACATTCAGCAGGGAAATCTGGTCACAAAAAATATTCGTTTTCTTGTATTGGATGAAGCAGACAGAATGCTGGATATGGGTTTCCTTGACCAGGTAAAAAGAATTATCCGGTCTGTTCCGAAAAACAGGGTTACACTGCTCTTTTCAGCCACAATGCCACCTGAAATACACAGGATATGCAGTGAATATATGAAGAATCCCACAACAATAGAAATCGAATCTCAAACTAAAACGGTAGATACCATCCAACAGGAATATTACAGGGTGCAACCAAATGAAAAAAGAACTCAGTTAAATCGTCTGTTACTGGTTGAACAGCCCGAAAGCTGTATGATTTTCTGTAACACAAGAATGGCCGTTGATAAGGTGCAAAACTTTTTAACCAAACAGGGGTATGCGTCTGAAGCGCTTCATGGAGATATCCCACAAGGCAGGAGAACAAAAACCATATCCGAATTTAAACAGGGAAAATTCCATATTCTTGTGGCAACCGACGTTGCCGCCAGAGGTATTCATATCGATAATCTTTCTCTTGTAATTAACTATGATGTCCCTGTTGAAAAGGACAGCTATGTTCACAGAATAGGACGAACCGGAAGGGCCGGCAATGGAGGAAGGGCCCTTTCCATTGTAACAAGTGATGACATAATGAGCCTTTACGAAATAGAGGAACATATTGGTGTAATGATACCCGAAGCTGATCTGCCATCTGAGGAGCTGTTTACCAAGCGAAGTGCCGAAGCACGAAGCTGGCTTGAAGCCAACAAGCTCAAAGAAAAACCGGTCAGATCACCCCGCAAGGCATCTGCCTCACCTTCTGCAAAATCTAAAGGGGCTTCGTCAGGGTCTGCAAAATCCAAAGCACCTTCTTCGGCACCTGCAAAATCTGCTGCATCTTCATCGGATTTTGGGGATAAGGGTACCCGCAGGCAATCCGGTAAGAATAAGCCTGCAAACTCAAACACGGAAGCATTGAAGTCATTAAATAAATCGAAGCTGCGTTCGGACAAAAAAGAAAGCGTCAGCAATAAACCTGCTGGTAAACCTGCTGTTCGCAGATCCGGAGGAGAAATTAAGCAGAATACCGGAAAAGACCGTTTCGATCGCAGAAACTATACAAACAGAGCTAATAACGTGAACAGACAGTCTACAGGCTCTGATGCAAAAATTGCTCCGTCAGTGGAAAATGTACAGTCACCTGCTTCAACAGTAAAAAATAAAAAACCTTTCCTCCAAAGGCTATTTGATAGTATTTTCGGAAAATAAAGTATTATAACTAAAAGCGCCTGTATGTCCGATTTACCGGGTACAGGCGCTAAAATTTATATATTCCGTTATATTCTTCTGAACTCCATCTTATGAATATTGCTTTTACCCAAAAGCAACAGGTAAATTTCATACATAATTCTACCAATATCTTTGTTTATCGTTTCCAAATCGGTTTCACATGTTAAAGCCAATATATGCATGGGAACATCCCATATCACATATTGAATACCGGGGATAAGTCTGAAACCTGCCCTGGTGTAAAATTCAAGTCTTCTTTCACGAACAAATATCTCCTCTTCATGAAGTGCCTCTTCAGACTTTTCAATCTCCACGATAATCCCCTTGGAATCCGAGTAAATTTCCTTCAGATTTTCCAGAAACAACGTCCCTACACCTTTTCCCCTGTTTTCTTTGAACACAGCAAAAAAGCTTATTAGGACATATCCATCTGCTCCCTCGGCACATATTGCATAGGCTGCATCCCTCCCGTCCTTAACCAGCATCCAGCCCGTTTGAATATTGTTTTCCAGATGTTCATACAGTTTATTATAAGGGGGGTATTCTCCTTCGGCAAAGTCCCGAACTATATGTTCATATATATCCTTTAGTTCATCTAATTGAATTTTTCTGATTGTCTCCATACTTTTGTGTCCCTCACAACTGATATTCATAAAGTATATTAAAGCTTTGTTTTTAATAAGTGTCAAGGGCATGCATAACAACACAATCATTTACTTCGAAGAGTTTCCTAACTTTCTTACTATAAAAACCACTAACGCAGAAACTACCCAGAGAGCTAACGAGATAAACTTAAGTTCTGTAGAGATTCCTGCTATTGTGGCTATTGCGTATAATTGTTCAGGGTAGTTATTCAATATAACTAATAACAGAATATTCTCACCTGCATCGAATATGCCTCTTAAATAAGATAAGCTGATAACATACCGCCATTTACCGGTCAGTAATACTTTTCCCATTATTATTTTCATAATTTCAGCTTGTGTGAATGCAAAGCTGATTATAAAAATAAAGTCAAATAGCAGGAATTTGAGATAAAATAGTCTGCCCTCGCTACCCAGAGTATTAATAATGCCGAATAGCCATTCGGGTCCATACCCAAAGTTCATGTCAGGGGTACTGACTCCACCGCTGTACACCTTAAAGCCGGCATCACCTAATTTTAAAAACTCCATGCAAAACAGTGCCGCGATGCAGATTGTAAAAACTATAATTCTAAAAACTATTTCCTTTTTGCCATTGGCAGTTCTATTAAGTTTTTGATTCATTTTACCCCCCGTAATTATAATTTGAAACATGCCTAATTAACCCATAATCCATAAACTATGGGTTATAGTGCATCGTTACTGATATAGTCATTAAAAAACTGAGGAACCTTGACTGTTGTCAAATCAACTGGGCTTGTACCATTAGCATGGTCGACAATTTCATTGACATTATATCCTCCGGCTACCGGAATAAAGGTTAAATGCTTAAAGTGTATTGCATTTTTCGGGCATGAATATACACATCTCAAGCAACCACTGCAAGACGATTGGAATTTGATTTTCTGGTTTTTTGCTATTATGTTCTCTGCTGGGCAATTCCTAACACATAAACCACAATTAGTACACGAGCTGTTTGCTCTTAAATCCTTACCCATAAACCTTATAAGAAATAATATAGCAGGAGACATTAATCCATTCATGATTCTGAATTTCAGCCCAGTCTTAAGAACACGCTGCTGTCCTGTAATTACCTCTTTGCTCATAATAGCAGCCTTCCTTTTTGTGGCCAGATAAAGCTGCTGTATAATTGGGTCTTCAAATTTGACAATCCAGTTGCTGCCGATGGAAAACATTCTTTCGTGAAACACCTTATATCCCTTACGTGACAGCTTTTTTATTAATGGATTTGAAGCATTATAGTTTATTGGCGCTACCCCGCCAGCTGTCCGGAAGACAAACACTTTTGCCTCCTTAACCTTAGGTATTTTTTCTATAAATGAAAGGACCAAGTTTGGTGTACTATAACCTATTACCTGACAGCCTATTCCTATAAGGTTGTACTTGATAGGATCAAAAGTGCTTGAGCCCTTTAATACGTCCTCAATTCTAATTAAATCAACCTCATAACCATTTATTATGAACTCCTCCCCGATCATTTCAGCAACAAGCTTTGTATTTCCGGTACCCGAAAAATAGAATATACCGACCGCTCCCATAATTTTACCCCTCATTCTTTAGAGTCCCCAACAGCATATCAATACTATAATAGCTAAATGCTTCAATATCCAATGAAAAGTGGCGCGTAAAACTATCTCCCGTTGAAGATAATTGATTCATAAAGCCAGTCAGCATAAAAACAAGACTGAAAGCTGCTTTTTCAGAGTTCAGCTCTGACCTGATACTCCCATCGGCTTTACCCTCTTCAATCACTTTTTCTACCGATTTGAACATCAGGTTATTAAAATCGGCCAACTCATATTTCTTTTTGCATTCTTCTGTTGAATTCTTTTTTACATAACCCCAGTTACTAAATATTCTGAAGGTTTCCGGATTGTCTTTAAAAAACTTGTAGTATGCTTTACAGGTCTGTTGAATCCTAACAAACCCGTTCTGCTTATTATCAGCAGCTTCAGATAGGTACTCAAATAACCTTTTAAACCCCTTAAGTACAACTGCGAAATACAAATCTTCCTTGTTTTCAAAGTACTGATACAAGGTTCTCTTTGTAAATTGGGCAGCTCTTGCTATTTCTTCCATCGAAGACGCTTCAAAGCCTTTTTGTTGAAATATATTTTCAGCTGCTGCCACTATTTCTTCCTCTCTTGCAAGTCTTTCTCGATCTCTTCTGGTCATTTCCATGAACAAACTCCTTGCTATGCTTTGGTAATAAATCTTCAAGTAACAATAGATATTTTAAACCATAGACAATTTTAGTATACCGACGGTATACTAAAATTACTCTTAGTATACTAATAATGTTTAAAATTGTCAACACTACTTTGTTTTAAGCAAATTAAATTACTATGTTCAAAATTAGCAATATCGTACAATAAAATCTGTTATTGTATTTATATAATTTTCATGGAATGATACTTTTGGAGGTCAATATGAGATTATTATTTGAAACTTTTGAGAATGGTAATGTGAGTGGGCCTGAAGGTCAACAGGCTATAAGTTCCATTTCCTGGAATGAGCATCAAAGCTTTAAAGGAGTATTTTTAAAGCATCTTATCAAGGGTAATGAAACCGGCGGTCTTCTAAGCTGCCACCTGGTTAAAGTTAACCCCGGGTGTACAATAGATTCCCACGTTCACACAGGTAAGCTAGAAGTTCATGAGGTAATTGGTGGCAGCGGAAGCTGTATAATTGGCGGGAAGGTGGTCGCCTATCAGCCGGGATCGGTGGCACTGATTCCGGCCGATGTTAACCATAGAGTTGAAGCAGGAGACGATGGTATCTATATTCTTGCAAAATTCAGTCCGGCCTTATTGTAATTTTTGTTAAAGGTTATGATTGAACTTTACAAACTGCCCCGGTGTTATACCCATATTTCTTTTGAAGAATCTTATGAAATGGCTTTGGTCGGTGAAACCAAGTTCCAATGATATGAAAGCCGCCGAATATCCTTCCAGAAGCAACTTTCTGGCAAGCTTTATTTTCAGCTGCAGCTGATATTCATATGGAGGTATTCCTATTTTATCTTTGAATAACCTTAAAAAATGGAACTTGCTTAAGCCTGCAAGAGCTGCCATTTCCTGCAGGCTTATATTATTCCGAGGGTGTTCCTCAAGATATTCGACTAGCTTTGACACAGCATCCGGGTTATGTTCCGCTGTATTTTCAGAGTCTATGCCCGAATAAGTTACCCTGTCAAAGCCGGAACTGACATTACCGGTTTCCCCGCATGGTTCCTCAAGGGAGAGTACCGGATAAACCTCCAGCAAGATAAGCATCAATTTGTATTCAATACTATCCGGGCTGCCACCGGCTTTAACCTCAGCGACGAAATCCATTATTTTTACGAGTACATCTTTAATGTACATATGTGGCACTTTAAATGAAAAAGGAATAAAAGTATCCTTACTTTGTGCAAAGTATTTAGAAACAAATCTTTTACCAAAGGTTAATACTACATGATTGAAGCCATCATTCTCCTTTGGCTTTATTTGATGTGGCTCCTCAGGGTTTATAAAATAAAGGCTTCCCGGACATAATACAAATTCCCTGTTGTGTAGAGTAAGCACAGCATTTCCATTTACAATGGCGCCAATACAGTATTGCTTGTGTAAATGAACGGGGAAGGTATTCAAGACACCTTCTCCGCACACCAGTTCAAAATCCTCTATACACTTGTGCCGGGTGAAGTATATATTCCCACTTTTTTTATGCTTCATAACCCTCCATATTGCTTTAACACATTTTCGAGCTTGTTTACATAGTCAATGAATTCTTTCTTCCCTTTTTCAGTCAGATTATATCTGGTTCTAGGCTTGTTATTGAAAAAGTCCTTTTTAACTTCTATATAACCGCTCTCCTCCATCTTTGAGACCTGTACGCTCAAATTACCATCGGTGGCTCCGGTTACCTCTTTAACCTCTTTAAAGGTTTTTTCACCGGTCATAAGGCAGGATACTATGGCAATTCTGAGCTTGGATTGAAAGATATCAGGTATTGAATTAACATCCAATCCGAATCCCCCCAACCTGTCGGGACTTTAAAAAGAATCCAGTAAAAATGAATGTGAATGGAATAGCGATTGGTGAAAGAATTTGCATTATTGTAGTATCAAATACCCAAAAATGAGTAACTGAATACAGAACACTTATTGCTATATAGACTATTCCCATGAACTCAAGCTGCCTATAGCCCGTGAACAGGTAGGTTACTAATAATGCTATCGCAAGGCTGAAGAGCAGAACAGAAAACCTGCTAGTCTGTACTGTAACACCCATTGGGTCTACACCCTTAGCAATATTAATCATTATTTTTGGCGGCAATACATTCATCACAAGTATAAGCATCCATACTTTTATCAGCTGCTTTTCTAAACCGATTGGCGGAAGCTTACGGGATACAAATCTATATATCACATAAGCAAACGCTGCTATAATTCCAACAGGAAAAATAAAACTAATGACCGGATTTCTTAACATTATACCAGGTATCTGTTCTTGGTTTAATGTCATCCATAATCCAATCGCACTGTTCAAAATAAAAAGCAAGCCCCAGTAAATAAACAGTTTACTGAATGCAACAAAGGATTTGCTGGTTCTATCAATGACTCCCTTTATTAAAGAAATATTTTCTACTGCTTCACTTAAGACTTTCTCATCCATTTAATCAACTCCTCTTATAATTAATATAAAGTACTTTATACTATAAAGTATATACTAATTGTCTGATTTGTCAATATATAACAAACCTAAATTAATCTTGAATTTCAATTTCCCGTGCATTACAGCAGGCCTTTATATCCCCAAGGGTGAGTTTAAACCTCTCAATATCAGCCTCATTGCAGTTAATAACCACCTTTTCTATCTCAGCTTTCATTGATAGGGAGTTTTCTGTCTTGTACTTCCTGGTCTGTGAAATAACTTCCTTTAATTTATCGCCAAAGGTTAACAGCTCGTTATCAATAATACCTGTCTTTTCCCAGCACAGCTTGTGAATGGATATACAGCCTTCCTTCCGCCTGAAAAATTGCTGATAAAGATACTCGGTAATATGGGGAACATAAACTGCGTACAGCTTCAGAACATTAAGGAAGCTGTAATAAAGCGCATATTGTGCAGAGCGGCGTTGGGCATACCCATGCTTTTCAGGCTGGTACAGCCGCTCTTTTACGATTTCCAGGTAGTAATCACATAAATCCTTCCAAAAGAAGTCGTCCAGCTCATGCCTTGCCAGACCTATTTCATATTGGTCAAGCTGTCTGGCGGCCTCAGAGATTGTTTGCCTGCAGCGTTCAATTATCCAGAGGTCAACAGGCAGCAGCCTGATTTCAGTAATTGCCCCCTCGGCCGCCTTTTGTGAATCCGACTCTTTCCCCTTTTCTAAAATTAAAGTTCTAATTGCTCCGGGGTCAAAATCCTCCAGATGTGAAGCCGCAAATTTTGCTGCATTCCAGAGCTTGGTTATAAACCTTCTGGCAATGCTCAACTCATCGCTTGCAAAGAAGGTATCGGTACCCAGTCTGGAATTGGCAGCCCAGTACCTTATAACATCTGCAGAATGAGCTTGTATCAGCTCATTGGGTGATAGCCCTGAATTGTTTTTCGACTTGCTTATTTTCTCCCCCTTCTTTGCAAGCACGTAGCCGCAGATCATTATATCCTTCCAGGGAATTTCACCGGTGTGATAAAGGCTTTTAACTATTGTATAAAATGCCCAGGTGCGGATTATCTCATGAGCCTGTGTCCTCATGCTCATTGGTAAAAGCCTTTTGGACATATCGTTTTCCTCTCCCCATTTTGCGTTAATCTGCGGCGTTACTGATGAAGTAGCCCAGGTATCAAATACCGACCTTTCAGGAATAAACTCTTCACACCCGCAGGCACAAGCTTTGTCCGGAGCACCTTCAAGAGGATTTACCGGCAGCCGCTCCTCACTTGCCGCTATTATTGCACCGCAGTTTTTACAATACCAAACGGGGATTGGAACTCCAAAATAACGCTGCCGGGAAATGCACCAGTCCCATTTCAGATTCTCAACCCATAGGGTGTACCTGGTCTTCATATTGGCAGGATACCAATTAATTTTATCCGCTGCTTTAAGGTACAGATCCTTTTTTGACAGAATATCAATATACCACTGCATTGAAGGTATGATTTCTACCTCTTTTCCGCAGCGTTCGTGAACCGCAACTGTATGAGTTATTTTTTGTGCTTCCAATAAAAGTCCTTTTTCTGAAAGCAGCTCAATAATGTGCTTTCTGGCTGCCGATACCTTTAACCCGCCTATAAACGGAACACTCTCCATTATGGTTCCGTCTGTCTCAATAACTTTTCTGTACGGCAGCTTATGGTTCTCATACCACTCAACATCTGTACTGTCTCCGAAGGTGGCGCACATAACAACTCCGGTACCCTTCTCAAGACTTACCTTATCATCGGATAATACAGGTATGGAGTAACCATATAGCGGAACCTCTGCTGTCGCCCCTATAAACCTTGTATACCTTTCATCCGAAGGATTTATGAAAAGACAAACACAGCCATATAGCAGTTCAGGCCTTGTAGTGGCGACTGTCAGCGTTTCTTCACCAACCCGAAAAGGAATATAGTTAAAGGTTGTATCCTTATCAATCGTGTCCAATTCGGCTTGTGCAATGGAAGTCTGACACTCTGTACACCACAAAACCGGAGATTCCTTCATATAGGCCTTCCTCTCCCGAAACAGCCTTATAAAGGATTTTTGGGATATTCTCTGGACCATGGGATTTATTGTTTCATATTGCAAAGACCAGTCTACAGAAAAACCTAGTTTCTCCCATAAATCCCGGAACTCTTTTTCATACTTTTCAGTAGTAGAAATACATCTCTTTATGAATTCACTTCTGGGAAGATTTCTTACAATAATCCCCTCTTCCCTTTCTACCAGCCTTTCGGTAGGCAGGCCGTTATCATCAAAGCCGAAGGGATAATATACGTTATATCCCTGCATCCGCTTGTAGCGCGCAATCATTTCAGCCTGAGTATAGGAAAAAATATGTCCTATATGAAGATTTCCGCTAACCGTTGGTGGTGGCGTATCAATTGAGAAAATTTCCCTGTTGCTGTTTTCTTCAAAAGCATAAATCTCATTCTCTTTCCAGAATCCTTGCATTTCTTTTTCTGTTTGACAGTAGTCATAATTCTTTTGCATAACATTAACCTCCTAAGCCGCTTTAGTGGCTTTGAGCCGTAATACCGGCCACAAAATGTAATGAAATTTATCTACTCACATACCCGCTATAAGGCGAATAAACCTTGAACACAAACAAAAAAGTCCGCCGAAGCTTTAAATTTATCAAAGCTAGGGCGAACTATATGCGTCCGTGGTACCACCTAAATTCAGATATGACTATCTGCACTCTGTCAATACGGGAAAAGTTTAAACCTTTTACTAACTTAAAAGATGTCTGCTTAACCGATATCGCTTTCCCTGTAACGGTGGAAATCTCCGTTGAAGCCTACTGGGCTATCCTAACCGGGAATAACCTTTCGGTTCAAAGCTCAAAGGCTACTTCCATACATCCTTCACGAAGATTTGCACCAACCATCTTCTCTCTCTGCTTCAGGTGAGTATGTACTCCTCCTTGTCAATGCCGTTTTTTGTTGTGTTCGTTTTTAGTAATATTAATTTATATTATGCAAAAAGTCAAGATAAATGTAAGATATATTTTCCAAAAGAGTTACTGCAATACATTTATCTTTATATTATTCAAATACCTTTTCGATTTCACCATTGTCTATCATTTCAAACAAGGCCGAAACAACCTCAGCATCCAAACAGCCCTTGTCTACATCAACCTTAAGTATATCCTTAACAGTAAACATAGCCATCTTCGCACGGTATGGACGGTCAGAATAAAGAGCATCAACACCTTTTGTAGTAAATCCCGGGTCAAATATTTTGGATACGTTCTCCTTACTTATACCTACACCTGTATCTTTGATACTTATGTAAATGTCTCTGTTCTGCTGATAAGTTTTAATAAATATTTCCCCTTCACCCTCTATTGCTTGTGAAGCGTTCACAATAATATTCATCATAACCTGATTGAGCTGTCCCGGGTAGCACTTGACCCTGGGAATATCCCCATATTCTTCATGAACTGTAATCCTTCGTTTCAACAGATTATTCGTAAGTACAAGCACGCTTCTAATGCCTTCATTAATATCTGCCTCCTGGAAATCTGCCTGATCCAGTCTTGAAAAGCTTTTCAAGCTTTTAATGATTTCAATTATTCTGCTGCAGGCCATTAAATTGACGTCATTTGCTTCTTTTAACTGGCTGAACATAATAATCAATTCATCATTTTGCTCTACGGCAGGATGATTGAGTAACACCCCAAGAATCATTTCCTCAAGCTGAGTATTACTGTTAATAGCACCTATTGGAGTGTTGATTTCGTGTGTTATTGCCGCCATAAGTAATCCCACAGAAGCCATTTTTTCGGTCTGGACCAGCTGAGCCTGTTGTTTTTGTATCTGAATTTTCGACTCCAAAAGCTCGTCATTTTGCAGCTCAAGCTCAGTATTCTGGTTTTCAAGAACAAACTTCTGGTTTTCAAGTATCTCGTTATAGCTTTTTAATTTTTTCATGATAGCGTTTGTTGAATCAGCGAGAGATTCGATTTCTCTCAGGGGCTTTTTCAAAACAATATCAGTGTTGGCAGCCCTTTCCTGATCACCCTCGGCCAACGCTTTTACCTTAGCTTCCAATTGTTTCAAGGGATTAATAATAGGTATGACAAGAAACATGCTGAGTATTTTAGCTATAATAAGTGCCAGACAGCTTAAGCTGATTATTACTGAGAAAACAGGTACTAATAGTACCAAAAGGAACTGTGGATTTACCCTTACATAAATATTTCCGATTTCATTGTTGTTTGAATTCATAATGGGTTTAACAGCTTCTGTATCCTGAAAAAGCTCACTGCTATCATGATTATCCTGCTCCTCTGCTTCCAACTCATTGGAGTAAATAATTTTGTTCTGTACCTCAATTCTTATGTGAAATTCACTCACTCCGCTGTCATAAGGAATTATGGTATTAATTATTGAATTCCTGGTTATATTGTCCACCCATTCGTTCAAGCGTGAATCACCCTCGTTCAATTCATTAATACTTTTGATTCCCAGACTATTCATAGCTTGACCCGAATTTAATTCCTTCTGGATGGAATAGCTCATGACATCCGACTGATATGCAGCAAAGTTACGAGATGCAGCCAGAATTATCAGTATAATAACTCCACTCATAAAAAGAACTGTTATCAAGGCTGATAATGACGTAGCCCTCTTTATTCTCTTCTTTAACGTTCTTCTGTTCCTCTTAATTTTCATTCAGCCACATCCGCCCCCGAATTTATATTTACATTCTACCTTATGTGACAGGTTTAATATAGAATATTTGTAAATAATTTCACTTAAAAAATTTGTGATATTTTATCATAATTATACTTTTTTTGTTATATATTTGTCTGTATATTCTAAAAAAGTGCACCTCCAAAATCAGATTTTCATCCAACCTTAGCGGTGCACTTCAATCCGGAGTTTATCATAAATCCGGACCTTATCCTTTTGTTATAACCTTAATATATAACATCATTTTGTAACCTTATATTCCAATGTAAATTGCAGGCTGCTTATTTTATTTCATTTTGAGCAGCTACCAGGCTGGATGCTCCGAACTTTTCCCTGAGCCTTGGTTTTTCTATCTTTCCTGTAGGATTCCTTGGTACAGTATCAAATATTACCTTCTTTGGGCGTTTATAACGCGGCAGAGAAGCACAGAAGGCTTCAATTTCAAGTTCGGTACAGGCACATTCTGGCTTGAGTTCAATAATTGCTGCCGCAATCTCTCCCTGACGCTTGTCGGGGAGGCCTATTACCGCAACATCCTTGATCGACTTGTGGGCTCTCAGGAAGTCTTCTATTTGTACAGGATAAATGTTTTCTCCACCGCTTATTATGACATCCTTCTTCCTGTCTACAAGGTATATAAAGCCGTCTTCATCCATCATTGCCATATCTCCGGTAAACAGCCAACCGTCCTTAAGTACGGCAGTTGTCGCTTCAGGATCATTAAAGTAGCATTTCATAACTCCAGGGCCCTTTACAGCCAATTCTCCCACCTGACCCTGGGATACCTCAATACCGTTTTCATCAGTTATCTTCACTTCCCAGTCGTGACCGGGTATACCTATGGCTCCAACCTTATGTATGTTTTCAACTCCCAAGTGAACACAGCCCGGGCCAATGGATTCACTTAATCCATAGTTGGTATCATATTGGTGGTGAGGGAAATACTTCTTCCAGCGGCGGATCAAGCTTGGAGGGACAGGCTGAGCGCCTATATGCATCAGTCTCCATTGTGAAAGCTCATAATCTTCAAGCCTTACGTCCCCTCTGTCTATAGCATCAAGAATATCCTGCGCCCATGGCACAAGGAGCCAGACTATAGTAATTTTTTCCTCAGAGACTGTTTTCAGTATCCAATCAGGCTTTATGCCTCGCAGAATGACTGCCTTGCTGCCTGCCAGAAAGCTCCCGAACCAATGCATTTTTGCCCCTGTATGATACAGCGGAGGAATGCACAAAAAATTGTCTTCACGGGTTTGACCATGATGATAGTATTCTGTATAGCAGGCAGACATCAAGCTTCTATGTGTATGTAAGATTGCTTTCGGGAAACCGGTGGTTCCTGAGGAAAAATAAATAGCCGCGTCATCTTCATCTGTAAGCTCGATATCCGGAGCCTCCGAGGAGCAGTTGGCAGTCAGGCGGTCATAGTTTTCGGCAAAGGTAGGCCTGTTTTCACCGGCAAAGAACAAAATTTTCACCTGCGGAATCTGATCATATATAGTTTCTACTCTTCCGATAAATTCAGGTCCGAAAACCAGTGCTGTGGTTTCGGATAATTCAAGACAATATTTAATTTCTTCTGCTGTGTACCGGAAGTTCATTGGGACTGCGAGGGCGCCGGCTTTAAGAATTCCAAAGTAAATTGGCAGCCACTCAAGGCAGTTCATCATAAGGATAGCAACCTTGTCGCCTTTTTTGATGCCGCGTTTCAAAAGCAGGTTGGCCATTCTGTTAGCTTTTTCATCGAAGACGCGCCAGGTCATGTCTCTGCGGTATTCACCAGCCGGATTGTTTTCTATTAAATCATATTCCTTCCAAATGACGTTGTGGCTGTCCTGTAGATCCAGATTTAATTCGGTGAGACAAATTTCCGATCCGTATAACTCGGCGTTTTTTGACAAGATTTCAGTAATAGGCATATTAACTTTTCCTCCCGTTCTACCATAAAACAATTTTATACGATAACACTATATCATATTATATTATAAATACATATTTTATGGTAATCAACTAACAAAACAAAAGTTCAATTCATAACACATACATTTTATATATTTAATCCATCATATTATTAATAGAGAAGTAAATATAATGGATAATTGTTGTATTAGTTTGGTAAGTGATGCTAAAATATATATGTAAACTAAAATAAAGTAAAACAGGGAGGCACTTTTAATGAAGAGGATTTTAGCAATAGGGATGGCTCTTATTATGGTTTGCACTATGCTTGTAGGTTGTGGTGCAAGCGCAGGCACAAAAAGCAGTGATGGTTTTGAGATTGCATTGATTACCGATAAGGGTAATATCGATGACAAATCCTTCAATCAGGGTTCCTGGGAAGGTGTAGTTAAGTTTGCTGAAGAAAATAAAATTACCCACAAGTATTATAAGCCAGAGGAAGCCTCTGATGCAGGCTACCTCGCAGCTATTGACCTGGCTGTAACAGGCGGAGCAAAGGTTATTGTAACACCTGGCTACCTGTTCGAGGTACCAATATTCGAAGCTCAGACAAAATATCCTGAGGTTAAATTCATACTTCTCGATGGTGAGCCGCATACAGCTGATTACAAAACCTTTAAAACTGAAAAGAACGTTGCCAATGTAAAATATGCAGAACAAGAGCCTGGTTATCTGGCAGGCTATGCTGCTGTTGCTGACGGTTATACAAAGCTCGGTTTCATGGGCGGTATGGCTGTTCCTGCAGTTCAGGCGTATGGCTACGGTTATCTTCAGGGTGCAGAAGCTGCAGCTGCTAAATTAGGCCTTGCAGATGGTTCAATCTCGGTTACTTACCACTATACTGGTGACTTCGCTGAGACAGATACAAACAAAGCTACAGCAAAGACTATTTATCAGGAAGGTGCTGAAGTTATATTTGCTTGCGGTGGATCAGTTGGTAAGAGTGTTATGTCAGCTGCCAAAGAAGCCGGTAAGAAAGTTATAGGCGTCGACGTTGACCAGAGATATGACAGCGATACAGTTATTACTTCAGCCATGAAGGAGCTTGGTGGTTCGGTTTACCAGGTACTTGCTGCTATCTACAAGGATAATAAGTGGGATACTTTTGCTGGAACAACTACTCACTTTAATGCTAAGAACGACGGTATTGGTCTTCCTACCTCTGTAATCGGAGATGAAAAGGCTGATGCATTTGACAGATTTAAATCCTTTAAAAAAGCTGATTATGACGCAGTATATACTACTCTTAAAGACGAATCTGTAAAACCACTTAACACAATCAAGGTTGCTGCTGAAACAGGATATGCTACAGCAGATGAACTTACTTCACAATTAAACCTTAAGAAGGTTAAAGTTACAACAAGATAATATAAATAAGTAACGGGCCTATCTTATTTGAAATGCCCTTAAAGGGGGAAGGAAGCACCTTCCCCTTTTATTTTACTGTTTTATAGTAAGTAAATATTAATCTTTTTCATTAGTAAAAAACACGATATAATGTTTATAACGGCTTGTTATGTCAGCTGGAATCAAACTACGTGCTCGGCACGCAAATGGGAGCTTAAACTTATGGAAGAATATATTATTGAAATGCTCAATATAACAAAAGAGTTTCCGGGGATTATAGCAAATGATAATGTTACTCTTCAACTGAAAAAGGGCGAAATCCATGCCCTACTGGGAGAAAACGGCGCCGGAAAATCTACTCTTATGAGTATTCTTTTTGGTTTGTATCAGGCAGAAAAAGGCGAAATCCGAATGAACGGAAAGCCTGTAAAAATTAACAATCCCAACGACGCTAATGCCCTTGGGATAGGAATGGTTCACCAGCATTTCAAACTTGTTGAAATCTTCACAGTTCTGGAAAATATTATTCTAGGTGTTGAACCAAGTAAAATTGGCTTTCTACAGAAAAAGGAAGCCAGAGAAAAAGTATTAAAGTTAAGTGAAAAGTACGGACTAAAAATCAACCCTGACGCGCTGATAGAAAAAATTTCTGTTGGCATGCAGCAGCGCGTTGAGATTCTAAAAATGCTTTATCGCGAAAATGATATATTGATCTTCGATGAACCTACAGCAGTGCTTACTCCTCAAGAAATTGACGAACTCATGGAAATAATGAGAGGCTTTGCAAAAGAGGGAAAATCAATATTGTTTATAACTCATAAATTGAATGAAATTATGGCTGTTGCTGACCGTTGTACAGTACTGTGGAAAGGTAAATACAAAGGCACCGTATCCATTAAGGATACCACAAAGGAAGAGCTTTCAAGAATGATGGTGGGGCGTGACGTAACCTTCAAAGTAGAAAAAAAGGACGCTAAACCCGGAAAAGTTGTGCTCTCGGTCAGAAATGTCACTATCCCCTCCAGAACACATAAAAATGACGCTGTCAAAAATGTGTCTTTTGATGTCAGGTCGGGAGAAATAGTTTGTCTGGCAGGTATTGACGGAAATGGGCAGACAGAATTTGTAGCTGGTCTGACAGGCCTTGAGAAATTAGCAGGAGGAAGTATAAAACTTGGCAATAAGGATATTACCAGGGAATCCATTCGTACCCGCTCCAAAGAAGGAATGAGCCATATCCCTGAGGACAGGCACAAACACGGACTTGTTCTTGATTATACTCTTAAAGAAAATATGGTTTTGCAGCGTTACTGGGAACCCGAATTTCAAAAAGGAGGCTTTATAAATAGCCAGGCTGTTCGATCCTATGCCGAAGAACTGATAGAGCAATATGACGTCCGCAGCGGACAAGGCCCCGAGACAGTTGTACGCAGCATGTCGGGCGGAAATCAGCAGAAGGCTATTATCGCCCGTGAAATAGACAAGCAGCATGATCTTCTTGTAGCAGTTCAGCCCACTCGTGGTCTTGATGTTGGAGCTATTGAGTATATCCATAAACAGCTGGTTGCCACCCGTGATGCCGGAAAAGGAGTGCTGTTGGTATCGCTGGAGCTTGATGAAGTAATGAATGTAAGTGATAGAATACTTGTAATGTTTGAGGGAGAATTGGTTGGAGAGCTGGATCCAAAGAAAACAACGGTTCAGGAGCTCGGACTTTACATGTCAGGCGCAAAACGTAACACTGTAAAGGAGATTGACAATGGGTAACAATACAGTTTCTTCATCTCGAAAATTTGATTTTAAAAGGCTGACTGGCTTTAAGGGATTTTCAGCTTTTACTGCTGCACTGCTTGCAATATTTCTTGGCTTGATATTCGGGTTTATTGTTATGCTTATTGCTAGCCCCGAAAATTCCGCAGCCGGTTTTCAAATGGTACTCATTGGTGGTCTTAGGCGTATCGGTGATGTTCTATATTTTGCAACTCCCATATTAATGACCGGTTTGGCTGTGGGCTTTGCCTTTAAAATGGGCTTGTTCAATATAGGTGCTTCGGGACAATACACAATGGGTATGTTTTTCGCTTTATACGTTGGATTTATGTGGGACCTGCCCGATGGTATCCACTGGCTGGCCTGTGTTCTGGCAGGTTTTGTAGGTGGTATGCTTTGGGGCTTTATACCCGGAATATTCAAGGCCCTGCTCAATGTCAATGAGGTTATTACATCGATTATGTTCAACTATATAGGGATGTATCTGGTAGATATGCTTATTCAAAGTAATTCAGTAATGTATATTCCTTCAAAGACGAGAACGGCATACCTTCCCGATGCGGTACAGCTTCCTTCACTTGGCATCAAGAATTCCAGTCTCAATATATCTATTATTATTGGGATTGTGGTAGCCATAATTCTCTATGTTGTTTTAAATAAAACCACCTTCGGATATGAGCTTAAGGCTACAGGCTTTAACAAATATGCAGCTACCTATGCCGGCATGAATGGTAAGCGGAATATAATCCTTACAATGGTCATTGCAGGCGGTATGGCAGGCCTTGGCGGCGCTTTCGCCATCCTGGCCCCTTCCACTATCTCGGGCAGTAGTATGACATATGAACCGATAAATGTTATCGCCGCCAACGGTTTTAACGGAATAGCCGTCGCGCTTCTCGGAAACAGTAGTCCGGTCGGTATAATTTTCTCGGCCATATTTATTTCACATATTCAGCGCGGCGGAACTCTTGCAAGTTTATACGGCTTCAAGCCTGAAATAATTGATGTTGTAATCGCAGTCATAATTTACTTCTCAGCCTTTGCAATGTTAATGAATTCAACGGTGGTAAAAGTTCTGAAAAAACGTAAAAAAGGCGAAAATCAGGGCAAATCTCCCGGTATTGAAAGCACTGCCGATTTGAATAAGTCAAAATCGGTTAATGAAAAGGAGGAGGCGTAAATTATGGACACTATATATTATTTAATTCAAAATACGCTTCCGGTAGCCATTCCATTGCTTTTGGTGGCTCTGGGCGGTATGTTCAGCGAACGCAGCGGTGTAATCAATATTGCCCTTGAAGGTATAATGCTCTTCGGAGCTCTGTTCGGCTGCCTGTCTGTTTACCTTGTTCAGGGCAGTTCCATGGATCCGCAGCTGATATTACTTTTCGGAATGCTTATTTCGGCTGTTGCAGGAATTATCTATTCGTTGTTATTATCCTTTGCTGCAGTTACTATGAAGGCCGATCAAACCATTACAGGTACTGCACTTAATATGCTTGTACCGGCAGCAATGCTGCTTTTTGCAAAAATGTACTTTAACAGTGACGGGATAACTACAGATGTAGATTTCTATATTAGAGGGATTCCGGGTCTGAAGGATATACCGGTACTTGGCAGATTGTTCTTCCAGAATACTTATATAACAGTTTATATAGGCTTACTGCTGCTGGCTATTGCTACTGTATTCTTTTATAAAACAAAGCTTGGATTACGTCTGCGTGCCTGCGGTGAGCATCCTCATGCAGCTGATTCTGTTGGTATAAATGTGTATGTAATGCGTTACACAGGTGTTAGTATTTCGGGATTTTTGGGTGGTATTGGAGGCTTTTTCTATGCTGTAGGCGTAATGGACGGTAACGTCAATGGCCACACAGGTGTGGCAGGCTTCGGGTTCCTTGCACTGGCTGTAATGATATTCGGACAGTGGAAACCCATCAAGATTCTGTTAGCAGCACTTTTCTTTGCCTTCCTCCGCACTCTGGCCTACTCCATTTCGCTTATCCCCTTCCTGCATGCGTTGGATATAAACCAGACATTTTATAAGATGCTGCCCTATGTTGCAACAATGGTTGTCCTTGCCTTTACCTCTAAGAAGTCCAGGGCACCGAAGGCAGAAGGTATTCCATATGATAAGGGACAGAGATAACTGTATGATAGAGATAAATGTATGACAGAGGTAAACTAATTATTAAGACCGGTTGAATTCCCATCAAGATGAGGTTTCAACCGGTCTGTTATTATTTTACAGAAATCAAGTTATCATTAAGCAGTTTACATCATTGTTTCAAGGTTTTCAATTTCAACAAATGAACGCTAACCGCTATCCCTGTAAGCATTAGGAATATATTCAAATAAAAACTTCCAACGAAAATCATCGTTACTGATAGTGAAGTCCATAACATTATAAGTGCAGATATTTTTACACTTCTTTTCACAGCTCTATGGGTGATGTAATTGTATATATATTTTCCAAATATCTTATGATTTACAATCCAGTCATACAACCGTCTGGAGCTGCGCAAATAACAGAAAGAAGCAAGCAATATAAACGGCGTTGTTGGCAGTACTGGAACAAATACGCCAATCAGCCCCAATACCATTGCCAGCGTTCCCAAGCCTATAAGAAAGTACTTTTTAATAACTTTAGCGTAAACAATGAACACCTGCCTTAATTTTTATCTGGCGAGAATAATATTTCTTAGCTTTCTGGTCAGCGATGTGGTCCCGGTATTTGTCAGCTGCATCATTAACAGGAAAATCAGATTTTCCTCAGGACAGTTGCAGAAATATGCACCCAACCAGCCATCCCAGCCATATTCCCCTTCACTGCATATACCTCCTGCCTTACTGCAGTCAGTCATAATTCTCATAAGATTTCCATAGGTATAACCACTTAGATGAGGCCACATATTTTTTTGCTGTTCATAGGTCAACGAGCATAAGGTCAGATATTCAACCGTTTTAGGCTTCAGTATCTGAACACCATCCAGAGACCCTTTATTCATAAGCATATGAGCAAATCGTGCGTAGTCATCAATAGTGGATACCAGCCCGGCTCCGCCCGATTCAAATGCTGGAATTCTGTCCATTGCATTGATAATACCCAAATGGTTTCCGAAATATGGCTTCAGCTCAAAATCGGGGCCATGTTCATATGCTTTTGCAAGGCGTCCTCTCTTTTCGGCAGGTACCCAGAAAGCAGTATCCTTCATTTCCAGAGGCTTGAATATTTCCCTGTCAAGGAACTCACTGAAACGCATGCCGCTTGCTATCTCTACAACTGCACCCAATACATCTGCCGAGGTTCCGTACATCCATGTTGCACCTGGCTGAAAGGCAAGAGCACACTTACCCAGCTTGTTCATAGCTTCAATAGTACCCATTGGGTTATCTCCCAAAAGTCTATTGTCTATCTCCTGAAACAGGGTTTCGGTTTCCTGTCCAGCCCTGTCAATCCCCCCATATACAAGACCGGAGGTCATTGAGAGTAAATCTTTTAAATTTACTTCTCTTTCGGCGGGCACCAACTCTTTTTCTTCTGCTACCATCTGATTTTTAAACCCTGGAAGAAACTTGCTGACAGGCTCATAGAGGTCGATAATCCCTCTTTCCAATAATATCATTACGGCAGCAGCCGTAACAGGTTTTGTCATTGAATACATTCTAAAAATTGTATCTCTACTTACAGGCAGCTTTTCTTCAATATCTGCATATCCATCTTCATGATAGAAGACTTCCTGTCCGTCCTTTATTATCATTAAATTGGCACCTGCAAGTTCCCTATTGTCAATAGCGTTCTTTAAAACCTGTCTCAATTGATCTTTTCCCACTTGATACATTTTATTGGTGCTCCTATCCTATACTAAATTTTTCAATTACTCATATATCAATCTTACTATAAATTAATACTAATGCAAGAGTATACCAATGCGACAGTTCTACTTTTGTATTTTTATGCTATAATTTAACTTATTAATCCTATTTAAGTAAAAGGAAGTAATCCAATGATTAAGGACACATATAGCAGTAAAAAAACCATATTCTCCTTGGAAGTATTTCCACCCAAGCAGGACAGTGATATTTCATCAATATTTAAAGTCCTGGATGAGCTTAAGTGCTTAAAACTTGATTTTATTAGTATTACATATGGTGCAGGCGGCGGTACAAGAAAAAGAACAATGGACATTGCAGCCTACGTTCAAAATCAATGTAATATAGACGCGCTTGCTCACCTGACCAGTGTTTCTATGAATGAAAGCCTTCTTGATAATTTTCTTGAAGAATTAAAGGCCAACAACATTACAAATGTTCTGGCTCTTAGAGGCGACCGCCCAAAAGATATGTCTGACAGTGCCTACCTTGGTCGTCCTTACAAATATGCTTCCGATCTGGTATCAGTCATCAGGAATAATTCCAACCTGTGTGTAGGCGGGGCCTGCTATCCGGAAGTCCATCCCGAGTCTCGTAATGAGCAAGAGGACTTATACTACTTAAAGTCCAAGATAGAGGCTGGAACAAGCTTTTTGATAACTCAGCTGTTTTTTGACAACACAAAGTTTTATAACTTTTATGATAATGTCAGGCATGCAGAAATCTCTGTTCCTATATCGGCTGGTATCATGCCCATAACTTCCCCCGGTCAGATTAAGACCATAGTAGACTTATCCGGTGCGTGTATCCCTGATGCTTTGAAATCAATTTTTACGAAGTATGAAAACAATCCAGAGGACTTTAAAAAGGCCGGGCTTGAATACGCAACAAAGCAAATTGAGTCTTTACTTAGTTTTGGAATTCAAGGTATTCATCTTTATACTCTGAACAAGGTTGATGTCAGCAAAGAAATATTCAGTAGTCTGGGATTAATTTAATTATCAGTCCAATCAAGCAGTCTCCTTTCACCTTCGAGCTGCTTTATTTGGGTTATATCCTGACTCACTTCCAGAACACAATGTCTTTTTTCGGACTCTCGGTTCCTAGCATAGGTCTGCTAAAAACAAGGTTATTTAACCGGTTGGAGTTTAGCCTACATGCAGCATAAAAAATGTCACATCGTCCCGTAAGCTCTCGTCACCGGTGATTTCCTTAATGATCCTGTCAATCTCGGAATATAAATCCGGGGTACTTCTGTCATAATACTCACCAAGAAGCCTTTTAAGGTCATTCGTATTGAAGGACTTTCCGGTTTGCCTGTTTTTTAGTTCCACAAGTCCATCGGTATAGAAAAAAACCTTATCTCCTTCTTCAAGTTGAATTTTTTTATCAACATAATCCGCTGAACAGATTTCTGCAAGACTACAGATTGGTAATCCTCTAATTTCAATTTCCTTTATCTGAGCATTTCTCCTGACGATAAAAGGCTGTACATTCATACCGGCAGACGAATACACCAGTTCTTTTGTCTCGGTGTTATAAATAGCATACAAAGCCAGAATATATATATCATCTTTAAATTGTACTTTATTATATAGTTTATACAAATTCTCCAGCACCTTGGCGGGGTTAATAATTTGAAACCTGTTTCCATCAAGTTCCTTAATTGTTTTTATGCTTTGATTCAGAAATACAGTCAGCATGGCTGCAGGTACCCCGTGACCCGAGACATCTCCTATGTACATACCAATATTCTTTTCATCCAGCTTGAAAATATTATAGAAATCTCCACTCACCCTTTCAGCGGGATAGTATTTCGCAAGAAATGATACATGTTCATTGTTCGGTAACTTTCCCGGAAGCATAGCCTTCTGAATATCCCTGGCATATTCAAGGTCCTCCAGGAGCTTCTGGTTAATTTTTTCAAGCTCTCTTGTCCGTTCTTCCACCAGTCTGTTCAGGTTTCTGGCATCGGCCTTTATTCTATTTTTCGCTTTATATAACGCACGGTAAGGTTTTTCTATGTTGTTTACAAAGGTAACTCTGAATGCAAGAAAGTAGGATATGATTTTAAATACATGACCCAGACAGTTGTATATATCATATACTGAAAAATAATTTACAAAGGCTACCTCACTAAATATGCTTGCAATAATTGCAATTGTAAAGATAAGTTCCGTCTTATCCTTGTTGTTAATATACTGCTTGATAAATCTCACTCCGGAGAAAATAAAAAGTAGTATTACCAGATATTCTAGATTTTTTTTGACTGGAGTTACTCCTATTCCCTCAATATACATGGCTGGAAGAAAATCAGGGAAATAAGTGACAATAACTAGTATTGCAACAGAGAAGAATACTGCTCCCAACAGAACAATCCTTTTATTAATTCTGAACTTTTTGTTTAATTTAATAAAACCAAGTACAGTGATACCTATTGCACCAATAAGTCTGGCAATTATCCAGAAAGTGGTGGCTCTGTTGGCAGTATCATTCTTTATAAGGAAATCAGACATACCTTTATAGCTGAGAGTATGAAACATATCGATGCAGCCCATAACAAAAAAAACATTTGCTGCAACCAAGGCTCTAAGCCTATTGTTTTGGCTAAAAGAATAATATGGTAGAATAAAAATGCAGAATGATATCAATACACTTATAAATTCAAAAAGGGTATGCCAGGAAAGATATGTAGTAGGACTCATTATTTTGTCAAACCAGGGTTCAAAAATATATATTGATTCAAATAGTATCGCGGATAAAACAAATACAGCGCCAACCCAAATAAGGCTCTTGTTTTCATAAAATTTTTTGTATTTATTAAAATTAATATTAACCTGCAAGAGACGCACCACCCCAGGAAATTCGGTATAATAATTGAAAGCTAAATTTGTTCTTGCAAAAGTTTACATAAAACCGACACACACAAAACGTTATATAACATTTCCTATTAAAGAGTTTAACATAAAATTCCCCATATTCAAAGAAGAATACATGAATGAATTTCAATCGCACGTTACCTAACGTTCCTTTGAATCATTATTTCAGCGTGTTCCTAAACATTTTCGGAGACATCCTCTTTATCCGCTTAAACATTTTTGAGAAATGCAATGGATCATCATACCCAACTGATCTGGAAATATCGCTTATGGTCAGTTCATTGTTATTCATTAGTCTACAGGCCTTATCTATACGTTGTTCAAGCAAAAACTTCTGAAGGGATTTGCCGGTATATTCTTTAAATAGTGCTCCTAGATAGCTCCTGTCAAGACCAATATATGTAGCGATATCTGTTATTTTTATCTTTCTGGAATAATTCATTTCCATATATTCAATTGCCTTATTTACATAAAACTCCTGTGTATTCTGGGCCCTTCTGCCGGTTGACTGAAATTCATTTTGCTCTATAAGTTTTGATAGAAAAAGATACAGAAGACTTAATATTTTAGTTTCATTCCAGATATCAGCTTCATAGGTCTTGACCATCTCCAGAATACAGTCAGATATGGAATCGTCCCTGTCATAAGTAAAAACCGGAGCTTCCTGGCTTAATCCTGCCTGATTCAGGTAATATTCAACTTTATGCCCTGTAAATCCTACCCAGCAGTATGTCCATGGATCATGTTCATCAGCCTGATAATAAGTGACCTTTTCAGGGCATATAAGAAATCCCTGCCCTTTTTTCAGCCCATATTCTTTATCACCGTATTTATATAAGCCTTTCCCGCTGATAACATAATGTATCAGATAATGATCCCTGACTGCAGGGCCAAAAAAATGACCGGGTTTACAGGCTTCCATGCCGCAATTATACATATTGATATCATAATTATCTTTACTGCTGTCATATATATGATCTACCATAGTTTTCTCCAAACCTTATTTATATCAGCTTTATAATAATCAATATAAAAGCGTATTTACATAATAATAGTCTTTCTACACATCTAGCATTATACCATATTTGTATAGTATCCATCCATTTACATTCAAATCCATAACCGTAAAATATAATTAACAAATAATATAAGGAATTACGAGGTGAATTTTATGGCAGTTTTATATAACTCGCAGGAAAATACCTTTCATTTAAAGGCAAAAGGGACAAGCTATGTACTAAAGGTGCTAAATAGTGGTTACCTTGCTCACCTTTATTGGGGCAAAGGTGTAAGAAACACCAGTTTTGATTATTACCTGAACAGACCTTCCTTCTTTATAGGTTCAAATGGGCTATACGATGATATACCACCGGATATTCTCCCTCAAGAGTATCCTTCTTATGGAACCGGAGATTTCAGACACCCGGCCTATCAGCTTCAATTGGAAAACGGCTCTACAATAACTGACTTAAAATACAGGTCTCACCGCATTTTCAGCGGAAAACCCAGGCTTGAGGGGTATCCTGCCACTTATATTGAACAGGATAATGAAGCAGAAACCCTGGAGATTGAACTTTTCGACTCCTTAATAGGACTTAAGGCCATCCTCTCCTATACTGTTTTCAGTAATTTCAGTGCAATTACAAGGTCAGTTCGTCTGATTAATGAAGGTACTCAGCAGTTGAAATTACTCAGAGTGTTAAGCGTAAGCGTTGATTTTCCCTCCTGTTCTTACGACCTTCTACATTTGCAGGGAGCATGGGGACGTGAAAGACATATTGAACGTCAGAGTTTAAATCACGGAAGTCAAATCATTGAGAGCAGAAGGGGTGCCAGCAGTCACCAGCACAATCCTTTTATTGCCCTACTGGACAAAAATGCAGGAGAAAATTCAGGTGTAGTCTATGGTTTCAGCCTTGTTTACAGCGCAAGCTTTATAGCTCAGGTTGAGGTAGACCATTACGAAACAACCAGAGTATCCATGGGAATAAATCCCTTTGACTTTTCGTGGAAGCTGGAACCAGGTTGTAGCTTTCAAACTCCTGAGGTTGTTATGGTTTATTCTGATAGCGGCATCGGTGAGATGTCAAGAGAATACCACAGACTTTATAGGACAAGACTTTGCCGCGGAAAAAACCGTGATAGTTTAAGGCCGATTCTGATTAACAATTGGGAAGCCACATATTTTGATTTTGATGCTGAGAAATTAATGGAAATTGCCCGTGAAGGTGCAAACCTGGGGCTAGAACTTTTCGTCCTTGATGACGGGTGGTTTGGGAAGAGAGATTCTGATAACTGTTCACTAGGAGACTGGTTTGTTGATAAAAGAAAGCTCCCGGCAGGCTTAAGTGATCTGGCTTCAAATGTCAACAAACTGGGGCTTAAATTTGGATTATGGTTTGAACCCGAAATGGTATCTCCAGACAGCGATTTATACAGAGCGCACCCTGATTGGTGTATTCACGTTCCCGACCGTCGTAGAACTGAAGCAAGAAACCAGCTCATTCTGGATTACTCCAGAAAAGAGGTATGTGATGCAATTATTGAAATGATAAGTAATATACTGTCTACAGCCCCGATTTCCTATGTTAAGTGGGATATGAACAGAAATATGACTGAGATTGGTTCAGCAGCACTGCCTCCTGACAGACAGCGCGAAACAGCCCATAGATACATCTTGGGTGTGTATAGGGTTATGGAGGAAATTACCTCCAGATTTCCTAATGTTCTGTTCGAGGGCTGTTCAGCAGGAGGCGGCCGGTTTGACCCAGGTATCTTGTACTATATGCCTCAAATCTGGACCAGTGATGACACTGATGCAGTTGAACGCCTAAAGATTCAACATGGTACCAGCATTGTTTATCCTGCCATTACTATGGGTGCTCATGTGTCGGCAGTACCCAACCATCAAATACACAGAATCACTCCACTGGAGACAAGAGGCCATACTGCCATGTGCGGCAACTTTGGCTATGAGTTGGATTTAACCAAGCTCGATTACATGGATAAAAGTGACGTTAAAAAGCAGGTTGAACATTATAAGGAAATAAGACACATTATTCAGTTTGGTGATATGTACAGGCTCCTTAGTCCCTTTGAAGGGAATGAAACTGCATGGATTTATGTAACAGAAGATAAAGCCGAAGCTTACGTCGCCTATTTCAGAGTTATGACTCAGTCCAACGGGCCTCATACAAAAATGTTGCGTTTAAATGGTCTTGACCAGGACAAGGATTATCAGATTATAGGAACAGACCTAATTATTGGCGGAGATGTACTGATGAGTGCAGGTTTGAAGATCCCCCAACTTACTGGTGATTACAAGAGCTTCACCTGGAGACTGAAAGCGGTTTAGTGAGTTAAGAGAAAGAACAGCAGTTGATGTAGCCCTGGCCCTATGTCTTTTATAGGCCAGGGCAAAACGGCTGAGGCCAAACAATTTAGGCTAAAAAAGTCTAAACAAGTTCGTATTTACAATTTATTACATATATGTTAATATAATAGCAAGTTTGCTATTCTTTCGGCATTTATTCCTCACATTCTATGAATGGAGGATTTTATGTCTAATAAAACAAAAACCCTATTTTCAGTCTTTTTAAGTTTAATCCTGCTTCTTTTTTCGGTACAGGTTCAAACTGTATCAGCCAGTTCAAAGAATTCTATTTCCTTTGTTTTACTCTCAAAATATTCAACTGATATGAGTATAGGCGACCAAATAAATATTCTGGCTTTTACCTCAAGTGAAAAGAGTCCAACCTGGAAAAGCAGCAATTCAAGTGTTGCTTCGGTTAATAGCAACGGTAAAGTCACAGCCAAGAAGGCCGGGACAGCAACAATAACTGCCAAAATAAAAAATGCAGAGGCATATTGCAAGGTTACCGTTAACAAAACCAGGATATCTCTTAACATTGTAAATGCTTCAATTGAGCATGGTGAGAAGTTGAAGCTTACTGCAACAACTTCAAACAACTCGGTAGTAACCTGGAAAAGCAGTAAAAAAAGCATTGCTACCGTTGACCAGAATGGTAACGTTATAGGTATTAAGCCCGGAGAAACAGTAATAACTGCAACTGCTGACAAAAGCAGCGTCACCTGTAAAATTAGAGTAAAGCGTCCTGTCATCACATTGGATAAGACCTCTATTACATTGTTTCGTGGTCAAAAAGCTCAACTCTCAGCTGTAGTATCCTCCGGAATTACTCCGGTATGGAAAACAAATAAAAAGAGTATCGCTGTTGTTGATAAAAATGGAAATATAACAGCCGTCAAAAATGGTTCGGCGACAATCACTGCAACAGTGGATGGAGTTACTAAAAGCTGCGAGGTGGTGGTGCAGAAACCCCAAATAACCCTAAGTGCATCCGGAATTAATCTAAAAAAGGGCACAAGTACTATCATTTCAGCGTCTGTATCTTCGGGAAACCCACCTGTCTGGTCTTCCAGCAATTCAAATATAGCTACAGTTGATAACACAGGTAAAATTACAGCGGTAAAAAAAGGGACAGCGTACATTTATGCAGCCGAAGATGGAATGAAGGCTCGGTGTACCGTACACATAACTGAATAAATATCTGGTTAATACCTAATTAATACCTAAATAAGTAGCTTAATAAATTAGTTAAAAATTACTAACTTAATAAAAGTTAATTATGTGAGGAATAAATGCAGCAAACTTATCAGAGTTTTTTAAGCTTCTTTCTTAATGTTTTTCAGCAGTAATCCAAGACAAATACATAGAAACACACTGAACAGCGGGAACATGATTATTTCAACAATGCCCATTTTGACCCCTGCCAGGTATTGACCTATAATCATAGCAGTCAGGGCTGCTCCCATTGTAAACCCTTTCATTATTACAACTGATGAAAGAAGATATCCGTATGGTTTTTTTCTTATCAACAATACTCCTGATAAAACCGCCACTGGAACTATAAAGCCCAGATCCATTCCCTGTATAACCAGAGTAGTATAGTGTTCAAGACCCGCAGGGGTTGAGCCTGACGTTATGGTAGGAATTATTCTTCCCAGCCACATAAAGCACAAGGCCACAGCTAAAAAAAGCTGAAAACCTCCCAGGAATTTTGCTGGCAGCTTTTCACTGAAAGCTTCCTTCAGATTCTGAACATCTATGGACATAATGCACATGGTAAATGAGAAGAAGCTGCCTGACATCAGTATAACGTAAACAATGAACATTGGATTATACATCCATAGAAAAACATAAGAAATATATGTATATAGAAAATATCCAAGTGTGCCTGTAAGTAGAAGTCTTCCTTTTAAAGCGCCCTTTCGCGAAAAATACAAGGATATCAGAAGTAGCGGGATACCCAGTATAAGAGTGACAATATCCTGTGCAATTCCTTGCGCTACTACTGCCACAGAATCATACCTATATATTCCCTGTCCGTAAATTGTAATAGTTTCACCCCGAATAGACTCAATATCGTATTTACCTGGTCCCCCATCTGAAAAGATACCCATGAAACAAGCAAACACTGATAATACTATGATAAGTATAACAAGAGAAGTAACAGCATTTTTAAACCTCACGATAAATTCCTCCCAAAGCTATAGTTTTTTAAGAGCAAAACAATTTATGTTATTTTTTTGTTAATTATACCATAAGTATTATCTGGAAATAAACAACCCCTCGTTATTCCTCCAACCTGCTGAGAATATCCAGCATTTCCAAAGCATCATTTTCTGCCATGCTCAGCGCTGTTATGTAACGGTCGGCAGCACAAACGATATCTTCATCCTCACCGGGAGTATTTATAGCCTCCCTCAAATTAGTTTCCCCATTGTCAAGGCGGTTCAACATGCGCAGAATGGCCATCATGGAATAGTGCGCATTCCTGAGAGTTCGTATTATTTTCAGCCTGTTGATCTCATTCAATCCATATTGCCTGAAGCCTTTCGGGTTGCGCGGAACACATATCAAACCGTTTCTTTCCCAGTCTCGAAGAACATCTGTACTAACGCTCAGCATTGCAGCTGTCTTATTTCTACCGATTAGTTCAGTACCGATTAGTTCGGTATTGTCAGCATGTACATGAGGATTAGCAATTATTTCAAGGGTTATGCCTATCGCCTCTTCGGCACCGGCTCTTTCTTTTTTCAGATGTTCCAGATATAACTTCGTTCTCCCATATGCCTCACTAATATCTCCTGCTGCTGCAGTTTTAACAATTTCAAAAGCTTCCTGTCTGAGACTGCTGCTGATAATTTCTGCCCTGAAAGCTGCACGCAGCAGTCTGAGCTGCTCAAGATGACTGTCACTAAAAACCCTGTATCCGTTTTTCATCCTTGGTATAACAGGAAGCAGTCCCATTCCTTCATAAAACCGTATTGTATTAGGATGTACTCCTATTAACTTTGCTACTTGAGATGTTTTATAAGTCATATGGGCCTGCCTTTCTTTATTACTTTATTCTATTATAGCTTAAATACTTTATTCTATAATTATAGCTTATAACTCATTGGTTCAACAGAACCTCTCCAACAGTATTTTCCCGGTTGCCGAGTTTTCGCTTTTCATAATATCTTCAGGAGTCCCTTTAGCAACAAGCTCTCCTCCCTCACTACCACCTTCCGGCCCCAGATCTATCACCCAGTCTGAAGCCAGAATAAGATCTGTATTGTGTTCAATAACAATTACGCTGTTTCCGAGACTTACAAGTTTGTCAAAAACATTAATCAACCTGCTTGCATCTTGTGGATGAAGCCCTGTGGTCGGTTCGTCAAAAAGATACATAACTTTTCCGCTTGTGCTTTTGGAGAGCTCCCTGGCAAGTTTCAAACGTTGGGCCTCTCCACCTGACAGTGTTGCAGCAGACTGACCCAGACTGAGATACCCGAGTCCCACATCCTGAAGCACCCTCAACTTGGATGCAATGTTACGTTCATCTGAGAACAGTGTCAGTGCTTCATCAACACTTAACTCCAAGACGTCCGAAATGTTTTTTCCTCTATACTTTACGTCAAGAACAAGCTTTTGGTATCGCTTTCCGCGGCAAACTGGACAAACAACTTCCACATCAGGCAGAAAATGCATGGATACGGTCAGTTTCCCCGTCCCCTGACATTTTTCACACCGCCCCCCTGGTACGTTATATGAAAAGTGCTTGGCCGTAAGCCCCATAAGCTTGGTATCCGATAATTCAGCAAACAAATCACGTATATCTGTGAACAGGTCTGTATAGGTTGCAGGATTGGAACGGTTGGATTTTCCGATTGACTGCTGGTTTATTACTATAACATTATCAAGTTGTTCCAGGCCTGGAATATCAGTTTTTCTGTTTTTCTTAGGCTGACTGAAATAAGCCTCAGCGGCCTCGGCCAGAACTCCGAAAATCAAACTTGATTTACCGCTGCCCGAAACTCCTGTAATGGTCACAAATTTACCCAGAGGAATATCTACATCGATACTTTTCAGGTTGTTCAAGCTGGCATTTCTTATGTTTACATAGCTGCTCTTTCCCTGTACTCTCACTCTGTTGGGTTTATAGGTATTTTCCTGAAGATACTTACCGGTGATAGAATCACTACTGTTAATAATATCCTGAACACTACCGGCCGCAACGATTCTCCCCCCTTGCTTACCGGCACCCGGTCCGAAATCTGCAATGTAATCAGCAGCCTTCATGATTTCAGTATCATGTTCAATAACTACCACGGTATTGCCCATATCTCGTAATTTTTTTAGAACAGTAATTATTTTTGAAGTATCCCGGGAGTGAAGTCCTGATGTAGGTTCATCCAGTACATACAAAACTCCGGTAAGGCCGCTCCCCATAATTCCTGCCAGTTTTATTCGCTGCCATTCGCCGGCCGAAAGTGACCCAGCAGGTTGATCCAGACTCAAATATCCGGCACCCACATCAATTATCCGGGTTATCCGTTTTCTCAAATCCTCTACTACTTGTTTCACAATATCCAGAGCTTGAGGAGGTGCCGTCTCCTGTACCTGGTTTAACCATCCGCCTACACCCACCAACGACATGGACAGCAGCTGCTTGATATTAATGGCTCCCACTTTAACTTCCAGTGTTTCGGGTCGGAACCGTACACCCTGACAATCAGGACATTGTTGTTGTATTAAAAACTTCTCAAGCTTCTGCTTTGCACTAATGGAGTTGTTCTCCATGTATCTCCTCATAAGGTTTGTGACTACTCCCTCAAACCTTCCTTCTGGTACAGTTTTGGGAGGTGTCATATCAGGAAAGTGTCTCTGAAAATGCCTGCTCATTACTCCGTACAGAAGTAAATCCATCTGAACCTTGTCATATGTTTCTATGGGAAGGTCTATGTCCAAAGGGAAGCCGTAATACTTTGCCGCACTAAGCATCGATGCTCCATACCTGTCGATAAATACCTGATCCCAGCCGTGGATAGCAAATTCACGTATACTCTTAGTTTTGTCTATCAAGAGGTTTACATCCGGTGAATTCACTACACCGATGCCCCGGCAGGTTGGACATGCACCCTGGGGTTTATTAAAGGAAAAATGGCTGGCCGTCAGTTCAACCACCGGCTTGCCGCAATGGGGGCACGGAAGCATTTGTTCATAAAGCTCTGTTTCACCAGACTCCTGGTCGGGTAGCTCTGTCAAAACAGAAAATGAATTCTCATCATAGTTTTGAGTAATCAACTTCCCGCAGTGATTACAATTTCTTTCCCCTAATTTTGAATACAACACCCGGAGGTACGCCGAAATTTCGGTTATAGTTCCTACCGTTGAACGGGGATTATTGTTGGAATTATGCTGATTAATTGATATTGCAGGAGACAATCCCTCGATAGCATCAACCTTCGGTTTACTTCCTATATCCATAGTCATGCCCATGGATTCCATATACTGCCGTTGGCATTCTCTCTGTAAGGTTTCCAGGGCAAGTGTCGATTTCCCGCTTCCCGAAAGTCCTGTGAAAACTATCAGCTTATTCTTCGGAAGCTGCAGGTCTACATTTTTTAAATTATTTTCTCTAGCACCCTTAATCTTAATGAACATAATTTTTCAACTCCTTGTACCGTTTTATTTTGAAACATCCCTACACCAGGCTGTAAACGAATTTAAAACAGTATATCATCAAAATAAAAGGGTGGTGGTATACTGGAGGGTTTTGATTTCTATATTAACAGTTAGCAGTTAATTGAAGCAGCTCTAAGAAGTATAATAAAAAGCCCCTGACCATAGTATCATCTTTTCTACAATCAGGGGGCTGTCTATGTTAATTGTTATGTTATGAATCAGAAATTAAACACTGAGCTCCAGTCAAACTCGCCGGATTCCTCTACACTTTGAGGCCAATTTGAGCACCACTTTGGAACTATGGGCTTTTCAACTCTATCCAGGCTGGGAGTATAGGGTTTGATATCAAGAATTGGGGTCCCATCCTCGGCATCAATATATGCAACTCCTATTATCCCATTTTCAGCATCCACATAAGTAATGAATACGCAGGATAAACCTATTGGATTAGGCCGTTCGGGAGACCGTGTTGCGAAAGTTCCCAGTTGTTCCGGGGAAGCCTTGTAAGGGCTACTCTCTACAAGTTTAGTACGTGAATGCAGAGTATCACATTTGTCAAACCACCACAACACATTGATATATCCGAAGCCATCCAGATTGGTAAGGGCAGGAATATACTCCTTTTTCAGCTCCAGCCGCATTCCATTTTCATCAACTCTAACTTGACCGATAGATTTTAATGTTAAATTTTCCATAAATAAATTTCCTTCTTTCATATTAGTTTAATTTATTTACGGCGCCGTTAATACCAGTATAGCGGCTTATTTTTATACTTCAACCCCTTTTTTTGGAAATTTTCCACTCAGTCGCTGATGAGAAAGGCCTCAATCCTATACTGTAATAAAACTGCTGCGAGGATCCTACAAGAGCTTTTTCTGCCCCGAGTTTTCCAACCCTTTTGATACCTTCCAAAACCGCAGCCTTACCCAAGCCCATTTTTCTATAATCCGGGTCTGTGGCCACAGGTTCTATAACAGCAAACCCAGCCTCCGGGTCATACCACATACCACAATAGGAAACAAAGTTACCATTCGGAGCAGCAACAGCTACTTTCAGGCTTAAGTCCACATTTGGACGTCTCATTTCACTTTCGGCCATTTTTTCTTTTTCAGAAGGAAAGGTAAACTCACCCTCACCGTTCAACTCATGATTAAAGCCCTTCCACAAAACCCTGTAATACTGATAAAGGTCGTAAGTATCCTGCATTGAAGTAATTCGAAAGCCTTCCGGCAGAGTATAATCGGTAGCTGTTCTATCTAAATAAAATACTGAATCACTTTCTTTTCCGCCTGTTGCAATAAACCCTAAACTTGCCGCGATATTTTGAAATTCCACATCAGTATCTCTGATTACTATTCCAAGGCTGTTGTCCTTCGAAAGATTTTCTTTGGAATATATAAGCATATCCCGCTTAAGTTCAGAGTTCTCTGGTAAGGTAAGACAGTATGCATTTCCGAGAACGGTGTCAAAGGTAGCAATTCCTGCTATTTCACCAGCCTCTTCCCATATTCCTATCTTACACATGGCATCCTTCTCAAGGTAACTATGGGTGACCATCCAATCCCATCTGGCATATGTAAACTCTGTATAGCCCAACTTAATAATAAAACTTCTTACCTTATAGTAATCATCTGTAATTCCAGGAACTTTGGTGTAATTTCTGAATGTAATTGACATAAGCGTCCCCTCCTTTACTTTAATAATATAGGTTCTAATCATATAAAAAAATACCGAGTTTTAATTTATTTAATCTTTACATAAAACACAATTCTAATATTGTATACCTCGATAATGTAAGGAGAATACAGCTTGACGTATCAATTAGTTATACCTATTCTCAACACTTGTCGTAAAATGTAAACTATGGTAATATGTATTAACCATTCATTAACTTTCACTAATTGTATTATTTAAGGGGAAAAACTAATAATATGAAAGTTTTTATAGAAGTAATAAAATTAAATTTTAAGGTAATGTTCCAGTATAGATGGACTATGGCAGTTTCAGTGCTTTTTCAGCCCATATTACTTGCTATAAATATAGCACTCTTTAAAAGCATATATGCTTATAATGATACAACAAGCATAAAGGGGTATGGCTTTGAGCAGATGGTATGGTATTATACTGCATATCATGTTGTTCTTAGCTTTGTATGGAACGGTATCACTAATCAAATTTCAAGGAAAATTTTAACCGGAGAACTGTCTACAGATCTTCTGAAACCTATTTCAATGTATCGATTTTATCTGGCTTCAGCTATGTCGTCAAGATTTGTGGCAATGCTGGTAGAATTTGTTCCCGGTATGATAATTTACAGTCTGATTCTGTTCCCTAAATTTATTACAATACAGTCTCTTCTCAGCTTCATTATTATAGCTGTACTGGCGTTTATTCTTAACTTTATGTATTCATTTCTCCTTGGAATGTCTGCGATGATTATCAAGAACAATATGTCAATAAACGCCATAAGAGAGGTTCTACAGGCTATAGTAGGAGGTGGACTTATTCCACTGGAGTTCATGCCGGTCTGGTTGAACAGAATTTTTGACTTTTTACCCTTCAAGTACATAATATACTGGCCCATTCAATTCTTCCTCAACAGAGTTGAAGGCAATTGTCTGGAAATGCTGGTTAGAGTAGGGCTACTGCAGCTTCTCTGGATTACTATATTCTATATTGCAATCCAAATTCTGTGGAAGCGCCTTGTAAAGAGATTTTGTGCTGCGGGGGGCTAACTTGAATAGCGTATCAGTCAGATATCATAGCTTCACGTAATGAAACATAAGTTTTTTCTATGTTAAATCGCGTGTAAGGGTACTTATACTTTTAACACGCAGATTGGAGATAGTATGCATAAATTAGTGAAATTATTTCAACTTTTCCTATGGAACGGTAAAATGGGTATTGCACGAAGTATTGAGTATAGATTTGACTTCGTTATAGGAACTATTATATCCTTGGCTTTTTCCTGTGCAGGACCCATCCTTCAATATTTAATATTTACACAGACAAAAGGCTTTCCCGGTTGGAATCTGGACCAGATTATTTTATTTCAGGGCTTATTATTGTTCACAATTGGTTTAAAGGGTATGGCTTTCGGCAGTTTACCCTATTTCATATACGGATTAGTAAGGCAGGGTGATTTTGACAGGCTGTTGCTGAAGCCCTACCCTCCTATAGGCATAATATTAGCAAGCGGGTTCAATTTTAACGATATAGGCGCTCTGCTTTCAGGTGTTGTAATATCTGTTTACTCTATTGTTAAAATGAATCTACATATAGGTTTTGTACAGATTGGTGTATTTCTTCTGGCAATCGTTTTCGGCCTCATTCTGTATATGGGGTTTGAAATCTTGTACAGTAGCATTGTAATAATGCTGGTACAAATCGGGAGGCTTGAGGAATTGATGTATCATCTGTTAAGATTTGGGGAATTTCCCGTTAATATTTTCCCTAAAGCCCTGCAGACAGCCTTGATTACAGTAATACCTTTTGCTGTATGGGTAAATATCCCTGCAAATGCATTATTGAGCAGACTTGATTACACCATTTTTATCACTTTTGCTTTCTGTCTGTTGTTCTTCTATGGGAGTCTGAAGATGTGGAACTTGTGTCTGAAAAATTATACTAGTGCAGGAGGTTAGTTTGAAAGACATTTCATTACTTTTTGTTGCCACAATGGTGGCTCAAAGCCACTTTCACTGGCTTAGGAGGTTAACATGAGCGAATACATAATAAATGTTGAGAGCTTAAAAAAGGATTTTAAGGTACATAACAGATCAAAGTCAGGTATACTGTCTTCACTCAAATCACTGTTTGACAGGGATTATAAGCTTGTAACCGCTGTGAACAACCTTGATTTGAAGATACCACAGGGTGAAATCAGGGGTCTTATTGGTCCTAATGGTGCCGGAAAATCAACTACAATAAAGATTTTATCCGGTATTCTTTACCCTACTGAGGGTACGGTAAATGTTATGGGTTATGTTCCTTGGACCCAAAGAGAGGAATACGTAAAAAAAATTGGTGTTGTGTTCGGCCAGAAATCTCAGCTGTGGTGGGACCTCCCGGCCATTGACACCTTTGCATTAAACAAGCAGATGTACAGTATTCCTGACAAAGTCTTTGAAAAGAATATTGATTATTTTAAAGAACTACTCAATATCGGCGATGTTGTGACTAAGCCTGTAAGACAGCTGTCTCTTGGGGAAAGAATGAAGTGTGAATTTGTGTGTGCTCTGCTTCATGAGCCAGCCTTGGTATATCTTGACGAGCCTACTATAGGTCTGGATATTATATCAAAGGAAGCAATAAGAACCTTTATTAAAATGGTAAACAAGGATTTAGGAACTACATTCATAGTTACTACCCATGATTTAAGCGACATTGAAGACCTTTGTGAAAACGTCAGCATAATCAACAACGGGACAATAGTTTTTAATGATAGTATTGAAAAACTGAAAACTTATTTTTCAGATAAAAAGATTATCGAAGTCAAGTTTTCCCGTCAGGTCGCCGAGTCACTACTCGAAGGTTTTAATGTGACTTCAAGTGGACCCTATTTTGCAAATATTGAAATTGAAACAGTAAACAACAATCTGCAGGATGAGATCTCCAAGATATTTAAAGTGCTTCCCGTCCAGGACATAAATGTAAACAATATCAATATTGAAGAGGTTATAAAACATATATACCGGAGTTGATTATATAATTTGAGAGTGTTGATTGTCTGAGCAGCAATTTTACTCAACACCCTCAAAATCACTCTACAGGTATATAAAACGAAATATATGTATTTTCATTATTAGCTTCAAAGCTGTTATCATAATACTCGAAATCGTAGTTTCCAATAGCTTTTAATCCTGAATTGGGCAGATGGACCGAATATATCTGTCCAATACATTTGGGAACATTTTCAACCACCGACGGTATCGGAAATACAGCATACTTACATTGTTTTATGCCCTGTACCTTCATACCCCTGGGAATATTTTTGACATCACTTACTTCAACCCCTGCAATATACTCAAAGTAACCCCCGTCGAAATTTGATTCAAAGCCATAGCAGATATCTTTATTAACCCTGTTTTTTACCGAATCTACTTTCAAGTTAAGCTCGTTCCACAGCTTTGGGATCTCAAAATTCTCATTTTTGCCCTTGTAACCGATTCCTGCTATCAAAAAATCGTCCTTAAAAACTAATTGTGGCTCAATAGGTTTGGTACTGTGGCACTTCAGGTCAAGTAATTTATCATTTAGCACCATCTGCTCTACATTCTTGTAAGGAATTCGTGCGGTTCTGTAAGTATTTGGTGTAACATTATAGACTTCCTTGAATGCTCTGGTGAAAGCTTCCTGAGAGTTGTAACCGAACATTACCGCTATATCAATAATACGCATATCTGATTCCCGTAAATATCTTGCGGCTTCTGTTATTTTCCTTCTCTTTATATATTTACTAATTGTATGCCCTGATATGGATCTGAAAACTCTCATAAAATGGAATTGTGAAAAACCCACTTCGTCAACAATATTATTGATTTTTATATCTATTGTTAGATTGTCCTCAATGTACCTTGAAGCCTTTAAGACAGCATTATAATAGTAATTCATATTTCCTCCAAGCGAATGCTCTACCACCAATTTTTAATATAAATATTAATAATATTAAATCAATACACAAAAAGAGAATTGATATAACTAATTATACCAGTTCTCTTTTTGTTTATATTACTATTATTTTATAACTGGGATTACACCCAATTTATCCGACCCGTAAAGCAGAATTAAGTCTATCCTGCTATATATGCCTCCAGGTTTCAGGATTGGAATTCTCATTTGGTAGGAAAGCCTTGAATTCCAGGTTTTCCTCCGAGGTGTTCAAAGCAAAATCATACCATTTGTTTACAACCGGAGAACCGAAGCATATTTCAGCCTTGATATTCTCTATGTCATATAGAATAGACCATAGAGTACCCAGACCATCCTCATAATGATGGCAGGCTATGCCCTCAGGCATTTTTGTTGAAAGCAGCTTCTTAAGGTCGTCTCTGCTTATCTTTTCTGAGCTTAAGGTTTTATTTATTGCATTATATCTGTCCACCGACTGTTGCATTCTATTTTTTACATAAGGCTGCATTTCGGGTAATATATAATGGTTTGTCGAACAAACAAATCCCTCTGGAGAAGCTGCCGACAACCTTTTAAAGCTTTTGACCGAGTTGTGTATTTCCACAAGGACTGTTTCATTGTTTTTATCGGTAATTATCAGACTGCAGAAGGAGGATATGGGAAGAGTACTAATCATTTCTACTGCCTCATCAGTATTTTTACATTTATCCAGAAGTATTCTGATTACCATCCAGAAGCGCAAGCCTTCCTCCTGGGACATCATAATAGGGATACCATTTGTCATTGTAATGCATAAGCCCTTTTCATTTATACCGTCATACCTTCCGAAAAGCAGAAGACTAAAGCCCATATGGGCGTAAACCCCTTCAGCCCTTACAGTCAGAAGTCTTTTATCATCATCTGCGCTCCACTCATAACTTCTTCCCGCATATGTTTTACCATCTGAGGTTTTTTGAGGCAGTACGGAGAAGTGTCCGCAGTTGCCGCTGCTTACATGTGTAAAGCTGTAATAAATAATCTCTTCGGGTGTACGCCCAAAGTAGTCGGCAAAACCTCTTATTTCATCGTTAATATTGGGACAATACTTTCCAAATACTTCAACAGCCTGTTTGACTTTCTCAAGAGAAGCAGGCTTAATGAAATCATTACCTCTGAAGAAGAACTCTGCCTCTTCAGGATAATAATTTTTTATCAGTTCTGCTTCTTTCCTCCCGATCTCGTATGGTGTTCCTTCCAAAGTAACATGCCTGAATAATGCTTCTATAGTATTGTTATCTGACATAAAACAATCTCCTTTCCAAATGTCCTTTGTTTATCTTAAACAAAGTATACCTATAGAAAGAAATAATGTTTTGATTAATCTTGCTAACTTTCAAATCGTTATTTATCCATAACAATACTCTGGTTAATCAATTTTACATACTATTTCAGCTGCTCCGGCATAAGGTTTCAGAACCGAATCATTTCCGTCTTTTTCAACAGCTGCATTGACAACTTGTGTAACTGTTCCATTTACAAGCCGTATACTGTAAGCGTTCTTTGCATTTACATTTATAGTAATCTCTCGGTCTTTCTTAACAATGGAAACTTCCAGGTCCTTTTCACCGTTCATACCATATACGACTGTACCAGTTGCTTTATCATCCAATAATTCATAAACTCTTAACTGAACACCGTCTGCATAGTCATAATCGGCCTTATCCTCACAGAAGCCTGATGCAATTATGGAATTCTCTCTTACCATAAACGGAATACTTAAGTAGCTGTGTTTCTCTTTTATCCATCTGGAACCTTCGGTTTTTTCCCCGGTAAAATAATCGGTCCAGGTTCCGGCAGGCAAATAATATTCAGCCATGCCACTGTCATTAAAGATTGGTGAAACCAGTATGGAGTCGCCCAGCATATACTGCTTATCCAGGTAATGACAGGTTCTGTCTTCGGTAAATTCCAGAACCATACTTCTCATAGTCGGAACACCTGTCTCAGAGGTTTCAACAGCAGTTTTAAACAGATATGGCATAAGCCTTGCCTTTAATTTAGTAAAGAAACGTACTACATCTACCGCTTCCTCGTCATAAGCCCACGGAACACGGTATGAAGTACTGCCGTGCAGACGGCTGTGAGAGGACAATAGGCCAAAGGCCGCCCAACGTTTATATACATCGGGAGTAGAAGTATGTTCAAAGCCTCCGATGTCATGGCTCCAGTAGCCAAACCCGGACATCATCAGAGATAGGCCACCCCTCAGGCTCTCTTCCATGGACTCGTAATCCGACCAGCAATCTCCACCCCAATGTACAGGGAATTTCTGACCGCCTACAGTTGCAGATCTTGCAAATAAAACCGCTTCTCCCTTACCGCGTTTTCTCTCCAACAGCTCATATACTATTTTGTTATACAGGTATGTATAGTAGTTATGCATTTTAACAGGATCAGAGCCGTCATGATATACCACGTCGGTTGGAATTCTCTCACCAAAATCCGTTTTAAAGCAGTCGACCCCCATATCCAGCAATGCCTCCAGCTTGCTGCTGAACCATTTGCAAGCTTCAGGATTCGTAAAGTCTACTATAGCCATGCCCGGTTGCCATAAATCCCATTGCCATACATTTCCGTTGGGGCGTTTCAGAAAGTAACCTCCCTCCACTCCCTCTTTAAACAGTGTGGATTCCTGCCCTATATATGAATTAATCCATACACAAATTTTCAAACCTTTTTCTTTCAGTCTCTTGATCATACCAACGGGATCTGGAAATACACGGCTGTCCCAAGTAAAATCAGACCAGCAAAAATCCTTCATCCAGAAGCAGTCAAAGTGGAACACTCTTAAAGGGATTCCTCTCTGAAACATTCCGTCTACGAAACCGGTAACAGTCTTTTCATCGTAATTTGTAGTAAAGGAGGTAGATAACCACAGACCGAAGGTCCAAGGTGCAGGCAGGGATGGCTTGCCGGTAAGATCGGTATATCTGGTCAATACTTCTTTCATTGAAGGTCCATTGATAAAAAAGTAATCGAGATTTTCACCCGGAACACTGAAGCCTACTTTTGTTACATGTTCCGAGCCCACTTCAAAGGAAACCTTCTCAGGATGGTTGACAAACACTCCGTAGCCCTTGTTTGTTATATAAAATGGGATATTCTTATAGGACTGTTCTGTCGAAGTACCTCCATCTTCATTCCAGATATCAACAGACTGTCCGTTTTTTACGAAAGGAGTGAAACGTTCACCCAGCCCATACACCAATTCCCCCACTGATAAACTTAGCTGCTGGCGCATGTAGGCAGTATCCTCCGCACCGTCATCATATGCCATACCCTTCCAGTCGGTCTTCATGTATGCCAAATCTTTCACTATACTCTTTGACAGTTGTTCTCCGTCTCTTTCATATGTCATTGACCAGTTTTGTTTTGTTATAATCAATTTTAAACTTCCGCTTGAAACTATTACTTCGTTCTCGTTTTCCACCGCCTGAAAGCAACTATCTTTATCAAAGTTTAATTCAAACTCAGGAGTTTTTGCTGCAACTCCCATATAATGATAAGTCTGAACTCTTATGACTTCTTTCATAGGTGAGGAAATTTTAATTGTCAGATTTACTCCTCCCAGTGTATCTCCCCTATGATTGATACGATAAGTGGGAGCACACAGGGTGACATAATCCTTTTCTACCTTTGAGTAATATACTTGTTGAGGTGTGAAGCATTCAGTGCCTTTTTTTTGTAACCAACATCCATTGCTAAATTTCATAGTGAATCATGCTCCTTTCCGATATAACTTAACTGTAATTATATTATACTGCTTCAGAAACGTATACCAGAATTATTCTAGTTTATCCACTTACATTTTCAGAGTTTTTACCAGCTCAATCAACAGATAAGCTCATGTATGTTTATAGATAAAAAAATGCTGAATTGACGTTCATTCCTTATTTTACTATAATATGGGAAGAACCTTATTTCTTATTGAAGGAGTATATTATTGTGAAGATATTGACTGCTTTTCGTAAGGTATTCCTTAAGACACAGGTAAAAAAACAATTATATTTTATATATTACAGTGCCATCCTTATACCAATTCTAATCATAGGCTTCTTCCTGATACTTTATACCAGAAAACTCTTATTGGATCATTATCAGAATCAGGTTGAAGCAGATAACTCCCGTGTCAAATCCATCATGTTTGAAGTTACGACCTCAGTTTATAACATATCCGATGAAATATTTAATGATAAGGATTTACAAAACCTTCTGGCGACCCGTTATAGCAGTAAGCAAGAAGCCGACAGAAGATGTGTTAACTATACCAAGGTGAATAATTATTCAAATAAGAATACTTTTATATCCTCCATCGAAATTTATACAACCAATCCTACAATATACAAATATGCTTCAATAACTCCAGTTACAAAAGAGATTGCAAAAAAGGACTGGTATCAGCATGGAATCCAACATGCCGATATAGCTTGGAGGTGTTATACTTCATTTGACAGCTGGAATAATTCCTCTCAAGAATTAAGCCTGATAAGAAGGATACCAATTATATCAACAAAAGAATATGCTGTCCTGGTAATAAAAATCAGCAATAATTATCTTAAAAACAGAATACAGCGCAACTCCTTATTTAACGCGGTTTCAGTTAATAAAGACCCGGTATTTTTCAGTACCCAGCGAAATTTATCCGGACAATTTCTTCCAATACCTATCGATTATGGTAAAAGTCAGTATCAATTTTCCGGTCAACTGTCCTATGATGATAAAAAGTGTATTGCCAATATTTCAACACTCCTTCCCTATTCGTCAAAAAACCGGATTTATATAACAACTTTGGATTTTGCTGCTCTGCCTGACGTTAACAATATAATTTTACTATGTACTATCACCGTTATATTAGGTTCAGCCTTGCCTGTTGTATTTATTATTCAGTTTACAAATAAGTTCAGTGCCCGTATTGTAACACTCCGCGGAGAGATGCATAAGGTTAGCACGGGGGATTACCACATCATTGACGACTTTAAGGGTGAGGATGAAATATCTGAAGTATATTCCGATTTAAAAGTTATGATTCGTAGCATACAGCAGATGGATGCCAGAATGTATGAAGCAAAGTTACAGGAGCAGGTGCTGAAAAACCAGCAACAGAAAATGGAGTTTAAAATGCTGTCCAGTCAAATAAACCCTCATTTTCTATATAATACGTTGGAGACTATACGAATGAAGGCTCTTACCGAAGGTAACCCTGAGGTAGCCAATGTAATCAAGCTTTTGGGTAAATCCATGCACTACGTCCTGGAAAACACAGGCACCTCTTCTACAACATTGAAAAAGGAATTGGATTACATATCAATTTATTTGACCATACAAAAGCTGAGATTTAATGACCGGGTGAACTATACCTTGAATGTGGCAGACAACATGATTCTGGAGGACTATCAGATTCTCCCGCTTCTATTACAGCCTATTGTTGAGAATGCCATCCTCCATGGTCTTGAAGGTACTGAAAACCGCGGACAGATTGTTATTGAAGTAAAAGCAAAAGGTGATGAGCTCTTACTCATAGACATCTCCGACAATGGTCTGGGTATGACCAAGGAAGAATTGGACGAACTGACTGAAAGTATTAACGAGCGTAATAAGAAATCTACATCCAGTATCGGACTTTACAATATTAATCAAAGAATTAAATTATTTTATGGAGAAGCTTATGGGATGACAATTAAGAGCAGTCCTCTTGAAGGAACTCTTGTATCCCTTATACTCCCTTTGCACAACGTTATGGAGGAAAATGATGAAGGTATTTATCGCAGATGATGAATCAATAATTTGTGAAGGACTAAAATGTGTTATAAATTGGCAGGAACTTGGATTTATCATATGTGGAGAGGCCAATAACGGAGAAGACACGCTCAAGGGTATAATTGAGCTAAACCCCGATCTGGTATTGTTGGATATACGTATGCCCAAGCTTCAAGGAACCGAAATTGTACAGCTTGCCAGGGAACAAGGCTTTACAGGTCATTTTATTATATTGAGTGGTTTTTCTGATTTTAAGTATGCTCAAACCGCAATTCGTTACGGCGTTGAATTTTATCTTACAAAACCAATTGATGATGACGAGTTATATCGTTCTGTAAATATTGTAAAAGAGAACATACTTAAAAAACGTATGGATGCCAGTAAGATGAATCATTTCCGTGAAAAGGCAAAGTATACTGTTCTGCGTGATATTCTGCTCAATTCGGGAGATTTAGCTAATATCAGCCTTGGAGAGTTTAATCTTTCAGCAGCTAATTATCAGGTTGTAATTTATGAAAACTACAATCAGGATACCCATAACCTCACTTACGATTTTGCAGATCTGTTAAGAGTAACTAATCAGGAAAACAGGTCCTTTGAGCATATTAAGATACACGAAAAGGACATCATCCTCTTAAAAGGAGCATTTGCTCTGAACCATTTTCGTGATTTTCTGAGACATTATGACAAAAACCTGCAGAAAGGTTCTCCTCTGGATTCACTATTCATTGCCTATGGCCGTGAGGTAGGCAGAATAGAGGATATTCATTATTCTTATGAAGATGCCTTAAGCCTTCTGAACCGTCGTTTCTTCTGTGAACAGAATCAGCATGCAATCGGGTATGAGCAGCTTCCTAAATTTGATAACAATTCATTTGAAATAAATGAAAAAGAAACCAATCAGTATTGTAAACTGCTATGCAGCTATATTCAGAGCTATAACCGAAGAATGATTGCCGATACCCTCTTTAAGCTTGAAAAGAACTTATATTCTGCTAAGGCTGATTTAGCCAGTATCAAGCTGTTTTTAACAGATATTTATCTTCAGATTAAAGAAACTATAAATCATATTTACAGTACTACAAACATCCCTTTTCCCACAAACTCCTCGGTAATTGATCTTATTGACCGGAAATACTACCTTTACGAAATCATACTTTTCTTTTCAGAGCAGTTTGAAATGATAATTAATGCTATAGGCAACTTTTCTCGTGAAAGTGTTCTTGATGATATAGTTTACTATATTGACCACAATTACAGGGATAATATACGGTTGGAAACCATAGCCCCCTTATTTGGGTATAACAGCTCATACCTGGGAAAGATATTCAATAAAAAAGTAGGTGAAAGCTTCAACTCCTATATCGATCGTGTAAGAATCAACCATTCTAAAGAGCTGTTACTGCAAAAGAATTTGAAGGTTTATGAAATTTCAGAACTTGTAGGCTATAAAAATGTTGACTATTTCCATAAAAAATTCAAAAAGTATATAGGCGAAAGCCCCGCCGAATTCCGTAAAAGAAATAATACATAACATGCTAATCAATTTATTTTGATTTTGAATACTATCGGCTTAATACTTTTGACAGTTTTAGTCTGTAGAAATAGTCCTTCCGTGTTTCTTGTCCAAACAGGAGTTTCGTTAAATCCAAGAATACTAATAGCTGATATTATGCCATGAAATTCCGGAACATTTTGATTGGGTGATTCCGCCAGTGATCTTATTATAATCTTTCCATCCTCAGGATATTTCATAACTGCGGCATACAGGCAATCTCCTCTGACTGTGAAGCGGAAGTCTTCACTTGTGTATACTGTGGACTTATTATCGGTAAACTGTCCTTCAATTTCTTTTGTCGGACCCTCGCCAGATTTGCGCCACACCTTGCTGTCATATATTGCTTCACCATTTATCTTAAGCCATGCACCAACATCCCTTAATATCGCTGCATCTCCATCAGGGATGGATCCATCCGCTCTGGGACCGATATTCAAAAGCATATTGCCATTCTTGCTGACAATATCTATCAGGTCACAGATTATTTCAGTGGAGGTTTTATAATCCAACGTATCGGTATAACACCATGAATTCCTTGCTACTGCTGTGTCTGTCTGCCAGTAATACGGCTTGGGGTCTGCAAATTTTCCACGTTCCACTTCAACGATTCCGGTTCCAAACATCAGCGCATCATGCTTGTAGCATACGGCAACCCTTTCTCCCCACTCCAGGCCCCGATTGTAATAGTATGCTGTCAGTTTACGCAGATATGGTTTGAATGCCGCATGCTGAGCCCACCAGTCAAAATAGAGTATTCCGGGCTTGTATTGATCGACTATTTCACTGGTTCGAATCAACCAATCCTGCAGAAATTCATCTGTCGGATATGGTTCACTAAACAGATCCTGATTGTCCGGTTCAGGCATAGCTGGCCAATAAAAATCTCCTCGTTTTAAAGGTTCCTTTATATCACTGTTAAAGTCCTTACCATGACCCATGAAAAACCAGTGTTCGGCGCGGTGTGAGGAAGTGCAGAAAACAAGGCCCTCATGTTCAAGAGCTTCCTTAAGTTCTCCAAGTACATCTCTCTTTGGCCCCATTTCATATGCATTATAGCTGCTAATTGAACTTTTATACATCTGAAAGCCATCGTGATGTTCCGCTACCTGAAAAACATACCTTGCCCCTGCCTCACTAAACATTTTTGCCCATTCTTTCGGATTAAACCTGCTACCGGTAAACATGGGTATGAAATCTTTATAGCCAAAATCCCTCTGTGGACCATAAGTTTTAATATGATGCTTATATGCAGGCGTTCCTTGCATATACATGTTTCTGGAATACCATTCATTAGAAAATTCAGGGACACTATACAGGCCCCAGTGAATGAAAATTCCAAACTTGGCCTTTTTAAACCACAGGGGCACATCAAAATCCGTCAGGGAATTCCAATTGTCTTTGTAATATCCTTTTTCAATTACTTCATCAATAAGTCTCAAATACTCTTTCACTTATACCTCCTGTTCCGGGCCGCGCAATCATGAATAACTTAAAAAACTTCCCAACCAGATGATTTAATAATATAAACCTGAGGTCAGGAAGTTTTTTCTCCACTTTATTTCGGTATGTATTGTTTATTTTGATGCAGCTACAGCAGCTTCTCTTGCAGTATTCTGATCCTTGGCATTCTTCATGTCAACCTCAAGTACCTTGTCATAGCCCAGTCCCATTACAGTCTCCTGCATTTCCTTCTGCAGTTTCTGGAACTCAGCTTCATTTGCAGCAAATACCATCTTCCAGGAATACTCAACAATAATTGCTTTACACTGTCCTCTTAATGCTGTGATTTGCGAATCTTCAGCAGGAGCTATAAAACTACATCCTGGTGCAACCAATACCTGATTCTTGTTCTGTAAGTATTCCAGAGTAGTTTTAGCACCCATTTTCGATTGCCAATCTATATCAAGAGGTGTTTTATTGGCTTCCAATACTGAATCCCATAATGTATAGTTATAGGGGAAATTAGTATTTGGATTAATATCACTTGGTAAAACTGTCGGGAAGTTCAATGCAGATACTCCATCCTTCCAGCTTCCACCGCCCCATTCTTCAGGAACAGGAGTATCTCCGCCTTCATAGAAAGCTTTCTTTCCGAAGTCTGTTAACACAGGTTTACCATTTTCCATTTTCCAGGTCAAACCTTCAGGTCCACTCGCATTTGAAGTTTGAGCAGCAGAAATTAAAACTCCATCAGGAGAATACAACCAGTCAATGAAATCTGCCAATCTTTCAGGCTCTTCGGCCTTGCTCCCGATACCTATAAATGTTTTATTACCAACAGGCATGCAGCCATATGAGAACACTTTCATATCATCTATTGGCGCAACCATGAAGCCTATACCTGCAGCTTTATTTTCAGGTGTATTAAATGCTGATTGACCTAACCACGGCCATGGAGAATATAAAATCTGTCCATCCTGATACTTTGTATACATAGTATCGTAATTCTGTGTGGTTGATTCCGGATCCATAAGTCCTGCCTGATTTGCATCAAAATAGAACTTCAGAACTCTATTGTACATTGAGTTCGGATCAATAATACTCTGATAGTCACTACCGTCTGCTTTTGCCAATACAAAGCCCACTTCATCATATCCGTAGAAACATGTCGGCTGTTTTGCCATACACATCATGTTACCGTCCCAATCCTTGAAGAGAGAGATGGCATAGGTTTTCTTTCCTGTTTTACTTTTTGGAACAGCCTTCTGCATATCCTTAAAAACAGGAATAAAATCCTCTAGAGTTTTAATTTGTGGGTATCCAATAGCTTTGTATGCATCCCAGCGGACATAGGGACCAAAGGTCAGATCAAGTCCCTCAGACGGATTGGTAGCAGGTTGTTCGGATACAGATGACGGTATTCCGTATATAGCATCACCTTCAACCATGCTATTTAGTGAATCAATTGCTGCCTTATATTTCATAACATTTTTTCTCTCAGAGAATAGCTTGGAAACATCATATAACAAGCCTGCTGTAACTGTATCCTGCATTCTACCGCCTTCGGCTCCGATGATAATCAAGTCTCCCAGTTCTCCTGCAGCAGAACGGGTTTGAAATAAGGTGTCTCCTCCACCGGCGACATTAGGTGCAATTATATTAAGCTCCATGTTGAATTTCTCTTTTACAATTTTTGCATACCAACCTGTCATAATTCCCTGATAGTTTGCTAAACTATCAAATACATCATAAGTGATGAATTTGGGGTATTTAGCTGCTCCTGTGGCATTACTGTCGGTTAAAGCGGAATCTGACTCACCACTATTACTTGCTAAGCTGTCTTTTGTGGCATTACTACCGCAGCCACTAAGCAAGGATGTTACCAATACTACTGATAGTACCAAGCTTACTAACTTCTTCGTCATTTCATATCCTCCCTTTATAATATATTTTGTGTAAAACAAATTACACTTGTTATATTTTGACCATGCTATTTTTCAAGGTACTCAGAGCTCTCTGAACATTGATTACTCCTTTTCCTTTATATTTCAAGCTCTCACACAACAAAAGGACGTGTTATTGTTTGAACTGAACTATAAAGTTTCAATAGCATAAAATCAATTTCACTCTATTAATTACATGAATTACTTACATAAATTACTTACGATTAAGCACTTTTAGTCCTCAAAATAAAGATTGTTTATTAAAATACGTTATGCCTGCTTAGCCTTTAACCGATCCTATCATAATCCCCTTTACAAAGTATCTCTGGAATAACGGGTAAACGAATAAAATAGGTAATACAACTATAACGGTAACTGTCATTCGTACTGATGTAGGTGTTTGCTTAGTGGCAAGGGTCATTACATCACTGTAAGTTCCTACACTATTCATGATTAATGCTTTTAACGAATTGGCCTGATTGATATAGGTATATAGTAAATATTGCAAAGAATACAGTTTCTGGTTAGTCACATAAATAAGAGTATCCTGGAACGAGTTCCACTGAGTAACTGCTGAAAAGATTGCAATAGTTGCCAAAATTGGTTTACAAGTGGGTAAAATAACTCTCACAAAAACTGTAATGATACCCGCTCCATCTATTTCGGCAGCTTCCTGAAGTGATGTCGGAATGGACTCAACATAGGTTTTTGCCAGAATTATGTTAAAGGGCTGTACAATTAGCGGAATGATGTAAACCAAAAAATTGTTGGTAAGGTATAAATTTTTCATGGTAATAAACATGGGAATTAGTCCTGCATTGAAATACATTGTAACTATAATAAAACGATACCAAAACTTTCTTCCCCACATCTTTTGCTGAGTAAACATAAATCCTAAAAAGGCAGAAGCCAATACAGTCAATACCGTTCCAATAACCGTTCTTGCAAGTGAAATCCCTGCCGCAGCCATCAAACCCTTTATTTTGAATACTTCTATGTAGTTTGAAAAGTGAATCTGTTCCGGCAGGAAGTTTATTGCTCCATTTGCACTTAAGTCATTAGAGCTGATAGTGTTGATTATAAGGTAGTAAAACGGGTAAACACAAATCAAGCTATATAATCCAAAAAATGTGTAGTTTTCTATTTTGAACAATATGTCAGACTTCAAATTGTTCTTATTGGTTATTTCATTCATAACAATTTTCCTTCCTCAATTTAGGTTAAATAATAGATTCTCCACGAACTTTCTTTGATATCCAATTACACACTGCCAACAGCGAAATGCTGACTATACTCTTTAACATACCGATTGCTGTTGCCATAGATGGGCTCCGACCCATTATACCGATGTTATAAACGTATAGGTCGAGAACCTGAATGTGTTCTTTATTAAAGGCGTTTTGAAAAACATAGTATTGATCCAGACCATTGTTAAGAAAATTTGCTATTGATAGTAGTACTAATACAAAGAAGGTAGGCAATAAAGCCGGTAATGTAATATTAAACATTAATCTGAAGCGCCCTGCGCCATCAACCCTTGCTGCCTCGTAAAGTTCCTGGTCTATACCGGCTATTGCGGCAAGATACATAATAGCTCCCCACCCTAGACCTTTCCAGGTACTCCACAGCAGCATAGCAAGCCATGTATGAGAATCCCCGTCCAGGAATTTAAATGGTTGTGTTATTAATCCTGCATCTATAAGGAAAGTATTGACCATACCGGTAGAGGAGAACAGACTGAATGCCACAGAGAATACCATAACCCAGCTTATAAAGTTTGGAAGTGTGGTCAGTGTCTGTACAATATTTTTGAACCGCTTACTTTTTATTTCGTTTAAAAACATTGCAAAAAATACTGGAAAAAAGGATGTTGCCAATGTCAGGCCACTTATAGCAAAGGTATTTGTCATTACTTTTAAAAGTTGTTTTATCTGAGTAGAATTGGTAAACAACATTTTAAACCATTCCAACCCAACAAAATCACATTGTGATAATTTAAGGGGCGGTTTATAGTCGAAAAAGGCATAAACCCAACCGTGTAGTGGAAAGTAGGAAAAAGCAAAGGATAAAAGCAAAAATGGTAATATATATAAAAACATTTTTATCCCCTGTTTATTTTTCTTTCTGGTTTTTTTCTGAATATTACCGATTTCTAATTCTAATGATTGCTGCATCTTGACCTCCTACCGTCAGTGTGCGGTCAGTTATTGGTACTGATTGATTTCAGAAAAATGTTATCACTTTTCACTTTACATTTATACTATAAATTTTCCATATATTTTATAGTATAAATTGCATTTTGATTGACAGAACATTGTATAATTAAAGAACAATGTTCTGTAGGGAGGATTGCATATGAGAACAGTTAAGGTTGCAATGATACAGTTGAAAAACTATTTCGATGACCAGGCCACAGGATATGCTTCGGCGTCTTCCCTGATAACACAGACGGCGGCTCAAGGAGCCGAGCTGGCGGTATTGCCTGAGCTTTCGGGCTGCGGATATATTCCAAATCAAACAATTTGGCAGTTTGCAGAACCGGTTGACGGGAAGACTGCCCATTGGGCATGCAAACTTTCGGAGCAATTGGGTATCTATATTGGAGCAGGATTTATTGAGACAGACGGGAAGGATTTCTATAATTCATATTTATTATGCAGCCCTCAAGGAAAAATATGTGGTATTATCCGTAAGGAAGATGCAGAATCTTACTGCTTTAAGAGGTGTAGTGGGGAGACACATATTGACACAGGCATCGGAAGGATTGGTATTGGTATATGCGCTGACAACCATTATGAGGATAGGCTTGTCAGAATGAAAGCTGCAAACGTCGATTTTATGCTGATGCCCCATGCCTGCCCCGCTCCTTATAAAACCAGCGCCAACATTTCCAAAAGGGATATGACTTTATTTGAACAACAGCCTTATATGGTTGCTGCTTCGTACTCAAAATATCTCAGAGTACCAACATTTTTCATTAATGCTGTGGGCGCTTTTCCCAAATTTTCCGGAGGCCTCGGCGTCAAAAGCTTTAATGAAGACTTTCGATTAATGGGTGGTTCTCTTATAACGGATGGAAACGGTGAGATGATTGTACAAATGGGAAGTAATGAGGGTTATGAAATCTGCAGTATAACCATTTGTGCCACTTCAGGGACACCCATCCAGCCCGCGGTTTATCACGGAAAATGGCTGCACCCCGGAAACACATTGTATAGATATATAGTAATGCCTTTGTTAATCAAAAAAGGAATTCGCAGCTATAATAAGGAGCATTTATTATTCATAAACAGTTTCAGAAAGATATCATAGAAAGGATGAAAAGCTAATGGCACGAATGCAGCCTGAGTTGAGAAAACAGGAATTAATTGAAATAGCATTTAAACAGTTTTTAGAGCAAGGTTATGAAAAAACCTCTATCCGTTCAATAGTAGCAGCGGCCAAGGGCGAAATCGGAATGTTTTACCACCATTTTGTCTCTAAGGAAGAAATTTTTCAAGCAGTGTTGGAGCAGTACAATAATTTATATATTAAGAAAATTAAGCAGAATATTAATACGCGTAAAGAGTCATCTTTATGGGGGGTTTTGGGAAAAATTGTCGAGGATCTGGAAAAAGCCTTAAGTGAATATACAAATCTAAATCATGGAGCAGCAAATACCCAAGTATTGATGATCCTCCATCAAAATACCCTTATGTCGTTAAGACCTATATTCTGTGAACTGCTTGAGGACCATATACGACGTGGTGAAATTTCGCCTCCAAAGACAGATATAAGCTTATTGACCGACTTCCTGCTATTTGGAACAAGTGCAGTGATTCATGATAAAGAGATAAAAAGCGCAGCTAATCGAATAGGAGGTAGCTGATTATTTCAGCTACCGACCTTTCACACCACCGTACGTACCGTTCGGTATACGGCGGTTCAATAGAATTAACTTACTTTCATGTACTGTTCCAATAAAGATATTAAAC
>JAEWMS010000055.1 GCA_023393115.1 Bacillota bacterium
GGCAAGAGGACCGTGGAATAAATGCGGAAACTGCTACTAAAAATTTTTAATTCTTAGGTATACTCTTCACTTTTCAAAGTTCAATACTATCAACTTCAATTTTTCATAGCTTAGTTAACACTATCAATATCTCTCCCTGGAGCACAATGAAAAATATCTCATTAAAATTTAGTATACCACTCTGCAAAAAATTAAAACATATTAACAATTTTTTGAAAAATACAAAAAAGAACATATACTTAACTAATTTTAAATATGTGTTCTTTTCATAAAATATGTATTCAATTGATAAATAGAATGATAAATAAAACAATAGATTTTAAGTTTTAACCCGTATAAGCTCTGTCTGTCTGCAATATATGGTCAGCAATCCAGTTCAATACAAATTCGAGAATCTCCAACAAATATTGCTCATGATCCATATCTATCTTTTCCAGATCCACACTGTTAATTTTCTCTATAAAATCATTATGTTCAACCTTATGGCTTAATAATTTTCTGTATCCTATACTAGCCATATATTCTTCTTCAGAGGTAAAATGAAAAATTGTATAATCCTTTAATTCAGCCAATAGTTTTATTATGCGGTCATACTTATCTGTGATAAATTCATTTTTTATAAGCTCATGAATATCGCCAGCAATTTTGAATAATTCCTGATGTTGTTTGTCGATGTGTTCAATTCCAAGTAAATAATCATCTTTCCATGTAATCATGATAACCCCCCTATCATTCATCATACCTAAGATTAAAATATATATGCCAAATTATACTACATTATGTTAATAATTCAACATCTAAAATGCGACAAATCTGGTCTAATCTAGTATTTGTTTTCAGCACTCCACAGCTTTCTTTTATTTCTACTTTTATGGTCATACATTTTGAGATCTATTTCATGGATAAATTGATCAAGACTCATATCGTTTTTATATGTATCACACGCGCAGCTATACCTTAATAAATAGGGTTTTCCACAACGTGTATTATATTTATCAACCATTCTTGACATCTTTGCAATTAAATCATTAATTTTGGATACAGAAAGATCGTAAATTAATATGATAAACTCATCCCCACCCAAGCGGATAACTATACCATTCTCGGAATATACCTTCTGAAGGAGCTTGGTAAAGGCTTTCAAAGCATGGTCGCCCTCCATATGTCCATAGGAATCATTAATGTCTTTAAAATGATCCAAGTCAATCATAATAGCCGATAATGTCCCTTCATTCTTCCTCGAATAGGCATCCAGGCACTTTTTCAGCACTGCCCTGTTTCTTGCCCCGGTAAGGGAGTCCCGGTACAACTCTCTCTGCTGTATTACAATAAACATCATAATTATTGTAAACGTACTGCTACACCAAATAAACTTTACATGATATAAGCTCATCTGAAGAATTACCATAATGTCGGTAACGATGCCAATAGCCATAATATACGCAAACTCAAACTTCAAAAGCATTTTCTTGTTTATAACTACTACATAAAGACTATAAGAGAGAAAAACAAATGAAATAACAAGGGCAATTATATTCCGAGAAAAACTTCCGGTCTCTATTTTTCCTATTCTTGAAGCTATAAACGACGCTATTGTGTTAAAAATAAGTAATAAATTAAGAAAAGTTTTAACTGGCTTTTTTATTTTATAGGGTGAGAGAAAATAAGAACAAATAAATTTCAGAAAGAGGTAAGACAGCAGTGGTGAAAGGGCGTTTAAAGTGAAATTTATGATTCGTATCCATAATAACGCTATTCCTGCCTCCAACAGTATATTTTGGATCATCTCCAGATTTATTAATAAAAAATTCAGAAATAAGGAAGCAATATATAGCTTATTTATTTGCACTTTTTTATCCAAGACACTTAAAGCATATATTCCAAAAAGGAATATAACTGCACCGGATAAAATATTCATCTGTTGATGAATTAAAAACTGCATATTTTTGCTCCTTAATGTGCATTTTTCTGCATAAATATAATAACATTTTACATTATTTCTCAAAATTTTTCAAATAAATTATCGTTAGAAATTACCACTTAAGGGTATATTTATTATAAATAGTAGAGATATTCTACGGTAAATGGAGGCTAAAAGTATGAAAAATAAATCTATAAACAAAATAGCAGTAGTCGGAACCGGTTTTGTGGGTTCAACCACAGCCTATACACTTATGTTAAGCGGACTGATTTCAGAGCTGGTTCTTATTGATATTAATGCAAGAAAAGCCGAGGGCGAAGCAATGGATATGAATCATGGTATGCCCTTTGTCAGGCCGGTTAAAATATACAGTGGAACTTATTCTGATTGCAGTAATGCCGATATTGTAGTAATAACCGGAGGAGCTAATCAAAAGCCCGGTGAAACCAGAATAGATCTGGTTAATAAGAATACAGCCATTTTTAGAGATGTTGTTGGTAATATTATTAAGTACAATACCGATTGTATCCTGCTTGTAGTAACAAACCCTGTTGATATTCTTACCTATGTCACTTATAAACTATCAGGATTTCCAAAGAATAGGGTTATCGGTTCCGGTACTGTATTGGATTCAGCCCGTTTTAAATACATGATAGGCGAACATATGGGCATCGATCCAAGAAATGTTCATGCTTACATTATCGGTGAACACGGAGATACCGAAGTTCCCGCCTGGAGTACAGCTTCAATCGCCGGATTATCCATGGACGATTATTGCAAGGATTGCAAATCCTGTGACAGCGCAAACTTTAAGGAAACTACCTATAATAATGTAAAAAATGCGGCTTATGAAATCATCGACCGCAAGGGTGCAACCTATTATGCTGTTGCATTGGCAGTCAGAAGAATTGTAGAGGCCATAGTCCGTAATGAGAATTCAATATTGACAGTTTCCAGCCTGCTGGAAGGTGAATACGGGTTGAACGATATCTGTCTGAGCATTCCAAGTCAGGTCAATTCCAACGGTATTGAGAGAATTATCAATGTACCCCTGAGTTCTAAAGAGACTGAACTCCTTAACAAGTCAGCCCAGTCTCTGAAAAATGTAATCGATGGATTACATCTATAAGTATCTATGCCAATATTTCTAAATGAGTATCTTTTTCAAAATTGCATTGCTCCTTAAGAGCTCTTTTGCCTTGATTCTGTTTTCCTCAACATGAATGAAAGTGTATCTGTTCGGTTTGATGGAAGGAGCAATATCAATTGCTTTCTCAAAAGCCTCAGCCTTCATATTCAGTGTTGCAACATAATCGAAGAAGCCTGTATCACTGAGGAACTTTTCAACACGCTCAACCCTGTGCTGTTGAACGAGACTCATCAGATATGTTGCAACCCCTACCTGGATACCGTGAAGCTGAGGCTTGTCAAGTATTTTGTCCAATGCGTGGGAGATAAGATGTTCGCTGCCGCTGGCAGGAGAGCTATTCCCTGCTATCTCCATAGCAACACCACTCATGGTAAGTGAGTCCACCATTTCCTTAAGAAAGAATATTTCTGTTATATTGGTATATGGCATGCGTACAATACTGTTAACCGACTTCTTAGCCAGCATGGCAGCAAAATCATCAACCTTTGAAGCATTGTTGAGTTCTTCAAAGTACCAGTCAAAAACAGCCGATATCTTTGATACTATATCTCCCAAACCTGAATAAATAAACTTTGCAGGAGCATTTTTTATTACATCCAGGTCAACGATAATTCCAAACGGCATTGCTGCATGTACCGAGGTTCTTTTTCCGTTTATAATAAGGGAGCAACCAGAACTGGAAAATCCATCATTGGAAGTCGACGTCGGTACACTGATGAAGGGCAAATTGTTCAAAAAAGCGATATACTTCGCAGTATCAAGTACCTTTCCTCCGCCTACACCCACTACCGCTTCGGTTTTGGACGGGATGGAAAAGGCTTGAGGTATAAGTTTTTCAATGGTTATATCATCAAAGTCATAGGTCTCAAGAAGTGTAAGTGATTTTCTGCTCTTGATTGAAGAAATTATTTTCTCACCAAATAATTCTCTGATGCCTTCCCCAAACAGAATAATTACTCTCGAAATATCTGCTCTTTCCAGATATGAACCCACATTGCCCAATATTTCGGTGTTTACCTCCATTATGGTAGGAATTTCAATCCTATGAATGGCTGTACCCATAACAACTCCCATCTGCGTGCAGGCTTCAATAACTCCACGCCAACTGATTCTGATTCTTTGTAATCGGTCCCTTGACTTCTCGAAAACTCAGGACTTTTTCACTTTTCCGGTTACTACTCCATCAAGCCCTTTTCATCCATATACTCCCAAATTTCTACATACCTGTTGAAGGGTACAAACGGAATATCCCGTTCAGCAAGAAGATTCTTAAGGTCATTCCTGGCAAAGGCGCAGTCTGCTTCTTTTGCAGCACCCATATCAGGCTCGCTGTCCCCTGCAAAATACACCTTTTCATATTTCGCCTTGAGAGACAATACAACCTTTGCCTTATCAATCCCCCACAGGCTGGAATAAAACTCGCTCTGAGTATCCGGCATTATGGTTATGCCCCTGTTATGATACTTTCCTTCCATTGATATAACAGTTACATTATTAATTTTATGATGTGCAAGTAATTTTTCTATATAATATGAAGTTCCGGCACTTAATATATAAAAATCTCCTCCGCAGTCTTCAACTTTTTTTATGAATTCTATGGCATATGGATCCAGCGGAAGCTCTTGAATATCCTCAAATATCTCTTCCTCGCTTCTGTCCATAGCACCAAATATTTCGTTGAGAAAATCCGTGTTTATTTTTTTGGTTTTCTTCCATTGATAATAATATTCCCAGGCCCAATCCTTTAAATACTTATCCATGACTATATGGTAAAAATCTCTGTCTGTCAGTGTTCCATCAAAATCTGATACAAATGCAAATTTTTTCATATTTAATCTCCTATATTTGGCACGTCTTGTGTATAACTATTAATATATCTTATCATAGCATATCAGAATCAGCCGGTAAATAGTTCAGAAGCGCAGCTAGCAGGTTTGTCACGTTCAAATAAAATTGTCTCTCTGACTGGACTAAATAAATAAACGTTGCAAAAAAGGTAAATAATAATTATTATTGTATAGGTATATAAAATAAAGAATTAATAAAGTAAAGGAACAAAAATGGAAAATTTGAGTTTTAAAGATCTGAATCTTTCGACTGAAGTACAGCGTGCAATTGCTGATATGGGATTTGAGGAAGCTACTCCCATTCAATCCAAGTCAATCCCACCGATTCTCAACGGAAACGATTTAATAGGCCAGGCCCAGACCGGAACAGGAAAAACCTGTGCGTTTGGAATACCCGCCATTGAAATGATCCAGCCTGAAATTGAATCAATTCAGGTATTGGTATTGTGCCCTACAAGAGAATTAGCAATACAGTCCTCGGAAGAACTGAGAAATGTATTGAAATATAAAGACGGAATACGTATTCTGCCGGTTTATGGCGGTCAGCCCATAGACAGACAAATTATGGCATTAAAAAAGCGTCCTCAGATTATTATAGGAACTCCAGGCCGTATTATGGATCATATGAGACGCAGAACCCTTAAGCTGGAACATCTTAAAATGATTGTACTTGATGAAGCAGATGAAATGCTGAACATGGGGTTTCGTGAAGATATCGATACAATTCTGGAGAAAGTACCTGAAGACAGGCAGACAATCCTTTTTTCAGCTACTATGCCAAAGGAAATCCTGGATATTACTAAGAAATATCAAAAGGAACCCATCCATATAAAGGTAGCCCACAAAGAACTTACCGTACCAAGTATAGAACAATACTATCTTGAGGTTAAAGAATCAGCAAAGCTGGAGGTTCTTTCCCGCCTCATAGATACCAATGATATCAAACTCTCACTTGTTTTCTGTAATACAAAAAAAAGAGTTGATGAATTGACCTCAAGTCTTCAGTCCAGAGGCTATTCTGCAGAGGCACTTCATGGAGATATGCGTCAGGAACATAGAGATAAGGTTATGTCACAGTTCAGGAAAGGCAGTTTTGATATTCTCATAGCTACCGATGTTGCCGCAAGAGGTATTGATGTTGATGACGTAGAAGCAGTTTTCAACTATGACATACCCAGTGATGAAGAATATTACGTTCACAGAATCGGCCGTACAGGTAGAGCAGGCAGAACAGGTAAGGCCTTTACCTTTATTTCAGGCCGTGAAATATACAAGCTGAGAGATATACAGCGTTATACAAAATCTACTGTAACCTTTATGAAGCCCCCCAGCATTAATGATGTTGAGGAGAAAAAGATGTCTAATGTACTGAAGTCTCTGAGGGAGAATCTGTCTCAAGAGGGCTTTTCAAAGTATATCGGGCACGTAGAAAGATTTGTTGACTCTTTAAACTCCGATTCAGAGAGTCAGGAAGAGAGTTTTATTACATCTCTCGACGTGGCTGCAGCGTTGTTAAAAATGTATACAGAACAGAATGGGAACTTCCCCAGTACTGTAAGTGAAATAGACGAAGAATCAGAGTTTGATAGTGAAAATGATATGGTAAGACTTTTCATAAATATCGGAAGTGATAATAAAATCCAGCCAAAGCATATTATTGAAGGACTTGTTGAATCCTCAGGACTTCCTGGCAAAATGGTAGGATCTATCGACATTTTCGATAAATATTCTTTTGTTGAGGTTCCAAAAGAATTTGCTCCGGAAGTTCTCAGGTCTATGAAAAACTATACCATAAAAGGCAAGCGGATAAATGTTGAGAAATCAACACCTCGTAAAAAAAGCGGCCGAAGCGGTTTCAGCCATGGTAGAAATCCAGGCACTTACAGCAGCTTTACCGGACATACAGGACACACCGGTCACACAGGTCATGGCAGTGGTCAGAGTTCGAAAAGAAGATCAGCCTCTCCTGCTATCAAAGCCTCTGGCAACAAATCATCCTCCAGCAAGGGTTACAGAAAAGACCGCTAGTATAAGTAAACGGTAAAACCGGAGAAGTTATCTTCCCCGGTTTTTTGTTTGCCCTGCTTAAACCTTGAATTTTCCCACTAAATCCTTCAACTTTTTAGCATTGAAGCTGCTGATATTCATCTGCTCCTTAACATCGTTAACCTTTTGCTGAATATCGGTTGACTTTTCAGCTATATTCTGAGTTCCGGCTGCACCCTCACTAACAGTCTTTGATACTTCGTTAATAGCGCTTATTATACCTTCAACCGAAGCAGTCAGCTCCTCAGCAGTGGCACTGAAGTCAGTGACAAGATTGTCTATGAAAATTGCATCATTACTATAATACTCTCCGGTTTCTATCATTGCTTCATAATCCGTTATTACATTTGTATCCATGAATTGCATAATTGATCTTGAACTGCCTGCCAAATCTTCAACTGCTGAAACCACTTCCTGCGTTACCTTTTGTATTTCATTTACTGTACTCTTTGAGTCCTCGGCCAGTTTTCTTATTTCATCTGCAACAACAGCAAAGCCCTTTCCTGCTTCTCCGGCTCTGGCCGCCTCAATAGCAGCATTTAAAGCTAATAAATTGGTTTGAGTAGAAATCTGCAGAATTGCCTCTGACAGAACGCTGATCTGTTCGATAGCCTTTGATCTGTCAAGAGATACTTCAAGCTCCTGTTTTACCTCATGATAAATATCATTTCCTGCTTTTTGTGAGAGTATGGATCTTGTTTTCAGGTCACTGGCACGTTTGCTAACCTCTCTTGCCGCAGTCGCACCGTTCTGAGCTTTCTCAGACATGGCTTCAATTGCAAGTTCAATATCTGTGGAGGACGCATTTACCTCTTCCGTTGCTGCCGCAGTCTCTTCCATCCCGGCCGACACTTCTTCAACAGTTGCTGAAGTGTCCTCCACAGCCTCGTTTAAATGGATAAGACTTTCTGAAACAGTAGCGGCAGCCAGTTCTACATTTCGAGAACATTCATTTACTTCCAGCATAATCGATCTCAAATTAGCTATAAACTTATTAAAACTCTTAGCAAGATCACCGATTTCATCCCTAGTATCTATTATTATCTCTCTGGTTAAGTCCCCGCCCCTATGGGCCAAATCCTCAAGTTCTTTTCCAAGCCGCTTTATGGGGCGTATTATGCTGTTTGTAATAAATATACTTATCAGTACTCCAAAAAGAATAGCTGACACCAGGATAAGCAAGTTTGTAAAAGCTGTGGTTTTATAGTTCTGATTATTTTTTGTATTTATATCATCAGCAGCTTTGGCATAATAGTCTGCTAAACCCTCTAACCCGTTGTAAAACTTATTTTCAGTATCTGCGTTTTCCTCAAGATATCTGAAAGCTTCGCTGCCTTTACCCCGCTTAGCAAGGTCAACAATTTCATTTATTTGGTTAGTATATTCGCCCCAGTTTTTGTCAACCTCAGCTATTCTACCTTCTACAACTTGTTCAATATTTACAGCCTTATAGTGCTTCCAGTCCTCTTCGAGTTTTTTAGTTCTGTTATCAATATCCTCAACATAACGAGCCTGCATTTCTGCATTTCCGCTGTACTGAATAACAAATAAAACATCTACCTCACGGGCTCTGCTCTGGTTTGCCATATCATTAATCCATTGTATTGGCTTTAGTCTGTCCTTATATAGTGAGTTCATCTCCCCATTGATATGTTTTAGATACGTAAAATTTACACCACCGATAAATGCAATAAAAGCCAACAGTATAACCGATAGGATTAAGATTTTTTGTATTACCTTCATTTTTTTTAGCATGAAAAATCTCCTCCGTTACATGAAGTATTAAACAATCTCTGCTACAAATACAAGAACTATGTAAAGTTTGTAGTGTTTTCTAGCACATGATTTAAATTATAAATACTTTTTATGTTTTCTACAAGTATATTCTTATTATGTAATAATAAAGCAATATTTCCAATTCATAATCCTTTATTATGCTTGTATCCATAAAGTCAATAATAGTTACCTTTTGAATTTCATTTACGGTATTTTTTGAATCCTCGGCCATGTTTCTTACTTCATCCGCAACAACGGCAAAGTCCTAACATAGGATTAAACCATATCTAGATATTTATGTAATTAATGTCAAAATATCTTGCTATACCAAAAATAAAATTGTATGATTTAACAAAGTCGAGGTAATTCTATTTAATGTATAAATAATTAGGAGGATAACCGATATGTCAAAGGATTTTTATACTGCAGTTAAAGACAGGCGCACTTATTATGGAATCAGCAAAGAATCCCCTGTTTCAGATACAAGGATTCAGGAAATAATAAATAATGCTGTTCTACATGCGCCCACTGCGTTCAACAGCCAGAGTGGCAGAGTTATGGTTTTACTTGGTGAGCATCACAATAAGTTATGGGACATAACAAAAGATGAGCTTAGAAAAATGGTGCCTCCAGAAAATTTCGCTTCCACAGAAAGTAAAATCGATTCCTTTAGGAATGGTTATGGAACCGTACTGTTTTTTGAGGATCAATCAGTTGTTGAATCACTTCAACGCCAGTTTGAGTTATACAAGGATAACTTTCCTGTATGGTCTCTTGAGGCCAGCGGCATACTTCAGTATATTGTGTGGACTTCTTTAGAAATAGAAGGTTTTGGTGCGTCACTGCAGCATTACAACCCAATTATAGATTCTGAGGTCATCAAAGAATGGAACGTTCCTGCAAATTGGAAGCTTTTAGCCGAGATGCCCTTTGGAAAGCCGATAGCAGCTCCTGATGAAAAGCAATTTCAGCCGTTGGATTTCCGAGTAAAGTTCTTGAAGTGAGAACTAAAATAAGATAGAATGTCAGAAAATTCGTTTCTGCATTTGTATGTTTAACGGAAAACGCCCCAATACGAATGTTTTTAGCAGCATTCGTATTGGGGCGTTGCTTGGCTTATTGGAATTAATATCATTTTATCATATGTTAATTTGGCTTTTTCTGCTTCATTCTCAATATGATAAGAATCATCGCCAGGAAAAGTACCAGCATTACAGAGGTTCCTGCCAGTGCAAATAACAGAGAGGTTCTGTTTCCCATTACGCTTTCTCTCAGAGTCGGCTCCTTTTCCTTAAGTTCTTCCCTTTGAAATTGATAGGACTTTATATCGCTATTACTGTCAATTAAAACGAAATCATTATTAAGGTTCCAGCTCATTTTTTCATTGCTTACAAGTTTTGATACTCTTTTAATTGACTTATCATCGGGACCGGTCAGGACCAGTAACGCCCGTCCCTCAGCATAGGGTGATTTCAACAGCTGCAGGGTACCGATGGAGCCTGCATAATCAGAAGTTAATATTAGTTTTTCATTGGTTACAAATTCGGTGAAGTTGCTGTTATATTTGAAATACAGCTTATCGTTGAGCTTTGTTATAAGACTGTTTTTCGCAGGAGTTCCTGCAGTAATGATATTATAGTTAGCTTCTGTCTCATTAAACTCATCGGCCTTAACCACCTTTAACCGTCCATAGGCATCTGCCGAATGTGAATACAGGGATAGCATTCTACCAACTAAAGTAAGCTCATCCATATCAGGGTCATTTGACAATACCAGCAGAACATCATTCAGGCTGCCCTCTTTTTGAAATGGTGCCGGCCTGCTGTTAAAGCTCAACTTTGTACTATTGTCTGACGGGAGATATAATGTTGAATTCTTTGTAATATATGCCCATGGCATCTCATCCTGTCGTGTTGTACAAATTAAGTCTGTTACTTCGAGATCAAAAGCAAATTTTATGCTGCTGGAATTCGTCCCAACAACATCAGCCGGCATAAAGAATGTCAGTTCATCATTATCAGCATTTTCAAGTGCCAGCTTTTTGCTTCCTACAGGAATATCTCCCCAATAGACAGTTAGCATGGATCGATTGAAATCCAGGTTTTTGCTGTACCTGAAATTTACCGTAACCTTACTGGCCGAAGATAGAGTAAAATCGGTGGGCAAAGGTAAAAACAAAGTCTTTTCCTGCCTGAAAGGTCCGATAAATTCAAATCCGCCCCCCGTCATTTCCTGAAGGGTATACCTATCGGCTTTCATATCGCTTTGCATTTTTGCGTTTAGCTTTATTTCAGCAGTACCCTTTTTTATAAAGGTGATATTATCCGTTTCCTGGGCTACACGTTCACTGTCTCGGAGAAAGTACCCTGCTTCTGCCAGACAGTCAGCATCCTGAGAAGTAACAATCAGCAGGGGATTACCCGATGCATCCGATACAAATAAAATCATAATCTGGTCTTTTAATTGATTTTTGTATGGCTCTATATAATTGATAACCTCATTGGGCAAATTGTTTGTCAGTCCTACCAGTATCCGGCTGGAACTTTTTATGTTCCGGGCCTCTTCCCATGAACTGATTGTGAGGTTGTTGTTTTCACTGGTATTCTTGCTCAACCCTGCCATAAGCATCATTGCAGTTGCTACTTCTTCGTTCTGTTTAGAGTTTGCAACAGTAACAACTGTGTCAGACCCCGTCTTATTACTGGTAGACATAAATGGGTAAGGATAATAATCGATTCTGTTATTATGAGGCAGCAAATTATACCCCACTTCTACTCCAGAGGCCTCAGAAAAGGTCAGCCAGTTTGCATTGCTAGCCTCGTCTATACAACCATTCTCATTATACAATTTGGCATAGCCTGATATGGCTAAAGTGTTTGAGCTGCTCTCCTTATCATTTTTCAACAGCTCCAGAGGGATGTTAGCATATATATAACTCCTCTCATTGTTTTCATAAATAATATTGCAGGAATAAAAAGGCTGCTTATTAATTGAAAAAGTAAGAGTGCAAGGTATTTTGTCCATCAACTGGCTCACTCTGTATTCAAGTTGTACACAAACGTATTTAGTATCCCAGTATCTTGGTATGTTAAAGTACAATTCGGTTGAAGAGTATATCCCATTCAGAATTTGGGGTGAATTCCAGGAAAAATCACCGGTCCGATCAGCCTTGGGAAGCTGTGGCTTAGCCTTTTGGGGATTGTCCGGGTTTTCAAGCATATTGTTTACGCTGGAAAGCAGTGCCTCCTCAGAAGTTATAGTACTTTTATCTCCGACCGCATAAACACTCTGTGACAAATTTAAGGACATAGTCACAGCAAAGATAATTACAAAAGCTCTGAGTAATTTACTTTTTTTTGTTATCATCAGTTATCGCCCCCAGGTTCTTTATTAGTTTCCATAGATCGCTCAGTTTTATACCACTTGACTTCACGTTTAAATATTCTGTCGTTGGCGCTTTGTATTATAGCATTCAGTACAACTATCACCCAAAGCTTCGAATAGGTAAAAAGCATCAAAAGAATCAGCAGTGCCGACTTCATATTAAATTCGTTTTTTTCAACGGCAAGAGTTATTAATACATTAAGTACAAATACCAGTATTGCCATTATCCATAATGTGCTGGAAAATCCACCGAGGGTTACATGAGTAAAGCCCAGTATGGAAAGTATAAATATCAAATCTGAACACACGAGGGAGGTGAGCATTAGAATATAAACCAGCCCATAATATAGTACGTCCAGTCTCATGGGACCCGCAGTTCTGTCAAAGACATATTTGAAATTTTCCTTAAGTACATAAATATTACCTTTAGCCCATCTTGTTCTCTGTTTAAGCCATATACGCAAAAGCTGTGGTTCCTGTTCCCAGGTTACTGCCAGAGGCATAAGCTTGATCCTATAACCCATTCTATATATTCTGAAGCTTATTTCGGTATCTTCAGACAAGGCTTTTGTGTCCCACCCGCCGATACGCTCTATTATACTTCGGCGTACGACAAAGTTTGTTCCCGGTATAGTACATAATTTAAAGAAAAACCATCTTCCTGCCTGGTTCATACATTGATATGCCAGTGTTTCAATATTGACAAAACGAGTTATCAGTGAAGCGTTTCTGTTTCTGGTTCTAAACTTACCAATTACAGCCCCCAGCTTGTCATCTGCCATCAGATTCTCCACCAGTAAAGTAAGAGCGTTGGGCTCTGGTGTATTATCGGCATCATAAATGGCAATTACACTTCCGGTGCTGACTGAGAAACCGATATTAAGGGCATTTGACTTTCCTTTCCCTCCCACAACGTTATCTGTATTGATTACAATAAGTTTTCTGTCAGAATTTTTCAATTGCATGTTCTTCAGCACTTCAGCCGTGTCATCAGAGGAGTTATCATTGATAACAATAATCTCATATTTATCCTTGGGATAGTCAAGATTCAGAAGGGCCTGAACAGTTTTTCTGATTACTATGCTCTCATTGTGTGCCGGCACCATAATTGATACCATTGGATACTCCTTAAGCGGTATTCGGCCGTCGGTACGGTTCACCCTTATGTAGTAAACAAACCCGCCGATGGACAAAACAACGTTAATCAGCATAAGTCCCCAAATAGCAATTAAAGCATATAGTGATAATATGTCTGCCAGTGTCAATCTGCATCCCCCCCATCCGGATTTCTTTCAGAAGTACTTTTGTATAGAAATCTTCGCCGATTTTGATATCGTGCAACGACTATAAAAAAAACAAATATTATCGAAATGAAAGTTACAATTAATAAAAGTCTTCGGTTTTCACGGGCCATACTCTCAGCCATTTTTCCAATAACGCCTCTGTTAAAGTTGAAACTTTCCTCATAGCTGAAAGGCTTGAATTCCAGTGATTGTACCTTTCCATTTACGTTAAGAATTCCATCCCTGTGACTAATAACCCTGTCATTGGTATAGACAGTATGTGAAGTGAGCCACAAGCTCTTCAATGAAATCTCTGATTGCTGAATCTGTTTAATTTGACTTTCCAGCATATCCGTATCTGAATTGATATCCAAAAACAACGCAGTAGGATAGGCTTTAATCATATTACTGCCCAAGCTCGAACTACTGAGAATAGCGGGGGCAATTAGATGATGTCCGTCGGAATAAACGGTATTGTAGCCGTCAGAATCAGTCCAGCTGTTTTTTTCCTCAGGATATAGAATTACGGTACTGAACCTTTTTAGCACATCCAGTCCCAGGCTTTCGTGTATCCAGTTATTGGGCACTTCGATAGCTATAGGAAATACCCCGTAATTGTTATATGCAGTTATTGCCGTGGTAGTTTTCTTATTTATGTCCTCAAGTGAAGGCGTATCAGTGTTTATCAGCGGAGCTTTCAGTATAATGCTTGCCCCCTTTGACTGGGCATATGCAAGTACCTCACAGAAGTGTTTCATGGCGGGGTACTCGGTATTTTGATAAACCGGCATAACAGTAATTGAATATGGTACACCCTTTTTATCCATCAACTGCACTACCTTCATGAGCTTTTCGCTGTTGAAAAACGGATACACATTGTCAAAGATAATATACTGGGGATAGCTGTTGGGCTGGTTCTCAAAGGGCCATTTCCATATGGAAATCTGCTCTGAAAAAGCGGCCTTCAAAATATCACTTTCATTATCAAAAGCTCCCATACAACTGAAGCGACGGTCTCTTACAACGAGAGGTGAGCTTTTTCCGGTCGCCTCGATATTGCCGGCTCTATACGGGAACCCCTCCTGAAATATTATTGCATTTTCAGCCTTTATCAAAGTAGTTGAAGCTCCCCCATAACCAACCTTATAAGATACCTTTATTGCGGTATCCTTAACCTTTATTGAGGTATAATCCAGTTTTAGCGACTTAAGAACATCATCAGTACTTCCGCCACCAACCATCATTATTTTAATGTCAGTGTCTTCCAATGCCTTCAAAAAAGATGAACTAATGCTGTCACTTTCATGGTAAAACAAAAGGCTATTGAATTTATTCAGCATACCGATACTCTCATTTACAGTGCTATAGCTTGTCCCGTAACCCATATAAGTCAATATGTCAGCCATTACAGCAACATTCTCCTTACCTTTTGAGGACAAATCCTCATCATAAATAAACAGAATATCTTTTCCTTTTATAGTTTTATCCTCAGCAGATACAGCTTTAACAGGAAAAAATATTGTTATTACCATGAAAATAAGCAAGACCATTATTAATATAGGAATTTTGTTGATTCTAAGCCTTCTAAAGTTCTTAGACATCATACTGTAATTCCTTCTCAACACTTTGCTTAAAGAAAGCAGTATCATTCCCAATCTCTTCCCTGTACTGCATAAAAGCAATCTGAACCTCAACCTTGATGGAGGTATCGGTAATACCGTCAAACGCACCTTTTTCACCTACCATTGATCTGATTCTGTTCCGAACCAACTCACCGCCGCTTTCATCACAAGTGAGTATAATTGCAAGACTGCCATCATTATCTATACTGTACTGGTTGTCCTCTACCCTGATAGCATCACCTATAATTTCAGCTAGTCGCTGCTTGAGCTTATCAAAATTCTTTTTGGTTAGTATTTTTCTTAATTCCTGACCATAGCGCAGTTTTATTATCATCAACGTTAAAGGAAGCTGATTTCTTCTGGTATATCTGATCTGCCTGTCTATGTCGTAATAAAAGCTTCTCAGATTATAAAGGCCTGTAAGAGGATCTATCATTACCAGCTCCTCCACCTGCTGCCTCAACATACTGTTTTCCAGTTCCAAACGGTTACGTCCAGAAATAAACAGCTTCATTGTACCTACAACGACAATAGGAAGTATCAGCCACGCAAAAGAGTAAATATTAATAGCCGTCCCTTTTTCATATAGTATAAACAGCTTATACGCCGAATAGCAGATGATTTGAGAGCCTGCCACCACAAACGCTGCAAAATCCATTGAAAAAGTCACAAGTATTATTGCAATAACTGTTACAAATAGCATTACTGAGTTTTCAATCAGCAAACCTGAACCACCAGCATATAAAACCCCCGTACCACCGATCAATGATATTAAGAATAGTAGTAAACCAACATCCTGAATCAATATTTCATAGCGTTTATTAGGCATTATAACCTCCGTATTACGAGTATTTATAATATTCTAAGCTTGTGAATCAATTCTGCTAAAATAAAATATATCAAAATATCCAGTGATACACTAAAAAGGAAAAGGTGCCTGACCATTTCAGTATCTCCACTATTTACTATGGTAATTACAGCATTCGATATTCCAATCATAAATATAGCAAGCATGGTTTCCAGAGGTATTGAACCTCTCGGATCGTAATCCCTTATAAGCCTGGGCGACTTCTGTCTGAACAATAGTATGACTGCTGCAAGCAGAACCACTAAAAAACCAATGGTTTTTGGTATTGTATCAGCTTTAAATCTACTCCAGAAGGACCATAAAATACTTTTCGCCATTTTGGGCATTCCGGTACTCTTTTCATAATTTCCGCTCATATCCCTTCTAATATTAAAAGTTGCTTTGACTGATATATCAAGCATCGCAACCAATGACCCGGGATGTTTAAAATAGTAATAAGCTATTTCTGCTGAATTATATTTATCATAGAAGCCATGATTTAAGTCCTTATTATCAGGTTTCAACAGAGGATACTGATCGTTACTGTTTGTGTCTGTTAGTATTGAATATGAACTGTCAATACCAAACTCCTTCAAAGTTTCCTCCGGATCAACAGACTGCAGTAATACACCTCGGGTCATAGCGTGGTATTTACTTGACTCATTGAAGGAAGCAGGAGAATACCTCAATGAGAACATAACACTTAGGAACAGAGCAAGTACTGCAGTACAACAGCATATCTTCCATAACAGGTTTTTATTTAAAAAAATAAACTTAACACCCAATATTCCCAGAATCAAACCCACCACAGCATATTTAACTTCTATTGTAGTCAGTATTACCCCGAACAAAGAATACAAAATAACATAAACTAGGTTTCGCTTTTTTTGTTGTAAAGCTAACGCTGCTCCAGTGCAGAAAAGCAAAGAAATAAAAACCATTGGCTCAGTATAAAAGGAACTGAAATAGGTTAAATACGAAACATCTGCGAAGATAAATATGCCTGTCAGACCAATAACAATACTTTCAGTAAATGTTATTACCCTTTGTAATCCCTGCTTTATAAGTAAAAAAACTGCCGGAATATATAACAATCCATATAGTAAAGCTAAAAATCTCAAATCAAAGGTTCTGTCGCTGGTAAAAAATGAATCAAGCCATTTTGCCATAAAAACCAGAATTCGTTGTCCTGTCAGATTTGCCAAAGTACTCCCTTCCGCTGCCAGGGATAGATAATCCTTTACGTAATAATTAAAGTAAAGGTTTTCGCTGGAATCCTCCCTGTGATATATCCCTGCTGGATTCATCCTCGAGGAAAAAGAGCCATCATCAGACATTCCAAGTACAGGAGGTACAAATAGCATTATTATAAGCAGCATCAGGGATAACAAACAGGCCCCTAATGCTATAACATTTGCAGAATACTTACCTTCCCTGTTCTGGTTTAATACGGTTATATTCTTTTTAAGGAAGGAAGTCAATCTATTTAATTTTGTAACTATAAATCGTAAAATATTCCACTCTTTTTTCATTATTCTTTATCATATCCATGTTAATATTTATTTTTATCAGCAACACTATACGAAAGAAGGCCAATACACTGGTCGAAGGAATATATCCCGGTTCCGTCTGTGTTTCCAAACGCACCGTTCAATTTATTATCAAAATCAAAAATCCTCATTGTTTCCATTCTTGCCATAGCCCTGTTTGCCAAATCACTATCTCCCACATTGTTGGCTATCATACTAACCAGTCCGTAAATGGCAGTGGATTCATATCTGTACCCGTCTACTACTGTTCCGTCAGGCCTATACATTGCGAAAATACCTTCTCCTTCAACAGCTGCCTTCAGCCAACTCAACGTCTGGGGCTTTATTTGTCCTATTTTTGAGAGGTGCAAAAGGGTAACCATCCCCTCTGCCATATTTAAATTTTCATTTTTATAGCTTTTCTTCCTGTAATCATATTCGGTATGGTACATTGGGAATTCGTCTCCTAAATAACCATCATTTACAATTAAGAGACTGTTCCGGTTGACCTCATTCCACCGGGGGTCTATTTCTGCCAGCATTTCCATAGCTTCAAAGTCAGCAAAGCACAGTTTTAAGTTCTGAGACTTCTTTCGGTACTTGAAATCATAGGAGTTTATGAGTTTATTATTCTGGGTATTATACCGATACAGAGCATTTTCATAGTTTTTCAAGGTATCGGTATATCCTCCCCACAATTTATCTGCTTTATAAAGTGTTCTAAAAATCCGAAAGTCATCTACAGCCGAATTAACTCTGGCAGGTCCCTTTTCTTTAACTACCCAGGAGGCTAAAGGATCCTTCCTCATTACTTTATTTACATAATTAATGCTTTTTTCAAATAAACTTCTATTTGATGAATTTATGGCGTATTCCAGAATAAGTCCCTGTGACTCACTTAAAACATCTGTTTTCTCTAGATTTGAAGCCTCTTCGGTTATATAGTTTGTCTCTATTCCCCCCTCAGCATTTGTCAATTCATTTTCGATAAACTTTAAGGTTCCCGAAGCTCCTCCGGTTATTCCATAATCAATCATAGACTCCAGTCCTTTAAGGGGTAACTCCTTGCCTGCATGCCATGCTCTGAGAATACCTTGTTTATCAATTACAAAAGTAGTAGGAATAACCTTAAGGCCCAGTTGCTTGTAAACTGTCAGGTTATCATCGAAAACATTAACAAAAGGTATTTTTTTGTTCTTTAAGTACTCCAGTGCTGAAGCCCTGGTTTCCTTGTTATTATCCAGTTTATTTACAAGAAGGAACTCGACTCCGGGATATTCGGAAAGAATTTTTTCTATTTCTTCAAATTGTTCCAGTACCTTGTTGCAATAAGGGCACCAGCTTGCCCAGTAGCATATAACAACTGTTTTTCCCTTTAGTTGGGATAAAGTTAATTTTTCTCGGTTTTCTTTGGAAAAGGACAGGTTTGATAAATCAGTATTCAGCGTACATTTCTCTGGAAGTAGGTCCATGTTATTTGCAAGCTGTGTATCTGAAGAAATCTGAGTTTTCTCGCCGGCAGTCTTAGAGTCCACGTATTCATTTGTTTTGCTTCTAGAAAGCAGCCATGCTAAAATTAGACATACTGACACGGCTAACATCACGATAAATAATATTTTGACATATTTTTCCATTCTTGTCAAGGAACCCATATTGCCTCCATATAAGCTTTCGGGATCATTTCTTTTAATACCAATATTCTTACGTGAAAAATACAGGTATCTTTTATGTCTTTTCAGACTTATAGTCCTCACCCTCCAAATATGCTTCGGTGACTGTAACAGTAACATGTCCCTTTCTAATTGCATCAAGCATATTAAAGTTGTTATCTGAAGTATTATTTATCTTCCTATCCTCATCAGATGAACTTTTTTGCTTTGTTTCCTGTTCCTTGTCTGATAACGTATCTGTATTCTGACTTTGATTGTGAGCCAAGTGCTTTTGATAATATCTGAAAATTCCTGTTAAGCCTGACACTGCAAGCAGTGCAAACACAGGAAGTATGTTATAGTGATATCTCCCCTGACTTTCCAGTATCATATGCAGTAACGCAGTACCAATAAAATACAATATCAATACATGTTCTGTCCCTACGTTCTTCCTGAACCACAGGAAAATTCCCGCAATCAGTGAGAGATATACACATATAATGTAAATGACATTGTTCCAGATGGCTAGATCATTTATTAATTCTCTTTTATGGTCTGTCAGACTGCCTTGTTGTTCCAAAAACAGAAGATTCCAGTAAGCTCCATAATCATCGTTGGACCAAAGCAGGGTATATTTTTGAAACATCAGATTTGCAATGCCCAAAGGGTCCTTAGTTAACCTTTTTACAGCTTCATTTCTGGAGGCCTTATGAGTTTCCTGTGCCGAGCCGGATTCCAAATATCTATCGTTCAGAAATTTGGAATCTTCTTCATTCCACGAACCTTTTGATTCCTGGTTCAGGCCAACCATCAGATTGTATCCGAAGGATACAGTACTGCCCGGCAGTTCTCTGTCTATAGTCCTTACCGTTGCACCACTGATTATTACCGAACATACCAGATAACTGACAAGTATTACTGCAGCCCCTATCCAGCCCCTAGACATCAAGCTTTTAATCAATCCTGCCCTGGATATTTCTGAAGCTTTTGCCTTATAGGTTATGGTACAAATTATCATAGCTACTAATAGAATGATTGCCACAGGCCGAACTGCACCTGCCATTGCGAAAAGAGTACCTAATATTATATATAAAATCAATGTCCTTGAAGCTTTAGCTGAAGCGGGTGTTTTAAAAAGGTAAGCAATGATCCAGATGCAAAGAAGCGTTAAACACATAAATACAGGTTCTGAAGCCATTTGATTTATATATAGAATCTGGGAGGGCCAAAAGGCTACAAGAAGCATAGCAAAGAATCCACCTGCCCTGCCATAAATAAGGCGTCCAATTCTGTTTACAAATATTATACTGAGTACACTTGCTGTTAAATTCAGATAAAGTCCGGCTTTTACTGATGGGCCAAAAACAATGAATATTTTTGACAGAATATATGGGTAGCCAATTACGTGCGGAAACTGAGATATATAATCACAGTACCCGGCACCATCCCTTAAAAGAGTGTCTTGAGCCAATAGTTCCGCAATTTTGTAGTACGTTTGAAAATCAGACTCAGGCTGGACCGGTAAATTGCGTATTATCCATAAACGAACCGCTACCGCTGATATAGTTATTAAAGTAATTAATATGGCCTCTACAGCCGTTAAAATTTTCGAATTTTTTGGAGTAAATCTGTATAAATTATAATGGGTAGCAAAAATAGCCAGTGTGTTTGATACAAGCCACAAGCCTCCCATTACTAAAAGAATTCCACCATACCATAAAAAAGGGTATTTTGTGGAATCTCCGATACTTAAAATTCCACTGAACAAACTGAAGCATAAACATATACCGAAAATTGTTAAATATATATATGTAAACCAGTTCCTACGAGTTTCCATAGTAAATTCCTCTAAAAAAACATTAGCATTAATTTATAGATTATTTTTTAACAACTTTGGCTTCATAATAAATAATTGTCGCCTTTTAATAATTTATCATAAAAATTGGTAATTGAACAGTTAAAGCTTTAATCGAAAAAGTCTATTGTTTAAGCTTAGCCTCCAATTCTTCTATAAGCTGAATATAATTTTCCTGTACGTGAAGTTCTAGAGCCTCTTTTTCCAACTTATCACTTTCAGTGTCAAGCTTGTCCATTGTATCTTTTGACAGGTTATTAAGGGCATATTTATAGACAACCCCATCCTCTTTGTCAATATGCCGATTAAGCAGGTGAGTATAGGATACAGCATTTGCGATAACATCAAGCCGCGACTCATCATCTCCATCCATGACCCTTTTAATTGCGGCTTCAAGATCCTGCATATGAAGTCTTCCAAGATCATGTTCTACAAGCATACCATGCCTTACCAGCATCTCGGCCGGCCGGCCCAGTTCATTCATCATCCTGTCGAATAAAAGCTTTTCCTCTTTTCCATGATGATGCTTATCAGCGTAGTTCCTTACAAAATCAATCATTTTGAAAAAGTCCTCGTACTGAACCTGTTCACCTTTCATGAGCTTGTAACAGTACTTTCTTATAACTTCCAGCATTCGTTTTATATTTTTATGTTCTTCTACCATTGTATCAATTATATTCATTGTCGTTTCCTTTCTGATCGGCTACCTCTTCTGAATCCTATGAACTCCGTCGGAAGAAGTGTTGTACTTAAAGTTGTTGTTTATTTTATTTACAAAGGCTGTTACCCATTCTCGTCTTAGACTGTAAAAATATCTGATATCTCCTTCAACTCTTTCCCAATAGGGCGTATGGAGACAGGTAGTCGTTCTCCAGACAAATTCGTTTTCATCTGAGGATATAACCTCATTGACTCTGTCACAAGGCATTCCTTCAAGTATATAATCATTAAGAGCATTGAATAATTCTTCAGGTGTTTCCGGCTTGCCAGGATATTCTTCTGCAGCACTTTCACCCTGCTTTTTAAACAGCTCCAGTAGTTCTTTTTCATGGCCTGTGTCCTCTTTCAGAATTGCAGAAACCAGCGCTGCCTGTCGCAGCTCGGCACTTTCTATCCTATCCTGAAGCCAGCCGTGAATATTTGAGGTATCTATAATAGTCTCAAGCGGTTCCTTTCCCATGGAGACACCGTATTTACCATTGTTCTCAGTGACCCATTCATCAACAGGCATTCCTTTCTTTTCAGCCCAGGCTATAATGTCTTCCTCAATCCTTTCGGTCCAGAGTATTTTTTTGTATAGCCAATAGTGTATTTTTCCTAGAAATAAACTCATTTTTCCTCTCTTTCTATACTTGACTTTCAGTATTATGATTTCATTATCCAATCTAAAATATTTATTCCAACCATATTTTTTACATTGTGAAACTAAATTATTACAAATCATTCAAAAGAACGTTTACGTTCTAATAATACCCATAATATAGAACGTAAATCACTCAAGTATTAGCGACACAAATTCTTTTATTAACGAATATGATGTATTAAATATGTGTACAAAGGAGCTGTTTTTTGTTGGAATATTATATCAGAACCGAACCAGATGTTAAAATTTATGTCCACGACATTAATCCCAATGGCAGAAAGACCATTCTTTTCATTCATGGCTGGCCTTTAAACCACAGGGCTTATGAATATCAGTTCAACAAGCTCCCTGCCATGGGCTTCAGATGTATTGGAATGGACACCAGAGGCTTTGGGAACTCCAGCAAGCCTTATTCCGGTTATACATATAACCGAATTGCCGACGATATAAGGGGAGTGGTTAACGCGCTGAACCTGAAGAATTTTGTGTTGGGTGGCCATTCCATGGGCGGCGCCGCTGCTATCCGCTACATGGCTCGTTACAACGGCTTTGGAGTTACAAAGCTGGCTCTTTTTGGCGCCGCCGCACCAAGTCTCACGCAGAGGCCCGGCTTTCCCTATGGCCATCCTAAGGAGGTTATTACACAAATAATTGAGAGTTCGCTCCGAGACAGGCCTCAGATGCTGCGAGATACTGCTCCTATGTTCTTTACAAAACCCATCACCCAGCCTCAATCAGACTGGTTTTTCCAGCTGAGTTTTGAAGCCTCGGGGTCAGCAACTGCAGCATGTGCCATAACCTTCAGAGACGAGAGTCTTTTTGGTGATCTGGAAAAAATAAAGGTCCCAACTTTGATAATGCACGGTGTCCACGATAAAGTTTGTTTGTATCCCCTGGCAGTCGCAATGCACCAGGGCATCAGAAATTCTGTTCTGATTCCTTTTGAGAACAGCGGCCACTCTCTTTTCTTCGAAGAACAGGATAAATTTAATCAGGAACTGATAAGATTTATCGAATAATATAACTTTTCCGGGTGTAAAAAGAAAGGAAACGGCAAACAACGCCTTTTCCCTTCCTTTATCCATAGTCATATTATTTTACATGGCTATTTTACTGCGGGAATAACATAATCCTCAATAAGAGTTTGCGTGTCGGAGGCACCCTTTGAGGATGAACTATATTCATTAGCAGTTACAACAATGACCATATCCAGTTCTGGAATTACTACAATTTTTTGTCCCCCTGCTCCATCGGCACGATAGGTGTAATAGGACTTACCGGTAGTTTTGTTGGTCAACTTTTTTATCCAAAAAAGATAGCCATAATCCTGATTATTATCCAGCCCGACTTGCTTAATAGAAGAAGCCTTTACCCAGTCTTCGGGAATTATCTGCTTATTTTCCCATCTGCCGTTGTTTAAGTAAAGCATACCGAATTTGGCCATATCCCTGGCTGTGAGGTATAAACCTGTACCTCCCCCATAACAGCCGGTCGGATCAGTATCCCATCTTTTCACTTTTATGTTGAGGGGGTCAAACAAATACTTTTCGGCAAAGGCTTTTGTATCCATTCCGGATTTCTCGGAAATCACTGCTGAAAGTATCTGAGTTAAACCGGTATTATATACAAATTTGCTGCCCATCTCGTCTATAAGAGGTCTTTCCAGAGAATATTGAAGCCAATCACGGCTCGTAAAGAAGCCATAATAGTTCTTGTCTATTGACTCAAGACCCCCAGTCATTGTCAATACATTTTCTACGGTAATATCCTTCTTTCTTGGATTATCAATTGTATCAAAATATTTCGGAATTAGCTCTGATACTTTCTGATGGGTACTTTGTACTAGTTTTTCTCTTACTGCGATTCCCGTCAGCGCAGACAATACGCTTTTTGTTACCGAGAAAACAGGATTATAGCTGGTTTCCTTGGCACCATTATAGTATTTTTCATAAACCATATACCCATTTTTTATAATAAGGAGGCTGTAGACGTTAGGATAATCCTCGATTATTGTTTTATCTGTATTTATAAGCTGCTGTTCATTCAAGCCTTGACTCTCAGGGGTTACAGTACTCCATTTTTCAGTAGGCCATTGGATGGTGTTTTCATTTTCGGTTGTAAATTGCGCCGCTTCTGTAATGTCAGAAGAGGCTACTTTACTAGCTGCAGTCTCTTTGGAACTAATATCACTACTTTCATAAACTGAGCAACCTGTTTGAAACACACAAACACAAACAGTCAGTAATATAATTATTAACCTTTTCATTGCAACCTCCAATTAACGTCGGCTTAATAGCCTGATTTGTGTAACTTAATTAATTTAATCATTTTATATTTACATTACTGTAAGTTAATCTCAATTATGACTTAATCTATTAGTTTTGTCCAGCCAGATTAATAGAATTTAAGTTCCTCATAATCAACTTTCTTTATTAATTCCTCAATTGTATTAATTTGGCTTTTGCCTACTTTTCGTAAGAACCCGCAAAAATACTCCTGCCAATGATTTTCAGGACTTATATAATCATCAGCGATTAGCTGCAGCTCTCTGGTTCCGTCCCTAAGTTCTTCGTAGAAAACCACCTTGGCTAGAACAGCCAATTCACCCTCTCTCAATGCTTTGAATAATTCCTCATATTCTCCACCAAATAAACAATCGGAAGACAACACATCTAAAAAATCATAAAGTGAAGTTATGTTCGTATTAATTAACTGAATCTTATTACGGGTATTTGATAAACGAGTTAACTTATTGACAAGGATTCTGAACTCTTTATTATTCATTCTTTTCCCAACCTCTAGTGACAGAGTGTTCTCACCCCCGCTCTCCTCCTGTCTGATAATAAGTAATTTCTCAAGGGTGTTGGTTTCCACTGCATTAAGGACACGTTGTATAAATATTGGTGTATACCTGTGAATATAGTTGAGTATACTTGGGTGTGATATGTCAAGTAAGCTGGTCAGACGTTCTGCAGCAGTATATATAATTGAACTTATATTTTCAGGTATTACTGAATATAGTAACTTTTTATTTATTTCAAATTCATTATTGGAGAGTATAAGTGAAATGTTACTACTACCGATCATAACTGAAAAAATAGCATTATTAAACACCAGTTCAAATATATTAATAAGTTCTATTTTATGGTCCATCCTTATAACCGTTCCAAAACTTGTCAACACTTCATCAATTTCCGAAGATTTGAAAAGCCTGCAAAAATCGGTTTCTATCTTTAAATTCATTAAATAGTTCCTTACATAATGCACTCCCTTAATGCTCATATCATCAAAAACCAATGGGTAATCAATACTAACAGATGCATTATGTGCTCTAAAAACTATATTGTAATTTGTAAAAAATGAAGCTATTCCTTCTGTGATAGTTAATTCATAGGCTTCTGTAGCAGCCTTTAATCTGTCTTTTCTTATTTTCAGATATAGTTCTCTTGCCTCCCTGACCATCTTAACTACCAGGGTAATACCCTTTTTATATATTTCTTCAATACTCTCTTTTTGTAACTGGGAAACAGCTTCTTCGGGGTTGGAGCAGCTAAGGGTATACGTATCAATAGTATAAATTATTGAGCAAAGGAGGTTTTCGGCAGTGTCGGTGGTTACCGAAGTACTGTTACCCCCTGTGTACCTTATGATAAGGTCTTTAAGTAAATTCATGAGTTGTGACTGGATATGGTTGACTGTGTTCCTGTCTATTAGTTTTATTCGGAATGCTTCATTAAGGAGTGAAATAGTGTACTCATTCTCGACCAGTCTTGACTTATCTATCCTCTGCTTACCAGCAGGCTCTGGAAGCTGGTAAGCATTTACTGTTTGTTCGAAAATCAATTCATACATCTCCTTTCTCAGAAGCTTCCCTGTCTTGTTCCTTTTTTCTAAAATTGCTGGCATACTCCTGAAGTTCACCCTTTAAAAACTCAATGGAACCTCTGCAGGTATTTTCAAAGTAATCCTGAATTAGTAATACAATATCACTATCAGAAATTCGGTCCTCTATCTCATTTTTCATGTAGTAGAATATTTCCTGCAATTCATTTATCACATCAATATAGTTCTCCTTACTTATAAAAGAGGATTCAAAAAACTTTTCAATTATTTCTTTCGTTGCATCAATTCCAAGATCAACTCTTCCGTAGTTATTTAGGACAGTGTTTCTTATATAAATAACATTGCAGGCCTCCTCCTTTGTCATTATTAAACCCTTCTGTACGGTAAGGTTGTTCAGTTGCAGCAGTTCCGCTGCATATTTCTCCATCAACAGCGTGTTTGTATTATTAAGTACCAGCGGCAAAAACACAAAATCCCTCCTTAATATTTATGAAAGTTAAAAAATTTTTACTATATCTATTGACATATCATTCTGAATGTGTTATACTGATTAGATATTATATTTAGTCCCAGAAATTATATACTTCTGACACTCATTAGTCAAGAAGTATTTTTTTGTTTATTAAGATGCATTTATATGTAATTGCGTAAAAAAGCTGCCCTCAGATAATGCTTGTACATTATATTTAGGCAGCCACTTATATTTTCAGTTAAAACTTATCTTTCTCTCTTATCCAATGCTTCATCTCTTATTTCTTCACGCATTCCCTGAAGAGCATCTCTTCTTCTATCATTTTTTTCTTCAATTTCTCTTCTCTGTGTCGGATCATCTACTTTTGCAAGCATGTCTTCTGCGGCTTCCATATTTCTGATTGTGTAATTTATATTCCGCTGAATTCTTTCAACATTGTCACTTCTGTCGTCTGGCTTTGGCTTGCTCATCAGTCATCTCTCCTTTAGTAAACTAGATTTCGTGTATTTTAATTTCTACTGCTCCGGATTGTTCCATTACTGATTTAACTTCCTGTAACTTATGTTTGGCAGCCCTTACGTATACAACTATACCTGCGTCTTCATGAAAATCACTCAAGTCGTTAACGCTTTCAACAAAAGCTTCCAATTGGCCCGGATTATCCTGATCAGTTTTAACCACAGCACTGGCACGATTATCCGCCACATCATTTCTCATGCTTTGGAATTTTTCTTCATCCATGGCGCTGATGATCATATCTCTTCTCTGAATACCGCTATTTTTCAGAGTATCAACAAGACCACCTATCTGACCAGGGTCAAGGAATCTGCCTATTATATGAATAACAATCCCTCCCTTGAACTGCTTAAAAATCATTGTATTCGATAATATTTTGTCCGCAAATAATTTTTGTAGTCAGGGAAAATTTTGGGTCACCTTGACAATAAAATTAGAAATGAAATCTTCTAGTCATCTCATTTTTAAATTTTTCATTAGCAAAAAGCAGCATACCTATAATAGTCAAAAAAGAGTATAGAGCTGAAACTGCACTTGCCCATAGTTGGGTTGCCACACCAGACAAATACAGTAAAACCGGTACAAACCCTAAAAATATCATTGTAATTATGTATCCAACATACTCATTCCATAACATTTGCTTCTTTAATACAATTAGCGTTATCAAAGATGTTCCGACTATAATCAAAAATGGAATAACTATATTTACTGACCACCTGTGAAAGTCTGAAAGCAGGTCAATTATAAGCGCAAGACCCGATACTCCCGCAATTTGAATAAGTATTCTAGACCCCACTGACGTTTTTGAAAAAATTGTATTATTAATTAGGATCTGAAAGTAAATTATTGGCCCGGCTACATATAGGAACCAGGGATTTGCTATTCCCGTAAGTAAGTTTATCAGTATGCAAATACTGACCACCGCAATTGATATGAAGGAAAGTAGTTTTTTTACAAAGTTAGCTTTAGGAGGCATATTAGTCATGTGGTATACTGGATACCACTTGCTTTGTATTTCAGTAGTAGCTTCTCCTATATTCCTGCTGCAAAGCGGACATTTATTTACATTATCATCAATAAAAACTCCGCATTGATTACATTTATTCATATGTTTTTACCCCAGTTATTTGAATAAACTTTTATTTCTAAACCGCTATTCTGTGCCAGAAAACTAAAAAAACTCTTTATATTATTTGCTTCTACTATTGTTCTTGAAAAGGTTACCGTCAGATTATCATTGACCGAACAAACTCCACAATTAATAGGGCTTTTACCGGTAGGATAAATGATAGCCTCTGTTTGTTTTACATACTTACTCATTGAGTCTGACAATCTTATGTTCCCAATATTTGACAAAGTTATGGTTTTAGCATTCTCTCCAAAATTATTAAATCCATAGCGTATTGCAATATTCTTTAAGAATACCGGAACAAATCTGGCTACAAGTATTTTTTCAAGCTTAATATTACTGGCCATGATACCTTTTAGATTATCCTTATCCAGCTTTTCTTTCAATTGTAAGGATATCTCGGACAGTATTGACTCAAAGCTAAGGCTCTCAGAAGGGTTCACGCCAACATTAACTACAGTAAAAAAATTTCTAAGTGTTCTAGATGGAAAGATTTTTCGCAGGTTGACTGGAACTGTCACTCTTATGGGTTTATTGTATATACCATACTTCATATTCTCGGTATAAATTGAGTATATCAAAACCGAAGCCAAATACTCTGTTATGGTTGAATTGTTCTTTTTAGCAACAGAATTCAACTGAGATGCTGACATTACTCCATGTATAACATTATTTCCAAAGGGTTCCAATGGTGTTCCTTCAATATGAAAAGCTTCTGTCTCAGTGATTCTTTTTGTCGGGATAGCTTGATAGTACTTATCAAAACTATCTTCCATTTCATATTTATTTGGCAAATCATCAGGATTCAAAATTAAGCCGTCGTCTTCAACATCCTTACCTTCAAAACATAAATACTGGTAAACAAGTGTTTTAAGAAACTCTACTGCTCCTGCACCATCGGTCAGAGAATGAAAAATTTCCACCGAAATGCGGTTATTAAAATATTGAACCCTAAAAAGATATCCGTTGTTCTCATTAGTTTGTAATGGATAACAAGGATATCTTTCTTCTCTTTGAACCAATAGCTTTTGATTATTATGAACGAGGTAATCCCAGAAAACACCCTTTTGCAATTTAACCGAAAAGGTGGGAAACCTTTTAAGAACAATATCCAGCGCATTTTGTAGTACCTCTCCATGAACAGTTTCAGTTAAAATAAATGAAACTCTGAAAATGGAGGTATTTGATTCTTTTGAAACTGATCTGAAAAGCTTCCCGGCATTGTCAATTTTAAACCATCTGTCCATATTTTGCTCCAATTAAATAATAATACTTATTGTCACTCATATTATTATACTAATTAGAGAGTCATTCTGTCTGAAAGTTAATATTCAAGCTACCGTCCTCATATTTTGCACCAACAATTTCCAAAGACTGAAGCTTCGTGGGAAGTACCATGGATCGCCTTTCATTTTTTATGGATATGGTTATTTCATCGCCTTTTTGTGAAAGCTTTAATTCCCTCTTATCCACAAAAGGCATATTTATTCGAAGGAGGTAGCCATTCTGATTTTTCTCCACCAAAAATATCTTTTCCTTAAAAAGAATATTTTCCGGACTTTCATTTTGGTAAAGCCTATTGCCGATTTCCTTTAAAACGTTAAGCTTTCTGAGTTCGTGATTTAAAAGCTCAAGCTTGAATATAGGAATCCCTTTAAAACTGTTTGAAATATCCTGAATACTATCTTTCTGAATATCAGCCCATTTTTCAAAGTATCCGCGTAAGGAGGCTTCCGAAAATATTCTGTTTATTATTACGCAATCAACATTATAGTCAAAAAGATGAAGATAGGAAAAGCTCCTCTTAGCCTCTTTGACCACAATTTTTTCAGGCGTAGTAACAATTCTGATACTTACTATATCCTTATTCTGGAGAAGCTGATGCAACTGGTCTATTTTTTGGTACAACTTTTCAATGTCATCAAAGGTTTCATCAGATGGTACAGGTATTTTGACTGTTGCCTGAACTATTGGTCTTACCAGTTTTGCTCCTTTTCTTTTAATGGGAAAAAGCTTTTCCATCCACCACTTGAATAAATCCGGGAACTTTAGCAGTGACATTGTTTCTCCGGTGGGAGCACAATCTACTATCAATACATCATATATGCCCTCATCGTAAATATCTTTAATCCTTAGTAAAGACATTAATTCATCAAATCCAGGGAAAACCAATAGTTCTTCACTTTCAATGGTCTTTTCGGCCTTCAGTACCATAAGCTTTTCAATATAGTCCTTTATGTTTCCCCAGGATTTTTCATTTTCCAGTACTGAGTCAATCTCCATGGCAAAAAGATTATGATTTATCTCAACCGGTTCGTTTGATAGCTTAATATCGAAGGAGTCACTCAAGCTGTGCGCCATGTCGGTACTAACAATAAGTACCTTTTTACCCTCTGCGGCAATTTTGCAGGCAGTTGCTGCTGCAATGCTGGTCTTACCAACACCGCCTTTTCCTGTATATAGAATTATTCTCATATTAACCTCTCCTTTCAGTTAAAATCCACCTGTACCCGTTTCACTGACTTATTCTCTTCCGGTTTGGAAGTTTTATCCATTGTCGATTGACTTGAGTTATCCTGCCTGAATAGATTTTCAGTAACAAGTTCGAGAGCGATATCCTTTAGTAATTTGCCTGCGTCCTTTTCAAGGGAATCGACTCTGACCTTAACATTATCAGGTAAAATCTCTTTAATTGCCTGATATCTAAGAATTTCAGCCTTTATCATTTTTTTTACAAACTCTTTATTCATATTGCTGCCTCCTAGCTTTCAAAATATTTGATAGTGAAGTCTTTCAAGTTAACCTTCTAGCTTTCAAAATAAATACTTAAGATTCCCTCATTCAGCTTGGCTGATGTCATTTGATATCTCCTAAGAGTATTAGGAATAGGAATATTCCTCTTGAAATTTCCTATTTTGACGATTATATCTGTGCCTGATTCAAATAGATCAAAGTCGCTCTTCTCTGCCAATGGTATAAATACATCAAGTCGGTAGCCTTTGTCAGTCTTATTAAAGGTTTCATTAGCAGTAGTTTTTAATACCTCTAAAATATTATCATCTGATAGCGAATCGGCAACTACTCTATCCAGTCCCTCCACTCCGTTTATATCTGCCTCATACCACTTAATTCTGTATATTGGCACGTTAGTAAATACTGCTTCGATTTCTTCGAGATAGTGTTTTTGAATCTCCTTCCACTGGTCAAAAAAACTATTCTTAACATCCTTCGGAATTATCCTGTTTATATACAGACCGTCAACATTAAAATTGTAGAGATTTAGATACATATAGTTTCTTTTAGTTTCTTCCACTACCATTTTTTCCGGTATTGTAACAAGCCTGATACTGCAAATATCCCTATCCTTTAATAGCGTCTGAAGCTTTCCAAGCTTAATATATAGCTTCTCGATGTCGTTCATTGCCCGGTCATCCGGCATCTCAAGTTTAAATGCCGCTTTGGATATTGGTCTTAATACTTTCATGGCTACCTTTCCAATGGGAAAAAGTTTCTCCATATACCAGGAAAACAGTTCCGGAAACTTAAGTAACGACAGGGTTTCACCCGTTGGAGCACAATCGACTACTATCAGTTGGTATTTGCCAGAATCGAATAGCTCACGAATCTTCAATAGTGAAAACAATTCTTCGATTCCAGGAAAGACAACTATATCATCAAAAACCTCACTGTCCTTTTGACTTTCAAATGTGAGCATATTCTTAAAGGTTTTTGATATTGTTCCATAGTACCTCTCCATTTCATAATTTGAATCAATCTCAAGACCATCCAGATTATCGATGATTTCTGTGGGTTCCTCCTTTAACTCCTTCATAAACAGGTCGCTCAAATTGTGAGCCATATCCGTACTCACTATAAGAGTTTTCTTGCCCTCCTTTGCCGCTTTGACGGCATGGGCCGCAGCAGTACTGGTTTTACCTACACCGCCTTTGCCAGTAAAAATTATTATTCTGCTCATAACTCCTCCGTTCTCAATCTAATTTGATTTGTATAAAATTTGACTAATTAATTTCTCTTAAGGAATAGTTCTATACTCGAAGTATTTATGTAAAAAAATATTGCGTCTAAAGAAACATGGTAATATCTAGTGTTTTTCTTCTTTTCTTGCACTTTCCAGGTGATGTAGCTATTATTCAATATTGATCCTCTTAACTCTTTTAACTGTATCACCACTCTGGTTTTGTTCCGATCTTCCCTTTTTCAGAGTAGTAATAATCTTATTGAAAATACTCATTCCAACTACCTTCTCTTCTTCTGTAAGAGCTTTATATAACTCATTAAGATAATAGGAAAGCTGCTTCTTTTCCTCTTCAATAAAAGCTTCGGCAGTTGATGTTAATACAATGTTTACTACTCTTCTGTCTTCATTTCCCCTTATTCTCTGAACCATCTTCTTTGTCTCAAGCCTACTAACTACTCCGGTGGAAGTATTTAAAGGTGCACAAATATACTCCGACAGTTCAGTCATGTTGGCCGTTTTCCTTTTAAAGAGATAAAGAAGCACCAAAATCTCGTTTTTAGAATACTCCATAAAAGCCGTACTCCATTGATCAGGGAAAAGCAGGAACTTGAACTCATCTATATAGTCGAGTATTAATGTTTCAAAGTCAAAGCCTTCGTTTGTAATTGTTAAACACTCCTCTAATTAATTCTTTACTCGAAGTATATTTTTATTCTACTCGCGAAGTATTTATTTGTCAAATATTATTTTGGGGCTGGTAATAATTTTTGGGGTAATTTGATTTAACGTTATATGTTTTACAATGTACTTCCATACGAACTTTTAAAAATGTGTCGGACACAAAACTGCGAAATTAAAAGAGGCTATACCTCTTTTGATTTCGCAGTTTTTAACCATCCTTCCACATTTTTAAAAGTTGTATTCACGTACATATGGTAAGCCAAATGTTAAATCAAATTTACGAATATTATTACTGACAGCACAAAAATATTATTTGACTGCATTTCATCATGGATTAGCTACACTATGCCCCTGATAAATTTGCGTTATAATTTTCTCCATCGGGAGCTCCTTTATTGAAATATCCGAGAACTCACACTGATCTGTTAAATTTCTTATGAAGGCATTGATAGAGCTGTTCCCCAAATCCACCTCGAGAGTATACTCAAAATCTGATTTCTTTTCAACAATTTGAGCTTCGTCAATTTTTACTTCGGGCAGGGGACTTGTCAACATTAAATGTATGATTTTCTTTGAGCCCAGAGCAAGCTGAAGATTTTGAAGGGAATCATCAAACACCTTTTGACCATGATTAATAATAACAACCTTCTGAGCCAGCTGCTCAACATCTTCAAGGTCATGCGTGGTAAGAATAAAGGTAGTTCCCTGAGAATTCATCTCCTTTATAAAGGCTCTTATGCGCTGTTTTGCAATGACGTCCAGACCTATGGTAGGCTCGTCCAGGAAAACAATTTTAGGCTTGTGGAGCATTGCCATTATAAATTCGCACTTCATCCTCTCGCCCAGTGATAGTACCCTTGTGGGTTTAGATACTATATCTTCAACCTCAAACAAGCCGGTAAGATTATCAAGAGTATTTTTGAAATCCCTGTCTGATATTGAATAGATAGCCTTGTTCATGTTAAAGCTGTCCAATGGTGGGATATCCCAAATTAACTGGGATTTCTGGCCGAACACAGCACCGATATTATGTACATAGGTGGATCTTTCCTTATGGGGAGTAAAACCCATAACTTTGATTTCTCCGGCCGAAGGAAAAAGCGTACCTGTTAACATTTTTATAGTAGTTGATTTTCCTGCACCGTTAGGGCCGAGTATTCCTGCAATTTCTCCTTCTCCCACTGTAAAAGAAATATCTTTTACCGCATCGATAACCACCTTTTCTCTTTTGAAGAAGCTCTTAACCGTTTCAGAGAACTTACTTCCACGTTTATAAGTCTCATAGGTTTTTCTCAAATCTCTTACAGTAATAATATCCATAATGTTAACCTCCCACCCCTTCATAAAGGTGTATCATGTGTTTGTACATAAGTATTCCCAGCAGTGCAAATAAAACACATGGTATTATTGCGACAAACATAAGAAAATCTGCTCTTCCAAGTAATGCGGCTGCCGGGAAACATCCCACCATTGCCACTGGGATAATAAAAGCAGAAAAGTTTGCAATAGCCTTGTTTAATATACTTTGAGGATACTTCCCAAAGGACTTTATACTCTCAAATATCTCTGGTATTCTGGAATTTCCAACCCATTTAAAGGAGGTAGCCGCCATAATAAGCGACATCCCCATCATTACCAAAAGTCCCGAAATAAACAGCAATAAAAACTGAAGCCACATGGATAATGATATGGAGCCTATATTTGCAGCCGCAATACCAAACATGATGCCTCCACCGGCAATAAGGCCGATACTATCAAGTTCAAAGGTTGATGCAATCAAAAAGAACAGACAATCCACCGGCTTAATCAGAACTATTTCCAGACTTCCTTCAATTATGTAACGCATGGTTGCCCATAATACACCATTAAATAGCGCATTTGAAATTCCGGCAGACAAAGTGAATACAGCCTGAATAAGCAGAACCTCATAAAAGGACCACTCAGGGAAGCTGGCACCCGAACCATAAATAAGAATTGTAACTAAAGGAAACAGGATATTACTTATTAACATAATAATTGTACTTAAAATAAAATTAAACCTGTAAGTGGAGGCTGTTGCAAAGGATACTTTTATGCACTCCTTGTAAATTCCCACATAGTTTGATTTCATATTAACCTCCCAAAACACAGAATGTGGCTTTGAGCCGCATTGTGGCAACAAAATGCTATGAAAGTCTACTCCAATATCCGCAAGGTGGCGAATAAAGGAGGTTAATTGGCCATTTCAAATCAGGCGCCCACCCCAGTAAATCTTTTCATCGAAGCTCTGTATAGGATTTCACTTATTAACACAATCAACAATACTGCCACAGCCTGAATTCCCACTATTTGCGGTATACTCATGGTAATACCCGCCAGTGAATATTTTCCGGTAAAAACCATGGTGGGAACATAGGAAATATACTGAAAAGGCAAAAAGAACAGCAGTTTCTGCAAAGGCTCCGGGAAGAACACCAGAGGAATGAGGCCTCCTGAAAAAATAGCCTGCAGCAGTTGAAATACGCTTCGTATGCTCGAAGTTTGAACAAGCCAAAATGCTGTCAGTCCAATTATGTAATTCATATAAAAATTCATCATGAAGGCAAGTCCAATTGAAAGAATTGTCCAACCAATGCTTGCCGGCATCATATTAACCTTGAATATGAACACAAATATCAATAGGCAGGGAATAAATTCAAAAAGGAAGCCTAAAATGCGGTGTCCAATTTTTTGTGACAGCGCAAAAAACCTATGATGTATTGGCCGGAGGGCAAAAGTCAGAAACTTGCCCGTCCTTACCAGCATTTGCAGATTCCAGTCTGCAAAATCCATAGTCAGGTAACCGATCAGCGCAGTTACACCAAAATAAGTCAGTATTTGGGAAAGCTCCATTCCGTTTATGGTATTATTCCCCGAATATACCGCCTTCCAAATAAAATATTGTACAATGAAATACACCGGGCCAACAAAGATGGAGACCATAGAGTGAGTACGGTAGGCGCTCCATTCCTTGTAAGTTACCATTGCTACTGCTTTTATTACCTGTAACCTTCTTTTTATGTAGTCCATTATTTCAACCCCGACCATATTATTGCTGATACATTATTTATAGCATGTGCATACCAATTGTCTCCCACAAAGGGTGCAAACCAGACAGCTACCAGCTTTTCAGCGGGATCAATTGTCAGGCAGCAGGTTCCATAACCCTCATGAAAAAAAGTTTCCGGACTATATAAGGTCCCCAAATTGTATTTCATATCGGGACCTAACCCAAATCTGTGGTATACTCCGCCACTATTCCAGCAATAATCCATAACATCTGGCGTTGTATAAACCGATGTCATTTTTTCCACGGCTTTTCTTCCTATAATCCTTTTTCCATTAAAGGTTCCTTTATTTAAAAGCATTGTTCCAAACTTTATTAAATCAGCTGTTGTGGAATACATACCATTCCAGGTAGCGGGAACTTTACTCCATATGCCGTTGTCCTTCTTTTCACCCGCCAAAAGAGAATTAAGGTACTTTTCGAACCGCGGAAAGTGCAATATGTATCTTTCGGCCTTATTCAGGTCGGGTTCAAAACTGGTATCATCCATTTCACAGGGTTTAACTATATTCTCCATAATATAGTCATATGAAAAAACACCTGTGACTCTCTCAATTATTTCACCAAGAATGACATAGCCAAAGCTGCAGTACGCCCACTCTTTTCCCGGTTCTGTTCTCATTACCGCCGACAGGCCGGCTTCAATCCAGTTTGCATCCTTTGTATCCTTAATATGTTCAATAAAGTCCCACGGGGCTTTATAATATTTATTTTCAAAACAGCCGGGGTCGGCAGCTAGTCCAGACGTATGTGTTAACAGCTGCGCGATGTTTATTTTGTTAAACGGAGGGGCTTTAAATTCCTCCAGAAACTCACCTACCGTTTGGTCCAGGCGCAGCTTCCCGTCCTCTGCAAGCTGAATAATTGCAACAGCGCAGAATAATTTGGTTATTGAAAAAACTCTATATATAGTATCGGGTTTTAAGGGCCTGTCATCGGTTTCCTTATATGAAAATTTGCCTAAAGCCGTATTTGTAAATACTTTGCCATCAATAGCCAGGCTATAAGCTGCTCCTTGAATCTCCTTTTTCTCAAGCATTTTTTCAAAGTGTTGATTTAACACTTTCAACCTATTTCCGTCATATCCAACTTCCTCCGGTGAAAACGGTGTTTTTGTGCTTATCAATTTACCCACATCCTTTTCAAGTAATTCTGTATTAACTATTCCAGCCCCGACCACATGATAGCTGCCACATTAAACAAGGCATGGGCGCACCAAACATCATTAACAAAGGGCACAAACCACGCAGCTACAAGCTTTTCTACAGGATCTACTATGAGACAGCATCCCCCGGCACCCTCGTGGAAAAAGGTACCCTCTGAATACATAGAAGACAAATTACGTCTTAAATCCGGCCCTAATGCATAGGGTCGGTATATTCCTTCAGCGCCCCAGCAATAGTCCTTTATATTAGGAGTGGTGTGCAAAGCAGTCATTTTTTCTATTGCTTTTCTGCCTAATATCCTTTTTCCGTTATAGGTACCTTTATTCAGGAGCATTGTACCAAATTTACATAAATCCTGTGCAGTTGAATGTAAACCGCCCCCAGTTGAGGGTATTTTTCCCCATAACCCAAAGTCAAGTTTCTCTCCGGCAAGAACTTTGTTTATATTTTTTTCCATCCGCTCATTTCTTACTGCATGTCGTTTAGCAGTTTCAACCGTTAAATCGAAAAAAGTGTCTTCCATTTCACAAGGCTTTACTATTTTTTCTATTATGTAATCGTTTGCAAATATACCACTTACCCGGGATATGATCTCTCCCAGTATTACAAAGCCAAAGCTGCAATAGGCCCACTCTTCGCCCGGTTGCTTTCTCATTCCTGATGAAAGAGCTGCTTCAATCCAATTTTTATCCTTCATTTGTTCTATAAAGTCCCAAGGAGAAACAAAGTATTTATTATCAAAGCATCCCGGGTCTGCCATTAATCCTGAAGTATGGGTTAGTAGGTGGGCAATATTGATTTTATTAAATGGAGGAGCCTTGAACTCGTCTATGAAGTCACCAACAAATTGATCCAGACGCATTTTACCATCATCAACCAGTTGAAAAATAGCCGTCGCACAAAAAAGCTTTGTTATAGATGCTAAATTTTGAATGGTATCAGGTTGAACAAGCCTGTCATCATCATCTCTATAAGATAATTTACCTAAAGCATTATTTGAAAAAACCTTGCCATCTCTTACAAGACAGTAATTTGCAGACTGAAGTTCATTTGCTTCCATCATTTTTAAGAAATGCTGGTTCAGTACCTCCAGACGTTGTCCGTTGTATCCCACATCTTTCGGTAAATAAGGTGTTTTAAAACTAATCATCCATATACCCCCTGTAACATATTAACATTTATCTTTTTGGTTAAATAATTCTACCATAATGTTACATTCAGGACAACTTAACAAACAATTTATACTTATTTTTTCTCACCCTTTTTCTCACTAGCTACCAAAATGGAGTCAGTTTCACCGATGATATATTTGCCCATTATCCCGACCAGAACCACTCCCACAATTGCCGGTATAATCTGGCCTATACATAGGCTCAAAGCCAGGACCCCATATGGAATATTAAGAAGGTATGAAAGCCATAACGGAACTAAAAGACCGGGGCCAAAAACTAATGGTACTGCAATAAACCATATGTTCCACTTAAATCTCCTCACGAGATAAATAGCTCCGGAGGTTATGATTCCCGCAATAATTCCACCGAACATATCCAGTGGACCAAGTCCTCCCATAATGGTGTTGCTTAAGAAATTTGCCAATCCCAGAGGAATAATGAGAAATGGGTATATATAGCTTAGTGAATACAGGGATGTTGCTATTCTTATCTGGTACTGTCCAAAAGCGAAGCCCTGGGTTACAAACATTATTACCACGTACAGTGCAATTACTATTGCTGAAATGGTTATTTTTCTTACTGGTTTCATAATTAATTTCCTCCATGATATTTAATAAATAAGGCCTGCGTAGCTGCAGCAGCCCACAGCACCGTTGAACTGAGGCTCCGCAATACATACAAGCTCATCAAAATCCTTGCGAAGATATATATTTATCGCCCTGTTTTTCGCCACCCCGCCAGAAAGGACAAGTTTACGGCCCTTGAATCTGGAAAGAAGCGGATTGAGCCTTTTATATAACGAATAATTTACTCCTGCACAAAGCTGTCTGATTTCTATACCCTCGGCTATTTTGCCTATCAGCTCCGATTCCGAAAAAACCGAACAGGTTGAATTCAGTTCTATTGGATCCTCATAGTGTTGTGATAAATCCTCCAGTGATACTTCAAGGACAGAAGCCATGTTTTCCAGGTATCTTCCGCAGGAGGCAGCACATTTCTCATTAAGCTCCAGGTCGGTTACCAGCCCTTTCTCAACCTTTATCACCTTTACATCCTGTCCGCCTATATCCAGAAGAATAAAATCCTTCAGGCCGGTTTGGTACATTGCCCCATATACATGGGCCTTGATTTCGGTTATTGCCTTAAACCTGCTCAAATCTGTATTATTCCGGCCATAACCTGTTGAAACCGCTTTATCTGGTGTTCCCAGTCCAAGCCGTTCAATATCCACTTCCAGCTTGTTATTGCAGTATGTACAATATTGTTTATAAAATGACATTGTACTGATTTTCTTCATCTCTGATATAATTCCGCCCTCCATGGCAGCAATCTTAACTTCCCTGCTGCCCATATCAATTCCCAGAGTTTTCATCAGGTACTCCTTTCAAATCGGAAAGCATATCGAGAAATGCCTCCAATCTCAACTTTGTTCTTGAGTCAAGCCGGTTGGACTTGTCTCCTTCAATGGTCAAAACCGGTATGTCCAGCTTCTGCTTTACCACAATATCTTCAATGGCTCTATGGCAGAATGCCTGAGTATAATGAATTATACCGTCAAGCTTTCTGATTCTTACCTGCCTTTGTACTTCACGGAGTCTGAACTCCAGATCATATGGGTATGTATAGTCATAGTACTGCCTGTAAATACTATCCGCTTTTATTGACCTGGGAAAAGCAAATTCACGCTGGACTTCATTGTAAACTATCCCGGCATTAAATTTCTCTACATAATCATATAAGTCGCAAGTCATTGGAGGCACTCCCATATATCCCAGACGGATTGATGGAGGCCTCGGCGTTCTATCGACCATTTCGGCTATTTTATCCTCGAGTGTTTTCAGATACTGTGAAGTATCGCCATTAAAATCACTTAACGAAACCTGATATAAGTGATTTTCAAAGCCTGTTGCCTTACCATCCTCATATGTAAGTTCATCAACTCTTCTGGCATACTGCCGGATTTGCTCCAAGTCTCTTCTAACGGCTTCAACCTGGGTTTCGGAGACACCAAACATGTCCATAAATTTATTAATTTCGGCAGTCACGTTTTCCAGCGTATGGTTTGAGGGGTAGGAAAAATCATAGGTTTTAATCCCCTTACTCTTCAGAACTTCCAGCAGAGCCCTGGTGTTGGAACAATCCCCTTCCATCACTCCCACAAGCTCATCAATTTCATAACGCAGGCAGGCACCATATAGTCCTTTGATCCATGCACAGGAGCTTTTTGGGAACCCATCCCTTTCAGCTCTTTCAATATCCTGGGCGTAGGCTTCGTCAGATATGAAAATATTATTCAGGTCAATTACCCTGTACCCGGCTGCCAGCAACACTTCTACCGGTACAGTTGTTGTTATTCCGATATTACGCATTTGATCTCCTTTTTTAACATATGACAATTAACTTTTCCTGTACATTTTTGCACACAAAAAAAAGGGCATAAGCCCCCTATAAACAAAAATAAGCCATCCTCCGATAGCTGGTCCGTAGTTTTGTTTATAGACAGGATGGTTACGAACTGTCTTATTCAATTGGAAATATTTTAGCATATTTAAAGTTCCATAGTCAAGCCAGGATTCAGTAGCTCTAAAACTCGTATTTTACAGGCCTTAAAAACAGATTAATCAATTCCTGCCTTGGCTCCTTACCCTCATGTAATATTGAATAGACTGAATTGCATATCGGTAAGTCCACACCATGCTTATCTGACAGCATTTTTAAGGCTTTAGCTGTTGAAACACCTTCTGCAAGCTTTTCAAATCTAGCTCCTTTAACAAATTCCTCTCCGTATTTTCTGTTATGACTATACTGTGAGAATAATGTTGCCTCATAATCTCCAAGATGACTTAGTCCATAAGCCGTTAGCTCATTGCCTCCCATAGCCTTGATTAGTCTTGAAATTTCTCGGGTACCTCTAGCCATTAATGCGCCTTTCAAACTGCTGTAATTCAAACCGTCCAACATTCCTGCGGCAATTCCGATAACATTTTTTGCTGCAGCTCCAATCTCATTTCCTATAAGATCCTGACCATAATAAAACCTAATAATGTCACTTCCGAGTTCATTAACTATTGCTTTTGTAATATCAATATTATTCGACCCCAAAACCATGCAATTTGGGATACCCTTTACATAATCCTGAACATGTCCGGGGCCTACCCAAATAGCCACATTCGTGCCTGCACCGATTTCCTCATACATTATCTGCGACAGTCTTTTACCTGTATGTGCCTCAATACCCTTCATACATAAAATAAAAACTTTTGATGATACCGAAAATCCACTTATCTGTTTAGCAAATTTTCTGAGTTCCTGAGCGCTGATAGATATAATAATAAACTCACCAAAGGATAGAGCCTCTTCCAAAGAATTGCTGAGCTGCATATCCTGCTGTAAATCCAAATAATTATTACATCTATTCTTCTTGATAATATCAAAGGACTTTGAATTTTCTCTTCCCCATAACATAACATTATGTCCGATTTTCTTTGCATACCAAGCCAGAAAAGTACCCCATCTTCCACTTCCCAGAACAGAAATATTCATAATGTTTACTCCTGATTACAATTTTAGTATTTATTTAATTATAACATAATATTCGATAAAGCCGCTTATTTACGAGGGTTTAATGGTATAATTAATGAGAATTGGAGTCCAGATATTGTCAAACGCGAGGAAAAAGGCATTGGAGGTCAAGATAAATAAACCTGTACATGCTATCCTGTTAACAAGGAGGTGCTGATATATGCACGCATGGGAACAAATACAAATAACTGTGAACTACATTGAGGAACACCTTTCAGAAGAAATACAAATTGAAAACCTTGCCAGGCTGGCTTCACTATCCCAGTTTTATTACCAGAGACTTTTCAGCAGATTGGTTAGGAGGCCTGTAAATGAATATATCAAGCTAAGACGTCTTGCAAAAGCATCAGAGGCATTAATTGAAAAAAACAAAAGAGTTCTTGATATCGCGCTGGACTCCGGTTTCTCATCTCATGAAACATTTACTAGGGCATTTAAAAATGCCTTCGGCATGACCCCGGAGGAGTACCGGTCAAATCCGGTCAGACTAAATAATTTTGTTAAACCTGAACTAACTTTGAATTATGTTCTCGTTGATGAAAATGTCCCCCTTATTGTTGACGGTATTGTCCTGGAAATAAAGCGCATGAAAATTACTGAGCCCCAAGACTTTCTTGGTCTGACATTAGAAGAACCTGTCAATCAAATTCCTGGAGGAGGTGGGACAGGAGTGGATAATCTCGGAAAATTATGGGATGATTTTCATGAGCTAAAAGCAAGTATAAGCGCTTTAAAAGCAGCTGGTGACGAGCTCGGGGTTACCTATCCAGGGACAAAAGAAGGTTATTACCGTTACTTTGCAGGTGCAGAAGCAGTGTCCGGGCAGCAGGTTCAGGGTGTTTTCTCATGGCAGTTACCGGTAGGTGAATATATTGTCTGTGCTTTTGAGGCTGAGGATTTTGAACATCTTGTTACGGATGCGGTGTATAAAGCTCACAGGTATCTGTTTGAGACATGGCTGCCAAATCACAAATTAATTGTTAATCCCTTCGCAGTAGAACGGTATCCGGGACACAGCCCTGATACTACTTCAATGGAGATATGGGTATTGCCGACTTAATAAGTTTAAAAGTGCACAACTAAAAATATACTATTTGTTAATATGCTCCTTGTATATTATTTTACTCAATATAAAGCGGAGGAACTATCCCATGGATTGGAAAATACTTTACCCTCAAAGTAATCCCCCCTCTCTGGCTGATATAGGTGATTACGTAGACAGTCCAGGATGGAACACTATCAATAATTATTTATCCAGCACATATCAAGTCCAGCCTGAACTATCCTACAGTACATGCTCGATGCAGCCCGGCTGGAACGTAAAATACAAAAAAAGCGGTAAGTCTCTTTGTACCCTTTACCCGATGGAGGGCTTCTTCATCGCACTGGTGGTAATAGGCAGTAAAGAAACCGAAGAAGCTGAAATTATATTGCCAACCTGCAGTGATTACACTCAGGCACTTTATCGGAACAGTACTTTTTCATGCGGTGGGCGTTGGCTGATGATACATGTTACAGATGACAAGATATTGGAGGATGTATTGAAGTTGATTCAAACAAGATCGAAAAGAAAGCGGCCGACTTAGGGGCCGCTTTCTTACATATTTCAATTCTGCTAAATCAGGAAAATAGCTACTATTGTTGTAACAGCCAAACCTATAACTACAGGTTTGATATTTCTCCTGGCAAGCTCAAAGGCATCTACTCCACATATAGCTGCAACTGGAATAACCGCCCAGGGTATAAGAGTTCCACCTCCAACCCATATTGCAGCTACCTGTCCGAGCGCAGTAAGCGTTGTAACTCCGGATCCTATTGCTACAGAGAACAGTTTGGCAATTGAGCCTACAAGCGATATCCCAGAGAAACCTGAACCATCAAGACCGGTTATGGCTCCAACAATAGTAGATGTAACCGCGCCCACTGTTGAATTCAAAGGTACAGTGCTTGCTAGTGCAACACCAAGGTCATTTACCAAACCATGAGAACCCTTTGGCAGAAGCTCACCAAAAATGCTGTTAAACCCGGCGTCACCAAGATAAAAAAAGGCAGCTATTGGTATGACAGGACCAAAAACTTTAAACCCAAACTGAAGCCCTTCTATAAATCTTGAGGTGATTTTCTCTAGACTTCTTTTTCTATATGTAAAGGAGGTAATAAGTATAAGTATGAACAGAGCAGTTCCGCCTATCAAGGCCGTTGCATCGCCTCCCTGAAGTTTTGCCATGAACATGATTACAATATCCACTATAAAAAGAACCGGTACGAAAATTGCAAAAAAGACCTTCATTTTTGGTGACAACTTTTTTATACTGAATCTATCCTCTTTTACGACATCATTGGGAACATCCCTTTGTCCATCATTTGGTACATCATTTGGTACATCATTTTGCTTATCAATCAACGTTGAAGCACCTAGTCCATTTTTCTTCATATCCCTCATTAAAAACCAGAAGGCAGCTATTGTTGTTACTATACCCATAACAACTACCATAGGGATACTTGCCTGAACAACATCTGCTACAGGAATTCCGGCTCCATCAGCTGTGAGCTTTGGTGCGCCCTGAATTACATAGTCTCCTGACAAAGCAATTCCATGCCCGAATAGGTTCATTGCTACAGCTACCCCCATAGCAGGAAGTTTAACTTTCAAGGCAACCGGCAGCAGTACGGCTCCCAGCAGGGCAACAGCCGGTGAAGGCCAGAAAAACCAAGATATGACCATCATCAGTATACCAATGACCCAATACGCCCGTTTTGGCCCCCTGATAAGCTTTGAAAAAGGCGAAACCATTGCTTCATTGATACCTGAGCTCATCAGTTCCTTACTCATTGCTGTAATAACAGATATAATCAAAATAGTACCCATTAGCTCTTTAATGGCGTATATAAGACTATTGAAAATGCCCATTATCGATTGATAAATTGATGTTGTTGCAGCCAAGCCCAGGCAAAATATACCCAGGATGCATATCAGGCTTGTATCTCTTCTGAATAACATAACGATAATAATTGCAACTATGAAAAACATATAAACCCAGTGAAGTGCATTTAATTCAATCCCCATTTTCATCATCCTTTCTTCATAGACTCAAGATGGCTCAGGCGCTGTTTTGCGCCCATTACACATCTTGATATAGAATATTCCTGTAGTTGACAAAAGGTTCGAAAAGGGAACTAATAGACGGTTAAAAAATCTGTTTCGCGAAACCAGTATAACGGCCCGGATTAATAAGTTAGATATCCGGCCGTTATTACTGTTTATGGCATATTTATTTGTTAACTCTACTCATTTAAGTATGTCTCCACCTTGCTTTGAATGATTTTGGATACTTCCTCAGCAGATTTTTGTCCTGTAAAGAACGGAGTTAATTCCCTATTTATTATACTAGATATCTGTAGGTCGTTATTCTGACAGTTTTGTGCATCATTTATAAGCTTCTTAATTGCAGATACATCTTCCTTAGTGAGGGGGTCAATTCTTCGGTCATTTATAACTGTTGATCCTCCGTTCTGACTAATAATATCTTCACTTTCTTTTAAATCCTCTTCAAACCTCTTTTTCAAAGCTTCCTTATTGATTGCAAAACCTGTGTTCTCAAGTTCCTTTGGAGACTGAGCTTCATCTGAAAGCAAGAACTTTAAGAATTCCCACGCTTCATTCACATGTTCAGAATTGCTATTAATTGATATCAGAAGTTTAGGTACATAAGTACCACCGTTTTTAACTTGGGACGGTAGACTTAAGATTTTAGATTTTCCATTAAACATTGTTTTTACATAAGAATAATGCATATAGTTATAAATATTCTGAGGAAGGAACACAATCTGACCTCTATCTGAAGCATCCGGATAAGCGGCCATATCAACAACCTGCGGGTTGGATAAGTTTTTATCAGTAAATTGCTTACACATATTAAGTAAGTTTACGAACTCCTGAGAATCGAAATTAGCTTTTTTGTTTTCCATATCAACAAATTGATTGTAGCAGCTTGCAAATAAATAAGAGAACAAATCACTATCGTCCATCTTAATAAATGCATATTGATCAACATTTCCATCCCCGTTTATATCTTTTACTGCCTTTTCACCAATAGTAATAAAATCCTGCCAGGTCCATTTTGTATCATCCAAACTGGCTTGAATTTTAACAATCTCATCCTTATTAGCAACCAAAGATTGTATGCCGAAACATAAAGGAATTGTATATGTTTGTTTTTTGTATTTCAGAAGATCAATTAAGGTTGTATTGTACTTATTTATGTCAAAATCCTTATCCTTTGAAATTAGTTCGTCAAGATTTACCAAACTATTTTTATCTGCATATTTTTTATAGGGCAGGTTTTTAACATCAATAATATCAGGTCCCGCTCCACTCATCATTTCAGTGCTCAGAGATTTAATATACTTTTCAAAATCTTCCGGGTTCTGACTGGCATTGTTATATTCTTGAATTTTTATTGATATATTAGGATTTTTCCTTTGGAACATATTTATTGCAGTTTCAAGAAATCTGTTTGATTGAGCCGTAGCTAAAACCAAAGTAGTTTTCTTTTCTACTTTTTTTGGTTTATCAGTCTTCTGGTACTTAAACAAGCCGTATTTCACATTACCGGAGTTTGGTAATGAATTATTATCCTTTGCCAGGATATACATGTTGTCGGAATTATCTATATTCAATGATATCAAGTCCAGGTTTAATGAGAGTATGTTTGAGGACATAAAGTCAACTGAATATTCTTCAGCAGGTTTCCCTTCTGCAGTATATCTTTTTACTCCCTTGTCATCCATACAGATTATGTAACCATCTTTACTGCTGGCTTTAATCTGCTTGGGTATTGTTTTCGCTGGAATTTCAGTTTTCCAGATGCTTTTTCCAGTCTGGGCATTTATCTTTTCTATAAAAGGCTTAGCCCCCGGAACTCCTGCCTCATCATCAGCATAAATTAAGTTATCCTCTGAATCCAGCGCTATACAATAAGGATATGTGCCAATGAATTTTATTTTTTTACCTGTTTTATCTATAAATGCGATTCCTTTATGCTCAGCCAAATAATAATTACCTGCTGAATCTACTGCCATATCAAAAACTTGACTTACTTGTCTGTCCTGGTAACTGACTGAACCAATTTCTACTTTATTTATGTATTCTCCCCTATTGTTGTATATTAGTATTTGCCTTTTAAATTCCTTTGGTAAATTTGTATTAGGATCCATTATCGGCTCCTCATAATAAATATGAAAATTATCCTTTGAATCAAGGGTAAACATTGTACCATTTCCCTCAAAGTTATCACATTTCATCATGGCAGAAGGAGTGCCCTCCAAATCAAGCAGTAAATATCTTGTATTTTTTCCTTCATCATCAGATACAACCAATTGATTCTGAGAGTTTATTCTAATAATTCCAGGATTGATAAACTCTGATTTTTCGGTAATATCTTTTTCATCATAAAATAAAACAAGATTACTTTTTTCTGATTTATTATTCGAAAAACTACAAGCACATCCGTTAAAAATCAGAAGAGACATCATTGAAAATAAGAGTAATTTTTTGTAATTCATAATAAAATACCACTTTCCTTTCTTTTGAATTTAATTATATTGATAATTGTAAATAGCCATACTCCGGTGACGCTTTTAAGATAATCACCGTATATTGATAGTCCCAGCATATAAGAGATTAATAGTAATATTAATAAAGATAGTATAAACATCAGTGTCAAATTCACAATTTCCTCAACCTGGTCAGAACTACACCATTTTAGGGTATTTAACGAGATCAACAAACCCGGCAGCCCTACTAAAATACTTATAAAGAATAGAGAGTAAACTATTTTTTTAACAATATTAAACTCATTCTCTATGTATGGTGCAACATAACCGGCATTTGAGTTAACGCTCTCCAGCTGGCCTTCAAATAGATCTTTAATATAAGATAGATCAAATAAATTTATAGAAATATATTTGGGAGATACATAAGGCTGAAAACTCACCTCCTTCCAAATTAAACATAGCAAAATAAGCGTACAAACTACTTTCAACAGCAGAAAATATATTCTTCTTTGATTAAGTTTTACTACTTCCAAAATATAGTTAACTTGACACTCTTTTTTTATTAAAGAAATAAGGACTCTTATTTCTTTAAAAATTAATCGAAGACCCATATATATGACCATTAACCCTAATAAAAACGTCACTATAAGAGGAACCTGTTTAACGGATGCCCATTCAATATTATAATCAGTGATGTTGTAATTAGCCGGTTCTCTGCCCATGGCTTCAAGAGCCCTAGTAATTATCTCTCTATTTTTATCTAGAGTGTTGTTATCCTCTGACTTTATTTGCAAATTTGTTATTTTAGTATTTGGTTCTATGTCTAAAAGTGTTTCAAAAGGAATATAGATTTTGGGGATTCCGTCATGAGCCATCCTGCGAATTATACTTTTTTCTTCGGAACATACTCCGATAATAATAAATGTACGGTCAAGCAATTCAATTTCCATTCCCACCACATTGTCTGTTTGGAATATATCCCAAGCCAGTTTATTATCAATGACCGCTACAGGCTTTGTACTTATCTCATCACTTTCCTGAAAAAAGTTCCCATACTTAACATTCATGTCCCTGAAATTCTGAAAAGTGTAATTTGTTGCAATTACCGCAACTTTAAAAGGTTTATCATCATGATAAACGACTGTATTTTTTTCCCTTGGGCTGGTATAACAAGTCAGGTTTACACTTTTGAATATATTTTTGAGCTGCCAGATATCCTGTTTGTTGAAGCCTGATTCATTATCCAAATCGATATTATTTTTAACGTCTACAACAGTTTTTAATGTGGAATAGTCGCCATTTATCCCGCGAAAATTATTTAGAATCCCATTACTGACAATAATCTCGGCCAAAATAATAAATATACCCAAGAAGCCTAAAAATCTAATTATCCTAGTATTTTTCAAGAGGTTTCACACCCTTCCGGAATACAATAAACTGACTTAATCAGAAATTACAACATAGTTTCCGTCATATACAGGACGATCTCTGCTGGTAACAACTTTATCCTTTTCATCCAGACCGTTTAAAATTGATGTTTTAGTATTGTCTGACTCATCTGTGCTTACTGATGCCCGTTGAACAAAATAACTGTTTCCGAGAGGTCCCTTCTTCTCCTTAATGATATAAACGAATCTCCCATCCTTATCCTCATTTATTGAAGAATTTGAAACAAGTAGATTATAAAACCTTGTGGTTTTAGATATATATATTTCACCACTTTCTCCCCCGATTAAGTTTTCATCAGGTAAATCAACAATCAGTTCTTTTTTTTCTCCGGTTTTTGATAGCTCGTCTTTAATATTAATAATCTTCCCCACCACTACTTTTCCCGCTAATGACTTAAGGTGAACTTCTGCATCATCACCAATTGATATATATTTTAAATCGTCTGCGTCAATAGGTACTATGAAATCGAACCCTCTTGAAGGATCTGATATGCTGCATAGTACCTTCGTATTGTTTACCATATTCCCAACAGATATATTTATTTCTTTAACTACCCCATCACAGGGAGCAGTGATTATATTGTTGAAGTCCTTCTCTTTTTGTAACTTTTTTAAGGAGAGTTCCGCTAATTCAATTTCATACTCACAGCTTTTAATATCTCTTTGCAAATTTCTAACTCTGGCAGCTTCACTTTCTTTTGCATAGTTATAATCCTCTAACATTTGTGCATTCTCTGTCCGAGTATCCTCCAGATCATTTTGTGCCGTATCCAGTTCATATTTTGAAATAGCCCCTAGAGCATAAAGCTCTTTTTTATCCTCCAACTCTTTCTCCATCCTTGCTATCTTCTTCTTTTCATCATTTATTTTTCTCTCGTGCTCTAAAAGGTCCTTCGACAATAATTGTTCCTTAAGCTTCTCCAACGAAAGCTTTTTTTGTTTATACAAAATTTCAGCCTCAATTAATTCATCTGCGACATCTTTTTTTTGAAATGTCACTAATTCCTGACCTTTTCTTACTTTGTCCCCAATTTTGATCTTTATATCAAGAACTCGTCTTTCTATATCGTCGTCTACAAACACGAGAACAGGATTTTTTGCCTCCACACTTCCTTTTCCGGTGATTTTTTTTACCAAATATCCCTTTGTTGGTAATTCATACTTAACCTTTGCATATGACATGTTCTTTATGGTGTTTGAGAAAAAAGTCAACAATAACATGAACATCAAAAATATCAATATAAGTTTTTTTACTATCCTTTTTCTTTTTTCATTTGTATTCGTTACCGCGTCTTCCATAGAAACCTCCTAAAAGCTTAAATAGCGGTTATTATTTACCCCTTCAAACCGGACAGCTGTATACCTTCAATCAAGTAATTCTCTCCATATATAAAAATAAGTAGCATAGGTATCATATATATAGTAGATGCAGCAAATGATATACCTCTCTCGTCAATGTTTATATTTGAAAGAAATATTGATAAAGGTTGCAATTCCTGACTTTGCAGAAATATTAACGGCTGTTCCACCATATTCCAGTAATCTATAAATATCAAGATGGCTAAAGCAGCAACTCCTGCTTTTACCATTGGCAGAATTATTCTTGAATATATTCTTAAGTGGCTGCCCCCATCAATTTTTGCAGCTTCAATATACTCTTCCGGAATATATGTCATGAACTGCCTCAAAAGAAACACCCCAAAAGTATTAAAAATTCCAGGGAGGATTATTGAAAGGTAATTGTCTGATAGACCAAGCTTACCAATAATTAAATAGTTGGAAACCAGGGTTACCTGAAAAGGCATCATCATAGTTATAATGTATACCAAAAATAGGGTTTCACGCCCTTTAAACTTAATAAATGTAAATGCATACGCCGCCAGTGAAGCAATTATTATTTGTCCTGCAACTATTGGTAATACCAGCAGGACCGAATTCCAGAACATTGATAGATAGTTTGTTCGTTCTATTAATAATACAAAATACTGCTTGAATGTAACTATATCCGGAATTAATTTAATATTTACAAATTCAGGTATTGTCTCCTCAATAACATTGCTTTGCATGTTAAATGTAATAGCTAAATAATTTTGGGTTATTTCCTTTTCAGTCATAAATGAATTTGTAACCGTAATCACTAACGGAAATAAAAATGCCATTGAAAGGACTAGCATTAATAGTAGGGGAAGTATACTTCTGAACTTCTTTGCCATTATTGTAAGCCTAATAGTACCACTGATGGGACGCGCCAAATCCATCTTACCGGCTATTTTTTCTTTTGAAATCATAATAATCTCCCATCTACACGCATAGGGTATACACAAATCATTTCAAACCTGCACTAATCCTACGCTCAAATCTAAATAGCAAAACTACCAGTAAATATATAATTAATGCTGTAATGAGTGCAGCTGTTGTAAGCTTCTGATAATCCAGCGAACGGAACATATTATTCATATAATGCTGAAGCATGTAAATGCTGGTATGTGGATACTCTCCAGAAATTAGATATGTTTCTCTAAAAACCTTAAAGGAGTTTATTATTGACATTATAAATACAAAAAAAGATGTGGGCGTAAGGTACACTAATGTAATGTTTTTAAATTTATTCCATGTATTAGCTCCGTCAATACGGGCTGAATCGTAATATTCTTCTGGAATACATTGGAGCCCGGCCAGAAAAAGGATAATATTATATCCAACATTCTTCCATAAATAAAGAATTAATACCACCATACGAGCCCATTCAGAATTCATCCAGTCTACTTTGGTCAAACCCATATTTGATATAAGGGCATTAATTGTACCGCTATAATCGAATAATATGTGCCAGACCAGAATAACCGATGCAACGGGTACAACCAGAGGCGATATGAAAATTGTTCTGAATATATTTCTGTATGGAATTCTCAAATTAAGGAGAAGAGCCAGTATCAAGGATATTCCCATATTTATGGGGACGCAAAAGATAGTAAAAAGTATTGTATTGAACATGGCTCTTGTAAAAACATCATTTGACATAATATTTATGTAATTTTCCAAGCCAACAAAATGACTTTCCGAGCTTCCGTCAATAAGAGAGTAATATATAGCCCCCAGAAACGGAACAAAGAAGAAAAGGGAAAAACCTGCCATACTCGGACCAAGAAAGAGAAATAGAGTTATTTTTTCTTTAGTTTTGTTGGTAATAGTCATAGTTCCTCCCAGATGATTACAGTAATTAAGTCAGTTGAAATTATACCACAATACCTCAAAAAAGGTAATAAATAACAAAAATTGTTAACAAATTATTCACAGTATGTTAATTATTGGTTTTTAGAGTGATATACCCAATCTTAATTACTATAATGGGAACAAATTAAGTTTAATTTGTTCCTTAATGAGGAATTTTTTCCATTTCGATACTAATTTTTGATTATTAACTTCATTACATATAAAAGAATTACTATTAGTACATAACTCATCTAATATTTTATGTAAATAATCCCATCCCATAACCTTTACTAAGTAATACACAAAAATGCTGGCCACCCTATAGTCCACCATATCTAAGTTTTTAAGTCTCCAAAACTCCTTATCGTCCAAATCACAGATAAGATTGTCAATACCGTTATCAATATATTTTAATGCCAGCTTTATTACAGTCTCATATTCATCCTGATGAGGTTTTTTCCACCCCGGATTCATTAAGAAAGCGCTGATATATTCAGCAACTCCTTCAGACCAGAAACTTGGGAGCCTTCCCCACTGTCTATATACTATTGCATGAGCTTCCTCATGCAAAAAAGGAAGCTTTAGATCGGATTCATTGGTAGCAAAGCATTCAATCATAGAAGGATAAACATGACCTTTATTTTGACCATCTCCGTTTTCATCTGTTTGTGCCAGCTTTACAATGTATGCATATCTGCTGGCCCAATTTATTTTTTCTTCAGATATTTTAACTATTTTTAATACCTGATTCCATCTTTCTTCTGCTTCGCTGGGTATACGTTCATACCAATCTTTTGGAACCTCCGGGCTAAACATAAAAGCATAATGCTTACTCATACGTGGAATAAAACCTTTAAAAAGAAAGCTCAATTTTGTTCTACCTCCTCCATCTATTTTCATGCATACAATTCCGATTGTGAATAAAACATTTTTTTATATATACCATCTTGCATTTCAACCAATGCATTATGTGAACCATACTCAGCAACGGTATTCCCCTCGAGGACGACGATTTTGTCACATATTCTCGCAATGGACAGACGGTGACTAACAATAACAGCTGTACATCCTTTGAACAATTCCATAAATTTTCTGTACATGGTAACTTCGTGGAATGCGTCTATAGCAGCATTTGGTTCATCTAAAACAACCAGATGACCTTCTCTGAATCTGGTTCTGGCTGAAGCAACTTTTTGCCACTGTCCCCCTGAAAGTTCTCCTCCTTTTACCATTATTGTATTTTCGCCTTCGGACAAGTTCTCAATTATATCTTTTGCATCAGCCCAGTCTATGGCTGCATCAAACTTATTTTTTTCATCCTTCATTTTATAGTCACTAATCACTATATTATTCTTCACGCTCAATTCATATTTTACAAAGTCCTGAAACATTGCTGTACAATTTGCTCTAACCTCATCATAACATTCAGAAATCTTCTTTCCGTTTATAAGTATTTCACCAGTTGTTGGTTTATCCAGACCTAGAATCAATCTAACAATTGTAGATTTTCCTGTTCCGTTTTCTCCAACCAGCGCCAGCTTCTCTCCCGAGTTAATTGTCAGTGAAACATTTTTCAAAGCATATTGGACACATCCAGGATATCTGTATGATACATTTTTGAATTCTATGGCAGGTGGCATACTATCGATAGCACAGCTGCTATTCTGTTTACTTTCGGAAGCTTCATCTTCCAGCGACATTACCTCATTAAATTCATTTATTAGAACCTTGCTTTGAACCACTTCAACAATACCATCCATAATTTGTATTATTGAGGCTTGTAATATCTGTAGACCAAAAAAACAACTAACTATAGCGTCTATCTGCATTTTTCCGTTTATAGCCAAATACATTAAAATTAAAAGTGAACCTAAATTTCCTGCCGACTGAATTATATTTGATAATATACTGTAGAAAGCCTGTTTATTTTCAAATTGGTTATTACATTCCTCATACTCCCTGTTTTCTTTTCTCCAGCGTATAGATAGAATTGCTCTAACTCCATATATCCACATTTCAGGAGCTGAACTGCGTTCAAAAAAAAGGGAATATAGTACTGATGTAAAGCGTTCTTGTTCGGTATTTGCCATGCTCTGTTCTATTTCACTCTTCTTAACGATATTTCTTATAAGAACTGTTGGAATAGTTACTCCAACAATTATTAGTAAAATAACAGGACTGTACCAGGTAATAAATCCAACAATCATAATAATTCGGATTATCCTGCATATTGTAGATACAGCTTCATAAACAAATTTCTGACCATCGTGAATTTGGTTCGATAATATCCTATATATAGAATTTCTTGATTCTGATAATTCCAAAAATCTAAGTGATATGGAAGATGCCTTTTTCAAGATTAAGGACGTCAACTTCTCCTGAGTATATTTTCCAATATATACATCTAAAATATCCTGAATTTTTCGTGCAACATTAGGAATCAAAAAAGCCCAGCTTAAATACATAACAATATCAAATATGTAATTAGAATTACTATCGAAACCGACACTTAAAGAGGATACTACTTTACCTATAAGTATTATTTCTACTATGGGAGATATACTCCATATAATAGATACTAATAATGAAAAGGAAGCAATAACGGGTTTTGTAGCCCAGGTAATCTTAACTAATTTTCGAATGGACAACATTTTGGTAATCCTCCTTGTACCACATTGACTGGGCTTTATACATCTCTGCATATAATCCACCTTTTTTTATTAGTTCATCATGTTTTCCGTTTTCAATAACAGTTCCGTTATCAATGACGATAATTCTATCGGCTTCACGTGCAAATCCCAGTCTATGAGAAGATATTATGACTGTAGAGCCTTTTGTTAATTCCATGAAGGTTTTAAATATTTCTAACTCAGCAACAGGATCTAAGGATGCAGTAGGTTCATCAAAAATATAGAAGGGCTTTTTATCATTGATTAAACCTCTTGCCATAGCAATTCTTTGCCACTGACCACCAGATAAATCCGTTCCACCTGAAAATCCCAATGTCATCCATTTCCCTTGTCTCCTTAATTTTTCCAAAGAAAGCCCCACTCTATCCAGAAATCTCCTGAGAATATTATCTTCGGTGCCTCTCAGAGAAATATTATCGTCAATTGACAATGGATACCGGACGGGCGTCTGGAAAGTAAATGATACGGCTTTACGGATTTTATCCCATGTTAATTCTTTAATATCAGTTGAATTGTAAAGAACTTCTCCATTATCAGGTGTATATATACCTGTTAGTATTTTCATCAATGTACTTTTTCCAGATCCGTTAAGCCCTACAAGTGCTACTGTCTCTCCAGGATATATACACAAATCAATATTATTTAAAACATTACTTTCCGTTCCTGGATATCGGAAAGAAACGCCTTTGCATTCTATCTTAATTTTGTTTTCAGCTTTATCGATATGTAACTCAGATTTTGAGTCATTGTTTTCTCTTTTTGCTTTACAGTCATCGATAAAGTCATTTATTTCTTTCCATTCAAGCAGGGAATAATTCAATCCCTTTATTGATTTCATCAAATCACTCATAGCATACAGAATGGAAGCCGTGAAGGGTATGATTGAAATAAATACTCCAGCATTTAATCTTCCTGTTATTATCATTGAACTGACTTGTATCAGCACTAATCCATATCCAATAATAGTAGCAGTCAATAAGATAATTTCAGCAACAGATATTTTTGTAAAAAGTCTAAGATATTCCTTTAAGGATTTATGTACAAGTCCTTTCCACAAATCTATCAGAAAATTACCCGATTGAAATACCCTAATTTCTCTACCATTACGTGGTCCGGCAAAGACCATGGAATAATAATCCAACTGTTTTTTATGTTCAAATTGACTTTGTTCCAGCCTAAATTGAAGGTTGGAGGCACGCAGCTCTAAAATAATTAAAGGTATGAACGATAAAATGGCCAAAATAGCCACCTTAGGTGTTATTTTTGCCAAATAAACTATAAATGTCAGGCATATAATACATATGCCGCAGATTTTTCCTACAGCAAAAATATAGTCTGCTACTGCATGGGAAATTTGGTCTGCTCTCTTATACCGCATTAACCAATTTTCATCTTCATGGGTTATTGCTCTTAATTTGTTTACATAAACTAAAAGTACTCTTTTTGTATAAGTAGATACCTTACGCCTGTATTTTTTTGAATAGAAAGCTCTGAATATATTATAGCAATTCTGAACTGTGCCAAGCAGCAAAATACCTGTTGTCAGTAAACCTACATTAAAAAAATTAAATCCTTCTATGGGCCTTTCGAATAGCTTCCCGAGTAATACAGAGATTGATAGGGGTATGCATGCTGTCAATAAATCCAAGGGTATAATCAAAATGAATATAAGACATGATACTTTCCATGCCATAGTAACTGCCGTTCTATGTAGTTTAAACTTTTTACATATCCTGCTTTTGCTCATATAATATACACTCCAACTATTTTGATTTATTCTGGTCTATATATCAATCACTTATTTTGGGGAATATAACTGGATGTTCTATAAAAACATCCAGTTATATTCCAGTTGCATTAATTAGCGGGCTTCAAGCCAGATCTGTCTCCATCTAATCCACTGTATCCACTGCAACCAATCGCCTATTGCTACTTCTGAACATAAATCGTTCTGATTTAGCGTAGACATCAATTCGGGTTTTACCCACATTTTTTTCATACATTCTCCCCCTTTCAAAAGAAATGTTTAAATCTATAGCTTAGTTTCCAAACACAGGCTAGTATGATTTCTCACTTTCACCTATGTCAGAACCTATAGATTACGCTGCTAAGGAAATTAGCCCTTTATTTACTAACTCATCCAATATATCTTGAACATCATTTCGTATTGCATCAAATGAAACATCATACTTATCCAGCAAACAAGCTATAATTTCGTCTATTGTTTTACTTTCTTCATCTATTAGCACTAAAATCTCTGCTGCGGTTGAGTTTATAATATGTACTAATTCAGTATTAGCATCATATACAACCAGGTCATCCTCTTCTGCAACTCCAACTTTTTCAGCTGTAACTCCCTGTATTTTCTGGTACTTCATCCTATCATTCCTTCCTTTTCATTGTTAGAAACGGTTTTGTTAATATCAGGTATATATTGACATAAAAGTTCCGGATCTATCTCACCACTATCAAACTTTTCTTTTAAGTATGGAATTATTTTTTTGAAGAAACCACAATTGTAACTGGACTTATTAATCCCATCAGGGCCATAATGTATAATGTTTCCAGCCGGGCAACCGCTGCTGCACCATTGCTTGAGATTACATGATTTGCAATTGGATAACTTTTCTTGAGAACGATTTGAAAACTTTTCGATGATAGGATTTTTTAAGATATCTTCCAATTTGTCTTTCTGAATATTTCCTAATATGTAGTCCTTATTACCATATAATGTGTCACACACTTCTATGTCACCATTTACATCCAGACCTAAATGGCGGGTTCCAGCCCCACATGGAGTTGAATTACACATATAAACCTTATTGGATGGGTTTATTATGTTTCTGGTAATCGACTCTATCTCTCTCTCATACATTCTATCCTCCGGTGCACATTGTCGATTATTTTCGACCAGCCAGTCTATCAATTTTTTTGTCTGTTCCCAATAATCTGAGATTTTGGGAGCAATCCCGAAATTACCTTCAGCATAGCCATTGGGAAAAGCCGGATTATAAGAAAGGCCCCGTATATCGTTTTCCTTGCACCACTGAATAAAATCAACCATTTGATTTACGTTTTCATTAGTTATTACAGATATTATTCCACCTGAAATGCCTGCATCCTGTAGTATTTTAAGACCCTTGACAGCATCCTTGAAAGAACCTTTTCCTGCTGCATTTTTGCGGTATTTGTCATGGACCTCTTCGATTCCATCAAGACTAACCCCAATGGATGTAATACCATTTTCTTTAAAAAACTCTATCCAATCGGAATTTATCAGTGTTGCATTAGTTTGAATGTTGTAAGATAATCTTGGAGCATAGTATTTTTTATTTAATGTATTAACAATATCCTTTAGGAGATTTGGTTTCAAAAGAGGTTCTCCACCGTGGAAAGTACAATCGATTTTGTTTGGGTTGTCTTCAGCGAGTTGATCAAAGAAGGATTCAACAATATCCAATGAAATGTGTGATTTTTCTTCACCACCTTTTGTGTAGCAATAGCTGCATCGCAGATTACAATCACGTGTAACCTTTACAACAATTTTTGCCGGTTTTGGAGTGTTGCACCTTTGCTTTAACCAAGCCATTCTTCCCATATCAAGAATAGCTTTTTCCTTGGTATATATCATATTTTCAACTCCTTTAAATATTTTGAATACCTGAGAGAAAAGAGCGCGAAGTGATTGTTTCATGGCATGAAAAAAGAGCATCGTAAGTTGCAATAATCAAATGTAAAGACAGAAACAATACCCCTAGTTAAGAGTTTGGGCTACTCGTTAATAACTTAACTCTTTGTCTTATATGTTAACTTTTACTTCATGATTTTGCAATATATGGAATTAACCCTTATTCTTAATTACGTTCCATATTCTCCACTATTTTCCAATTTACTCATATTTATCAACTATTTCTTATTTTTTTATTTTTTACCTTATTTTTACACATTTATCCGGAAAGTATTCTAATTAAAGTTATAAATTTACATGAATTTTAATATTTATGGCGGGCAGATTACAATGTGAAATGAATAATGGCAAGTAAATATTATGGATAAAGTTGGAGGGGACTGAACTTGTTTAATCTTCTATATAGACTTAAGACAGTAGCTTTTTATATGCTTGCATTGTTTTTTTTCTTAATATGGGTATTAAGTCTTATACTACACGGTTGGGCTGTACCTTTCCCAAGATTTTCTCCACAGAATCCTTTACTGCTTGTAGGACTAGCAGTGTTTTTCTTCTTATTTTTGATGATAATCAATAGAGCCTCCATAAGCCTGTCGAGAATTGCGGAAAATAAATTTGTGTCTCTGACACTTATACTCTATTTTTGTCTGCAGGCAGTATTTATTCTACTTGTGCCTGTCAATGCCTACGAAGATGCAGCTATTATAAATAAGATTGCCAGACAGTTTCTCGAAGGGAATTTCAATTCCTTAGGGATCGGGAACTATCTGGGGTATTATCCGAATAATATCGGGATAACAGTTTTTATTGCATTTATATATTCTTTTCTTCCAAAAAGCTACATTACACTTAGAATAATAAATGCAATTTTTAATACAGTATCGGCATGGCTTATTTATCGGATATACAAGGAGCTCTATCCCGAAAGGAAGGAAAAGGCTTACGGAATACTATTATTGGCTGTTACTTTTATTCCGCCCGTAATACTGAATAATTTCACCTATGGTGATATAATTTCCAATACTTTTTGTCTTGCTGCAGTTTTAAATGCCCTTAGCTTTGCAAGGAAAAACAATGGTAAATATGCTATTTATACAGCGCTTTTTTTGATGGTCGGTAATTTTATGAGAAGTGTTACACTCCTTTTTCTGGCAGCGATTTTAGTATATTGGCTGCTTAATTTTGAAAAAAATTTATTGCCATATATAAAAAAAGTCGCCTATGGGTCACTGTCCCTTTTTTTATTCAATCTCCCCTTAAAGCTATTTAGTTTTGCAGGGACCAGGGCAGGTATAATTACTGAACCGGTGGGAATTCATTCCAATCCGATTTGGAGATGGATAAACATGGGAGTTCCCGAAAAAAAGCTGGGTTATTGGGATGGTGGCCGGAATATCGCAATTTTTATTAACCGTTTTAAATGTAATAAACATGATGCTTCCATTTTTTTTATAAATGATATTATGTCAAAATATAAGCATACCGGGCTAATTAATGTTTTAAAGGCTTATATAAAAAAGACCTTTTGGTTATGGACAGAAGGTACTTACAGTGTTAACTTTTACGGACTGTCCCAGACTCTGAGCTCTGACCGCTTTATATTATACAGCACTCCCCTGATCAAATATTTTGAGCCCTGGGATAGAACAGCCAGACTGTCTATCGATTGGATGCTGCACTCCTTCAATTGGCTGGTTTTAGGACTGGTAAGCCTTTATTTATTTGATGCCGCCAGTAAAAAAGACTTCAGAATGGAATTATTTGTTTATGTGATTTATCTCTATATTGGCTTTTATATGCTTTGGGAGGTAAAATCAAGGTATATCTTCGGAGTTTATCCCATATTCCTGATTATGTGTTATTGCTGCTCAGAAAGGATTTTTAACTATTTTACCTGCAGAGCCCGGATAAAAAACCTAACTGAAGCCAATTAGTTTTTGATATAAAATCCTATATTCTTAAGAATGGCTTGCTGACTAAAAATCAGCAAGCCATTCTTCTCTTCCGGTTACTCCAGGCCGCAGCCTGTACAAGGGCCCTCCGGCGAAAGTGCCGTCACTGAAATACCCTGTTATAATATTTTCAGCGTTTTCTGCTGCAGAAGTGACATATAGTTCTTCCAGGCCCTTTCCGCCGAACATTACACTTGAAGGCTGCTTGGCCGGCAAAGGGTATTCCGATACTATACGGCCTGACGGGTCTATTCTTCTGACGCAGCCTCCATCCCAGAATGCTGCCCAGACATGATCCTGGGAATCAAGCGTGATTCCGTCAGGGGACCCCAACCCGGCATCCCCCTGAAAATAGATTTCAGGGCTGCTTATCTCCCCAGTTTCATGGTCATATTTATATTTTGTAATTCTGTGAATGGTGCTATCAGTATGAAAAAAATATTCTTGATCCAGTGAGAAGGTCATTCCGTTTGAGCAATGCAGCCCAGTCAAAACAATTTCAGGCTTTTTACCTTTTTCAAGCCTGTATAGGGTTCCGACCTTGAAGTCAGGCCTTATGAGCGTTCCTGCAAAAATCCGTCCTTCAGGGTCAACAGTTATGTCATTGAACATTTCATTTTCTCCCAAAGGAATTTCAAAAAGGAGTTCTGCATCTTTCTCAGGATATCCTTCAGAATTTAAATTCTGTAAAAACACTCCCTTATCGGTACACAAAACCATGTTCCCTGTACGGGTAAATGCGAATCCCCCAACCTGGAGGTTCCCATTCCAAAATACAGTGCTGTTTCTCTTAACAGGATCAAAAACCCATATCCTCCTGTTATAGATGTCAGTCCAGAAAAGCTTAAGTTTTTGCGAATTCCATACAGGTCCTTCACCAAGATGGCATATTCCCTTATGAATGGTTTCAATATTATTTATTCCCATTTTTTACCCTCTCCAGGATAGTCAATTTAATACTTATAGTATTATTAGTATAATTAGTATTACTAGAATTACTAGTATTACTATAAGTATATACTACAACATACGGGATAATTTTTAAAGTAAATTACATGCGAGCATCAGCCCTTTAACAATCTTTTCATTATTTTTCCGGTACTGTTTTTAGGTAATTCGGATATAAATTCTATTTCTCTTGGAAGCTTGTAAATAGCCAGCCTTTCCTTCAGATAGCGGAGAAGTTCCTTTGAAGTACATTCTTCACCTTCCTTGAGCACTACATAGGCTTTAACATATTCACCCCTGAGCTTGTCGTCCACACCTATAACTGCCGTCTCCTTAACCTTTGAATACTGGTAGATTACTTCTTCAACTTCTCTTGGATAAACATTCAGGCCCCCGACGATGACCATATCCTTTTTCCTGTCGACAATATAAATATACCCCTCATCATCCATCCTGGCCATATCTCCGGTTAGCAGCCATCCATCAACAAGGGTTTTGCGGGTCTCCTCCTCCTGTTTGTAATAGCCAAGCATTACATTATCTCCTTTGACAGCAAGCTCACCCACCTCACCGGTAGAAACCTCAACCTTATTATCGTCAACTATTTTACACTGTAGGTATGGGAGCGGTAATCCTATGGAACCTTCCTTTTGAACCCCGTCAAGGGGATTAAAGCTTACAGCCGGAGAGGCCTCAGTCAAACCATAACCCTCTACTACGGGTAGTTTCAGTACCTCTTTTGCCTGTCGGAAAATTTCAACAGGGAGAGCTGCTCCTCCTGATACGGCCAAACGTAAATCTGGAAACCCTATATTACTTTTACCCGCCTCAAGCAAAACAACATACATGGCGGGAACACCCATAAATACTGTAATTTTCTCCCTTATAAGAGTTTCTACCACCTCTTTTGGCTGAAAACTTTCCATGATGATAACAGTTGCTCCCGACCAAAGAGGCATTAATACACAGGCTGTAAATGCAAAAACATGAAACATGGGAAGTACACACATATAGTTGTCTTCCGGTAAGCCTTTTAGTCCAAGCCTGCACTGTTCGGCATTGAAAACAAGATTCTTGTGTGTGAGCATTGCTGCCTTTTGTCTACCTGTAGTACCCGAGGTATACAGGAAAGTGGATATTGCATTCTCGTCAGTAGCATCTACAAACTTTTTATTTGAAAGTTCACAAACCTCCTGTTTTACTTGTTCATCAAGTACAATTACATCTATATTCAACGCATTTTGAATGGCTTCTTTTGTAAGTTTGGCCTTTTGTAAAATGAGAGGATGGATTATCATGATTTTTGCTTCGGAATCCTTAATAAGATAAGCAATTTCCTCCATTGTCAGGAGTAGATTAATTGGGACAATTATTCCACCGTTTCTGACAACACCAAAATAGGAATAAATGAATTCCGGCGAATTAATACTGCTTAGAATAACACGTTCTCCAGTCATCAGTCCTAATTTTTTGAAATAATTAGCGTAGCCGGTAACATTTTCGTCAAGCTCCCCGTAGGTTATGTTACTATCCTTAAATTTAATCGCAGTTGCATCCGAATTGAAGACATTCTTATATATGGTACCTACCATATAGACCCTCCTTATAAGTGTTATTTTATTATCACGTTTTATGACCTGATAATATTTATAATTATATTATAATCTCCTTCATTTGAAAAGAAAAAAAAGAACTACCTCTCAATAGAATTATATTTCTATTTTGAGATAGCTCCTTCTTTTTATTATTTATTATCCCTTTAACACAGTCTTTCCCATTAGGAATGTGTCAACTTCTCTTGCTGCCAGCTTCCCTTCCTGAATAGCCCAGACTACAAGGCTCTGACCTCTTCTCATGTCTCCCGCGGTAAATACCTTGTCAACATTAGTCTGAAAATCTTCATATTCTGCTTTTATATTGCTTCTGGGATCTCTTTCAAGCTTCAGCTCGTATGGTATGGTATCTTCGGGACCTAAGAAACCCATTGCCAGAAGTATCAAATCGGCTTTCCATACCTTTTCACTGCCTGGTACAGGCTGTGGACCGAATCTTCCCTGTGCGTCCTTACCCCAGGTAACTTCAACAGTATGAACCTCTGTAACCTCGCCCTTATCATTACCAACTATTTTGGTAGTATTAATGAGATAATTTCTCGGGTCCTTACCTGCAACAGCAATAGCTTCCTGCTGTCCGTAGTCAACCTTCAGCTTTTTGGGCCATTCGGGCCAAGGATTTGACCTGGATTCCCTTTCCTTTGGAGGCTCAGGCATTATTTCGAACTGATAAACACTCTTACAGCCATGTCTTAAGGATGTAGCCACGCAGTCTGTTCCGGTATCGCCACCGCCAATGATTATTACATTTTTATCTTTGGCACTGATGTAATTGCCGTCCTGGTGTTTTGAATCCAGAAGACTCTTTGTGTTTGCCTTAAGGAAGTCAACTGCATAGTATATTCCCTTAAGGTCACTGCCTGGAACATTAAGTCCCCTTGCCTTTGTAGCTCCTCCGCAGAGAACAACCGCATCATAGCTATCTACCAGCTCCTGAGCACTGATATCCTTACCAACCTCAGTATTAAGAACAAACTTGATTCCTGCTTGTTTCATCAGGTTTATTCTTCTCTCAACAATACCCTTGTCGATTTTTACATTTGGTATACCATACATTAGAAGTCCGCCCGGTCTGTCATTTCTTTCATATATAGTAACGTCATGTCCAACATAGTTAAGAAAATATGCCGCTGATAAGCCAGAAGGACCTGAACCTATAACAGCAACCTTTTTGCCTGTAGGCTGACATTTCTTTATTTCCACCCAGCCCTCAGCAAAGGCCCTTTCAATTATTTCATATTCTATTTCATGTATTGTAACAGATTCCATATTGTAGCCTTCAGTACATGAACCCTCGCAAGGAGCGGGGCACACTCTTCCTGTAAATTCAGGGAAGGGGTTTGTTCTGATAAGCCTCTTATATGCTTCCTTCCATTGTCCCTTATACACCAGGTCATTCCACTCGGGAATAAGGTTATGAACAGGGCAACCGGCAGCCATACCGTTTAAAAGGACTCCTCCATGGCAAAAAGGAATTCCGCAATTCATACATCTTGCGGCCTGAGTTTTTATTACCTCAGGGTCACGCTCAATTCGGATCTCATCCCAGTCTCCCAACCTTTCCTCAGGTGGTCTTTTTTTCGGATCTATTCTTTCATATTCTAAAAAACCAGTAGCTTTTCCCATACTATCTCCCATCTACGCTCAAGCGTGAAATTAATACTTATGAAAACACGTAAAGTTTTATTTTTTTAAACTTTCTTCAAATGCCGCCATCAAAGCTTCGTCTCCCACTAAGCCTTTATTGTGAGCATTCTCGATGTTTTCAAGCATTATCTTGAAATCCTTCGGAATAACCTTGGTAAATCTCTGTGAATAGTTCTTCCAATCAGCAAGAACTCTTTCGCCCAAAGGACTTCCTGTATATGAAACATGTTTTTCAATCATTTCTTTTATATTGTTAAGTTCGGCTTCATTTGTTATCTTTTCCAGCAATACCATGGACTTATTGCAATATGCCTCGTCAAAATCCAGAACATATGCAATACCGCCAGACATACCTGCGGCAAAGTTTCTTCCGATCTTGCCGAGTATTACAACTCTACCTCCGGTCATATATTCACAGCCATGATCTCCCACGCCTTCAACAACAGCCTTAATACCACTGTTTCTGACACAGAATCTTTCGCCTGCAATACCGTTGATATAAGCTTCACCTTCAGTAGCACCATAGAAAGCAACATTACCTATAAGAATGTTCTTCTCAGGTTCAAAATCAGAAGCCTTTGGAGGATAGACAATTATTTTTCCGCCAGAAAGACCTTTTCCGATATAGTCATTTGAATCCCCTTCCAACTCAAGGGTCATGCCTTTTGGTATAAAAGCTCCGAAACTCTGACCGGCAGAACCAACAAAGTTCAGCTTGATGGTATCTTCAGGAAGACCTTCCTCGCCGTATCTCTTGGATATTTCACTACCAACTACCGTACCTACAACTCTGTCAATATTCTCAATCTTAAGCTTGGCTCTGATAGGCTTCTTCTCTTCAAGGGCTTGTTTGCACATTCTGAGCAGCTTTTTGATACCCAGGGACTTATCCATCATGTGGTTCTGCTGCTGCATATTGTATCTGCCTACATCAGCACCTGCATATGGCTGATAAAGTATTGCAGACAAATCAAGCTTGGATGCTTTCCAGTGCTTAACATTTTCTTTTGCTTTCAGTCTGTCTGTACGACCTACCATTTCATTTATTGATCTGAAGCCCAGTTTAGCCATAATTTCACGCATTTCCTGAGCAATAAATCTCATAAAGTTTTCAACATACTCAGGTTTACCTGCGAAGTTCTTTCTAAGCCTTTCATCCTGAGTAGCTATACCTACCGGACAGGTATTCAGGTTACATACCCTCATCATTACGCAGCCCAGAACGATAAGAGGAGTAGTTGCAAAACCAAATTCCTCGGCTCCAAGCAATGCTGCAATAACTACATCCTTACCGGACAGCAGCTTTCCGTCTGTTTCAAGAACAACTCTGTCTCTCAATTTGTTAAGCACCAGGGTCTGATGAGTTTCAGCAAGTCCGAGTTCCCATGGAAGACCTGCATTTTTTATACTGGTCCATGGAGATGCACCCGTTCCTCCATCATAACCGCTTATAAGAATTACGTCAGCCTTACCCTTTGCAACACCTGCTGCGATTGTTCCGACACCAACCTCAGAAACCAGCTTTACATTAATTCTTGCTTTATTGTTGGCATTCTTCAGGTCGTGTATCAACTCAGCCAAGTCCTCGATTGAATAAATATCATGATGAGGAGGTGGTGATATCAGATCTACACCCGGTGTTGAATGTCTAACCTTCGCTATTTCAGGATATACCTTACGGCCCGGCAGCTGTCCGCCTTCACCGGGTTTTGCACCCTGAGCCATTTTTATCTGGATTTCCTCAGCATTTGCAAGATAATTGCTGGTTACACCGAAGCGTCCTGAAGCAACCTGCTTGATAGCACTCTTCTTGGAGTCCCCGTTGGCCAAAACCTTAAATCTTTCGGGATCTTCTCCACCTTCACCGGTGTTGCTCTTTCCACCCAGTCTGTTCATTGCAATTGCCAGACATTCATGGGCTTCCTTACTGATGGAACCGTAAGACATAGCTCCTGTCTTAAATCTCTTAACGATTGAATCAACTGATTCAACCTCTTCAACTGGAATAGTATCTCCTATATTATAGTTGAATTCCAGAATACTTCTAAGTGTAACAATTTCTTCATCGTTTATTTTTTTGGAGTATTTCTTAAAGAGCTGGTAGTCCCCTTCACGACAAGCCTTTTGAAGCATGTAAATTGTTTCAGGGTTGTACATGTGAACTTCTCCGTCCTCCTTGGACTGGAAGGTTCCGCCAACCTCGAGAGTGTCACTGTATGGTGATTCTACATAAGCACTTTCATGTCTCATCTGATTTTCCATAGCTACTTCTTCAATGCCGATACCTTCAAGTCTTGATGGAGTCAAAGTGAAGTACTTGTCCACGAGATCTTTTTTGAGGCCTACTGCTTCGAATATCTGGGCACCCTGATAACTGCGCATGGTTGAAATACCCATCTTGGTCAGTACCTTCAGAACTCCCTTTACCGTACCTTTAATAAAGTTTTTCTTTGCTTCTTCATAGGTTAGTGAACCTAATAGGCCTTTCTCTGAAAGATCCTTTATAGTTTCATATGCCAGGTACGGATTTACAGCAGTAACACCGTAGCCTATAAGAGTACAGAAATGGTGTACCTCTCTTGGTTCTCCCGATTCCAGAACTATACCCACACTTGTTCTGATTTCTCTTCTAATCAGATGGTGGTGAAGTCCTGAAGACGCCAACAGTGCCGGAATAGCAGCATACTCACTGTTAACTCCCCTGTCGGAGAGAACAATAATGTTTGCACCTTCACTTATGGCTTTATCAGCTTCCTTGAATATTTGTTTCACAGCTTTTTCCATTGCCTTTGGGCCTTCGGCCACTTTATATAGCATGGAAATGGTGGTTGCCTTGAATTGATCATTATTTAAATTTTTAATTGAATTTAATTGATCATTTGTCAATACTGGATGTTCAAGGAATATACTAGCCGTTTTTTCCTTGTCAGGGTCAAGCAGGTTACCTGCAGTTCCAAGCAGAATACTGCTGGAGGTTACTATTTCTTCCCTGATACCGTCTATAGGAGGATTTGTTACCTGGGCAAAGAGTTGCTTAAAGTACATATACAACATCTGAGGCTTCTCAGAGAGTACCGCAAGTGGAGTATCCATACCCATTGCACCAACTGGATCAATACCTGAAGTCGCCATTGGAAGTACATATTTGTTAACATCCTCATATGTATATCCAAAGGCCTTTTGCTGCTGCAACAAATCTTCTCTTACCTTTTCTTCCTTAGCCTTTACAACCGGGAGATCGCTGAGGTTGAATACATGCTTTTTAACCCAATCACCGTATGGATGCATTTTAGAAACACTTTCCTTTATCTCCTCATCGGAAATAATTCTTTGGACCTTTGTATCGATAAGCAGCATTCTTCCGGGTTCGAGCCTGCCTTTGTATTCTACATTTTCAGGCTTTATATCAACAACACCGACTTCAGAAGCCAGAATCACCTTATTATCCTTGGTTACATAGTATCTTGAAGGACGGAGACCGTTTCTGTCCAACATTCCGCCTATAATATCTCCATCTGTGAATGCCATAGCTGCCGGGCCATCCCAAGGCTCCATTATGAAGTTCTGGAATTCATAGAAATCCTTTTTCGTTTTGGACATCAGGTCATTCTTTTCCCATGGTTCAGGAATCATCATCAATATTGCCTGGGGAAGAGATTTTCCTGTAAGGTACATGAACTCAAGGCTGTTGTCAAACATGGAGGAATCGCTGCCGGTTTCATCAACGATAGGATAAATCTTGTTGATGTCGTCAAACAGGTTTGAATCCATACACTTCTGACGTGCCTTCATCCAGTTTACGTTACCTCTGATTGTATTGATTTCACCGTTATGCACCAGGTATCTGTTTGGATGTGCTCTTTCCCAGCTTGGGAAGGTATTTGTACTGAATCTTGAGTGAACCATAGCCAATGCGGATACAAAGTCAAGATCAGACAGATCAAGATAAAAGTTTCTCAACTGCTCTGCAGTAAGCATACCTTTATAAACAATTGTTTTGGAAGACAAACTGGCAACATAAAAAATACTCCCCTTGTCTTCACACATTGGCCCGATAACTCTTTCAGATCTCTTTCTTATTGTATAAAGCTTTCTTTCAAAAGCCATTTCATCTGTTATGTTTGGTGCTTTTCCGATAAACACCTGAATAAATCTAGGCATAACAGATATTGCACTTTCACCTATTGTTGTTTTATCAATAGGCACCTCTCTCCAGCCCAGGATTTTTTGTCCTTCCTCCTGAACTATTTTCTCAAAGGCCTCAATCTGCGTCTCTCTGAAATCGTCATATTTATGAGCAAAAATCATTCCTACGCCGTAGTCACCTTTTTCAGGTAAATCAAAGCCCAAAACGCCACATTCTCTCTTAAAGAAATCATGGGGAATCTGAACCAGTATTCCAGCTCCATCACCTGTATTTTCATCTGCTCCGCTTGCTCCTCTGTGATTTAAGTTTTCCAGAACGGTCAAAGCGTCAGCAACGATATCATGGGATTTTTCTCCTTTTATGTTTACGACAAACCCCATTCCACATGCATCATGTTCTAGTGCCGGGTCGTAAAGCCCCTGCTTGTTTGGCAAACCGTATTTTTGCATATTCCACACCCTTAATTTTAGATATATATTTTTTATACAACTATAATAACATACATCATGCAATTTTTAAAAGTATTTATTTCATATTTTTCTCTTTTTTTTGTATGCAAAACTAAAGTTTTTCTATTTTTTTGTGCTGGAACCCAAATAAAAGAGCCTACACCCCGCATAAATTCGTTTCCGGAGCCGCATTAGTTAGAAGAGCATATTTTTTCTGTATTTTTATTGATTTGCAATTTGATTTACTAGAACTTTCAAAACCATGTTCAATAGCAATATTTTCCACCCACTCCAACCTCACTGACATTTACTACACCGGCCAGTGCTATTTTCGAGGATAGATCAGTACAATGGCAAGTATGAACAACCTTAGGAGCAGTATTTTTTAAGAAGTTAAGAGTTTCATTCATCTGTATTTCAGGGGGACTTAACAGGTGGAAGCCTCCAATAATATCCACCACTCTATTATCTCCACATATTTTTTTTGCATAGTCAATAATATTACAGATACCGGAGTGCGAACAGCCTGTTATTACTACAATACCCTCATCTGTTTTATATGCCATAGCTGAATCATCCATGAGAAAATCGGGTTTTTCAACCCCATCAATCAAAGTTGTTCCAATAGGATTTTGATTTTCAAAACTATTTGTTCTTTCAATTTCTCCAAGAAACACCAATCTTTCGGTAATCCACACCGGTGTCTTCGAAAGCTCCAGGTTAAAACAGCTGCCCAGTATTTCCTTTGAATATGCCATACCTATTTGTTCTCCATTATCGGATTTCGGTGCTAAAGCCATAGGATGAGCAAGCAATGTTGCTTTTTTCAAGGATTCACTACTATAATAATCCATACTCCCAAGCAAATGTATCAAACCCCAGGTATGATCCAGGTGTCCGTGAGAAAGAACAAGATAATCTATGCTTTTTAGATCTATGTTCATTTTATATGCATTTCTTAAAAATACATCCGAATAACCAACATCAAAGAGAAGCCTTGTATTTTCCTCTTCAATATAAAAGGATAGACCGGGCTCACCAAAAAAATTTTTATCAATGATAGTATTATTGTCAACTAATACCGTCAGTTTCATGTAAACACCACTTTTCTTATTTTTTTCAAGAATTATATACCTTTCACCATAGAATATCAATTATTTTACATATCATCTTCACTCAAAAAATTAATACATTTTTTGACAATAAAAAACCATCTTTTTTTGAGATGGCTTTTAATATACTTCATATTTATTGGGTTACCATGTTTAAATTTTAAGAATGGCCATTAGAATCTGAAACTACGAGTAAAATTAATCTATTCAATAAACTTCAAACATTTTGTCATTAGATCACTGCCTGCAATAGTATTCTCATAAATTGATTTTACTGAAGTAATATAATCCAGAGGATTTTCCAGAGCCGGACTGTAGTGTGTCAGCCACAATTCGTCCACTTCTCCCAGCTTTGCAAGGGTTGCTGCCTCGGAGAAAAGCATGTGTTTTTTTTCAATTGCTTTCTGCAAATCCTCATCATGGCCGTACATCCCCTCACATATAAAAAGGTCGGAGTCCTTAATAAAGTCCGCAAGGCCCTCTACAGGTCTGGTATCTGTACAATAAGAAACCTTTAATCCCCTTCTTGTTTTACCGAGGACCATTTCAGGCTTGATCACCATATTTCCAATGTCAATGGTCTCACCTTTCTGAAGACGCTTCCAGTATTCCACAGGCACACCCAATTCACCAGCCTTTTTTACATCGAATTTGCCCGGTCTGTCAATTTCAAAGCTATAAGCAAAACAAGTCATCCAATGTTCCACAGGAATGTTCTTTACTTTGATGTTATCAATCTCAAATTCCGAACTTTGCTCCTGGGGAAGCTCAAGTAATTTTATATCATAGGGAAGTATGGGAGAAATTACAAGCAACCCCTCCACAACAGTTCTCAACCCCGGAGGTCCTATCAGTGTCAAAGGCTCCTCTCTACCGGAATTACCGAGAGTTAAAAGTAACCCAGGCAAACCGGCCACGTGGTCCGCATGATAATGTGTAAATAGAATTGCATCAATTGCTTTAAAACCCCATCCGCACATTTTCAACGGGATTTGTGTTCCCTCTCCGCAATCCACCAGAAGCATTTTCCCGTTATATCTCAACAGCATTGAAGTTAACCATCTGTTCGGAAGCGGCATCATTCCTCCCGTTCCAAGCAAGCATATCTCTAGCATATTAATCTCCAATAATAGTTAATAAGAAATAGTGAAGGGCGAATAGTAACTACTTTAATAAATTCCAGCCGACAAAGTCGGCTTTCCTTAACTATTCACTTTTCACTATTCACTTTTCACTATTCATTCTTCACTATTTTCAGCTTACCCTGACATCCTGGCTGTACCTGTTTGCATAGCTGCTTGCCACAAAAGCCTCCGGTTTAATTTTTGCATCTACTCCCATGCCCTCAAAGTATCCTACCATTTCTCTGATAAGCTTTCTTGTTTCTCCCTTTGTACCTACATCTATGTGTGCCTCAAGCCTGCAATCAAAGTTCTGGTACTTTACTACAAAATCATAAAGAGAAGGCATCAATTCCTGATTGAGCATATTTACCATCTCATAAGTTAATTCTGTTTCCTTTGTGATTTTCTCACGTATGTTTGAATATTTTCTGTTTTGAATTCTTTTGCATACACAACCCCAGGCTCCCTGTCCTTCTCTATGGATATAAATACCTGTTGCAAAGCAGGTAAACTTACCCTTTGTCTGCGAATCAGTTCCTACAGCAAGTCTGTACTTGCTATCCGGGTTCATCTTGATAAAATATCTTATACTTGCTACCGCATCTGCAAAGCTCATATTTTTTTGTACTGTATTAAAAAATCTCATAATATCACCACTTTCTATCTACACCGTTGATTTACCATTAATTTCTTACCGTTAAAATCTCTGAACTTTATTTTATCCATTTTACTTTTTTTGATCATCCCTTATCCTTATGTATTTCTTCTAATTCACTGAAAAGTGCATTTTTTTAACATTCTGAAAAACAAAAAAGTGATTAAATCCATAGTATCGGACTTAATCACTCATGTTTGTAAAATGTCTAAAACTCCTTTGTAAAACTTGCTCTGCCCGAGGACTTAAGCAACGTTCCACAAATACATTTATAAAACAGAGGATCAAGCCAATGTATACAATTGCTCATACATGAAATTCCCTGTATATCTACCGTATTAAGTTGTTTCTTTGATGCTAAATACATTGCTAACCCTCCCTTCGTTTTTATGTTTAACTTTTTTTCTAACGGTTAATAATTTTGCATACTTTTGTATTTCTACTGGTAAAACTTCCTTGTTTTCTCTTTTAGAATTTTACAATGCCCTGTTGCTCCATGTCAATAAATTTCCAGTATTGTAACCTTAATGTAAATAAACTGTTACAATGGGGAAAACTTAATATTATCTGAAAATAATGAAACAAAGCAATATATCATTATTTTTTGATATAATATTAATAATGTATTATACGATAATAAAGTAATCTATTATAAGAATATATATTTTCATTGCCATTTTGTGGTCACAATGTTGGCTCAAAGCCGCTTAGGAGGTTAATTTGGATAAACTGCGCTACATAAGAGATCTTTTATCAAAAAATAAATATAAATATGCTTTAGGCATAACTTTTTTGCTTTGCGTTGACGTTCTTCAACTGGTTTTGCCCAAAATACTCGGTGATGTAACTGATTTACTGGAAAGTGACCTGCTTACCAAGGGAAAACTGGCTCAATATGCTTTGACTATCTCATTGCTTGCTGTGGGCATAGCCCTCTTCCGGTTTCTTTTTAGATATACTCTTATGAGTGTATCCAGGTCAATCGAACTGTCCCTAAGAAATCGATTTTACTCTCACCTTCAAAAGCTATCAATAAATTACTTTAATACGCATAAAACAGGGGATCTTATGGCTCGTGCCACCAATGACATGGGTAATGTAACTATGGCATCCGGTCAGGGCGTAATATTCCTAATAGACAGTTTATTAATACCAATAGTCGCTTTAATCATGATGCTTTCCACCGGAGGACTCAAGCTCACTGCGGCATGCTTCCTGCCCCTACTGTTGTTGGGTATCGCGGTGGTTTTCTTTATGAAGATAATGCAGTCCAGAGTACAAAAACAACAGGAAGCATTTTCAAATCTTACCGAGGCCGCCAGAGAGAACTTTTCTGGAATACGGGTAATTAAAGCCTATGCTCAGGAGGATAAGGAAATCTCCCGGTTTGAACGAATTAATTCCATTAACAGAGAGGTTAATCTTAAGTATGTAAGATTAATGAGTATGATGTTCCCCACTGTCATGTCCATAGCCGGTCTTTCCTTCGCTATAGCCCTCTGGTTCGGCGGCATACTGGTTATTCAGGACACAGTGTCCCTTGGAGATTTCGTAGCCTTTAACAGTTATTTAGGTATGCTTATATGGCCCATTACAGCCATTGGCTGGGTAGCAAATATGTTTCAGCGAGGGTTCGTTTCACTTGAGCGAATTAACAACATCATCGATGAAACACCTGAAATTAGTGATTCGGACAGTGTTGAGAAAACTTCAATAGATGGGACAATTGAATTTAAAAACCTCAGTTTTACTTATCCGGGAATAGATGAACCTATTTTATCAAATATCAGCCTAAGTGTGGATGCAGGTAAAACCCTCGGCATCATCGGGCGTACCGGCAGCGGAAAAACAACTTTGATAAATCTTGTAGCAAGGCTGCTTAAAGCGCCTGAAGGTACTCTATTTATTGACGGAACAGATATAAATAAAATACCTTTGGCTACACTCAGAGGCAGTATAGGAGGCGTACCTCAGGATACTTTTCTTTTCTCAGACACCATATGTGAAAATATAGATTTCTTTAGAAACAGTCCCATTGAGGAAGTCGAACAGGCGGCTAAAACAGCCAGAATTTTTGATAGTATTAATGAATTCCCCGAAAAGTTCTCAACGGTTGTTGGAGAAAGAGGTGTAACCTTGTCAGGAGGTCAGAAGCAGCGTGTAGCCATAGCCCGGGCCGTAATAGGTTCTCCGTCCATTCTGATTCTGGATGATTGCCTTTCAGCAGTTGATGCTAATACGGAAGAAGAAATTTTGAGGGATTTAAAAAGAATTATGATGGAGAGAACAAGTATAATAGTTTCACATAGAATCTCGGCAGTCAAGGACGCAGATGAAATCATAGTACTTGATGACGGTAAAATAGCTGAGAGAGGAACCCATGAAGAGCTTCTATTAAAAGCCGGTTTCTATAATGAGTTATATAACAAGCAATTGCTTATTAACCAGCTTGAGGCTTAAACCGGTAGGGTGGAAACGGTTTAGGTCAAATGAAGCTTTCAATACACTTAAAAGCCTTAGGAGGTCAATATTTCTATGTCAGATGAAAATAATATAATGCAGGAAGAAGAGCTTACCGAAAAAGCATATGACTCGAGGCTGATGAGGCGGCTTTTGAAGTTTGCAAAAAAATACTGGTATCTGTTTTTACTTGCAGTAATATTTCTATTTGCTGCAACTGTTGTTGATCTTGCCAGACCATATTTGATAGGTATAGCCATAGATGATTTTATCAAAAAAGACAATATAGCCGCCTTGAACAAAATGGGGATTTACTTTGTGCTGCTTATTGCAGCCGGCTTTTTGTTCAACCTCCTGCAGATTTATGTTTTGAGCTATGCGGGACAGTATATTATATATAATATAAGACAGCTTTTATTTACCCACCTTCAAAAGCTGCCCCTGTCATATTTTGATAAGAATCCCATTGGCAGACTGGTAACGCGTATAACCAACGATACCGAAACACTGAATGATATGTACACGAATGTTCTTATAACATTGCTTAAGGACTTTGCCATACTTTTTGGCACCATTGTAATAATGTTCAGACTAAATACTTCTCTGACCTTGATTACGCTCTCGGTCTTGCCGGTGGTTCTAATACTTACAGTTATATTCCGGCTCAGAATCCGTAAAGTATACCGCAGGGTGCGTGTTGCCATAGCGAAGGTAAATTCAGCCATCTCTGAAAATATATCAGGTATGCGCATCATTCAGATGTTTCATAAGGAACAGCCGAATTTTGAAAACTTTAATAAAATAGGCAAGGAGTATTATAAGGCATCAATGAATGAGGTTGTTACCTTCGGCCTCTTCAGACCACTTATAGAATTGGTTTCTTCTCTGGCTATTTCCTTATTGATTTGGAACGGCGGAGGAAAAGTAATTGACAATACTCTGGAATTCGGAGTTCTCTATGCCTTGGTAAACTATATTTCACTGCTTTTTCAGCCTATTAACGATCTTGCTGAAAAATACAATATTCTGCAGTCCTCAATGGCTGCCTCAGAGAGGATTTTCATGATTTTGGACACTCCGGTCGAAGATGATTCCGGTAGTCTGGAACTGGACAGTGCTTGGGCCGCAGGTGATATTGAATTTAAAAACGTATGGTTTGCCTATAATGATGAAAACTGGGTATTAAAAGATGTCAGCTTTAAGGTTCCTGCCGGCAGGACTATAGCAATTGTTGGTCATACCGGTGCGGGTAAAACATCTATTATTAATCTTTTAAGCAGGTTCTATGAGATACAGAAAGGTGAAATATTAATTAACGGAATAAATATCAAAGACATTCAAAAGGCTTCACTTAGAAAAGCAATCGGTGTGGTGCTTCAGGATGTTTTCCTGTTCAGCGGAAGACTTAAAGATAATATAAGCCTGAACGTGGAAAGTATCAGCGATGAAAAGCTTGAAGAAGCAGCCAGGTATGTGAACGCAGACGATTTTATCAGGCGGCTCCCCAACGGCTACAATGAGGAGGTCATGGAAAGAGGGGCAACCTTTTCATCAGGTCAGCGCCAGCTTTTAGCCTTTGCCCGTGCTCTTGCCTTTGATCCGTCCATACTTGTGCTGGATGAAGCCACCTCCAATATTGATACCGAAACCGAAATACTAATCCAGGATGCTTTAACAAAACTGACAAGAAACAGGACTACAATAGTAATAGCTCACAGACTTTCCACCATCCAGCACGCTGACAGGATAATTGTTCTGCACAAGGGAAGGGTGCATGAAACAGGAACACATCAGGAGCTTTTAGCTGCCAAGGGCAAGTACTATTCTCTGTATCAGCTGCAATACCAGCAGCAGAATGCATAAAACATACTTGTAACCAAAATAAGAAGAAGGTGTCTGCACTGTATGAATTGTGCCTTCTGCCAGATGCAGTGCCATTGGTAAGTTGTCAGGAATTGCATTGATTAATTTTGTTAACCCTTTTAAAATGTACCCGCTAGTGTTAACTGATTCATATTTAATATTTTACTAAATATTTCAGGCCTTTCACTTTGAATTATATCCTTATTTTGCAAAATAGAATCCCAGATAAGTTTTGGTGTTTTATATTGGCTATATGTACCCTCCAGTGTTTTACCTTCGACTAAAGAGAACAGGTAATCCAGCTCATCGTCTGTATATGTGGGAACCAATGCATAACCCTGAGAAACTTTTAGATAATCATCGCTATTAAATTCAAAAGACTCATTCCACCAATCAGTATAATTTTCAAATCCCTTTTTACCGTCAAGTTCACTATTTATAGCCTTTGCAGCATGATATCCGCACATTAAGGCACCCTGTACCTCAACTTCAACAAAGGCAGCACTATCGCCTATAGCGAGCACATTGTCGGCATACGGCTTCTTCAGAGACATAAATGCTTTAACTGCACACCCATGAGTATCTAATACAGTTGCATTGGCAAACTGGTTTTTAAGTGGACTGTTTGTAATCACGTTTTCAAAGATTGTTTTAGGTCTTATATTTATATTACCGGAAAGCGTTAATTCAACAGTATCGTCACCATATAAGCTTGGCCCTACAATTACTGCTGCATTGGAATGATAAGTTTTCCCATAGTATAAGTTCCAACTGTTTGGAATATAACCCGATACCCCTTTGATAATATACTTTACAACGTGGGCTGTTGCAAAATGCAGTCTGTTTTTATTAAGACCGAATATCCCGGTTAGTTTTGCATTAACACCTTCAGAAATAATTACTTTCTTCGCTTCAATCGTATATTGCTTATCATTTTCTTTGAGTTCTATTTTTACATAGTCCCCCATATCCGAACCTTCGTAGGCCAGAGTTGACATTCTCATGTCTACTCCTAGCTTTTCACATTCCATGAATAAATCCTGAAGAAGCTTGTTCTTATCAAACTTGACGGCAAACGGTTTCCTGTCCGGATGGGCGAAATGAATTTTATGTCCCCGGGGAGAGTAATAGTATTTATTGGTAACGTCTATCAACTGTCCAGAATATTTTACCTCAAAGTTGTTCCTTTCAAATATGATTTTCCCTTCATTTACATGGACAAATTCATTTTCATATCCATCATCTAAAATTATCTGAGCGGAGCATGCACGTTTCAGGTGATCAAAATTTTTACTCTTCTCAACTATTACAACCCTAAGTCCAATTTCGGCTGCAGTTTTTGCTGCCATAAGTCCAGCTGGACCAGCACCCACAACAATTAAATCTACTCTTTTACTCATAAACTTAAACTTCCCTTCATACACAATTTTGGTATTATATGGCAAATTGGTGTATGGGGTATTATATCACCATCTAATCTAATTAGCAAATTTAGTAAAGGCTTGATAATTGTAGAAATATTTTAAGATTCATAGAGACATGATTATAATTTCCATTTATGGTATCTTTTGCCGAAGTGTGTCAGTTTATTGAACTTGCTTAATATGCAGCCTATCTAAAAAAATAGATGCTTAAGGGGATATCTGAACGAAGCATTCCACCGATATGCAACTGTTTCTGAATAGAGCACCCTAGCCTGTAGCAACATTGGTTATCTAAGATAACACTGTTTTCTTAGATTTTCTTAAACAGGTTTGAGTTTATCGTTCCCTTTAACAGCTTCACTTACCTCCCAGCTATAACAACAGCTCAACAAGGGACATCAGCCTCTGTCGGTTCAGACTAAGCCACTGGGCCTGGGATACGATATTCTTTGTCTGGTCCAAAATTATTCCCTTACCGTCTATCCCCTCCCAATATCTACCCAGAAAATGAACAAAAACATCGAGTCTGCGAAGCATTATCAATACAGATACCACATCAGCCTCAGTTCTATGGAGTCTTACATGCTTCCCATACCCCTCCATAAAGGCTTCCAGCTTACCCCATAATTCAGCCTCATCCTGCTGCATATTAATTATTTCCGACAGGCAGACACACAGCTCCATAACTCTCAAATCCTCTGTAACAAATTCAAAATCCAGTATGGCCGAAATATCTCCTTCTGTGTCTGCCAACACATTTGAAGCATTGAGGTCCCCATGTATGAGTTGATGGGGCAGCATTTTAAATGATGCAGCTCTTTCTCTGAAGGTTATAAGCTGTGCCGCGACCTCAAGCAGCTCACTTCTGTACTCATCAAATTCCGAAGAAGGCCTTTCACAAAAGCTGATTACCTTGTCAAGAGGACATTGAGGATGGGTACTTTCCAGTTCGTAATAAGGCCTGTATACCGGTTCCAGCTTTGTTTCGATAGAACCAAGTGCATTCAGCAGCCCGCCTGCAGCCATTCCGAAAGATTTTAACTGTTTTGGCTTATCAAAGCCCGGAGTAGCACCTTCGATATAGCTGAAAAGAGCTGCAGGCTTCCCGTCTTCTGTAAATTGCACTGTTTTATCATCCGGTCCGGCAACCGGCACCGGTGTTTTGATGCTAAGCTCCTTTTTCGCAAGTTCCGAGAGAATATTGTGTTCATAGCCTACTTTATCAAAATCCTTATGGGTCTCATATATTCGCAGAACAAACCGCTCTGTGCCGGCCTCCACAAAGAAAGTTGAGTTATTCATACCGCCTGTCCGTGGTTGAACATAATAACTATCCTTTGGAAAGTACTTTTGTAACAAGCTGTTCGGTCTATATACCATAGAAAGAATACTCTCCGTTCTTTTCCCTCGATACAAAAGGTATATTTTGAAAAGAGTTCTCGGAATTGTCAATTACACCTTGCAGTATGACTCTTGTTAAATCAGGAACATCAGGTGCTTTAACTGCTTCATGTATATCCATAAACAAAGCCTCGCTGTTTTCCCTGTTATCGGAATTCGGAGTTCCTGATATATAATCCATAAGAAAAACTGCATACCAGTCCTTTAGATTAAAGCGTACACCTATCAATTTTGTAGGTTCAGCAACAATTGTAGTTTCCTCCATCACCTCTCTGCGGAGTGCATCCTGAGGGGTTTCCCTCATTTTCACGTAGCCACCGGGAATAATAAGTCTTCCTTTTCCGGCTCCATAGGTGTGTCTGACCAAAAGCACCTGACTTTCCTTAAGGACAACTCCTCCCACAGATTGGCACCAGTTTGTATTTTCTTCTAGATTTGCTTCTCTATTTGCTTCATTGATTGCTGTGTTATTTGAATTCAATTTCAACCCTCCAGATATATTAACGTTTTTATGACGCATTCTCGACTAAATACTATTTTAGCATACAACTTTAGAGTACTTATTAATAGCCCTGAGTCCTGTCAACTACATTCATTAATGCTCTTCCTTCAAGGAGAGCACTCAGGTTATTTGCCGCTATTTTTATAACTCGTGTTTTTGTTTCCTCAAGACTAAAGCCTCCCGAAACATGCGGAGTAATTATAACATTTTTCATCTTCCACAGCCTGTGCTCCTCCGGCAATGGCTCGGGCTCGGTAACATCCAGAGCTGCTCCCAGTATAGTCCCGTTTTCCAGAGCGTCACACAAAGCTTCCGAATCAACACAACTGCCTCTTCCCACATTAATTAACACAGCATCCCTCTTCATAAGCTCCAAAGTGGATTTATTGATAATATTTTTGGTAAGCTTTGTTTCGGGAAGACTAAGGGCAACAATATCTGCACGGGGCAGCAATTCTTCAAGCTTATCCATGAAATAAAGCTCATCCAGATAATCAGGCTTACGGGCGTCGGTACGTCTGATTCCTATTGTATATGCACCCAGAGCCTTCATTCTACACGCAAATTCTCCTCCGATATCTCCCAGTCCGACAATAAGGGCAGTGGAATTGAAAATGCTCTTGACCTTACCCCTGTATGCCCATTTACTCTCAGCCTGATTATCCCTGTATAGATGCAAATTCCTATACAGTTCCAGCAGCACTCCCAGCATATATTCGGAAATTGCCAAACCATATGCCCCTGTTGCATTTGCCAAAATAGCTTGTTCTGGTAAGACACCTTCTTTTGCATATTCTCCCACACCTGCACTCATAAGCTGAAGCAGTTCCAGGTTTTCAGCCTTCTTCAATGCTTCCAGTGTGGGATTGCCTATAATTATATTGGCATTTTTAATCTGTTGTTGTGATACCTCTACATTGTCAGTATATAATAATTTACAACCCGGGGCTGCAGCCTCCAGTAATCTTTTTTGTTCATCGTTTAGTTTAAATAATACTAAAATTGTCTTATTCATTCATATCAACTCCGAATCTAAGAATTTATCAGACTTATCCGCTATGAATATTATAATAACATAAGTGTTGATGTATGTGAGCATTGAATTATCATTAGTTTGTTTTTGTGCTATTCTCACTCAAATAAAAAATCACCCGGTACAATAATGTACAAAGTGATTTATTATTATGAGTATCAAGTTTCTTAACATGATTATGGCTATACAACCAAATTAATATGTTTTCTGTATTGACTTTTTATTTTACTTTTTCGGTTTTGTTTTTTTATTGAGGCAGCCTCTTGAGTTTCTTCGTCGATACGGTTTTTTCTTCTGCGGGCGGCCACCTTTGCAGCAGCAATACTGAGCTCGGCTGCTTCTTTAAGATCTCTGTTGATTTCCTCCGATTTCTCTGAAAGCTTGCTGAAGCCGTTGCCATCTCCGGTTGAAGCAGCTTCCCTTAAAGTCAAAGACACTCCTGATTTTTCAGTTATCCTCAGCTCATTGAATTTACAGCCGGCTGAAAGAAGCCTTCTGAAACTGTGTCTTTGAAGAGTAGCTTCATGTCTGGCTAGTATTTTTTCTTTCTCCCGAAATTTCTTCGCAGCTGCTTCCTCATTTTTTAGTCTTTCAATTTCAAGCTTTTTGCTCTTTTCTTCATATACTTCCCTTTGAATCTCTTGGTCTACAGCCACTAATTCCATAAAAGCCTGTTTTACGTTATATTCAGAGCCATTTGCTGATTTTAAGCTATCTTTAAGTGTTGGTGTGCTTTGATTTATTTTTTTTAGCAGAGTTTCGCGCTTTTCTCTAAGTCTGTCCAGAGAATTTTTTGGCTGCATTAAGTATAATAAATCGTTCAAACCTCTATCATTAACAATCATATCAACACTCCGTTACTTTAAAACACATAGAGTTTAAGTAGTATAATTTAAGTCCCTTTTACTAAATATCGGAATAATTAACAAGAAATTAAATACTTTTTGGATACTATAGACCCAATAAGTGCGTACTTGTATTAAAAGTCTTTTCATATTAATTTTATATCATAAAACATATAAGGAGTGGAAGAGCAGAGTCCATTATTCAAGTTTTTGGTATTATATTTTAATGTATAATAATCAATATTAATCCATTCCAACGATCCACATAAAAAAATGAGGTGATGAGAAATATGAGTAAAACAATCTATTTTGAGTCTGTAAAAGATGATAATACCGAAGCTACCTTCCAGGCTGTCGAACAAAGATTGGTTGACACCGGAATTAACAAAATTGTGGGAACAATGCTATTTCATACCGATAAGTTATTTGGTTCAAATGTGCCAAGTATTATAGCAGACTTTTTAAGGTGTTTTTGTGAAGGTATCAAGGTATGTTATGAGATTGTTATGATGGCCTCAGATGCCGGGCTTTTGAATTCAGACGAAAAGGTAATTGCAATAGCCGGAACAGGTAAGGGGTCGGATACGGCACTGGTCATGCAGGCAGCGTCCTCAAGGAATCTGAGGAAACTTAAAATAAACGAGATTTTATGCAAGCCTTTAAACGAACTATAAAAACCTAAATAAGTTCTCTCTGAAAAACTTAGAGAGAACTTACATGCGAATTATTTGGCCAACCTGTAATCATTATGACTAAAGGCTGCCGAAAGAATATTATCGATTTTGAATACCCGGTTTTGGTTTCTTAAAAAACAGAAAGCCTTAACATTACCGTTACTGATTTCATATACTCTTATGCTTCTTTCAGTAATTTCGGTATCCTTTAAATAAATAATATTTATGATTCTATTCCGTTCCAGAGAGGCTTTAAGAAAATATTCCACCATATATATCACCAATACCACTCAATATTTCAGGAACTTTACCACTATTTCAAAACATAAAATTCCTATATTGTAAAATGACAGCAGTCCCACGCTGTATATATCATGATATTAATATAATATACCGAACATATGTTCGTGTCAAGGATTTATTTAAACACCTAGTGCAATTGATTTAAAGCACTGGTGCCAGCAAAATTCTCCCTGTTCCTCTGTAAACATTAACTAAACCTTCACCAGAAACAGCAGAGCCTAAAAGGCTTTTTCCTGATTTTTCAACTCTGAAATCCAGTGTATCTGACCATGCTATGGCATAGTTTCCGTCTATTTTGACTTCATCATTTTGAAGAACAAATTCTATGAGCTCATTTCTTGGTACAGGACTCTCAAGTACAGCAACTCCCTGTCCTCTAAGGCATAGATTAAACAAACCCTCATTACCGAGTACGGCAGAGGAGAGATTTGATCTGGCTACAACTGTTTGCTGTATTCTTGACTCACATGCAAGGAACAATCCATCGTCCAGTACCAATCCGCCCCAATCCGATACTTCCTCAAGCAGAATGTGCTTATATGTAGGCTCCAGCATAAGCAAACCGCTTCCCTGGTATTTAGGCTTTATTGCCGATTCTTTAGTCACTTTTGAGGATAAAGCTTTTCCGATAAGATCACCAAAGCCCTTAACATCTGCTGCCATACTGACAGCACCTGCAGTCCACTGCATAGCACCGGCACTTATTGTATAGGCGTTATTGTTTAGTTCTATTAAAACCTGTCTTTTTCTAACATTCATTTCTGAGGCATAGTACATAGCCATAGCATTTGTCGCGTTTACGCTTATATCTTTTTTGTATTCCAGAACCTTGACTTCACCTTTGCTCTCAATTACCTCAATGTTTTTGTTCTCATATAGGTTTTTACATGTTACCATTTGGATTTCCCCCTTTTGATTTAATAATTATGTTCCCGATGTGTTTATCTCATCCAAGGTTCGTCCCTTGGTTTCTACTCCGGCAACAGCAACTACTACTGCAACTACCGCAAAAACTAATGTCAAAATTAAGAAAACATTGTTAAAACCAGCCTGCTTGCCATTGGTTTGATAAATTACTCCCACAATATATGGAGCAGCTATAGCACCCAAACGTCCTACAGCAGCAGCCCAACCTGTTCCACTTCCACGAACCCTTGTGGGATACACCTCGGGAGTATATGCATATACTGCCCCCCATGCCCCAAGGCTGAAGAAGTAAAGCAGGCAACCCGATATCAGTATGGCAGTCACACTTTCCCCATGTCCGAAGAGATATGCAGCCACCGCAGTACCTGCAAGATAAATTGCTAAAACAGCCTTGCGGCCTATTTTTTCTATAAGATATGCAGCGCTGTAATATCCCGGCAGCTGCGCTATGCACATGATCAATGTAAATTCAAAGCCCTTTACAAGGCTGAAACCCTTACCGACCAGCAGCGTTGGTGTCCATAATACAAAACCGTAATAACCGAAATTAATACCTAACCACAATACCCAAAGAACAATTGTACGTCTTATATAAGCCTTCGACCACAATTCAGAAAGCATTACCCTACCCTTTTTTACTTCTTTAAATGCGCTGTCTGAGAATGTCTCTGTATTTTTAACTCCTGCCTGTTGTTCCATTTTCGTTACAATTTCATCGGCTTCCTTCAGCAGTCCCTTTTGTTCAAGATATCTAGGTGATTCAGGAATCCCCTTTCTCAAGTAGGCTGCATAAAGTGCGGGAACTCCTCCCAGCAGAAAACCTATCCGCCAGCCGTACACAGGTATAAGTAGATATGCAATTAACGCAGCAATAATCCATCCCCAAGCCCAGAAACTCTCAAGATATACCACCATCCGTCCACGGATTTTTGTAGGTGAAAACTCACTGACAAGTGTAGAAGCTGCTGGTAGTTCCCCTCCCAGGCCTAGACCCGTTAAAAATCTGAATAATAATAAAAGCGCAAAGTTTGGCGCCGCAGCCGATAAGCCGCTGGCTATACCGAATAAAATAAGCGTATAGGTAACTACAGTTCTCCTGCCCCACCTGTCGGAAACCATACCGGCAACTGCTGCACCGACAGCCATACCCACCGCAGAAGCGCTTCCCAGCAAGCCTAGATCCGATGGGTCCAGCTTCCATTCTCTTCCGATGGAAGCCATAACGCCTGAAACCATTCCCTGGTCCATGGCATCAAACATCCAACCTATTCCTGTTAAGAATAAAACTCTCTTTAATAATGAGGTAGCAGGTAATCTGTCAATTCTTTGTGAAATACTGCTCATATGGTTCCTCCTACATATAGCTTATTTTCTGTCATTATATGCTATTACCTCGTTATAACATTTTTTATTAATATTTGCAACATCTACTAATAAACTAGAACTATTACAAATAATAAAACTATAACAATTAATAAACTCTATCACCGTTAAAGATTGAACTCTTAACCACAACGTAGTCGACGCTCCTAAGAGCTTCAAGAGATGTACCCCCTGCATAGGATACAGAAGATTGAAGATCCTGCTCCATTTCAATTAAAGTATTTATCAATGGTCCTCTATAATCCACATACATTTTCTTACCTTCAACATTTTTCTTTTCACCCTTTTGAAATTCTGAAGCAGAACCAAAGTATTCCTTATATAGCTTTCCATCAATAGCAATGGTTTCCCCTGGGGATTCTTCATGTCCTGCAAAAAGGGAGCCGATCATGACCATTTTGGCACCGAATCTTATGGATTTCGCTATGTCGCCATGTGTTCTGATTCCACCATCAGCTATAATAGGCTTACTGGCCGCCTTTGAGCACCACCTGAGGGCCGCCAGCTGCCAACCGCCCGTTCCAAAACCTGTTTTGATCTTAGTTATACACACCTTCCCCGGCCCAATGCCAACCTTGGTAGCATCAGCACCGGAGTGTTCCAGTTCCCTTACAGCTTCAGGGGTACCAACATTTCCTGCAATAACAAAGGTATCCGGCATAAGCTTTTTTATATGCCGGATCATTTTTATTACGGAATTTGAATGGCCGTGTGCTATATCAATAGTAATGTATTCAGGATAGAGTCTCTCCTTTGATAATACTTCAATGAAATCGTGCTCTTCGTCTTTTACGCCAACGCTGATTGAAGCAAACAATCCTTTGTCCTTCATATTTTTGATGAAGGTAGTCCTCTTTTCAGGATAAAAGCGATGCATAATATAGAAGTAGCCATTTTGAGCCAGAAACTCAGAAATATTTTCATCTATTATTGTCTGCATATTTGCAGGGATCACAGGCAGCCTGAATTTTCTACTGCCGAGCTGCACCGATGTATCACATTCTGCTCTGCTGCTTACGATACATTTTGCCGGGATCAGCTGAATATCTTCATAATCAAATACATTTTCCATGTTCATACCTCAAGATATTTATATTTTTTATTATTTTCAGAAATTGTAATAAAATTAATCAACTGATAAATTATCCTTTTTAGTATGCACATATTAAGTAATATTATATAAACCTATGTTCTACGTAATTCCAGCTTTCTCTTTTGTTGTACAATAATTGCCTCTAATTCCCGGAAATCGCTAAATGATAACATGGCTTTTGAGGCTCCGGTGAAATCCCTGTCAAGGATTTTTTTAATAATAATTTTATCCGATACTCTACAATTTGACAGATATTTTTCCCCTTCTTTCACAAACCAGTAATAGTTTTCAAATATTGAAGCCATATCCTCTTCTTCAATATTGTGAACGGATCTGCTCAGCATCCACAAGAAATAATCCATGTCCAGGTGGAACTTTAGAGAAATATAGTCTATTTTGTATTGCTTTGCAGCATCAACAAGGAGTTTTTGTGTATCGTTATATTCCTTAAAAAATGTTTTGGAAATAGTTTGAGTCAAAGATGGGTTATCTTGATTTTCTCTGATCCGGTACTTATATATTGAAACCGGAAGGGCTGTTATTTTTTCAGCTGCCATCATGTATTTAAAAACAAATACGGCATCTTCTCCAATAGCATTAGGTGGGAAGCTTAAATCGTGCTTTAATATAAATTCCTTACGATAAATTTTTGACCAGGTTGCCGGTGGTATATTGAGCAACTGAGGCTGTTTGTTCAAGGATGTATTTACAACAATTTCATCAACCGGCTTATAACTACCCTCTGATTCCTTGCGAAAATAATAATGCCCGGCTATTACAATATCAGATTCATATGTACTTATGGCATCAAACATTATCTTGCAGGTATCTGGAATGTACTTGTCATCAGAGTCTAAAAACATGATATACTTTCCAACAGCTTTCTGTATACCAACATTTCTAGGGTGACCAGCTCCACCTGAGTTTTGCGGCAAATGTACCGCTGTGAAATTATCGTACTTTTTCGAATATCGATCCATGATTTGACCGCTGTTATCGGTTGAGGAGTCGTTAACCATGATAACTTCAAAGTTTTCTAATCCGACAGATTGCACTGTCAAGCTTTCCAGACATTCTTCCAGATACTCCTCAACATTATAAACCGGAACAATCACTGAAATCTGATAATCTTTTTTTTCTTCAGCACACATAATATTCTACCTTCCTTCTTATCTTTCTTGAGATCGGATAATATGCCGGAGGGTTGCAGCAATCTAAAAGTTGAACCCAAATATCCAGATCAGTATTCTCAACAAAATCATTAACAAGAATTTTATAGTCATTTTTGATGCACAGTTCCAAAATAGCTTGCTTAACTTCCTGAAGCTGCTCTTTATTATAAAAATCTATAATTACTTCGGGTTTATTGATTTTATAGGTCTCCTCTACAACTGTAAACCGTGTTGCAATACTATTAAATAGTTCATATATTTCAGTATCACTAGTAGTCCTAAATGCTCCCTTGTTTTTTCTTAGAAATATTTCTGTATTTTCACGTACTCCTTCAAGCTTGTCCTCGTCGACGAAAACTCCTGAGAATCCATGAAATTGGTGAAGAACCTCCAATTTACTGTTTAATACTATTTTGATTCCTTTCTTATAGGCTCTGTATACCATTTCAACATCTTCTACACCCCATTTTATTAAATCCTCATCGAAGCCTCCGATACTTTCAAGCCACTTTTTAGGTAATGCCAGATTACAACTCAAACAATATAGAAATGGACAATCCATTCTTGAAGAATTATATGACAGCTCATTGAAAATATCATGACGGAATTCAATAAGATCTTTATTATCAAGGCTGAATTTATATTTATCAAATACACTGCCATCTTTAACACTGGTCACCGATACTGCTTCGGGAATCATAATTCTGGTACCGGCTACCAATATATCCTTCTTAACTGAAAAATATCTTTCCAATTCAGAGAGGTAATCTTCTTTCACCAAAATGTCAGCATCAATAAATATAATCATCTCTCCTTCTGCGCATTTCCAGCCGGCATTTCTTGCCCTGGAACGGCAGGAATCAGCATTTCTTTCAAGATAGATATACTTAATATCAAAAGATGCCTTAATATCCTTTACTGCTTCTTCTGTACCGTCTGTCGATCCGTCATCAACAATCACAACCTCATACTTGTCTTTCTTAATACCTTTTAATCTGCTTATGGCCGCTAAAGTATTGATTATCATATTTTTACTCTGATAGGTAGGTATGACAAAACTGTATTTTTTCATAGCAAGGTCACTCCTATTAACAAATTTAAGTATTTTCCCTCCAAATCACATAATCGGAATTAATACTTTAACTTAATGAAATTCAGCCAAAAATCCCTTTCCTCAATAAAAGCCCCAATAATTAGTCTTTCCACCTTATCAAGATCAATTGCTCTTTTACCGTAATAGTACAGAAACAGTAAATTTTGAATTACCCTCCACTGGTCACTTATTAGTTCTAGCTTTTCATCAAATTCATTAATACAGTCCTCATCAAGCATACCTTTTTCAAGTAAATTATTAATCAATAATACATTCCCTTTGAGTCTGTTCGGTACCTTGCCGCATTCATTCCCGAGCCTGAATATATTGGAAATATCAGAAAGTATGATATCCCTGTTGAGAATATTTTTACTTTTTATCAGTTCCTCTAAATGCAGAACCAGCTTTACTGCATTCTGGAGCATTTGCTCAAGATTTAATTTATAAGGTTTCAGACAGGGGTCTTTAAATGTGATTATTCTGTAATCCTCCCGGTTATCCTTATAGTCAGATTGAAATGCCTGAATCAGATTACCAGCAGGAATACTTTTTACTCCATAGTCCAGGTCCACGTTATCTTCAAAAGCATAAAATTGATTATTCTCATCATCAAAACCAACAATAAACGAAAAATGCGGATTATGTACCTTGTTATAAAACACCCCGTTTTCATCCCAATAAAACAGGTCCACATTAAGGGTCACATATGAATTATTTACCAAAATATCTTTTAGTTCCGTCAAGAAGTTCCTTCTGTCTTTAAAATTACAACGGTTAAATATAAAAATATTTCTAAAGTAATCATAATACTCCATGGAATAGTCTACATAAAGTCCTGTAGGGAGAATCACATATTGATAGTCATTCATATATATAATTGGTTCATAACTCGGGTCTCTTTCAAGAAGTATTGAAAGAAACATATTTGTAATACAATTGCCCCAGTATCTATTGTATGGCTTTAATTCTTTCATATATCTCATAAGTTACCTCCAACTACATGTACAAAATATTATCAATCTACATCTATAAAATATTTCAATTGTAATTGATCAGGTGCTTCAATAACTATCCAAGTTTTTGAGTAATGATATTTTTTAGTTTGTTGATGGTATTCAGATTTTGAAGTAATAGCTCATCATCCTCAAATGTAATATTAAACTCATCTTCAAGGCCTATAACAATTTCAATGAAATTAACAGAATCCACGCCTATTCTGTTTAGTGTTTCGTCACCGGAAATTTCTCTGATTCTTTCAGGTTCAATTCTTAAAATATTTATTATGATCTTTTCAATTCTTTCAACCAAATCCATAATGAATGTCTCCTCTAAAATTAGTTTTTATTTTGTAATAATGTGGTTATAACATTTTCAAGCTTTAGGTTATATTCTTCAACTTTGTTCCAGTCTTCTGAAACAATCAAGGTAAAAACCCTGCCCACAAAATAGTCCGAGCCTTCATGCAATTTGTATGGCAGTGTTCCTGCCGTATAAACTAAAACCCCTTCCTTATTTTCCGGGCTCATCAGAATTCCTTCTCCTTCCAGGGTCTTGCACAGTTCATGATATCCGACTGCTCTGTCCGGTAAGAATCTGAAGTATCTGGAAAGGATCTTTCGCCCCTTAAGTATTTGGCTTAAAAACGATATGTAGGTTGACAGGGTAAAACGTCCATTAATTTCGATAATAGGAATTATTTCGTCCTGATCGGTTATAATCGAATCAATTCCGGCAACTCCTGTATAACCTATTTCGTAAAGGTATTTTCCTATTGCTTTGCCATACTCCTTATAGGCTTCAATAATGTTACCATCAACCCTGGGTGGCAGTACAGAACCGATATATACAGTGTCTCTCAGCAATTGCTGTTTGATAGAAAAGACCTCAACCTCTCCTTTGGGGGAAACGTAAATTTGATAATTAATATCAAACTTCTTGTCGTACCAGCCTTCTACCAACCATTTCGCATTTTCGCGTCCTCTTGCAAACCTTGTTATCATACGGAGGCCTGACTCCAGCTTATCCCTGCTGTCAATTATGTACAGGCCTTTTCCCGAAGCCCCGTTGGGTTCCTTAATAATAACTTTCTTAAAGTAAGGTACATTGCCTGTTAGTTCCTCATACTGCTGACGGATTTCGTCAATAGAATGACAAATCTTCCCCTTACAAACCTTAAAACCAAGTATTTCAGATATTTCTCTGTTATATATTTTGTCGTTTACCCTGGCATTTACAAGGGAAGGTGCTCCCATTAACCGTACTCCGGCTTTTTTTGCAATAGCTTCTTCCAGATAGGTAACTGCATAAGGTACAAAATACACATCCTCGTTTATGGCAGTAATGTCTTTTAGCTTTTGTAACAAATTTTCATCTCTAAGTACCAGTTCAGATATGGGGGTTAGCAAATCCGCATCTTCGGGTACCATAATGGTTGGAATGGAAAATCCCAGACTTTTAAGGTTATCCAGATATTCGGCATCGGGCATTTTCCTGAGGATAACAATATCCTGTTCTCTACAAACGAGTAGATTCATTTCTTCTATTCGGTTTACCGGTATATCCTCATTCCTGTCAACAATTCCGGCACTGAGGATATTCCAATATTTTTCTGCCCCTATATTACACAACCAGATGATAATTCCATTATCCCTATCCTTTTCAAGGTACTGAATTAAATTAAATTCCTTATCCATAGTTGTATTAAGATTCTTTAGAGATCTAAATAATAAATTAATTTACAGATTGATTCCCAGTTCTCTCTGTCCCCTTAAGAAATCTTCCTTTTCCCACCTTTCTCTCAGAATATAGGTTTTACCTTTGTAATATAGTACCTCTGAAGCCAACGGGTGACTCAGGAACAAAACCGGACTTTGTGTGCTCCCATAAGCTCCCGATTTATCAATTGCAACAATGTCTCCCGGACCCGCCTCGGGCAGAACAACATTCTGTCCCACAAGATCGGTAGGCGTACACAGTGGGCCAACCACGTTTACCTGTTCATCGTTCTCTGTTTTATTTAAAATGTGCATTGGGAAATTGTTGCGTATGTATCTTCCCAGGAAAGCGGAAGACGCATGTTGATTTGAGCCGCCGTCACATACCAGATACTTTTTACCCTTGCACTCCTTCCTGTACAGAACCCTTGTCAGGTAAGTGCCGGCCTGGGCCATTAGAAATCTTCCGCTTTCAACAAATACCTGCGTTCCCGAAAGTTTCGCTTTATATTCCTGCCACATCAGGGAAAAATCCTTACCGAAGGTTTCGATATCCAGAGGGGTATCATCCTTGAAATAAGGTATTCCGAACCCTCCTCCTAGATTAAGGAATTTTAGCGTGAAATCACACTTCTCCGATAATTCCAGTGAAAGCTTGATTATCTGTTCCATACTGAGAATGATATTACTTGCATTAAGAGCCTGAGTTCCAGTGTAAATATGTATTCCAATCACATTAATATTTGAAAGTGTTTTCAAATACTTCAAAGCATTCTCGGCATTTACCTGATCTATTCCGAATTGGGTAGGTACTCCCGTCATTTTTATACCTGAGCCAGCGATATCAAAATCCGGGTTTATTCTGACAGAGATATCTGCCTTCCTGCCTTTTTGTACTGCCAGTTTATTTATTAACTCAGCCTCTTCAACCGACTCAACATTTATACTGTATATACCGGTTTCTATGGCAAACTCCAGTTCCTCAAAGGTTTTTCCAGGGCTGGTAAAAATGATGCTATCAGGTGAAAAGCCGGCAGCCACGGCAGTTTGCAGCTCTCCCGACGATGCCACCTCTATTCTTGCCCCCAGCTGTTTAAATAGCTGACAAAGCCCGAGCAGCGGGTTGGCCTTCATGGAATAAAATATTCCGAAATCCCCGGGCAAACTTTTTTTCAAAATCTCATACTGAGAAATAATTCGAGCTGCATCATAGGCATAAAGCGGTGTACCAAACTCCCTTGCTAGTTCCTCAAGTATTTTATCCTCCATATATTACCTCCTGTTCAGTCTGTGTTTCCATAAGTGTGTCGCTGATAATTTGAGTAATTCTCTCTGCAAACTTATGCAGGTAAAAATGTCCGCCTTCAAAGTAATAGAAATCACACCGCCCGGCGCAGTAGTTTTTCCAACAGCTCATATCCTCCGGCTGAGCAAGCTCATCCTCGTTACCGGCAAATACAGAGATATTGAAATTGAATTTAGTTCTCAGTTTACCGGGCTTATAAGTCTCCAAAAGCATATAGTCGGCCCGCAAGGTTTGCAGGGCTATTTTCAAAAGCGGCTTTATTTTAAACAGATTATCAGGTATCCCCCCAAGCTTGACAGCTTCCTTTTCAAACTCATCCTCGGAAAGTAAATGCAGATTCCTTTCCACTTTTTCTATAGTTGGGGGATACCTTCCCGAGAAGAATACATGTAGCGGAACCTTTACGCCTTTTTCCTGAAGGGAGCAAATCAACTCGTATGCCATGATACTGCCCATACTGTGCCCCCAAACCGCATATTGACAGTCTGAACATTCTGATTCAATAATTTGAACAAGCTCGGCAACGGCCTCCTGTAGACTGCTAAAGTAGGGTTCCTTATGTCTATTTGCCCGTCCGGGCAGTTCATAAGGAAAGAGCTTGATTGAGCCGTCAAGTAATCTACTCCATCGTGAATATATGGAGGCTGAGCCCCCGGCATAAGGTAAACAGAAAAGCTTGATTTCCTCCATATGAACCTCCAAAGCCATATCAATTTTTAGTGCCAGGCCTTTACACATTGGAGCAGCTTTTCAGTTGCCAGGCCTTCACTATTCCTGATTTCTTCCAACTGCTTGCAGAGATTGTCAATAGAACTTAAATTTTTAGTTATCGCCAATCTCAAGGACATGTTAGATATTACTTCCCATCTCCTTGCTGAGTCCTCAAGGTGGAATACAACTTCCTCCACAAAATTCGAAGGTAGTCTTAAATTAAGCTGCCTCAGGAAAACTCCGAAGCGTGTTCTGCTCCGAGAGAGTATTTTAAAAGCAGGATTGTAATAATATCTGTACATAGGAAAAACTTCGTCTTCAGGAAGCTCCTGTTTTTTTAACAAAAGCTCTCTTCTGAAGCTGTCAATAACCTGTAGTCCGCATCTGAAACCAAGGACGTCCTTTTCACCCAGCATCCTTTTACAACTTTCTTCAATTATATTTTTCCACCTGAGATCATTGTAATAAAATGAAGGGTTTTTGCTTATTTCCATCCACAAGTGTCTAATAGGCTTGGAAAATGAGCCCAGGAAGTTTTCAGAACTTCTGGCAAGCTTGAACTCATTTATCGGTATTTTTCCATCAAAATCACTGTTTGAAAGACTGTACTTGTCGAAAAGCTCAACATAGCCCTCTTCTTCGTTATAGCCTGTTACTATAACTGCATGTGCTCCATGTTCCCGTTGATAGGCTCTGTGATATCTCATATGGTACAGGTCCACAACTACCACAACAGGAATATTGCAATGAATCAATTCCTTTAGCCTTTCATGGGCAATTTGGCTATCATCCTCGATATAAATGGAAATCTTTATTTTATCCGACGACAGTTCAAATACATTTTCCGGAATACGCTCCCCAAAGCAGGTTACTGCCGGGAAACAAGCATATTCCAGAGATGTATTCAATTCATCTTTTGTGAATAAGAAGGATTTTGAGGGTTTATGTAAAAAATTAATTCCGATGTAACCGTTTTCAGAATCAAACATAAAAGAAAGGTAATCTGCGAGAATTAAATCAGGGTTTAATTTCATGTAGGAAACTACTGATCCATACGCATTTTGAAAACAATCGGCAACATGTGGTACAAAGTACCTTGGAACACCGCTAATTGAATGTTTTGGCATATTCCTGTATCCCCTTCTTGTCTGAAATATATTCATCTACATGTTTTATAACACTGTCATTACTATTTCTTAACCAGATTATGTTTGTATCATTTTTTATTGTACTGTTACTAAATAACAGCACATATTCCTTTCTCAATTTCATAAGATAAAACAGGTCCTTGTTTTCGATTATGTCACTTTTCTTAATGATTCTGTTTGTATAGAATAAGGGTTTCCCGCGTTTTTGAATGCGTTTGTAGCAGATCCTGGGATTTATATCCTGAAAAAATACCAGATCAGGCTTTAATATCCTTCCATATATTGCTTTACCAGACTTAGCTCCGGTTCCATTGGCGTTATCCCGGGTCAAACCTGTATAAACGTACCGGTCGGCCAACAATATATACTGTTTTTTAAGTAAAGGAATTATTTTAAAATAGTAATCCTGTATGAAGCTAAGCCATTGAAAAAAACTATAAATTTTAGGGGTGAGAAGTCTTGCCGAATCCATCTTTCTGATTATTCCACGTATAATTTTATTTGAATTCCACTCAATTACACCTACTTTATACCCCTTTTCCACCAGATGGCTTCGCAGGATCTCAACATTCTCACTTTTACCGCAGCCGCTGATACCCTCAAATACTATTAAAATACCCTTGTGGATAGTTTGTTTTAAGTTTTCAACCATTACCAGCCTCACAAACATAAAATATATGCACTTTAATATAATGGCATTGTTTTGGTAAAAGTAGTAACCTCGTGCAGTGTTACACCCTTTCCAAGGTCTTTCAGCTGACGGCAGCATATCTCTGACACTTCAACATCTAAAGGCGTTCTGAGCCAGTAGACCTTCCGGGAAATTCTTTCGGCTTCACGGGCCATGCCAACTAAAAAGGTCTGTGGTAAACCCCAGCCGCTTCCGGCTATCAAGCATACATCAAATTCCTTAGCGGAGAAGAAGGTACGGCAGCCTACAAGTTGCTGAATATCAACACCGGGATGATTCTGCTGAGCCGTTTTTACCAAAACCGGATTTTTTTCCAAACCTGCTGTACTGCCACATACCTCAAGCAGGTAGCCATCCTGACAGCCGAAGACTATATTTCTGTGACCGGAAATTTCTTCTGTAAGAATCTTTGCACTATCAGATGTTAATAAATCAGAATATTTCGGATATGACAATAATTGTTTTTGGAATATGAGATAGTCTTCATAAGCACGGTTGAATCTTAAGGGATCACTGGCCATATATAGTTCTGTTTCTGTAGTCCGATATGTTTGATAAAAACGCCTTTTGTTACGTTCATTGCTCATCAAGTTTGTGTAGCTTTCCCTGTCATGGGGATAATGAACGCCACAGGCAGCTCTCGACATCACAAACCTTGCTCCCTTTCTGAACAAACGGTAACCGCACTCAATATCCTCCATCCCCCATGTATTATACCCCTCGTTAAAACACCCTGCATCAAGCATGAGTTTTCTTCCTACCGACACATTTGTGGTCCAGAAAAGTGTCCAGGGTGCTGGAAGCCTTCCTATTTCATCGCCTACAGGCTTGTATACCCTTAACCGTATATCGATGTAATACTGGGTTTTTGCAAGCTCTCTCAAAGTAGTATCCGGGTCATGAAAATTAATATAATCAGGAATTGTATCTGCCGTATTGGAATGGTTGTACCCGTATACATAACCTATTACCGCCGTTCCAATATCAGATATTTGACGGGATTCCTTATCATAATGAGCATCATAGTGGGCGCTGACAAAAGAATGTCCCACAACCATGCCGGAATCCAGAAATATTAAAACCTCACCGCTTGCTCTCCGGATTCCTTCATTTCTGGCCAAAGCCACACGGTATCCCTTGTCCTCCTGAAAATAGTAAATTAAGTTAAACTTATCCTTAAAACTTTCTACCACTTCTCTTGTGTTATCACTGGAGCCGTCATCAATAACTATAACTTCATAATTATCAATACCGATATCCTGCCCTACCAGGGAAGCTAGAGTCAATTCAACTATTTTACTGCGGTTATATGTGGGGATAATTACCGAAGCTTTCATAAAGCACCTCTTTTCATATAATTTTTAAGCGCAACTAAGATGAATATAAATATTTTTAGACAATTAAAGATTATTTCTGAGTTTATAATCCTCAGTAAAGTCCACAGCAGTTTTTCTTCCAATCAGTAGATTATCATGAAGCTGTTCCAATATCTCCATGGAAAAATTCATAGCTTCCCAATTGGTATAGGAAATACCAAAACCAAGCTTTTCCCATAAGCTGGTATTCTTCTTTTCATGATCTCCAAAGGGTTCCAGCATAATTAACGGAGTTGCTGAAGCAAGTGAATCCATCATTGTACCGGCACCGGGTTTCCCTACGATAGCCCTGGCTGTGGCCGTTACATCAAACAGATCATGGTATTTATACTTATTAGAAAAAGATGGCAACCCGGATTGACATATTTCACCTATAGGAGGAAATTCATATTCACCGTTTTTGTTTTTATTCCATGCGGACCAGTTGGGATCAACCATAAAATATCTGTCTCCGGGTGTACTGTCCGAGGCTTCCTGCAATTCATAGGCAACAATGTCCAGGGACAATCCCTTGCTCCGGAGTTGGGGGATTTTGAACCTATAGGTTCCCATTCCCCAGCCACCTCCATGTATAATAAATCTATCCGTTCTTTGGGCATAGTGTAATGGCTCCTCCTCTGAAACAGGAATCTGGTATTTTAATTTCATGTTTTCAAAATCATAGAGCCAAGATTCCCTGAAATGGGTGTTATAATCGGGAACATACTGTTTCAGACTCTTCCATGAAGGGGGTAAATCACAGTCAACATACATTATTTCAGCATTAAGTGTATCAGGTGCTATTCTGTTCCTGTATTCTTCCATAATGTACAGCCAGTGTCCTGAAAGCATGATGAAATCCCGTCTGTTTTCTTTTAACCAAACCTCCAGAAGCCGGTCAACAAGTTCATTATCTATGCTTTTACGTATATCCATGGGCATTCTGGCCGACATTTGTGCCAACGCAAAATTACCATGATATGCCCTTTTGCTCTTCAGAATATTCTCCCTTTTGTCTTGAGAAATAAGGTTTTCAAAAACTTCTACACAGGTTGAAACGTTCTTTTCCTCAAGTCTCCGTGCAGTCAGCAGGCCGGGTATGTATAACCCCAGCCCAAAACCCGAGCAGAGTATTGTAACAGTTCTATTCTTCATTTACTCATTCTCCTTGACCTAAAACGCGTTAATTAGTTCTAAAAACTTAACCGAATTTTGCATCAAGGAATCTGTTCATACCTTCCGACTTGCTTCCATCTATGCTCAATATTCTGTTTACGTCAAATAAACGTGTAAAGAAATCAAATTGCCATTTTGACGGTTCTTTATTCTCAACGGCATATTCGTCAAGATAGGACAAATCCTCAGGCTTAAGACTGTCTTTAACAAACTGGGGTATTATTTCTCCGAACATAAGCTCGATATAATGGAAATTATAGTAGATAATCTTGTCCAGGTTATATTCTTTTACCCTGTCCATCAGCAGGTTCCAGTCTATCTTTTCGGAGAATTTGCGTATGTACATATATAAGTCTGCAAACTTATATATTTTCAGATCCTTTAAGCTAGCTATCCAGATCATAAGACAGGCTTCCTTGTAAAGGTGGCAGCTCAGCTGAATGATATTGTCTATGTAATCCAGCATATAGCCTTTTGTATGATGTATATCTACTGGAACAGCTCTTTGGATCAGCTCCTTAGTCTGAACCTTATATGGACAGTTTCCTTTCCAGAGAATATCGTGATTCACATCCACCTCCACCAGCCTTGCAAACTTATTATCACTGAGCCCCAAGAATTGGTGTATCTCATGGGTAGCCATCTGGTGAAGTACTTTTTCCTTTCTTGAAACCTCTACTATGACATCATTTTCCTCATCATAGTTACCCTGAATATAACCAAGGCTTTCAAGAGCCTCTACAACAGGTACAACGTCATCAAGCTTCATCAACATATCCAGATCATTGAATATCCTTGTCTCAATTTCAGGGTAAACAATGGTTGCCAAGAGGTTTCCTTTTAACACAGGCACTGTAAGATTGCGTATTTCAAACTCCCTCAAAATCTCCTGAAGCTTTTGGAGATAGCAGTTGTTACGTTCTCCGAATACTGCCCATTGAGTGTCCATCAGTCTTTGAAGTTCCCTTTCGAGATTACCGTAAAGGTTAAATTTTTTCAGATTATAGCGAAACATATTTAAAGTTCTGTGAGTTATCATCTGGTATATTACTTCCGACCATTCTAAATTTCCTGACAGCATCCACTTCAGAGTCTCCTCCTGTGAAGCTTCCATTTCTACTGCTGTCAATAGAACCAGCTGTCTTTCGATTGAAATATCATCCCTCTTCATCATATAGCCTCCTGTCTGTTTATTAAACTACGGTATAGGTCTTTTATGTCTTTCTTGCTTATCTTTCCTATTACGTTTCTCGGTATCTCAGGAATAATGTATATTTCCTTTGGCACCTTCCTGTCTTCAAGCTGTGCTATACACCATATATATATATCCTTTACCTCTGCCTGACACTGCTCCTTCAAAACCACCATGGCAACTATTTTTTGTCCCAGTCTATCATCGTCGACTCCTATAACGGCAGCCTCCTTTACAACAGGATTTTTCAGCAGCACTTCCTCAATGTCGATGGGATAAGCCCTGCTCCCCCCCTGCATTATCATGTCGTCATTCCTGCTGAGTACAAAAAACCTGCCTTCTTCATCCCTGTAGCCCAGATCTCTAACCCGGAAGCCTTTAGACCCCAATACCTCTCCTGTCAGTTCATCCGATTTGTAATAGCCGTCCATCATATAATCGCTTGTTATGTACAATTCACCGGTCTCTCCGACATCGGCTTCACTCCCGTCTTCTTTGTAAATCCTAATGCCGCAGCCTCTCATTGGTTTTCCGATTACGCAGGGCAGGGAAATCACATCTTCATGTTCTCCGAAGGTAACTCTGGCTGAAGCTTCCGAGGTACCATATGCATTGAATATCCGAACTCCCGGAAAAGCGGCGGCGGCTTTTTGATAAATAGTCAGCGGATTTACCATTCCTCCTATAAGTATTCTCTTTATAGAGTTCAAATCGTAGTTCTTCAATTGGGAATACTCAAGTATCTGCAGGAGCATGGTTCTGACTATATAAAAATTCGTTGCTCTGTATTCCTGTACGGCCTTCAGGAATATGGCCGGGTGAAATACATTGTTCAGGAGTATGATACCCCCACCCCGGCTTATAGACATCAGAACGTCTCCTGAAATAGGGCTCGCCTGGGCTAGAGATCTTGGAATAATTGTCCTTTCTTCTGAAGAAAAACCAAGATGCTCGGCAACAGCTAATGCATTGCCGGTGATAGCCGAGTTGGACAATACTATTCCCTTTGGTCGCGATGTTGAACCAGATGTAAAGCATATACCAAAGGTATCCTCTGAAATCCCAGGGAGTTCCCTAAAGCTTTTGTCTTTATACTCATTAATGGAAAAGGAGCCGTCTTCCTGTAAAACAAGCACAATTCTTATGTTCATTGCTGCTATGCTATCCCTTATTGCAGCAAAGCCTTTTACATCAGTAATTAAAAATTCCACATCAGTATAGTTTATCAACTCGGTCAATGTTTCTCCCTTGAATTGATACGATAACGATACAAACACTTTTTTCATCCTGTTCAATGCCAGCATACACGTGAGGAATTCAGTACAATTCGGAAGATAAACTCCTCCTATTGTAAAATTCCATTTTTCAAAAAGGTAGCATAGCTCAAGAACCTTGTTGTATATGCCGTTATAGGTGTATTTATTGTCGTTATATATTAGTAATGTATTATCACTGTATTTTTCACAGCTCTCACTAAACAGATTCCATGGTGAATAGTCTCTTTTTTCCAAATCAGTCACTCCCTTTTATCAGCGTCCGAATAGTTATCCGGCAAATTTTGAAGAACAATCTCTAGCCGTTATATGTCAAACCATTAAAATAGCTATCAAGTCTTTCTACAAGGTGACTTTCTTGCCTGCGAATTTCACTGAGCTGTCTAACCAGCTCACCGGTTAAAACAAGTGATTTTTTGATTCCCATCTTCAGTGCAATACTGGCGGATATATCCCAAAGTTTAGAGGATTCTTCCAGACAATTGCATACCTCTGTTACCAGATGCTCAGGAAGGAGCCGGCCTGTCTCTTTAACAAAAATCATAAACCGCTTCCTGTTTCTTGCAATGTTTTTGAAGCTGATATTCAAATATGCCCTGTACCAATATATCCTTGTAACATCCAGTACCTCCTCTTTTTTCAGAAGCAGGTCCTTTTCAAAAGCCTCCAGCATATCCAGACCACATTTATGACCAAGAATATTTCTACTGCCTGTCATTCTCATACAGCTTTCTCGTAATACATTAATTAATTTTTCATCGTTTACATTAAAAGCTTTGTCGGTACATATCTCCATCCACAAATTTCTGATTGGCCTTTTGCTCATATCCCCCCATGACAGAGGATTGTCTGATACCCTGCCCTGATTGACTTCAGCTATCGGAAGTATTCCGTCAAAATCACTGCTTGAGAGCTTGAATTTATCAAAGAGTTCAAAGCAGCCATTCTCTTCATCGTATCCGGTAATAACGACACAATGTATCCCATGCTCCTTCATATACGCCCTGTGATATTTCATATAATATAAATCAACAGCAGCAACGACAGGTTTTCCGTTATCAATCAATTCCTTCAGCCGTGAGTATGCCACGTTGGAATCGTCCTCAATGTACATATTGATATTTACTCTGTCCTTATATCTTATCCTGTTATTATTAATGAAATCAGAACTGAAACTTACCGTTGCCGGTAAATATACAAATTCCAGTGAGGTGTTCAGTTCCTCTTCGGTAAACTCTACCGAGGTATTCATACGGTAAAGATAATTCACTCCGATGTTTTCGTTATCTCGGTCGTACAAGAAGGACAGGTAATCAGCAAGAATAATCCTTGGATTCAGGCCCATATACTGAAGCACTGCTGCATAGGCATTATGAAAGCAATCATTTACATAAGGTTCAAAGTATCTTGGCACCTTTGCGGTTAAATTATTTTTCATAGTCCACCTTTAATTAACACTTACACAATCAGAATTTAATTTGCTGTAAACATAATCAGCGATAGAACGTACCGTAGAAAAAGTCTCATAGGATAAAAAGCTGCTGTCGAAGGTTATTCCGAATACATCTTCAATTTCTACCAGAAGTTCTACCAATACTATTGAGTCCACTCCATAGCTGTCTCTCAAATCACTGTCAACCTGAACATTATCATTATTAAACTGTCCAAGCCTGCTGACTGCCTCACATACTTTCTGTTCAATTTCATGTTTTTGCATTTTAATTTACACTCCTTATAAATTTATTTTCAGTAAATGAATACTAATTTCTACTTGTATCTTTGATTTATAACCGTAATTCTGTTCTCAACTTTAGCATTAACTTCTCCTTTTTCCTTAAGGTACTTGGCAAGTACATCTTTCAGCAGTTCCCCCTTACTCAGAAGCTTAGCTTTTTTCAATTCCTCATAGCCATCTCCTCCGTTATACAGGTAATCATTTGTTGCCACTTTGTAATACTTTTCCTTATCCAACTCTTTGCCGTCAGGAGTTGTTATTCTTACCACCCTTTTCCCGGCAGGTTTGGAAGCATCAAAAACAAACTTTATTCCGGAAACATGAAGGAAACCACCGTTCGAACCTCCGTCGGGATATAGCCTGATACCCCTTTCAATTGCACTGTATATGTCCTCCCCCTTCACTTCGATAGTTACAAGTGAATTTACAAAGGGAAGAGCTTTTCCTATTGAATAAAGATTTATATCACCGGCAGGTATACTTTCTCTGATACCGCCCCCGTTCATAATGGCAATTTCAGCTTTTCCCGTTTCAAGCATGGCATCTGTGAGCAAATTGCCAAGAGTTGTCTCTCTTGTCCTGACATTGGATCTGAAGCCGTCAAGCTTTTCCTTGCTCTTTGCTACCACTTCTTTTGTTGCTTCTAGTGCGGTTGCATGATATTTCTCTGCTATTTCATTCGACTTTAAATCAACCTTTGTTTTATCTTTTGTATTCTTTGTATTCCAAACCAGCTTTGATATTTTTCCGTCTTTAAAATATATGTCAGCCTGTCCAATGTGGGTGCTGTAACCCCCGGCTTCAACAAGATATGTATTGTTGACCTTATCGGCCTCTTCGTACAGGAAATGATGATGTCCGCAAAGTATCAGGTCTATTCCGTCAACCTCTTCAACCAGTTTACGGTCTGCCTCATCTCCGAGATGAGAAACTAGAATAATAACGTCGGTCTTATCCCTTAGCTTTTCTATTACCTGTCTTGCACATTTTACCGGGTCTTCAAGAGTCACTCCGGCATTATCCCTTGAGTTTGTGTTTATTAGAGCATATATTTCGGTTAAGCCAAACAAACCTACTTTTTTGTTCCCGACCTGTACTATTCTATATTCTTCAAAGGCGGGGCTGCCATCTCTATAGATATTTGCCGAAAGTACCGGAAAATTAAGCTTATCCCTTATTTCAAGCAATCTGTCAAAGCCGAAGTTAAAGTCATGGTTACCGGGTGTCATGGCGTCATAGCCCATCAGATTCGCTACCTCTACTACACCCTGACCCTTGTTAATATTAGCCTCATTGGTTCCGTGAAACATGTCACCGGAATCCAGCAGAAGTGTATTTTTATTTTCAGCCTTAGCCTCATCGATCAAATGTTTCATTAATGGCATACCCATCATTACGCTAACTTCATCAAGGGTATAATAGCCTCCGGCTTCTTCATCAAACAGAATATGACCATGTATATCAGCAGTACTCAGTATTGTTATCCGTTCCTCGTAGTAACCGGCATTTACAAGTACTGTATCAAAATCAACATACTTAATAATTAGTCCTATTAAAACAGCTAAAATCAGAAGTCCCATCACAATTAAGTTTTTGTAACTTTTCATTTATCCTCCTAAACCTCAAAAGTGAGATGTTTTCATTGAAGTAAATTGTCCCGAAGCGCCTTTTCAAGCGCTTCAGGAAATAAAAAGTATTAAAAATACTTTCTTGGGGCAGATATACTTGTTCTTTGACATTGTAATCACATGGAGGTTCCTGTACTCGAATACCGTTTAACTCCCTGCTTCCAGAAAGCATAAACCAGTACAAACATTATTGCTCCTACCAGTGGAGGCAAATACAGATATCCATCCCAAAAGGAATTCATTTCCGATTTGTTAAGGAAAAACTGGGTCGGAAAGTAATTTACAAAGGCAAAGGGAATAACAAACATCAACAGTTTTTGAATAATTACGGGATAAAAGCTTATTGGATATCCCGAGAATCTTCTTGCGTTAAAAAATATCATGTTCCGGAGGTTATCGGTCTTAATTGTCCAAAAGCTAAAACATGCCGCAAATAGGAATATTGAAGCCTGAATAACCGCCCCGCTTATCAAAATCACTATGTAATATAGTATATTTCCAATATTCCAATCAATCCCTACCGAAAAAGCAGTCTTTGTAAAGAGGATAATCCCTACTATCCCATGCCCCAATCCGGCACTCAAATCTATTTTCGATGCTACAATCTGGTACATAAGGCCAAGTGGTCTGGTCAAGAAACGGTCAAATTCCCCTGAATATATCATACCTGCGAAATCTCTCATCCCTGCAAAAAAAAGTACGAAGATACTATAGGATAAAAACAAAAAGCTGTATAGGAAAAACATCTCGTTGTATTCCCAGCCCTTTATGTGTACAAACCGGGCGAGAATAAGAAACATAACAACTACACTTATCATCTCTCTGCAAAATATTGCTATAGTTATAAAAGTCCTGTCAAATTTATATTCAACTATGGATTTTAATGATAATTTCGCATATTTCAGCAAAATCATAATGATTTCATATACGCTGTACAAAGATTTTCTTTCCATTAATTATCCCCCCTGTACCACTAATTTTTTTAGAGCTGATTTCCACAATAGTCTTCCGACTATAAATAAACCCACAGCCCAAATTAGCTGCTTGAAAAGAGCCATAGTTATTTCTTCGGTGGGGATCTGTCCTAAATAAATGGATATTGGCACGTAGTATATTGAAGCAAATGGTGTAAGTTTTATGAAATCCACCATTGCCTGCGGCATGAACCAAAGAGGCAACAGAGCCCCGGATAATATCATTACCGCTGCATCTTTTATGGTAATTAGACTGAAGGTCCAGTAAAACCAAAAGCTGCTGACCCATACTATAAAATTTAAATTATATAAAACAAGGTAACCCAATACTGTACTTAAGAGAAAGAATGCTGCCATAGGCCAGGAAAACGGAGGATACATTTTGAAAAGAACTATTGATACTATCATTGCAGGTATAAGCTGCATCAATACTCTGAATACAAGTATTCCTACATTATAAGAGAAAACATAACCACTGAAGCTTATTGGCTTTAACAAATCCAAGCCAATGGCACCGGAACGCACCTTATATTCTATAAAGTATTCATCCATACCATAAATGCACTGCATTAGGAAGGAAAGTACAATATATGTAATAAGCATTTTAAATTGAACACCGTCCACAGCCTGCTCATCTTCGTAAATTGCTTTCCAGATAGATATATTTACGAAAATCATAACAATAGCATTTATTACTCCGGCTACATAATCGGCTCTATAGGCAATATTATTCTGGAAGGCTTTTTTAGCAAACTCTACATAGGCTCTCATCAGTCTTTATTCCTCCCTGATAGATTTCTCTGATAATCCCTTCAATCTCCGGCTCCTGAACTGTAAGATCAACAATTCCGTATTTCTGGGTCAGATCATATATAAGGTTGGATATCTGGACTTCGTCCTTCTGAAACTTTAGCCATTTCCTCCGCTCCTTCTGATCAACCACCTCTACACCCGGAATACTAAGTTCACCTATATCTTCTGCAAAATCCACAACAAGTGTTCTGCTTGTACCGAAGCTTTCCTTAATATGTTCCACAGTTCCGTCGTATATTGTAGTACCCTCATCAATTATTATCATTCTCTGGCAGGTCTTTTCTATGTCCTGCATATCATGAGTTGTAAAGAGCATGGTTGTACCTTTTTCCTTGTTAATAAACCTTATGAATTCACGAACCTTTTCCTTGGCAATAACATCTAGTCCAATTGTGGGTTCATCAAAAAAGATTATTTCGGGGTCATGCAAAAGCGCTGCCGCTATATCAGCTCTCATTCTCTGTCCAAGACTGAGCTGTCTGACTGGTTGGGATATGAATTCATTGATTTCCAGCAAGTCATTAAACAAGCTCATATTATACTGAAAAGTTTTTTCAGGAACCTTGTAGATGTATTTCAGCAGCTCAAAGGTATCAACCACTGGCAAATCCCACCACAGCTGACTCCTCTGTCCGAAAACCACACCCAGTCTCATGGCATTTCGCTTTCTGTCCTTATGGGGGCTTAAACCACCAATGGAAATGGAACCGGAGGTAGGAACAAGTATACCCGTCAACATTTTAACCGTGGTAGATTTTCCTGCACCGTTTGGTCCTATAAAACCCACCATTTCGCCCTTTTCTATTGAAAAACTGATATTATCTACGGCACGCTTCATTTTATACTCGGGAACCAGTAAACTTTGTATTGATCCAAGTAATCCTTTTTTTCTAACATTAAGTTTATAGTCCTTTACAAGGTTACTTACTTCAATTAGTGGCATTATCGACACCCTTCCCTCAGAGTTTTGTATAATATTGTTCATTTTGTGGTAAGAAAAAAATTTTACTGCATTTAATTGGTTACTCTTGTAAAATTTTGCTAAGTTATGTTTGATAATACATATTTTAACAGTATTTACAATTTAAACTACTACCCATTTGTGTAGTAAAACCAAAAAAACATAGGACACTACCCTTATAGGTAGTGTCCTATGTTTTTCCAGCACATTAGCAATCTATATCATTAATACTCATAATATTGAGTTTAATACATTTGATAACTGCCTGGGCGGTGCATTCCACCTCAAGCTTTTTAAAAATGAGCTTTTTATGGTATTTTACCGTATTAATACTGATATTTTCCTTTGAAGCTATTATTTTTTCAGGTAGACCTGACGCCATATGCTTCAATATTTCAAGCTCCTTTTTTGTCATATTGTGGTTCCTGTCTCCAATGGGAAAGGAGTTGAGCTTTTTTTGCTTTAACTCATTTAATAACCTGTAGGCTGTCAGGTCTGTAAGCATTTTTAGATCAACTTCAATTTTGTCCACCAATCTGCATAACACCAAATACCCAAATACCTCATCTTTAAGAATCAAAGGAACACAATACAGATACAAATCCTTTAACAAATCACTATAATGATGCTGAGGTAGGGTATACACAACTCTTTCAAGCTTCATAGCCAGTGAAATTGCATTTGTTCCGATGTTTTTCTCTGTAAACAACATTCCTTCAATAAATCCTAATCTCTCTATTCTCCTTCCTAGCTCCCTACAGCATTTTTTTTTAATAGTAAACCCTCTGGATTAATTAGCAGTAGTACAACATTTTTCATTAATGATAAGTCCTCAAAATCATCTCCAACTTCATCGAATATTTTTCCTAATATCCTATTTTCGCTTAATGCGTTCTGTAACATTGCCTTATTAATGCCAGTATTAATAACATTTGCCGATTTATCAACTCCAGAATTTACACATCTCCTCCATGATGCAAAAATTTCATCTACCGGCTGCAGATTTGTCATTTGTATACTCCTCTCATTGCATTTGTGTCTGTACGACCTTTCACCAATTCTTAAATTACAAATGTAGTCACAGCTCAAAAGTCAATGCTAAGAAATGGAAGAATATTAAATTAATACCATATTATCATTTTTGACATATAATTACAATTATTATGTAATATTTTGAAGTTTTTTCCTTTTCATTGTTATTGTTCTGTCGCTTTGATAATTCATTGTAAATAATATTCTTTTATGATAATATGAATTCAGATAAATATTGGAAAAAGGCACTGTAGTAAGCTTACGGATGTCACAGAAAATAGTGCCTGGACATGAATACCTGGGGGGTATAATTTTTGATAACAGTCAAAGATAATGTTTTCAGGCTGGATACTGTCAATACTACATATATTTTCAGGTCTACGAAATTCGGTCATATGGAACATATTTATTATGGAGCCCGTCTCGAAGAGTCAGAGTCTATAGAAGTACTGTCCAGCAAGCAGACAATACCTATAGGCAGTAGCATTTCTTATGACCCCTCTGACCAATTGTACTGCCTTGATAATATGCTTCTGGAGTGGTCTGACAACGGCCGTGGTGATTTCAGGCAAAGCCCCACAGAGTTGAAAATGCCCGATGGCTCCTTTATCAGTGACTTTCTGTATTCAAACCACAACATCTGTGAGGGCTCAGTTCCGACAGAAACGCTGCCCACTTCTTACAATGCTGACCAAACTTTGAAGGTAACACTATCGGATACTGTTTACCCTCTTACTCTTACTCTTGATCTCTATTATTCAGTATTTGAAAATACAGATATAATAACCCGGCGTGCTGTTCTTACAAATAGGGCTGATAGTCCTATGGGTTTACGCCGTATTATGAGCATGTCTTTGGATTTACCCGATGAAAATTTCAAAATGCTAACACTGGACGGCGGATGGATTAAGGAAGGTAATCTCCACGAAAGACCTGTGCAGTACGGTATACTTATTAATTCCTCTACAACAGGAAACAGCAGCAATCGGCATAATCCCGGATTCTTGCTGGCAGAACGGGATGCTGATCAGGATACCGGCCATGTCTATGGCTTTAATCTTGTCTACAGTGGTAACCATTTTGGCCTTGTGGAAAAATCCGGCAGTGATGTTGTCAGAGTTCAGTTGGGAGTGAATCCCCATTGCTTTGAATGGAAACTCTTGCCCGGCGAGGAATTTGAGACCCCAGAAGCAGTAATTACATTTAGCGATAAAGGCTTTAACGGAAAAACAGGCTTTTTCCAGGTCCTTTCAACGGCTGCTGAAAGCGAAGACAAACTTGTTGTAAAGGGTCTGAACGATGGCCGATATCTCGTTAAGAACAGGCCGCAGCGACTGTATATTGAACGGTTTGGAGGGCTTATGAAGCATATCCTTCCTATAGAGCTGAAGCCTGATGGCCTAATTCTCAGAATGGCTAATCGGCACTACTCCTTGACTGACTGTATTCAGGAGTTTTCCTGCTCAAACCTTGCACTCTCAGCAGGGCTTCCTCTCCCCAGCCAGTTTTCTGGAACGGGGTACAACGATAAAGTCCGTATGTTAGGAGATTTCGGTTCGGATTTATATATTATCTGCAGAAGTGATTCCTTATAGTTTTATTTGTTTATTGTTTTATATTCAATTATCCTTAGGGGGGGCTTTGAGTTATGAGTAGTAATGTAATGAGAAACCGCTATTTCTTTGGACTTGGTACAGTGGGAAGAGATATGCTTTATTCCATTGTCAGTATGTATCTGCTTTTCTACCTGACTGAAATACTTGATTTGCCCGACTCCACAATGTGGTATATGACAGGAGCACTTACTATCCTGCGAATTTTTGACGCAGTAAATGATCCTGTTATGGGAATTCTGGTGGATAACACACACTCCCGCTATGGAAAATTCAAGCCCTGGATTGCCATAGGAGGTATCATCGGAGGCATCTTAACAGTATTGTTATTTACTGATTTCGGGCTAACAGGCATTGGGTTTGTTATATGTTTTGTCATTATCTATCTTGCCTGGGATTTGACCTACGGGGCAAATGACATTGCCTACTGGTCCATGCTCCCCTCCCTGGCCTATGATCAGAAAGAACGTGAAAGGATAGGCTCCTTTGCCCGTATATGCGCCAACGTGGGAATGTATATAGTTGTAGTAGGTATTCTCCCCATAACCAATGCCCTCGGAGGAGACAAATCGGCGTGGTTTACTTTGGCGGTAGTAATTGTACTTGTAACCTGGGCATTTTTATGCTTCACACTTTTCGGTGTAAAGGAAGACCGTACCTTTTACAAGAAGCAGGAAAGTACTTCATTAAAGGAGTTGTTCAGGGTACTTTTCAAAAATGACCAGCTTTTGTATACAGCTATTGCAATGGCACTATTCATGGTTGGCTACTGCACAACCACCAGCTTTGGAGTGTATTTCTTTAAGTATGCCTTTAAAAATGAAAACATGTATTCCGTTTTCGCAGGTATTCTGGGAGTGTCACAGCTGCTGGCACTCAGCTGCTTCCCTGTTTTTTCTAAGAGATTCAGCAGGATACAGTTGTATGCCTTTTCGACAGTGTTGGTACTTCTGGGCTACATCATTTTCTTTATTTCTCCTATGCATATGCTTCCAATTGGAATTGCAGGCGTACTGCTGTTTATAGGCGAGGCTTTTATTCAGCTGCTGATGCTCATGTTTTTGGCAGATACCGTAGAATACGGACAGTGGAAGCTGGGAAGGCGCAATGAAAGTATTACCTTTTCAGTTCAGCCGCTGATCAATAAAATCGGGGGAGCTATTGCAAACGGTATTGTTGGCATTACACTTATCCTGTCGGGAGTAAACTCTGCCGACACACCTGAAGATGTGACAGATACCGGCTTATTGATAATGAAGCTGGCCATGCTGATACTTCCGCTGGTGTTTATTGTGGCGGGGTACCTTATTTATCGCTCAAAGTACAAGATAGATAAGGAAATGTTTGATAAGATAGTTAATGAGATTAGCATAAAGAACTCAGAATGAGATTAAAACATTTAACCTATGCTGGAGCATGGAAAAAGTTTGAGCCGGTATGGAACTATATTGTTAAACATGAAATGTTTCAAAATGCCAGAAAAGTATTGGAATACACTTTAAAATGAACAAATCTGACCTGTCAATGGTATGATAAAAAGACAGAAGCCAGAATATACTGCCTCTGCCTTTTTTAAGATACCTTTATTAGTTAAATCTGCTCCTTAAAAAACTATTTATACAGTAAGTTAATACATTTAGCTTTTACGATTTCTTAACTTCCTGTTTGCCTGTTACCTTACTCTTATCATCCATCTTAAATGATTTCTTTATTTCATCCGATGTAAAGTACACGTTTCCATCCACGGTAGCATCAACCAACTCAAAGTCTGCAACGTTAACATAGAGATCGCCCTTAAATGTCCCGTGCTGAATGCTTGCTTTAGGGCTATTAATAGTAAACTTGGGTGCTGTCAAAGTATACCTTGCAGTAATTTTACGGTCTGCATCCTGTGAATATAAAGCAACCTTTCTTTGTATTATATCTTTTCCGGCGTCGTCCTTCTTTCCATTCTTGTATTCACCATCAAGAGATATATCCTTATTAATAGTTAAATCTTTTGTCAATGCAATTATCCACGTACCATTAGTACCTATTGCTTTTATAAAGGCGTCGGGATTATTAACGATTGACGCTGAACTAATTGCATCAGCTGTAGGTGTTCCTGCTGCAGGGGTTGTTGCAGCTGCAGTGGTACCGGCAGCAGTTGTACCGGCTGCGGTGGTTCCTGCTGCAGTGGTAACAGCCGCAGTGGTAGGCGTTGTTGTTTCTGACGAAGTACCTTCTTGATCATCCTTTTTTGCACAGCCTGTAGACATTGCAATTGTAAGTACTAAAACCAGTGCAATTAATGTTTTCTTATTTTTCATGCTCAAAACCTCCTAGATTTTATGGTATTTACCAATGTTTAGTATTACCATAAATTTAGAAATTATTTAGAAATTATTTTGTGAAATAACATATATTGAATCTTTTAAAGGTGTATTCAATAAAAAATTATTGTATTTATTCAAATAACTATATATTATTGAGGATGAATTTATTTTTACAAATAACGGAGTTCAAGTATATGAATCTTTTTTTAGCACCTATTCAAGGAATGACAACGGCATTTTACAGAAACGCATTTGAAAGGATTTTTGGAGGAATTGACGCATATTACTCGCCGTTTATAGCTACGGCCGAAAATAAAAAAATCAGTACTTCGCAATTAAAGGACATTCTTCCGGAACATAATGATTCGACTGTAAAATTGATACCACAGCTTCTTGGAAATAATGGAGACGATTTCAGGCTTTTTGCATCGGTTATAACAGATATGGGCTATAAGGAAATAAACTGGAATATTGGTTGTCCCTTCCCCATGGTAACTAATAAGAAAAAGGGATCGGGCATCCTTCCGTATCATGATATGATTAAGAGTTTTCTTGAAATTGTTTGCCGTGATATACCCTATACATTAACAGTGAAAATGAGACTGGGAATGAATAATCTCGAAGAAGGTTTGCGTGTTATTGAAATATTGAATCAATATCCTCTTGGTGAAATAATTATACACGCCAGGACAGGTATACAAATGTATACCGGCAAAGTTGATCTGAATTCCTTTAAGGCTCTTGCTTCAGTAAGTAGACATAAAGTAACCTACAACGGAGATATATTTTCCTATGACGACTTTGATCGAATTGGCCGACAGCTTCCAGATATAACAGGCTTTATGCTTGGCAGAGGAGCACTTTGCAATCCGTTTCTTCCCTCTGAAATTAAAGGTAAGACTTTTTCTTCTGAGGAAAAAATGAAAATGCTAAAGCTGTTTCATGATGATATTTATGACTATTATAAGAGTATATTATCAGGAGAAAAGCATTTACTTGATAAAATGAAAGAGTTCTGGTCGTATATGTCTGTTCACACTGACAGTGACGGTAAACTGATGAAGAATATTAAGAAATGCCATACCTCAAAGAATTATTTACAAGTTATAAACAAAATCCTCGATTCTTCATCAGGCTGGAAGGAGACTCCACTCAGGTAATCGTGTTAGCTAATCTAAGTGCCCTTACCTAGTCGTTCCTTTACCTTGCGGTACCTTTTACCCTGTAGTTCCTTTTACTCTGTAATGCCTTTTACCCCGTGTAGTACTTCGTTTTTTCCACCGCAGCCGGGAAGCTTTTCCAACGTAAAGCCTGCTTCCCTGAGGGCAGTCTTTACCACCCCTGCAACGGTAAAAGTAGCACATGTACCTTCCGGTTTTGTTTTTTTACCGATTTCCATAAGTAATTCCGGTCTCCATATTAAAGGATTTTTCTTGGGACTGTGACCGTCAAGGAACCAGACATCGCAAGGCTTCTCCAAGGCTTTAACCATGTCCAGTGCTTCGCCTATATACAGGTTAATATTTATCCTTCCAAAGCCTTGCGCAATACTCATTTTATGCCAGCCACCCACAGAAATATCAATGTTTCGATATTCTTCCACAAGTAAATCTATTTTTTCACCAACCCGTTCTCTGAATCCATCCAGTATGTTAAGCATCCGTTCATGACTCATAGGGTACAGTTCAACAGAGTTATATTCTATTGTAGTATTTTTCAAACAACTCTTGTCCAGAAATTCCATAAGAGAAATTACAACACGGCCTGCTCCAAAGCCTGTTTCACCGATTACAAAGGAAGTTTCGGCCTCTGCTGCTCTCTTAATCCGTTCAGTAAGGTTGTTGTTCCTGAAATAAATTTGCTGTGACTCATCCAACGCATTAACCACATCGAAATAACGGTCATCAAAATGTTCATTTACGAGGTTTGATGGTATTAACATATATTACACTTTCCTTCTCTTTATTTTTACACCTTTGTTTTGCTATATCTTAGCGGGATAGCTATTTTTCGATTAAACACTGCTATGATGGGACCCATAAAAAACGCAGTGATAACCGTCCCTATTCCTACTGTAGCTCCAAGCAAAAAGCCGATTAATGTACAAATAAAATCCGAGCCTATTCTGCAGTACTGAAAGCGTGCCACCTTCTTTTCCGACAATATAAGAGCAACCGCATCATAGGTTGATACTCCCAAATCCCCCGTAAAATACAGAGCCGATCCAAAACTGATTATTATTATACCAATAAGCAGAAAAACAATTTTAATTACTATTGTCGGATTTGGAATCAACGTATCAAAAAGCCAGGAGGAAAACTGTACAACATAACCTAACAGAAATATGTTGATAAATGTACCAAGACCTATCTTTTTACGATCAATAAAGAAAACAACCACCAGCATCAGTAGATTCAATATGGAATAAAAAGTTCCATAGCCTAGAGGTATATGCATGGAGATACCATGCGCAAGTACCTGGAATGGATCCATTCCAAAGGCTGAAAAATTGAACATACCAACACTAAACCCTGCTATCAGAACGCCAAATATGGTCATTACAATTCGTCTGCTTTTCTCGTTCATTTTACTCCCCTTATTTTATCCCTATAATTAATAATAATCAACTTAGAAACCCAATGCAAAATGCATTATGTCTACTTCAAGACAGTAACTTAATCTTTTACACAAAGAACTATACTAAATGAATCCTGATTAGTTGTCAACTCTCAGGCATACTTGCTGTTGTTTAATATAACTTTTTACAGTAAAACTCCTTCCCGACTTTATATTACCATTGATCAGGAAGGAGCTATTAACTAAAACAGGTCAAAAAACTCGTGACAGTTCATTACAGCTTTATTGTACCCATTATTAAATCTTCGTTTCGGGAGCTGGTTCCAATGTATACCTCATGTTCCATATGTTCTAGCTCCATTTTGTTTGTTTTTTCATTGAAGAAGCACAGTTTCTCAACAGGGCAGGATATGGTCACTTCCCTCTCCTCGCCCGGTTTCAGACTTACCCTGCTAAAACCTCTAAGGACCTTAACCGGCCTGTCTATATAAGATTTACCGAAACCAACGTACATTTGAAGCACTTCGGTACCTTCAAGCTTACCGGTATTCTTTATTTTACAGGTTGCAGATACCCTATCTCCTTCAACTGCAAAGGAAGCATCAGATACCTGGAAGGTAGTATAAGACAAACCAAAGCCATAAGGAAGAAGCGGCTTAATACCTTCTTTTTCAAGCTTTGCATATCCATGATAATAATCATAATGCTGTTTGGTAGTATCCCAGTCCACTTGAGGCAGATCACTCTCGTTATATGGTAGAACAAACGGAAGCTTTCCGCTTGGATTTACATCACCGAACAGGATTTCGGCTAATGCTTTCCCACCTTCCATTCCCGGGTAATATGCCATGAGTATGGCGCTTACGCAGTCCTTCCATTCAGTTATCATAATCATGTTGCCACCGATTAATACTGCGGCAGAATTCTTATTCACAGGTCCAACAGCTTTAATCAGGTCAATTTCATTCTTGTGAAGGCCCAGAGAGAATCTACGGTCTCCTCCCATTGTACCGGTATAGCCAGCAGCTTCATCCTCAGATACAAACTCACCCTCATCATTGTAATCGTAACCTACAACAAAGACTACAGCGTCAGCCTCTTTAGCAAGGGCTTTAGCTTTTTCATGATCCTCTCCTCTGTAGTAAATAACTTCGGTATCAGGTGAAACCATCTTCAATCCCTGAATCGGTGAAATTACATAAGGAGGTCTTACCCAGCTGGAACCATGGTCTCCTATAGGTTCCAATTCTCCTAATGCTCCAAGAACGAGAAGCTTCTTAGTCTGTCTCTTATTTAATGGAAGAACATTGTCCTGATTTTTCAGCAGTGTTATTCCTTTTCTTGCACTTTCCAGAGCCAGTGAAATATGTTCCTTGCAGGCTAAAACCGATGTGTCACCCTCTTTTTCATGTTGGCTTGTAAATGCCAGCAAGGTGCGAATTATACGCAGTGCTGAATCATTTATTTTTTCCTCGGGTACAAGACCATCCTTTACTGCCTGCAGTAATTTGTCTCCGAAGTACATAGTATGTGCCATCTCAATATTCTGACCGCCCTTTGCAGCTTCAATTGTATCCTTGACACCCCAGTAGAAGTCACTCATTACAAAGCCGTCAAAATCCCATTCCTCTTTAAGTACTTCATTTAAAAGATAATTATGATGTCCGCAGTGAGTTCCCTTATACAGATTGTAGGAACTCATAACGCTTGCAGCTCCTGCATCAATGCAGTCCTTAAAGTGCGCCAGATAGACCTCACGTTCGGTTCTCTTGTCACACTCAACACTAACCTTGAATCGCGAATTTTCCATTTGGTTAAAGGCATAATGTTTGATACAAGCGATTACATCTTCACTTTGTACACCACGAACCAGGGCAGAACCCATCTGTCCGAGATGAAAGGATTCCTCACCGTAGGTTTCCTGACTTCTTCCCCAGCCGGGATTATACGGAAGATTAATGCAAACGCCTCCAAACAGATTTCCATTAAAGGCTCGGATTTCTTTTCCTATAGCATGACCAATTTTTTCCTCCAGTTCGGTATCGAAGCTTGCGCCTCTCAACATGGATACAGGGAAGCAGGTGGTTTTACCATTACCGCATACCACCCCTCTTGGACCGTCACAGAACAGCATTGGCGGAAGTTTTACACGTTCAATACCACCGGCGGGATAGGGAAAATAATTATAATGCAAATTATCCGGGTCTTTGGACATGTTTTCCATTTCCTGTTCCAGACTCATTGCTCCGCCCATTAGCCAAACCTTTTCATCCAGGGTCAAACTGTCCAAAATATTTCTGGCTTTTTTAGTGAATCCTAATCTGTATTCCTTAGTACACTTCATCCCAAATACCTCCTTTTCAATCGCCTTACATATATAATAATATATTTTTTTATTAGAACTATCTCGCAATATATTAACAGGATATGGACATAGATTGCTATGCAATGGTATATTTAAAGAAAGTAATTCAAGGAAATTTTAAGTACCGGAGAGATGCCATGTATCCTTATTACGAGACAATAAACTCAGATGAACCAACTGCATTCAAAATACTATTTGAAGAGAATTTTTCCTTCCCGGCCCATCTGCATTCACATATTGAATTAATGTATATAATTGACGGTAGTGTAACTGTATCGGTAAACGACAGTAAAATGGATCTGAAAAAAGGTGATATTGCTGTATGTTTTCCTAATGATATACACAGCTATAACAACACCGAGGAATCCAAGCTAATGATACTTATATTTTCTCCTGACATTATTATGGGATATTTCAGTGAGCGTATGGGTAAGACCCTTGATGTTCCTTTTTTTGAGGATGGAACATACCCTGACGATGTAAAAGCCTTGCTTAAAATGGTTATGGAGGAAGGACTTAATGACAGGAATGAATTTGTCATTAAAGGACTTCTTTACTCAATATTCGGAAATCTGGATAAATATTTTGTTTTTAGGGACGGAAAACAGCTTCATGATACAACAATTCAGAAGCTGTTGAGATATATCGGAAATCACTTCTGTGAAAACATTACCCTGGATAGTGTAGCTAAAGATTTAGGATTCAGTAAATTCCATATTTCCAGGCTGTTTAATCATAAAATTGGTGAACAATTTAATGATTATGTTAACAAACTCCGAATAAATATGGCGCAGAGCCTTTTGACAGGCTCAGACCAAAGTATTTCAAATATAGCGTTGGAGTGCGGCTTTGACAGCATAAGAAACTTTAACAGGGTGTTTAAAACATACAACAATACAAATCCTACAGCCTTCAGGAAGGATAGGAAAAGGTAATTAAATTTATATACTTGATATAATTGTTTTCAAGTAATCACTTAATAATGCAATTGAAACTTCCATAGATAAGCTTTTATATAGCTTAACAACTTTACTGTCCTTACTTGAGTCATCACTTTTTTGTATCACCTCAGATAACTTGTTAAGTAAATCATTAGTTTCAATTATTTCCCTGCTAGTTCTTTGATTAGCTGCACCTATGCTATTAGCCATTGTATCTAGCTTTTTTACAATAAGTAAAAGCAAACTTTTTAATTCACCTAAATCGTTGGAGTTTGGGTTGTTGTTTTTTAAATAATCAACAACCTCTTTATGTACTTCATCTTTTATATCACCGCTTATTTTTTTCTCCTTTTTCCTCTTAGGATGGATGAAAAGCCTTGGAGTAGCCGCTGCACCTTTTACCCCACTCAATAAATCTCCAAATGAGCCTATAGCACTTCCTATAACAGAGCCGATAAGGTTTGTAGAAAGGTTATCATCATCAGAAATGGGATATGCATTCAATAACCCGGTAATTGCTATTAAAGCTTTTCTTTCATATATATCACTGTTTTTATAAGGTATGTTCGGCATTATATATACTCCTTTCATAGAATTCTTATTCTATACATAAAAGGAATATCCTGCCGTTTTGCTAATTTATATTGAACGCACCTACAAAAAAGGACATAACTATGTGATCATCTCTCAACTATCGCCTCAGGCACAGATAGATCTTCATTCGTCCGGTATAGCTCACGTATCTCGTAAAAGTTTTCATCTGCAGCGCAAGTAAGCCGTGCCATTTCATCCAGCAGAGCAAAATCTCCTTCTGACAGCTCACTGTCCTTTGCATAAACGAGGCGCCAGGGTTTCCAGTCCAGCCCCTTACAAATACGGACAAGAAATGGAACAGTTTCGATTTTGTTCAGCGATGCAAAATCCCGGAGCAGTTGACCTCTAATAAACCAAAGACCATACAGAGATTCAACACCCCATTCTGGTCTGATTGGACAGCCAATACCAAAATCCTCGGGGCTGGCATTACCTTCACGACATATTTTCCATGCCTGTCCTGCAGTGATAAACTCATCAGGTTTCAGGTCATGGGGGTTAAACCGTTTAATCCTCTTTATTTTTTCATTCAGACTATTTTCTGTACAGTTATCACTAATATTTTTCAGTCCCCAGTTAATGACAGAACTCTGTTGAAACGGATCGAGCTGAGGATCAGCCATAACCCACCTGCTTCCATCCCAGTACTCACAAACCCAATGATCCTCGTATTTTCCGTCCCAACCAAAGTAAACTGCAAAACCACATCTGCTTCTGGCAGGTATTCCTTTAGCCCTCAGGAATGCACACATTAATGTTGCAAACTCCCTGCAGCATGCTATTACCCTGTTACGGGGATGCCTCGGAATTGCAAGGCTGGTACTATCTATTTCGAGGGCTTTATCAAGCAAATCCTCCATGTAGGCTGTTTTTTGGGGATATTCGTGGTCCGGGTCATAAGTCTCTCCGTAAAGCCCGACCCACCTATCATGCACAATTAAGCCTTGTACTACTTGATAAATTACCTCCGGACTGTCAGGCAGCCACTCAATAAATTCTTTGTACTTTTCAAGACCGGTAATTTTCCCCGGTTCACTATAGTATTTTAATATATCTGCTATCAATGCAGTGTACCCCCAATCTAGTAATTGTAATCATAATCAATAATCTATTTAATCGGTATTAATAACTTAAAGCTGTTAAAGTCCACCTCATATCCCAGACTTTTTGCATAACCAAATGTAGCGGTATAGGCATCAGGTATACTTACAGCTACAGGGACCCAGGCCTGAAGAAAGGTTTGTGTCCTTATTCTTCTTACAGACATACCTGTAGGAATCTTATTTATAGAGCCTATAGCACCATCAATATCCCATTTCGTCGCAATACACTCTATGCTGACAACATGAAAACTTTCACCCTGCAAGACACTATAATTCATTTGTTGCTCATTTGTGGCCACTGTAATATCAACTAGAGATAATCTTTTTAGAGGCGGTGGTTTGACACAGCGGTACTTGTTCGGGGTTATTCCGTAGACCCTTTTAAAAGCCCGGGTAAAAACATCATGGGATTCAAAACCATATTCCATGGCAACGCTGCATACTAATTTATTGCCGGCTGCTAAATCCTCAGCCGCCATAACCACTTTTCGCCTTAATATGTATTCCCCCACGGTATCTCCGGTTAATCTCTTAAACAAACGATAAAAATGCGGTACAGAAAATCCCGCTTCCCTGGATAAATCAAAAAGACAAATGTCCCGGGTAATGTTCCTGTCGATATAATCCAAAGCCTTTAGAAGATTCTGATCTTTTGGCATCAAATCACCTCGTATTTAATATAACATTTTAAACTCATAGTTTCTCGACGATTATTATCATATTTTCATATAAAGCTACGCCTTGCAATTTTGTATTTTGTTACACTCTCTATACTTAAGCACATATGTCAAAAGAGCCCGAAGGCTCTTTTGACATAAATTTTACTATATTAATTTAGTATCTCTAATTATTTGAGTATTCTCTGATTGGAAACATCGCAATAAAAAATAGTGATAAAAATGAAGCAAAAAAACCTGCAAAAAAAGCTGGTACTGGTCTTAATCCCCTCTTTTTAGCCATATTTACTGCAACTACTCCAATTATTGCGTTTATACCAAACATAAATATTAGAGGCATAAAAAACCCTAATAAAAAAACACCCGTGTTTGCTGACATAGTTCACCTCCAGTATTATTATCCTCAATTACTATAATTATACTATTCTGTATCATATGTCAGAAGTCCTGCTCCAATTCCGACTTCTTTAAGTCATTGCCACTCATTAATAATTCCCTTTATCTTGTCCACAAGCATTGAAAATGCAACATCGTTCATTCCACCCTCTGGAATAATCACATCGGCACGTTTCTTGCTTGGCTCAACAAACGCTTCATGCATAGGCTTAACTGTATTTAAGTATTGGTTAATAACAGAATCAAGATTTCTGCCTCTTTCATGGATATCCCTTAGAAGTCTTCTGGTCAGCCTTATGTCGGCATCTGTATCAACATAAACCTTGATATCCATCAATTCAGCCAGCTCCGGGTTTTCAAAGATCAGAATACCATCAAGTATTATGACAGGTTTTGGCTCTTCCCTTACTGTCTCCTCCATTCTTTTGTACTCAACAAAGGAGTAAGTTGGCCGTTCAATTGATTGAAAATTTTTGAGCATTTTAAGCTGTTTAATTAAAAAATTGTTATCAAAAGCATCAGGGTGATCAAAATTTAGCTTTATTCTTTCTTCAAAGCTAAGGTGGTCAAAAGAATTATAATAAAAATCCTGACAAAGGAGTACTACATCATCACCGAAAGTATTCTTCAATCTCTTTGCAAGAGTAGTTTTTCCAGAACCTGTCCCTCCGGCTATTCCTATAAGTACAGCGTGATCCATGTTGATTTCTCCATAAAAATAATTTAATAGTGCAGATTTTCTTAATGATTATATCACTGTTTTCTTATGTACTCAAGGAAGGTATTCTTTTACAAATTCTATGTGCTACAATATATCCAAAGAGAAATTGTACACTAAAAATAGGATGTACCCCATGTTAATCTGTTAAGCTTGAAATGGAAAGGAGAGATGGAAATGGAATGGGTTGATAGAATGAACAAGGTGATTGATTATCTGGAAGAACATTTATGTGATGAGATCAATCCAGATGAAATCAGTCGTATTCTAACGTGTCCTTACTCTGTATTCCAGCGATCTTTCGCTCCCATTACCGGGATACAGTTATCAGAGTATATTCGCCGAAGAAGGCTAACCTGTGCTGCATATGATATCCAAAACACAGATCAGCGAATTCTAGATATCGCTGTAAAGTATGGTTATGATTCTGCCGATGCCTTCACTGCAGCATTCAAGCGCATGCACGGTGTTACACCCCAAGAAGCACGCAAACCCGATGTCAAACTCAAATTCTATGCCCGTCTGACTTTCAAATTTATGATTACGGGGGTTCAGGAAATGAATTACAAAGTTATTGAAAAGCAAAGCTTCCGCGTTTTCGGTATTCGGCGTACTACGCCTTATGGCGGAGGTACCTGGGGAATTATCAAATCCGACGGTACATACTCAAGAATAAAGGAGATAATCGGACATACCTGCAATTTAGGTCTGTGTTTCGGTTTCGACAAGGAAGGCAACAACGATTACATGTGCGGAGTCGAATATGAAGGTGAAGCTATTTCCGGTTTTGATTACTATCAATACCCTTCCAGCACTTTTTTGATTTTTACTGCAAAAGGTAAAGTTTCTGAAGGAGTACTTGGAGAGACCTGGAAACGCATATATGGTGAATTTATGCCCCAAAGTGAGTATAAACAGCAAGATTTACCCACTATTGAAAATTATATTGAATGGAATGAAGCAAATGACTTTTGCCATGTTGATATCATGATTCCTGTTAAAATTAATACAAATAATCTGTAAAGCTACTAAAAAACACCGTCCCGGTCATTAACCAGTACGGTGTTTTTCTGTGTTTATAGCTAGTAAAACTTTACGATTCCTCTGAACTCAATTGATAAGGATTTGCTTTTTAGGGGCTATTTGAACTAAAACTCTTTGCAATCTGAACTGTAGGTGACAATAGCTGAGGATCAGACATATAGATATATGAACTGGTATATGAGTCCATAATCAACAAAGTACTCCCAATAAGAACAACTACAGCTGCTGGTAAAATGCTAAGTATGTACTTTCCAAATCCAGCAGGAGTACCAGCAGTTTTCTGATTAGCGTAAGTTGCCAGAAGAATAACACTAACAGGACTAAACATACCCGTTATAATTATTGGAATATAGGTATTTTTCAAACCAAGTGAACTTACAAAGAAGTATTCATTAAATCCGAATTGCCCTGCTGCAATAAATAACAGAAGTAATATTGTATAGAGCTTTTTACCCAAAGTTGATGAACCGGTGAGAGGATAGGCAAGCAGTACTGAAAGCATAACACTAATAATGGAAGTAATAAAAGCAAGTATTGTATAAACAACAGATGATGGAATGAACATATCATTTGTCATATGACTTACCTGGTCAATAACCGTATTTGCCATTAATAACATAATAATGATAAGTATGAGTGAATAGATTCCGTAAACAAGTGTGGATATGTACTTCGTCCATGTTCTGCCACTATATATGGGCTGGTCCGATGTTATTCCAATAAGTTCCTGTTCTTTGTTTGGGAACAAAGAGCTCTTAATAAATCCTCTCCCAACCAAAAACAAAACAGTGAGCACCATAAAGCAGAACAAAAATTGGATAAACCATACACTACCAGACAGAGATATATCTCCAATCATCATTCCTGTCCTGACCCCGAATAAAGTCATAGTATCCATTCTCTCGTAAATTAATGGATTAACTAAAGGATGAAGCAATTCAAAATCTGTTATGAGAATGAATGCAACACTGACCAAAATTATAGATACTTCAACTTTAAAAGCGGTAATCAGCTTTCTCCGTCGAGGCGCCCTTCTTACTGAGTAAGAAATAACTGCAGCAATTACCCCAGTCCATCGGATTACCTCTGCGATAATATACAACCATCGAACAAATTCCGAATCTCCAAGATAAAATTTTGGTTCTGCAGTAGAGGCATTCATCCAGCCATTCATACTGAAAATCTTATTAAATAAAACAACCCAATACATTTGGGGTATAAACAAAGGTATGGAAATAAATATGCATAAAGCTCTGTATACCCAGGAAGTTTTAATTTTAGAAAGGGACATGCCAATAATAAAAGATGAAAGGACAATTAGCAAAAGTAAAATCACATTTATGGAAAGAGTATTAGCTAAAGCATAATAATTTTGATCTATTGATAGCAGTATACGAAAATTATCAAGACCACTCCATGAACTTCCGAAGAAACCCTCAGACATATCAAATTGTTTGAAGGGTAAAATCACTCCATTAAACACAACCGGCAAACGCAGCATACAAACCACCAGTAAAGCTGGTAAAGCGATAAGAAATGCAAAATTGTACTTTTTACTCATCATTCTTCCCCCAATACCGGTAAGCTTTACTTTTCGGCGCGTGATATGCACGATGACTTACCGGATGTATTTTTCACGCAAATCGAATTTCTATTTGAGCCAATTCTTAATATTTTTCGTATGTGCTTCTGAAGTATAATTAATATCTATTCCAACAAACCCGCCCTCTTCAATCTCAATATATCTGCCGCTTTTTTTGTCGAATATGTAAGCATTCCATATCTCGTAGGTTCTATCCTCGTTTTCAGTATAGGCAGTTATTTTTGGCATAATATATTCAATTATCTGACGTACAACTTTTTCATCTACCTTTTGAACTAAAATGTTGGCCAGTTCATCAATCTGCTTGTCTATTGGATCTGTCGACATAGGCTCGACTGACATCTTTACTTCTATTCGCTCATCACTGCTCTTGTATATTGCTAAATTCGCAGCTTCACGTTCAGGACAGGTAAATGGGCCGACCTTTCTGGTTTTTCCGGTAAATGCTTTAGCACCCACCACTGTATAAGGAATAGCCTTTCTTTTTATAGGAATTATTGAAACTGTTTTTGTTGCGGGATCATAGCTGGTATCACAGCCCAAGGCCTGGCTGATAAAGTTTACCGGAACATTTAATGTATTATTCTTTGTTGTAACAACAGTGTCCTCACCCATATCTATTAATAGATCATTAACCCGGTATTGCTGTTTTCCTTTAGTAAACTTTATCTTTCTGTTATTCCAGGTAATATCCATACTGCTGTTTCCGCTGCCGGCGGTTACTTTAGCCCCCAGCGCCTCACTGAAAGCCTTTATGGGGACTCTGATTCTGTTTAATTCGTCATAGTACGGCTTAACCTTCTCCAGGGGCTTTCCCTCAAGCTTGAGATTTAGTTGGTTAACCGGAAGCTGCTTGGCTTTTGATAATTGCTTTTTTGGTGGTACCTTAAGGTTTTTCCATGTTGTTACATTTCCCTGTCCATCAGGGTTCTCGCCGGTGAAAACCAATTTTCCGTTGTCCTGTAATCCAACGCTGAAATACTCTCCAGCTGCAATCTCTCTGATATTCTTCCATTTTCCTACATTATATTGACCAAAATTTCTGAATTTCGGAGTACCGACTCCTACAACCGTTCCGTCGGCTTTCAAGCCTATTACGTGATTTCGACCTGAAGAAATTTGTACTATATTTTTCCAATTACTTAGTTTTGTTCTATCAACATAGTAGGAATCAGTTTCCTCTCCAACAGTTACCAGTGTCCCATCAGTCCTTAATCCCACAGCAACAGGTCCCAAGAGAATTATGTCTACTATGTCTGTCCATGTGGCAAAAGCTTTGATGAAAGTGTCCTCATAATCACTACTACCCATGTAACCTGCGAAGTGTATACCTCCATCGTTGTCTATCCCGATAACAGAAGAACTCTCCGCTGCAATAAGCTTCTTAATGTTCTTCCATCCGGCCAGTTCCTCTCGAAGTGAATCCTCCAGACCTGCCGATACAACTGTACCGTCACTTTTTAGGCCAAGTGAAGTATTATATCCCGTGCATACCTGAACAATATCTTTCCACCCGCTGACGTTGCTTTGGCCTCTGTCGTTCCCTCCGGATGCAACAACGGTTCCATCCTTTTTAAGCCCCAGAATATGCATGTCACCAGCTGAAATCTGAACTATATTCTTCCATTTCGAAGTATCGGGCTGATATTCTTTGCTTATATAAGAACTTTTTGTAACCAGCACTGTACCATCACTCTTTAAAGCTGCTGTCATTCCATAGAGAGTATCCAAACTCTGCTGGTAAATTGGGTCGCTTTGTTTTAAAGCAAGCGCACTAATATTAACATTTGAAAGTAAAAAAACTGCAGTAATTACTATACTTATTATCCTACATGCTTTGTTCTTACCTTTTCTCATCTGATTAACCTCATTCCTATATTTCTAATTCAGTTTCAAATGAACAATAGCATTTTTTATACCAAATATATAGTATCCAGTTTTTCACTTTCCTTGTCAAGGATTTCCAAGCACATTTTATATATCATTTTCTTCTTCTTGTCACTTTGCTGTGCCGTTGATGTAATATCCAGCATACATAATAAATACACCAAAGCTCCGCAGAATATTGTATATATCAGCATTACATTTACTCCAAGCTCAATTAGTGCTACCAGAGTAAACATTACTGCCATACCGGAAATGGTCAGCGATGTTAATCCGTTTGATTTAGTCATGGAATCACTTGTTTCCAAATTTTCTATTTCAGACGACAATGTAATTATCAGCTTGTTATGCTCCTCAGGATCAAGCTTGTTTGTGTACATGAATATTTGCAATTTCACCATGATTCTATCATGCAGGTAGGATAAATCGGTGATATTTTCCTTACTTAATGCCTCAAGTGAAGCCTTTAAGTCGGAATAGCAGCTTGTTAAATCCATATTTGACTCCAGATTATATATTTTTATACATATTTTGTACTCTAATTATTATTATCGGAGTTAATGTTAAGATATTAAAGGGTTAATTATTTCAGCTTCTCATCTTTGTGCTCTATAAATATCTTGCGAAGAAACGATTCAACAATATGGTGAGTTCATTGAAAGCTGCTGCTTTTACCTCCTCGCTTGCTGCCTCATGGCCTGAAAAGAATTTGTTAAAAATGTATAGAATAATCGATTGATATTCTGTTGCCATCAAATCAGGTTGGTCCTTGCTGATGCAGCCTTTATCCATCATATATGTGAAAACATTTTTATGGTGCTCAACCGGGGTTATAAAAAGAAGTCTTTGATAAATTTCAGCTGCCTTCTCGTTCCTTTGCTTTTCTATCATAAGCATCCGAATTAATTTATAAATCCTTTCTTCTAACAGATACCCGTATACATACGCAATACCAACTTTTACGAATTCCTCACATTTTATCGTTGATGCGGTATTCAATGCTTCATTAAAGTTGTCCTTACGTACCTGCGCCAATTTATCGGCCTCATCCAGAATTGTTTGCAGAATATCCTCCTTGTTTTGGAAGTGATAATATATGGAGCTCTCCTTTATACCAACTGCTTTACCTATATCCCTGATGGAAACGGAGGTGAATCCGTTCACCGAAAACATTTCAAGGGCTGCGGTCAGAATCTTTTCCTTTGTTCCCTGCTCATTACTGCTCATAACTACCCCCTTACGAACTCGTTACATTACTATCACTTACGGAAACTAACAACTGTTAGGTATATCTTACCCAGCAGTTGTTAGTTTGTCAAGAAAATGATTAATGCCCCTATTCTCTGCTTCTATATGGCAAATACTCCAGAAAACGACGAACAGCTAGATTTATCTCTTTCGCCTTTCAATATGAATCATATACATAAGAAGCGCTACTATCCCAAGAACGATGAGAAAACCTTCTATTGGATGTTGCTTAAAAAATTCTATTAACTGAAGAATATCTTCAAAATGCAAAGTTAGTATCCTCCTGACTGATGTTATATTATTTGGGTTTTATCTACCAATGTGAGTTGTATTACGGATTATATACGCTTTTCGCATATCTCCAGATAAAAATCAATTACTTCTCGAACAATTATAACGAAAAAATCTGAAATTTAAATGCTTTATGAAGTCTAAACTGTCTATTGCCTCTTTTCCAGCGTAAATTGAGTTTTTCCCTATAAGTAATTTTACAGTGTGACTTCAGAAGAGACTAACCATTATATACCGGGCTATATTGATAATATACCTGTCAACATCACACACCGCCAATATAGAACACTTCCCCAATTCTTTTCCGAAGTATAAACATACTTTCAACATCAAACCCGGACCAGGTGAAAACCTCTGATTCTCCAGCTTGGAGAGATAAGTCCGAGTTACACCAAGAATCTCTGCAAGCTCATCCTGGGTGGTGTCTCTTGTCTCACGTAATTTTTGTATGTTGTTTTTTACTGGTAAATTATTATTTGTGTCACCTCCTATACAGATTGCTAAGAAGTGATATCTCCACTACACACTCCGTGTATATTCTTAGTAAAAAAAAGAGAGTCAGCATCAACATCCTGATACTTTCCTTTGAATTTTTCAATAAAATTAAAACTCGGATTCCTTGTTCCGGCCTCAATTTTTTCATAATAAGATTTTGACACCCCAATTTTATTCGCCATTTCTTTGAGAGTTAATCCAGATGATATACGAAAACGAGATAAATTGTCATTTTTACTCAATGTATTCCCCCCATTCACTACACGTTATGTGTATATACTATTTCTTATTTTACTACACTATTCGTGTGATGTAAATAATTTATGCACGTTTTGTGTATGTCATTTTAAATCACACTATATGTGTTATAATTTTTTTTAGGAGTTGATATTATGAGTTTAGGCCAAAGAATAAGTTCTTTGAGACAAGAATTAAAGCTTACCCAAAAGGAACTTGCCAAAAAATTTAATATATCACCAAGTTCAATCGGTATGTTTGAACAGAATCGTCGTTCACCAGATAGTGAATTACTAAATAGATTTGCAGACTTTTTCAATGTATCTGTTGATTATTTACTATGCCGGACTAATATTCGGAAACTTGAAAAAAATGAAACGAAGGCTTTTCGTAACCTTGATGTAGATGGGCTACCTGACGAAGCCATAAAGCAAGTTGAGGACTATATAGAATTTGTAAAACAGAAGTATAACGCGGATGGGAGTTTGAAGAAATAAACCTATAACCTTTCCTATTTAGCTTACTTTCATTATCTGTCCTTAATTCCATTACAACGGGTCTGCTAACCAAGAATATGGACAAGTATAAACCGCCTTACTTGGCGGTCTCTCTACTTCACATTTAGTAATTTTACTTCATGTACATCCAAAGTTTTCCTTTATGTCTTTTATATCTTTTTTTATTTCAACGGTATTTTCTAATGTAGGATAATATATCGTTGAAAAAACAGAATATGCTATTTCTTCAGAATTTGACTTAAGAGGTCACTAGTTGCCGTCTTAAATTATAAGCATAATACGAATTTAAGGTGGTTCCCTTTAAAGCTGTGATTACTGTAATCATAAAATTTATCGAACAGCTTTTTATGTTATTGTTCGTGAAGTTGTGACAATTATCCAGTACTAAAGAAGCCAAATAAAAAGCAAGGTGCTTATACCTTGCTTTTATAAAAATTACTTTATTACGCTACTTATTTTCCTATAAACATCATTTAAACGCCTCATAGTTTGCTTTTTATCCAGTATCAAATATATTGTTTCTTTCATGTGCATTTCCTCAGAAAAAATTATTCAAAACTTTTCTAAACACTAGCAAATACTTACTCTTTTACTAAAGGTAAAATATTCTTCTTATAATACTCATATTCAATTAATAAACGACCGTTAACAACAGTAGCAGGTATACCGGATAATACTATGTCATACTCATCACAAAAAAAGTTTCCAGGTTCCTTAAGTTTTACAAAATTAAATTCTTCAGCTAAAACATTTTCATATGCATATCTAAATAAATACGTATAAACCTTCTTATTATGTAACATTGATATATCACCCGGTAAAACATACTCTTTATCATCAAAGCGATAGATTTCCAAGCCATCTTTTGAATAACCATTCATTTCAACGAAACTTTATTGAAATGGTATTCGTCTCCATATCCAATAATATATTAGCACCTAAAGCATCAGAAATGTATTCTGAGGGTATAAATGCTTTACCATTTTTTATTATTGCTGCGGTTTTAGCTTTGAAAATGGTACCATTAAGTTTATATTCTGCTTTACCTATTGAAAATACTAACTTATCGTCATCCTTCTGAAAAGTCACCTCTTTATTTTTACCATTCCAGGAAACAGTAGCACCAATAGCATCACCAATTATTTTTACAGGAATATGAACCTTATGATTATTATCCATAAAGGGTTTTACATCTGGAAAATTGATTACTTTATCATTAACTTTTACAGTATACTCATTATCAACGTTTGATTGATTCTCATGCCTCTTGTCATCTTTTCTTTCGTCAACATCTTCTTCTGAAATATTTTTTTCACTAACGGTATACTTTGCTACTTGCCTATCATCGATAACGTATATATCTCCATCACATTCTGTTGTTGCGAAAGCTGAGATATCAAAGGTTAAAGCAGCTTTTTCTATCCATGAATTGCTCTCAGGATCATATTCTTTTACAATGTTATTTCCTTCTTCAGAACTGTAAGGCAGTATATAAATTTTCCCATTTACAGCTTGCATTCCAGCTCCGTATATACCTGAAGGGCTTGGTGAAAGCTGTGTCCATTGATCCTTTCCTATGTCGTAGACTTCAAAATCCTGTCCAACACCTAGAGTATAAAGCTTTCCATTAAGGTAAGTTACTCTTAAGTCGTTGGATCCACCAAACATGTCCTTCTTTTTGCTCCACTGGCCTTTTGATAAATCATAAACATCTAATGTCCTTTTAGTATTGGGATCTCCCTTCTCTTCTCCTGACAAAATATAAATCTTATTGTCAACTCCAACAGCCCCACCAACTTTTCTTTCAGTAGGTAGTTTTACTATAAATTTGCATTCCTTTTTGACAATATCATATTCCAAGATATCACTAAAATTCGCACCGATTATATAAATCTTACTTTTCAAAGCGATTAGTCTAAATATGCCATTTGATTTATCCAAATCTTTGATTTTATCAATGCTGGTCCAAGTGTCAGTTAAAGTATTATACTCTAGCACAGTCCCATCGTTATTTATCATATATATCTTTTTATCATTTGAAACAATCTTATTTAAATCGTTACTCCTTATCCCAACATATCTAATACCCTCAAGAACACTCGGAATTGTTGTAATAATCTCCTCATTTCCTTCAGGCCGATCATTTAATTTATACCAAGTATTCGGCTTATAAGTACTTGTCTTCTTTGAATCAGCGAAAGTAGTAATGGTGAATGTGCTCAAAATACTAATAATAATTAATATACTTACACAAAATTTAAGAGCTTTTATTTTTGACATCAGAATCCTCCCATAACTTAAATAATTTTGGGATTTTAAGGATAAACCCTTATTTCATTATATTACAACATTTTTCCAGAAAAAAGAAGATTATTTTTATCTTATGTAATAAATAATGTAATAAGATCTAGTTAATCCAGGATTCCGACGTAAAACAAAAACCTTGACAACCTTAAAATATTCGAAAAGAAATATCAGAATGCAGTTTCGGTAATATTCATCCGGAAATAATGCTTTCGTTGCTATATTTCCGATAACGGAATATAATATTCCTTGAGACTAACTATATGAAGTCAATAGAGAATAAGTAAAAAGTATATTATTTTTAAATAAAATTGTACATTGAAAACTGCATGACAAATAGAGCACCCTTTTGGCTGCTTAAAAAATTATGAAAGCAT
>JAEWMS010000007.1 GCA_023393115.1 Bacillota bacterium
ACGACCATGCTCTGCTGGTACATTGCGGATATTTTGGCTGTATGCCTCAAAAAGGTACGTCAAAATGGGTTCTGAGACCGCCGGTGCTTTCCTGGCTGGTTGGTGAGAATTCTACTGCTGTTGATGCTGAGGTGGATAAGGGCCCTTTAACCTTATGCAAGCTTCATTCCACCTTCGGGAGTATAATGATTGAAAAGGCCGTATTGGAAGAGTATGTGCAGTATCCCGGATCGGACTGCCGCAACGGCGGACTGATCAGGGTAGCGGATGGCTACAGGCTGATGGAAAGGATTTATTCCCATCATGTTATTGTTGCTACAGGAAAGAGAAGCAATCAAATCAAGGCTGTTGCACAGGTATTCCACATCAATGTTGATGAATAATGATTTTTTGCAAGGTTACAGAATACATCCTGACAAATATTTACCCATAAATGGCGCCCTTGGTTTCTTTTGAAGCTGAAGGGCGCCTGTTTTAAAACTTATATATATTCAGGCAGGGTTCATTTTTTTCCTCAAAAATATAAATAAAAATTTGGTACTATTCATGATAAATAAGGAATGGTATACTGATATTAACTGACAGACAGTCGGTCGGTATACAATGAGGAGAAGTAATAATGAGAATAGTAAAAGAAGCTGAGGAACGCAGAAACGAAATACTGGATGCGGCTGATCAGCTCTTCGGTGAGAAGGGTTTTGACGGCACAAGTACAAACGATATTTTAGAAAAGGTAGGAATTGCACGGGGAACACTGTATTATCATTTCAAATCCAAGGAAGATATTATGGATGCACTGATTGAACGGCATAACGCCCGTCTCGTCAGTGCTGCACAGGCAGCAGCCTCAGACCGGAGTGTACCTGTAAACGAGCGCATCCTGAGTGTTGTGATGGCACTGAATATAAGCGGCCGAAGCAGCGAGGAAATTATAGAACATATTCACAGACCGCAGAATGCGCTTATGCATCAGAAAATACAAAAGGCCATAATAGGCGGTGTTACGCCCATACTTGCGGAAATAATCCGGGAGGGTATTGATCAGGGACTGTTCAGCACACCGTTCCCGTATGAGTGTATGGAAATGGTTGTGACGTATGCGAATACCGTATTTGACGGAGATATGGTTGAATTGACGGAGGAGGAACGCGCCTCACGCATACGGGCTTTTATTTTCAACGCAGAGCGGCTGCTGGGTATGAAAAGCGGAAGTTTTATGTACGGTATGCAGATGTTTGGCGCTGAGAATGGAGAAGGCAATGGGTAACCCGGAAAAATCATTCAGAAAATTTTTGCTTCTGTGGTCGGGAGAATTATGTTCAGCAACAGGAAGCGGACTTACGTCGTTCGGGCTGGGAATCTATGTTTTCCAGCAGACGGGCAGGGCATCGTCAATGGCATTTGTAACCTTGCTTGCGTTTATGCCATCGCTTCTTCTGAGCACTGTGGCAGGTGTTCTTGCCGACCGTTATGACAGAAGACTTCTTATGGTGCTCGGTGACAGTCTTTCGGTGGTGGGACTTGTATTTATTCTGATTTGTATGCTTCAGGGAAAGGCCGGACTTTGGCAGATTTGTGTGGGAGTTACAATAAGCTCGGTGTTTTCATCGCTGCTGGAACCCGCATATAAAGCTACGGTCAGCGATTTGCTAACCGAGGATGAGTACACAAAGGCCAGCGGTCTTGTTCAGGCGGCGGGCTCGGCGAAATATTTGATCTCGCCCATAATTGCAGGATTTTTGCTGACTGTATCAGATATTAAGCTGCTGCTTGTAATTGACATCTGTACTTTTTTTGTAACTGTTACATCAACTCTTGCCGTACGAAAGGGTCTTGCTTCAAAGAAATATGAACGGATAAAATCATCTCTTATCCGGGAATTCAAAGACGGCTGGGGTGCCGTTTCAAAAAACAGGGGCGTACTTGTTCTTGTGATCCTGGGAGCTGTAATAACATTTTTCCTTGGAGCAATGGAGACACTTTCATTACCGATGTTGCTCAGCTTTACGGACAGCTCCGCAGCAGGGACAAGTGAAACAATTGTCGCTTCGGGAATGCTTGTATCAAGTGTACTTATAGGAATTATTCCAATCAAAAAGGGCTATGTGAAAATGCTTTCAGCTTCACTGCTGCTTGAGGGGATATTTATTTCGGCCTTCGGCCTCCGTGAAAATATTATACTTATCTGTATTTCAGGATTTCTCTTTTTTGCAATGATGCCCTTTGCCAATGCAAGCCTGGATTTTCTTATCCGAACCAACATTGAAAATTCCGTCCAGGGCAGAGCGTGGGCATTTATCGGATTAATTTCACAGCTGGGCTTTGTTGCTGCTTATGCACTTGCGGGACTGCTCGCAGATTATGTGTTCACTCCTCTGCTGGTTGACGGCGGAGCACTTGCAGACAGTGTGGGAAAGATCATCGGCACGGGCAGCGGCAGAGGAACAGGTTTTCTTATTATTATCTCCGGGATGATGTTATGTATAACTTCGGTAATTCTATACAGCTTAAAATCTGTTAAAAATCTTGAAAAGCATGAAAGCAAAGGTGATTTATGTATAGCAGAATAATCCTTAATGATGTTTTAAAAAGCAAGATGATAACACTGGTAACGATGATATTTGTTGCTGCTGCGGCATTTCTGGTCTCTCTGGCTGCCATACTCGTTGTGAATCTTTCAGGTGCTATAGATACGCTTATGATGCAGGCAAAAACTCCGCATTTTATGCAGATGCATTCAGGTGAAATTGATACAGCCCGGCTTGAGGCATTTGCAGAGGAAAACAGTTACGTCGATGATTTTCAGGTGCTTGAATTTCTCAATGCTGACGGTGCACGGATTATAGTTGGCGGGAATTCGCTTGCGGGCAGTGTTCAGGACAACGGCTTTTCCATACAGAGTGAAAAATTCGATTATCTCCTTGACCTTGGCGGAAATGTCATAAACGCATCCGACGGAGAGATTTACGTGCCGGTATGTTATTGGAAGGACGGAACGGCAAAACCCGGTGACAGGGCGATGATATACGGGAAGGAATTTACCGTAGCGGGTTTTCTACGCGATTCACAGATGAATTCTCTGCTTGCCTCATCAAAGAGGTTTCTTATCAGCGAAAATGACTATGCTGAAATAAAGAATTACGGGAGCACCGAATATCTGATTGAGTTCAGGTTAAAGAATTTGTCCGCACTTGGTGAATTTGAAAACACTTACACCTCCGCAGGACTTGAAGCAAACGGGCCAACGATTACATATCCGCTTTTCAAAATGCTTAACGCAATTTCTGACGGGCTAATGATTGCGGTCATACTTCTTATAAGTGTGCTTGTGGTTGCAATTGCATTTATGTGTGTACGCTTCACGCTTCTTGCGAAAATTGAGGACGACTACCGTGAAATAGGTGTTATGAAAGCAATAGGCATGCGTGTTTCGGACATAAAGAAAATATATCTGGCTAAATACGCAGCTATTGCTGCGGCAGGAAGTATTCTGGGATTTGCACTGACTTTTGTGTTCAGGGGCATGCTGCTTGAAAATATACGGCTTTATATGGGTGAAAGCCATAATTCCGCTTTTGCCTTGTTTTTCGGTATAATAGGTGTCCTGCTTGTATTTTTTGCAATGCTTGCCTATATAAGAGGAGTACTGGGGCGCTTTGGGAAGATATCCGCCGCTGAAGCCATACGCTTCGGCATATCACAGGAAAAGTCCGGGGGTGCAAAGTATTTTTGCCTGAGCCGGAGCAAGCTGGTTGACACGAATGTCTTTCTCGGCGTCAAAGATGTACTCACAAGAAAAGGACTATACGTTACAATGCTTGCGGTGCTGGTGATTTCAGTATTTATTATCATTGTTCCCCAGAACCTGTACAACACCATTTCTTCAAAAAATTTTATAAAATATATGGGAATAGGAAGCTGTGATATTCGTATTGATATTCAGCAGACCGATAATATTTCACAAAAAGCAGGGGAAATTGCAAAGGTGATGGAGAGGGACAACTCCATATCCAAATTTGCCGTGCTTACCACCAAGACATTTCAGACTAAGTCCGGGAGCGGTCCGGTGGAACGCATAAAAGTGGAGTTGGGAGATCATTCGGCTTTCCCCGTAAAATATTCCGAGGGCAGGGTACCGGCAGCAGAAGATGAATTAGCGCTTTCGTCTATAAATGCCAATGAGCTGGGGAAAAGTGTGGGAGATGTCATGGAACTGGTTATACAGGGAAAAGAGAAAAAATTTACGGTATGCGGCATCTATTCAGACATCACCAATGGCGGAAAAACCGCCAAGGCTGTTTTCACCGACGATTCGGCCGACAGCATGTGGAGTATTATTTACGCCGAGCTCCCGGATAAATCGCGTACCGGTGCAAAGATTTCGGAATATATCGGCCGGTTTGATTTTGCAAAGATATCGGATATTGATCAATACATTACCCAGACATTCGGCTCCACAAGAAGCTCTGTTGAAAAAGCTGCCTATGCCGCAATGGCTGTTGCCCTGGCTGTAACTGTACTGGTAACCCTGCTGTTTTTGAAAATGCTGGTGGCAAAAGACAGATATTCTATTGCTGTAATGAAAGCGTTTGGCTTTACAAACCAGGATATTAAGGTGCAATATGTTTCACGCTCGGTATTTGTTCTGATATTCGGAATCGTTCTTGGAACGCTGCTGGCAAACACTCTTGGAGAGGCACTTGCGGGTGCGGTAATTGCCTACTTCGGGGCATCGTCGTTTCAGTTTGCAGTCAATCCGCTTTCAGCATATCTGCTGTGTCCCGCGGTGATGATATGCGCCGCACTTACAGCAACAATAATTGGAACTTCGGGGGCGGGACAAATAAAAATATCTGAAAATATAAAGGAGTAGCTTATGAACAAGATTGTTACCGGTGAAAATATAGTAAAATCCTACGGCGAGGGCGATGAAAAGCGCAACGTTCTCGATGGAGTTTCTGCTGAAATATACCAGGGTGAGTTTGTCTCGGTTATGGGACCGTCAGGTTCGGGAAAATCCACGCTGATGTTTGCCCTGAGCGGAATGGACGGTGTTGACGGAGGAAGGGTTGCATTTGACGGCAGTGATCTGTCGGCACTGGGAGAAAATGAGCTTGCCGACATGCGCAGAACAAAAATGGGTTTTGTTTTTCAACAGCCGACCTTACTGAAAAATCTGAATATTCTTGACAACATCATTCTGACCTCAATACGGGATAATAGGAAAAATGCTGCCAAGATCACCAAAAAGGCAAGAGCACTTATGAAAAAGGTGGGCATCGCAGAACTGGAGAAGCGGGATATTACACAGGCTTCGGGAGGACAGCTTCAGCGTGCGGGAATATGCCGTGCACTTATGAGCAATCCGAAGATTATTTTTGGAGATGAGCCCACCGGTGCGCTTAACTCAAAATACGCCCAGGATATTATGAACATCTTTTCCGAAATCAACGAGGACGGCACTGCGGTCATGCTTATAACTCATGATGCAAATGTAGCTGTGCGGGCTCAGCGCATCATGTTTATGTGCGACGGGAAAATTGTGAGTGAAATGCGGCTTTCAAAGTTCAGCGGCACGGATATTGACGACAGGATGGAAAAAGTAATAGCCAAAATGAGGGAGATAGGAATATAATTTTACCGGGAAAAGTGCCTGATAATTTGCCTAAATATTGCAGACTTGTTTTTTCATATAAATTAGCTGGTTTCTCTGCTCATGATTGATTTACGCATATTTTTAGCGTATCATCAAAGGGAATGTTGATGAAAAAATGTCTAAAATACTGATCATAGAAGATGAAATAAGCAGACCTGATTTTGCTGGATATCGGACTGCCGGGCCTGCTTGCAGGGATACAGGCCATGCCGGTATTGTAATTTATGATTAAATTAGCAATTGAAAAGAATATTCCTGAAAACTACAAGAAACAATAATATGAGTGAAGTTTGATTTTTTTGAAGGAGGATGCTGCCATGGAAAAACAGTCTGCAGAAAATACGAAATCCCCATCCCGGCTGATCGACGAAAGAATTGAGGAACTGGGCGACTGGAGGGGCCGGATGCTCTCAAAGGTAAGGAACCTCATCAGGCAGGCCGATCCGGAGGTGGCGGAGGAGTGGAAGTGGAGGGGGACCCCGGTATGGTCCCACGACGGGATGATATGTACCGGTGAGACTTACAAGAACGTTGTGAAGCTGACTTTTGCCAAGGGAGCATCCCTTAACGATCCCTCGCATATTTTTAACTCAAGCCTGGAGGGGAACACCAGGAGGGCCATCAACTTCCACGAGGGAGACGAGGTGGATGAGGAGGCACTTACCGAGCTGATCCGTGCTGCAATTGCCCTGAATAAATCCGGCCGAAAGACATCCCGCAAGGAGTGAGCTTTCATTCATAAGCTGACTGCCGGTATATTTGAACGCTTGATCCTTTTTGGAGGTGTAAAGACATGGAAGTTTTTGCAGAATATTTGTCGCGCATTGATAACCCGCAGCACCGGGCCCGGGTGGAAGAAGTTTTGAGTTGGATAATCAAAAGGTTTCCCGATTTAGTGCCTAAAATTGCGTGGAATCAGCCTATGTTTACAGATCACGGCACATTTATCATCGGTTTTAGTACAGCCAGGCAGCATTTGGCCGTTGCTCCCGAAAGAGCGGGCATCAATCATTTTTCTGATGAAATTGTACAGGCCGGATATAATCACAGCAAGGAACTGGTACGTATTCCGTGGGATGGTCCGGTTGATTTAGCATTACTTGAAAAAATGATCGAATTTAATATTTTAGATAAGACAGGATGTTCCAACTTTTGGCGGAAATAAGGAAAAAGCCGTCAAGCTAAAAGTTGTCAAACAAAAATCCAGACCAAAAGCGCTGATTTGGCCTGGATTTTTGTTTTTACAGATGACAGGATTCCTTAAGGATATCAAGTGTTTTGCCGCTTCAAGCACCCGGCACACCGCAGATTTAACCGGTACAAATTCCCGGTTGCCCCAAGGTCTTTAACTAAGCTAAGTACCAAACACAGCCAGCGATCATATAATGTTAAAGAGCATGTATACATTACAGCATGCTATACCCATAACTTTCAGGAGGTGAAAATTCAAAAATGGCTGAATTGATCGTAAACGGCGGCTTTGAGACAGGCTCATTTCCTCCCTGGCTTGTGGACAATGCAAGTATTACTTCCCTGTATAGGCACTCCGGAAACTTTTCCGCACTGCTTCAAAGTGGTATTTCAGTAATATATCAAATTGTACAAGGAGATTTCAGCAGCAGTAGCAGCTTTTCCGCATATCTCGGGAAAATAGGGGCTTTGCCCAACCCGCTTACAACAATCACTATTTCATATTTTAATGCATCTTTTAGCTTTCTTGGACTGGGATTGGTAATAAGTATCCCTCCAAACACTCTTCCAGATGCATCCCTGGGTAACTGGCAGCTTTTTACCGGAACTGCTGTTCCGGCTCCTCCAGGGACAACAATGGCAATAGTATCAATTAGCAAACAGGGTGATCCCGGCACAGCTAATGTAGTTGTGGATGATGTATCCTTAATGTCCGGAGGTGTAGTTCCGACGGGGCCGACCGGAGTTACAGGTCCCACGGGTCCAACCGGCCCGACAGGGGCCACAGGAGCAACCGGACCGGCAGGTCCAACGGGGGCCACCGGAGCGGTTATATTAGGAAAACATACTGCTTTTCAAATACGGTCTGCCTAAACCGCGTTTGAATGGGTATTGACTTCAATGTATTCCGCAACTCTGCGGTACTCGTTGGCAAATTTCAACTTGACGCTGATATTGCCGTTTTCGAATACCTTGATTGTCTCAACAAATTCAATCAAAATATCCCTTGTCAGTTTGTCGATATTTCCATACTTCCGAAAGGATGCCAAAAATGGGTTTTCCGCATTAGTACCATTTTCAAGCTCTGCCTTTTCCTCTTGCAGATTGCGTATGACCTCGTTAATGGTTTCTATTTGACGTTCATAAGCTTCCTTCATCTGGAGATAATCCTTATGAGTAAGTTCACCGTCTTTCCAGTCCTGATAAATGCTTTGCTTGTAGTGTGAAATACTGGAAAGCTCTTTTTCTTTTGCCGTTATCAATTCATTCAGCCGGATAGACTGGCTTTTTTGCGGTGGAGCCGTGTTAATCCGTGAAACAATGTCAGAAAAGGATACCGCAATATACACCTGCTGCCGGATTGCATACAATACAGCCTGTTCTAAGTGGCCGTGCTTAATCGTATGTTTGGTACAGGCTGTTTTTGACTGGTCTTTGTAGGTGCGGCAATAGTAATATACATTTCCTCTGGCCTTGCTTCGCGTCATAGCTTTGCCGCAATCCGCACAGCGGAGAAATCCGCTGAATAGGTACAGCGTTTTTTCTTTCGGTGCGGTACGGGTATCTTTTTTCAAAAGCTCCTGTACATGGGCGAAATCTTCACGGCTGATGAGAGGTTCATGGGTATTCTCTACAATAAACCATTCATCTTCCGGGACGGTTTCCTGCACATGGATTTTATAGCTCTTAATGCGGTAACGGCCCTGAACCATATCACCAACATAAATGCGGTTTTTTAGAATGTTACTGACAGTCATTGCACACCACAAAGGATTGCCTCCCTTGGCGCTCGGATTTTTATATTTCATACCTTTGTTCTTCTTATAAGCCGACGGGCATAAAATACCGCTTTCATTCAGCTTGTGCACAATGGCATTTTTACTCATGCCCTCCAAGAACCAGGCAAAAATGCTTTTGACATTTTCTGCAGCTTCCCCGTCAATGACAAGAGCATTTTTATCCTCCGGGTCTTTCTGATAGCCGTAAGCCGCAAAGGAGCCAATATGCAAGCCTTTTTCCCGCTTCTTGTCAAAGGTTCTCCTGACGCTTTCCGAAGTACCTCTGGCGTGTTCCTCGTTCAAAACGCCTTGAACCGGAACTGCTATGTTTTGCGCGTTTTGCGGGTCTTTGTAAGTATCAATGGGCTGCTGGTAAAGAGAGATAAACCGCACATTATTTCTTGGAAACCAATCGCCAAGATAGTAGCTCTGATCGCCATTGTTGCGGAAACTCCGGGCAAGGTTCTTGACAACTACACAATTGATTTTACCCTTTTGAATATCTGTTAACAGCCTCTGGAAATTTTCTCGTTCTTCGTCCGTCGTGCCGCTCACGCCATCATCAACATATTCTCCGACAAAAACGTATTCGTCGCCGTCGTCCTGCTGTTCAAGGAAGTCTGTCAAAATAAGTCTTTGGTTGGTAATGCTTTCCGATTCGTCTTTTCCACGCTTATCTTCACGCGATAAACGGATATAAAGCCCTGCATACCATATCCTTTTTTTGTTTGTTACTTTTACGATATTTTGCCTGTTGGCTGCTCTTGCCATGTGTCCTCCTTTCTATTACATTACACCCATACCATGTCATCCTGGAGTAATGTGAATAAGGTTGAAATGCGCATTATAAACCGCTTTTCTTGCGTATCATGAAGCTCGCAAGTACCTCTTGAACGGATGGTGCAGTATCGTCAAATTCAAGTTTTACTCCTACTTCGCCACAACGGAAACACAAGGGATTTTTCAGCTTTTCCAAAACATAAGCCGGCCGGTTTTCTTTCGGAAGGGAATTATCAAATTCCAGCATACTTATATCAACCAGCTTTCCTATATCAACCGTTTCCATATTTACGCTCATAAAACTATCAATCATTGCGGAAGTAATCATTTATCATGCTCCTTTAATGGCATGATTCAATATATGCACTTCCCGGTTGTCATGTGAGCCCGAAGTCAATAGGGACTGTTGCAGTAATGCTCGTCAGCTTCCTCAATAGACTTCATATCAAAAACATAATGAAGTCCGGAAACTACGCGCTGAATATCATCGGGCTTGAAGCCGCAGTTTTCCTTGTCCAATGAAAAGTCAGTCAAAAAAGGGCATAAAAATGCCTTCGAGGGAAAATCCCTGAAAGATGTTAAATAAAAAATGGGCGCACTTCACGCCCGTTTTTTGCTGTACTTTCCTTTTATTTTTTCAGTATGTAGCATCAGCTCTACGCATTGTTCTATTCCCATACTGCTGTTGATAGATAAGTGGTAGTAATGTGCGTCACCCCATTTTGCACCTGTATAGTGGTTGTAATAGCTTTCCCGGGCCACATCGTTATTCTGCACGGCTTGTTCTGCGTCCTTCGCCTTTAACCCATATTCCCCCATAGCCCGACGAACACGCTGCTTAAAGGGCGCATGGATAAAAATGTGAATGCAGTTTTCCTTGCCCTGCAAAATGTGGTCTGCGCATCGACCTACAATCACGCAAGCTCCCTTGTCTGCGATTTCCTTAATTACTTTGCTTTGCGCGATAAAAACCTGATCGGGAATGGGCATATATTTCCGCCCGATGTACAGCCCGTATTCAAAGCCTTTCTCCATCTTTTCGTCGGATTGCTCAACAGCTCCTACGGATAACTGTGCCTGCTCCGCAGCCAAGCCTATAATTTCTCTGTCATAGAAGGGAATATTCAAGGCTTGCGCCACCCTGCGTCCGATGATGCGTCCTCCCGAACCGTATTCCCTGCTAATTGTAATAACACAACCTGTATTTACACAGGCCGACTCAATAACAGCCTGCGTTTCTTCAGTACCGACCTCAATACCTTTCATTGTCCTTCTTACCAACAATTGAGAAATAAAATAATGGCACAGTTCACCGGCAAAGTATGCCAGATACAGCCACTTTGCGTCAAATGCAAAGACGGAAAGCAATATAAACACCTGTGTAAAGCCCATGCAGCGCAGGAAAGAAATCAGCGTTGCGTATCTGTTCCGTTCCGTGGTCTGGAAAAAGAGAATATTCATCAGCGCAAGGCCGACAAAGATGTAGGCCACTGAATACTGACGGAGGATATAAGCTGTTAATTCCGTTAACTCTACCGAACTTCCGCTTTGGAATAAGGGAACCATCTCTCTGCCAAAGAGGATACAAATTCCGGCCAACAGAATGGAAGCAACGATATTCGTGCGTTTTCCAAGGCTGTACACGTGAGAAAATGTTTTCTTTTCGCCCTTGCCATGATAAAAGCTCATAAGCGGCTGTGTACCTTGTGTGACGCCTAATACCACCATGCTTATAATAGAAGTCACATAGCAAACTATAGCATAGGCGGACACGCCCACGGTTCCAGCAGCGCGAACGACTGCAATGTTAAAGGAAAGCGTAACAGCAGGTACACTGAACTCCATCAGAGCGGACGAAACGCCGTTACTCACAACCCTTTTTATCTCGCTAAAATGAAATACTGGTTTGCGGATTCGCAGCATGCCCTTTTTTCGGATGAAGTGGCTAATATAGAATACAAACTCGATGGAAACGCCGATACCGTTCGTGATGGCGGCCACCTCAATTCCATAGTGCAGGACGAGAATAAAAATAACGTCGAGGATTGCGTTGATAACCGCCCCGAAAATAGAACCGAGCATAGCGATTTTGGGATCTTCATCATTACGGACAAAAACGGAAAGCACGAATGCCACTATCTGTATCATTGAAAAAGGTGCTGACCATTTCATATAAGCGGTAGCGTAGGGCAGCAAATCTTCATTTGCACCTAATAATATGGAAAGGCTTTCACGGAAGAAGAAGCCTATCAATGCTAATACAGCACCAAGAATAACGGATACGGTGAGGCACTGGCAAAAGATATTGTTTGCTTTCTTAATTTCGTCTTGACCTTTGTGAAAAGAATATACATTGGCTCCACCCACCCCGATCAGCATGGACAGCGCAATAACAATCATACTGAAGGGGAACACGACATTTACGGCACCGAGAGCAACCTCACCAATTCCCTGTCCAACAATAACGCCATCCAAAATAATATAGAGTGCTTGAACAAGCATTCCGATAATAGATGGAATAACATACTTAACAAATTGCTTGTTAAGCTGTTTATAATCTGTAAGGTGATTTAACATATTTTTTTCCTCCTTAAGCAAAGTTGACTTATACAAGATAGAATTATAAACTATACATACACTGAACAGTCAAGCATAGAAACGACAATAAGAGGAAAAAATAATGCAGAGAAATTGTATGAAAATTAGTGAATTTGCGCAGGTAACAGGAATTACACGAAGGAACCTTTTGTTTTATGATGAAATTGGACTTTTATCGCCCACAATGATAGATGAGAATAATAAGTACCGCTATTACACATATCAGCAGATAGACACTGCGAATGTCATTACTGTATTGCGGGAGATTGGGATGCCTTTGAAAGAAATTAAAGAGTATTTAAGCGGGCGATACCCGGAAAAACTAATTCGTATGTTAGGTACACAAAAGAAGATTGTCCAGGAGAAAATCAAGACTTTGGTACAAATTAGTGAAATGCTGGACACACGAATTGATCTGGCTGAAAAGGGGCTTCGCGTAGATGCTAATATCAATGCGATTACTATACAAGAATGCGAAGCGACACCAATTTTAATGGGGCCGGTTTTAAGGGGGCCAGAGCTTCCGGCAGACAGCCATATATTGGAGGGCTGGTATTATCTTGTAGACTTTTATGAGTTTTGCAAGGAACGTCAGGTCATTCGCGGATTGCCAACCGGGGCTATTATTGACCACGCAGATTTAATACATGGAAATTTTGAACGTTCCTCCCGGTACTACTATCGCCCTTTGTCTGGAAATAGCTACCCGAATAACGCAGAGAAACCAGAGGGATTATATGTTATCGGTCAGGAGTATACGGAGTATGCTAAAAGCCATCATCTATACGCCCGCCTTTACAGTTATATTGATGAAGTTGGTTTAAAGATTTGCGGTCATGCTTATGAAGAATATTTGCTCGATGAAATATCCACAACAGACCCCACGAAATACCTTTTGCAAATAGCAATACATGTACAAAAATAAAAATACAATGCTTCACAATCATCTATGAGGGAGACTAAAATTAAGTCTCCCTCATAGTCAAACATATTAAGTATTTTAGTTAAGTTTACGAATATGGAAAAACCTGAAATCGGGGGATAAAGTCCTCGTTTTTTACACTGTTTCAAAGAGTTTTGCTAAACGGCAAGCAGGACAGCTGTGGCCACAGTTATATATTTTTTGTAGGATGAACCTACAAAAACTTGTTTGTTGGGGGAGCCTCTCCAAACCCTGCCACTTCGGGTCAACTTGGAGCTGTTGACAAAGCCCCATAAAAATATGAAATTAAGAAAAATTAGCACCATAAGGATCCGACCAGATAAAAAAGCTCAAAAAAAGAACGCCTATTGGCGTCATCTTTATTCCGGGCTTGTTTTGCAATTTCCTATTATAAACGGCCCCACCGGCCCGACAGGCCCAACTGGTCCGACGGGGGCCACAGGAGCAACCGGCCCGGCAGGACCGATAGGTGCAGGAGTTACCGGAGCAACCGGTCCAACCGGCCCGACGGGAGCCACAGGAGTCACCGGCCCGGCAGGACCGACAGGACCAACGGGACCAATAGGACCGACCGGACCTGCGGGACCGACAGGCACAATAGAACCTAACCCATTTGAGGTATATGTTCAAGCCGGTGCGGTGGGTGGAAACGGTACACATGCGAATC
>JAEWMS010000066.1 GCA_023393115.1 Bacillota bacterium
GTTTAATATCTTTATTGGAACAGTACATGAAAGTAAGTTAATTCTATTGAACCGCCGTATACCGAACGGTACGTACGGTGGTGTGAAAGGTCGGTAGCTGAAATAATCAGCTACCTCCTATTCGATAAAATTAAATTATCCACCTTTATTTAATGTCTGAAATTTTGCAAAATAGCGTAATATAAGAATACTAATGAGCATTTTCAAGACAAATAAAAAGTATATAATACTGCACTTTTGTTCTACTAACATAAGGCAGTAATTTGGAGGAAATAATGAACAACAGTCCTAAATATGAGACAAGTAATATATCTACCCTTGAGGAAAGAATTAATTATGTGTTCAAGGATAAAAATACTGCATTAACTGCCATTACTCACAGTTCTTATGCTAATGAAAAGAAGGCAAGAAAGCTTAAATATAATGAAAGAATAGAGTTCCTTGGAGACTCTGTATTGGGACTTACCATAAGTGAACATTTATATAAAATGTACCCTGAGCTCCCCGAAGGAGAATTAACTGTAACACGTTCAAAAATCGTTTGTGAAAGCTCCTTATCAAGATGTGCGACAGATATAGGCATTGGAGAACTTTTACTTCTTGGAAGAGGAGAAGAATTGTCAGGAGGACGTACAAAAAGCTCGATACTGTCGGATGCTTATGAATCGTTGATCGGGGCCATTTATATTGATGGAGGTCTTGAAGTTGCAAAAGAGTTTATTCTGAAACACATGGATGATATTATCAAGAGCAGCATGCAGGGTAAACTGTTTTATGACTACAAAACACAGCTACAGGAGAAAATCCAGCAAAATGGAGAACAGCAGATAACCTATACTGTAGTAGACGAAAAAGGGCCTGACCACAACAAGGTATTCATAACTCAAGTAATAATCAATGGATTGGTCTGTGGGCAGGGTAGCGGGCGTTCTAAGAAGGAGTCAGAGCAAAATGCTGCTAAAGATGCATTAGATAAGCTATCAGCTCAATAATCGATGAGGGAGTGTCGCAAAATAAAAAAGCATATCGTAATTCCAGTGTTTGTTCCTCACAAGGGCTGTCCCTTTGACTGTATTTTTTGTAATCAGAAAAGAATCAGCGGACAGGTTAAGGATGCAACTGAGGCTGAAATAAGAAGATCAATTGAAGAGCATTTGATGACAAGTCAGGATGCCTTTATTGAAATAGGTTTTTATGGAGGAAGTTTTACAGGTATATCGAAGGAAGAACAGAAGTGGTATCTTGAGATTGCCTACAGTTATGTAAAGTCAGGTAGGGTTAATGAGTTGAGGTTATCCACCAGACCTGACTATATTAATGACGAAATTCTTGACTTTCTGGCGGAGTATAAAGTAAAAACAATTGAGCTTGGTGCTCAGAGTCTTGATGAACGTGTGCTTCATTGTAGTAACAGAGGACATGGTATGAAGGTAGTGGAGAAAGCGTCAGAAATGATCAAGGAAAAAGGGTTTTCCCTTGGAATACAAACCATGATAGGTTTACCCGAAGATACAAGGGAGAAGGCAGTAAATACTGCAAAAAAAGTTATAGAAATTGCCCCTGATATTGTTCGCATATATCCTACACTAGTTATCAAGGATACTTATCTGCAAAAGTTATACGAAACCGGAAAATATACTCCTTTGACATTGGATGAAGCTGTTGACCTATCTGCTGAACTTTTGGAGCTTTATGAAGAGAATAACATAAATGTCATACGTATAGGCCTTCAGCCTACTGAAAGTATTAATGAAAATGGTGATGTTGTTGCAGGGCCCTTTCATCCTGCTTTTAGGCAGTTGGTCCAGTCGAGGCTTATGAGAAACCGGCTTGAGAAATATTTCCGAAATAATAAAATTCATCATATCGAAGAAGTAACAATTGAATGCAACCCAAGAAATATTTCTAATATCATTGGGCAAAAACGTGAAAATATTCATAAACTTAGAGCAGAATTCAACATTGGTAGCATAAAAGTAATAAGTAGTGATGTAGCAGACTCATTTAATGTGAAAATTTGACAAAATCAGTCTATAATGTTTATGTAATATTTTAAATGTAAAAAGAAGGAATTTGAAGTAATATATAGAATACTATTAGATAGATATACAAATCTACTTTTTATTAAGCATTTTTTAGGAGGATGTATTTATGGAAGTTCTAAAAGTTTCAGCTAATTCGCAGCCAAAATCTGTTGCTGGAGCATTAGCCGCTGTTTTACGCGACAATAATTATGCGGAAATTCAAGCAGTCGGTGCTGGGGCAGTAAATCAGGCGGTTAAGGCAATTGCAATTACTCGAGGTTTTGTTGCTCCTAATGGAATCGATCTTGTTGCAGTACCTGCTTTTGCTGAAGTTAACATTGATGGGGAAGAAAGAACAGCTATCAAGTTCTATATTCAGCCGCGATAATTACCCTTAAAAACAAGGCTCGCATTAAAATGCGAGCCAATTTTATTTTCGTGTACTTTTTCAAGTCACAGTTAGAGGTACCTGACCATTTAATGCCATTAATAACCTTCGTTCTACTTCGTTCCAGTTAACTATTTCCCACCATGCATCAATATATTTCCGCCTGTTGTTCTGGTAATCCAGATAATAGGCATGTTCCCAGGTATCACAGACCAGAATGGGAATTCCGCCCCACTGTGTCAGATTCTGATGTTTTTCAGCCATTAGTATTTCAAGCCTCTTCCATGACGGCTGCCAAACCAGTATTCCCCAGCCCGAACCTTCAACTTTTTCAGCTGCTCCTTTAAATTGTTCCATAAATGAGTTGAAATTGCCAAAATACCGGTTTATTTCATTAAATGTATTGTGACCGGGCAGGCCACCTTTACCATGAGGAGCCATAACCGTCCAAAAAATGCTGTGAAGTATATGTCCGGAACCGTTGAAAGCAAGTTCGTTTTCCCAAAATTTAATTAAATCAAAATTATTATCCATGCGTGCTTTTTCCAAACTTAGTTCGGCCTTGTTTAAGCCATCTACGTATGCTTTATGATGTCTGTCATGATGTATCCGTAAAGCATTTTCACTGATAACAGGTTCAAGGGCGTTATATGAGTAGGGAAGTGGGGGCAGCTTATGCTGACCAATGGGTACCATGTTATAAAGCATATAATACCTCTGTGCTATAGTTCTTTTTCATTATATTACGCATTGTAACAGCTTGTGATTATAAAAAGAAACAATAAAACAGCGTCAATAATATTGACGCTGTGAAAAATCAACAGGTTATAGTAATGTTTCTACTAGAAGCCAAAGCCTCCATGAAAGCCGGATCCGAAGCCAAAATGAGGACGACGTCTTCTTCTGAGCAGCTCTCTTAAGAGAATTATTGAAATCAAATCCCTGCGGAATCTCCTTCTTCTGCCAAAACCTCCGCCGAAAAATCCAAATTGTCTATCATCTTTATCTTTCCCGTATTGATAAGGTTCCATATCTTGATAATCGTTATCTTTTCCATAGTGATATGGTTCCATATCCTGATAATCATTATCACCTTTGTAGTTATAGCTCTCTAAATTCTGATTGTCATCATCATCTTCGTACTCAGCTTCAATATCCTGTCCCACTCTGTTATCAATGTCATCTACTATTTCTTCCAGTTGTTGGCGAGAGGGCGTAAACATAGTACCTTTTTTAGCAATCATTCTGTCACAGTGGCGGGATACTTCAGGAAAAATTATATAATAGCATCTCGGGAACATGGATTCTAATTGTTCCTGTGGCATTTCCATCATTGGCTCATATTGCTGAGGAAGATTCATCATTTGCATATATGGCTTACTGGACCAGTTATTTGGCATCATGCCAACCTCCTTTAATAATGAAAAGTTCTTACAAACTATTTTATGCTTTAATTAATCAGTTGGTTACGATATGTACACATTATGTAAATTAAAATAAGGAGTTTATGTTTTATTTAGAAATAATTCAGATTATTTTATTGCCGAATAAAGAATTTGTCATTATTTTTGATATAATTCATTTAAGTAATAAAATGTTATTAAAGGGTAAAGCTAAAAAAAATAAATACTATCTATAAGTTGACAATGGAGGGCTTTATGCTGGAAGAAATAATGCTTGGAAAAAAGATATGGGCTGTTGTAGGTGCAAATCAGGATCAAAGTAAATATGGAAATATGATTTATAGAAAGTTAAAGTCCAAGGGCTATGAGGTTTATGCTGTAAATCCCATGTATGATACTGTTGAGGGAGATATTTGTTATAAGGATTTATCTTCACTTCCTGTTGTTCCTGAGGTGATAAATATGGTTGTATCACCTAAGAGAGGAAGAGCTGTTATAGAAGAAGCAGCAAAGCTTGGGATAAAATATATATGGCTGCAACCGGGCACATATGATGAAGAACTGCTTAGGCAGATAGAGAGCCTCGGGCTTCAACAGGTTCAGGCATGTGTTTTGGTAGCAACAAGATAGTTAAATAAGTTCTACTTATGAAACAATAATAAACATCCATATAAATAATAATGGATAAATGTAAGGAGGAGTTAAAATGTCTGATAAAGAGCTCTATAGTGCCATTTTCAGGAGAAAATCGGTCCGAAGGTATGATATGACGCCTCTGCCTCAGGACAAACTGGATAAGCTTTGGGCTTTCATCGGTACTATAAGGAAACTTGATGAGACCATCAAAACAGATTTCACAATTCTCAGTGAAGAAAAAATAAGAGGATTATTTTCACTAAAGTTTATGCTGGCACCACATTATATCTGTATATATTCTGAGAAAAAAGAAGGTTATTTGATGAATACAGGTTTTATAATGCAGCAGATTGATTTATTTCTATCCAGCAACAATATTGGCAGCTGTTGGCTAGGAATGTCAAAGCCAGGAAGCGATCTGGAACTAACTAAGGACGGTCTGAGTTATGTAATTATGCTTGCATTTGGAAATTCACCCGAACCAATCCATAGATCAGGTACCGATGAGTTTAAGAGGAAAAACTTGAATGAGATATCTTCGATAGATAATGCTGCGGAGCTGCTTGAACCTGTAAGAATGGCACCTTCCGCCGGAAATACCCAGTGCTGGTTCTTCAGTGGAAATACTACAGAGCTTATAGTCAGCAGGAAAAAACAAAGTCTCATTAAAGCACAGCTTTATGGAAGAATGAATATTATCGATATAGGAATTGCTCTGTGTCATTTGTGGCTTGCTGCAGAAATTCAAGGCAAGAAAGTACAATTTGACTTAACAGATGGTATAGCTCCGGATGGCTATGAATATATGCTAAAGGCAAAATTATGGTCTTAGGATTATATAAAATTTCTTATATAAATTATTAAACCAAGCCGTGCTATGTTTAGGAGGTAACTTTTTATGCTAACAAGAATAAATCAAAAAAATGGTGAGGAACTATCCATTTTGGGCTTTGGATGTATGCGCTTTCCCACAAAAGCCGGAGGAATAGATGAGGCGAGAGCTATAGCCATGATCCGGGATTCCATAGAAAAGGGAGTCAACTATTTTGATACAGCCTACATATATCATGCCGGTAAAAGTGAATCTATACTTGGAAAGGCTCTATTGGGTGGCTATCGTAAAAGAGTAAAAATTGCTACCAAGCTGCCACCTTTCCTGGTCAAAAAAATGGATGATGCTCTTAAAATATTTACAAAACAGCTTTCACGGCTGCAGACAGACTATATTGATTATTATCTCCTGCATATGCTTACAGATAAACCGTCCTTTGACAGACTTGCGGCATTGGGAGTGATGACCTGGCTCGAGGAACTAAAGAAAAAAGGTATCGTAAGAAATATAGGCTTTTCCTTCCATGGAGGGAAAGCTGATTTTGAGCAGATTGTAACGGCTTATCCATGGGATTTTTGTCAGATACAGTATAATTACATGGATGAAAATAACCAGGCTACCAGGGACGGCTTGATGCTTGCGGCCAGTATGGGGATTCCGGTTATAGTTATGGAACCCTTAAGAGGAGGAAAACTTGTAACACATCTTCCTTCGGAGGTTAATAAGGCATTTAAAGATTATGATAAAGACAGGTCACCTGCCGAATGGGCATTCCGTTGGATTTGGAATCATCCTGAGGTAAATGTGGTCCTGTCAGGAATGAGCGATGAAGTTCAGATTGATGATAATATAAGAATTGCTTCAGAGGCAGCTCCAAATACTCTATCACTTGAAGAAATTGCTGTGTTTGATAGGGTTAAAAAGGTTATGCAGGAGAAAACAAAGATTAACTGCACCGCTTGCGGCTATTGTTTGCCTTGTCCGGCTGGGGTAGATATTCCGGCCTGCTTTTCACATTACAATGATAAGTACCTCACTAACGATAAATCTGTAAGATTCAGATATTTCCAATCCTTAGGCGCTCTGTCGGCTAAACCCGCATATGCATCAAAATGCGTTAGCTGTGGAAAGTGTGAGAGCCATTGCCCTCAAAGCATAGCTATTCGTGAGCAGTTGAAAGTTGTAAGCAAGGAAATAGAGGGTTTTCTTTTCAGATCTGTAGTAGGAATAGCTCGCAAATTTATGAGATTAAAGTAATGCAAAAATACCATCAGACAGCTAACTAATGGTATTATTGTCTTCCAATAAAACTTAAAGTGTGCTAAAATTTAGACAAGTTTTAAAAAGGATAACAACAAATTTTCGGGGTGTACAATGTATTTAAAAAAACTTGAAATACAAGGATTTAAATCATTTGCTGACAAAATAAATTTGGATTTTACATCGGGAATTACAGCGGTGGTGGGTCCCAACGGCAGTGGAAAAAGCAATATAGGTGATGCTGTAAGATGGGTTTTAGGTGAGCAAAGTGCAAAAACTCTCCGAGGCAGTAAAATGGAGGATGTTATTTTTGCTGGAACAGAACACAGAAAGTCTGTAGGCTTTGCCGAAGTTTCACTGACCATTGATAATTCAGACAATTATCTTCCTGTATCGTATAGTGAAGTAACTATTGCAAGAAGGGTTTATCGTTCCGGTGAAAGTGAATATTACATAAACAAGACGTCATGTCGACTTAAAGACATACATGAACTTTTTCTAGATACCGGTATAGGCCGCGATGGCTATTCCATAATAGGTCAGGGACGAGTTGATGAAATACTCAGCAGTAAATCTGAGGATAGAAGGCATATATTTGAAGAAGCCTCAGGAATAATGAAGTACAAGGTAAGAAAACAGGAGGCTGAAAGAAAGCTTAGCCTGACCGAGCAGAATCTTGTTAGAATAAATGACATAATAAGCGAACTCGAAAGTCAGCTGGAACCCCTCAGAGAGCAATCTGATGCGGCCAAAAAGTATCTATCGCTGAGAGATGCCCTAAAGGAGTTAGAAGTAAATGTATATCTGGACAGTATAGATAAATATAAGGAAAAGATTAAGGAATATGAGGAACAGTATAAAGATATAAGAGAAAACATTGATGCAGAAGAGAGAAAGCTTAGAAATATAACCGCACAGAATCAGCAGAAAACCGAAATGCTTAAAACTCTTGAAGACAAAATTAACGAAGCAAGAGATAAGTTTTATGTAATCGAAGCCAGCCTTGAAAAAAACAGCTCGGAAATAAATTTGAACAATGAAAAGATTAACGGTCTCAATCAAAATGTAAAGCGCTTGGATGAAGAAATAACAGAAATCAATACCAAGTCTGAAGACCTTTCAAAGGAAGAAAAAACACGGCAGGCCAAAATGGACTATTTGAACAAACAGTATGCCGATTTTGCTAAAAAACTTGAGAATTATCAGTCGGAACTGGATGCTATTGTGTCCACATTAAGTGAGAGTGAACAGCAGATTGAAAAACTGAAAGCTGGGATAATGGATAAACTTGACCTTCAATCTGATAAGAGAACACAAATAAATAATATCAAGAATCATATTGAGAATCTCAAAAAAAGACAGAACTCTATAGGAACTGAAATTTATACCTTGAAGCTGGAAAAAGATAAAGACAACATGAAGAAAGAGGATCTGTCAGAAAGCATTAGAAATACCATTCAGCTTATCAAGCATTCAAATACCAAAATGCAGGAATTGTCCAGCGAGAAAAGCGAACTACAGAATACGCTGATAACCATTGAGAAGCAATATGGTACGGTGAAAACCGATATTCAGGTTAAGTCCTCGAGACACCGTATGCTTAAGGATATGGAAAAGAGTATGGAGGGCTATAGCAGGAGTGTTAAGGAGATCATGCATGCCTGTCAGTCTTCGGCCGAATTCGGAAGTGGAATTCACGGAACTGTGGCACAGCTTATAAGTGTTGATAAAAAATATGAAACAGCAATTGAAATGACTCTGGGAGGTTCTCTTCAAAATATTATAGCTTCAACTGAAGAGGATGCTAAAAAGGCAATTGAATTCCTTAAAAGAAATCGAATAGGAAGAGCCACTTTTTTACCGATAACTTCTGTTAATGGTAAGAGACTTGATGAGAACACCCTTGGCAGGCTTAAGGAGTTTCAGGGCTTTTGCGGGTTGGCCTCAGATATTGTGACCTGTGATCCAAAATATAATGGAATTGTCTTGAATCTTTTGGGAAGAGTTGCAGTTGTTGAAAACCTTGATGCTGGTATCAGCATAGCGAAGAAATTTGGTTATTCCTTCAGAGTTGTTACGCTGGAAGGAGATATTCTGAGTACCAGTGGTTCCATGTCAGGGGGAAGCAACGATCATAAAAGCTCAGGCATTTTAAGTAGAAGTAGAGAGATTACCGAATTGGAAGCCGTAGTTGAAGCACTGAAAAAAGAGGAAATTTCAATAAGCGGTAAAATCGTAGAGATAAAGAATATGTTGTCTGAGATAGAGACAGAATACAATGAAGAAAATTCAAAACTTCGGGACTGCGAGCTGGTTAAAACCAGAGATGAGAATCATATTGCCATGCTCGAGGACAATATAAGAAAGACCGATGCTAAAATCGGCATGCTCAATGATGAGAAAAACCAGGTTATCAAGCAGGAACAGGAAACTGTACTGGAACAGAAAAAGTATGAGGAAGAGCTTGAGGCCATTGAAAAAGATATTTCTGAAACCAAGGCTATAATTGCTGAGCATCAGGAAAAATTCAAGGCTGATCAGTCTGTCAGAGATGAGCTCCATCAGGAAATAACCGACTTTAAAATATCGGTTAATTCCATAGTTGAAAGTATTCAGAGCGTCAATGAGCACATGGAAAGAATTCATAATGAAAAAGAAACCATGCAGAGAAGCTTATCCAGAAAACAGAATGAAAAGCAAAAGTCAGAGAATGAGATTCTTTCGCTAAAGCTAGCTATAGAAGGTTTTGAAAATCAGATTAAAGGTTTGCAGAATGAAAAAACAGGTAAAACTTTAGAAATAGATAGATTGGTTGAAGAAAAGAAGGTTTTGGAGGAGGAATCCTCAGACTTTATTGAAAAGCTTAATTCCACAAACAAAACAATCCTTTTGCTTCAGGAGGAATATAACAGAATAGATGTAAAGAACACCAAAGCTGAAGCAGAAATGAAGGCTATTCAGGACAGAATGTGGGATGAATATGAACTGACCTATTCAAGCGCAGTGGAGATTAAGAAAGAGCTTCCAAGCATACCGCAGGCACAAAAGACAATTAATGATTACAGAGCACAGATTAAGAACTTAGGTCCCGTTAATGTGTCGGCAATTGATGATTATATAAAGACAAAGGAACGTTTTGAGTTTATGTCTGTTCAGAAAAATGACATGGAACAGGCCAAGGACAAGTTGCATAAAATAATACTTGAAATGGTTCAAATAATGAAAAAGCAGTTTATTGAACAGTTCAAGCTTATAAATGAGAACTTTGGAATAGTTTATAGAGAACTGTTTGGCGGCGGCAGAGCTGAACTTATTATTGCAGATCAGGATAATGTACTTGAAAGCGGTATTGAGATAGAAGTACAACCGCCGGGAAAGAAGCTACAGAATATGATGCTACTCTCAGGTGGAGAGCGTGCCTTTACAGCTATTGCCCTGTTATTTGCAATACTTAGACTTAAGCCTACTCCTTTCTGTCTGCTGGATGAAATAGAGGCAGCATTGGATGATGCCAATGTATACAGATTTGGTGAGTATCTTAAAAAGTTCTCTCAGAAGACCCAATTTATCATGGTTACCCATCGTAAAGGTACCATGGAAGCGGCCGACACCATGTATGGAGTAACAATGCAGGAACATGGCGTGTCTAAGATTGTTTCAATGAAAATGGGAGAAATGGCAAGCTAGGTTAATATATATTGTGGAGTAATAAATATATATAGAAATGAATAACAAATAATTAATTTTGAACTATCACAAAAATAACATAAAAAAATGCAGCACGGACATAAATATACCGGCAGAAATGGAGATATGAATGGGCTTTTTCGATAAACTAAAAGAAGGATTGACAAAAACCAGAAAGAGTATAACTGAGAAAATAGACCAGGTACTTGTATCATTTGGGAAGGTTGATGAAGAGCTATTTGATGAACTGGAAGAAATTCTAATAACCTCGGACCTGGGAATCGAGACAACTATGAAGGTAATTGCAGACCTCAAGGCCAAGGTACGTGAGAGAAAAATAATTGATGCAATGAAAGTAAAAGATCTTTTAAAGGAAGAACTTCAGGAGATACTTTCAAAGGGCGGAAATGAATTAAAGCTTAATACAAAGCCTGCTGTAATTATTGTTATCGGCGTTAACGGTGTTGGTAAGACCACTTCCATCGGAAAAATTGCAAACCTTTACAAACAGAAGGGGAAGAAGGTACTTCTGGCGGCGGGTGATACCTTCAGAGCAGCTGCCATTGATCAGTTGGAAATATGGGCCGACAGGGTGGGAGTTGAAATAATAGCTCAGAAGGAAGGGTCAGACCCGGCAGCTGTTATATATGACGCAATTCAGGCGGCAAAGTCAAGGAAAGCGGATTTACTTATCTGTGATACGGCCGGAAGACTTCACAATAAGAAAAATCTTATGGAGGAGCTCAAAAAGATGTCCAGGGTACTGGACAAAGAACTTCCTGGGGCAGATCGCGAAACCCTTCTTGTACTTGATGCTACAACAGGTCAAAATGCAATATCACAGGCTAAGACCTTCAGTGAAACAGCCGACATTACCGGTATTGTACTGACTAAACTTGACGGAACAGCCAAGGGAGGAATTGTTGTAGCAATAAAATCGGAGCTTGATATTCCTGTAAAGCTTATAGGAGTAGGAGAGCAGCTGGACGATTTAGAAAGATTTGATGCTACTGAGTTTGTTGAAGCATTATTTTCTTGATTAATAATCTAATATACTAAATATATACGCGCCCTGCGCATAGATGGAGGTTAATAGTGGACAATACAGTAAATTATGACTACTATAAGGAAAAGAACAAAAAGAGCAGTAAAGGCAAAATTGTATTTCTGATAACCTTTGCAGTACTGATAGTAGCAGCTATAATAGCAAGTTCCATATATATGGAATTGATTCAGCTCAAGGAACTTAATCCAAAGGCAGATTATTCATCTGTTTTTACTACTAATCTTCTATACAAGATAATATTCATACTGTTGAGTTTTATTGTCATAAGTTTATTTGTCTTTATATCTAATACATTTATCATAAGAAATTTGAAAAAGTATTTTACCAGTAACAATCTGGAAGCAAGGAAAATGTACAATGCCCCAATAGCCTTGATTATCGGTATTATAGGAGCATTCCTTACAAAAGATTTCTTTTATGGAAAGGCACTTCTGTTTTTGAACTCTGTAAAATTTGACAGGGTTGATCCTCAATTTGGACAGGATATAGGTTATTATATGTTCCAAAGGCCGTTTTACATGTCGCTTCTGGACTTTGTATCAAACCTGTGGCTGTTTATTGTGATATACTCTGCCGTTTACTATGTGTTAGTACTGCTTACTGCCTTAAACAATACGTTTTCCTTTGATGTTTTGAAAGACAAGATTCTCTTAAGGCACAACCTTATAAATGTTGCAGTGTTCTTTGTACTTAAATCGGTATCATATAAATTTCAAAGAGAGGATCTCTTATATTCCAGCTTTACACAAACCGGAGTAATTGGTTCTGGGTATTCAAATACAAATATTTGGATAAGGTTTTATACTATTGCTCCCATCATTGTTTTAGCTATTGTTCTAATTTCTTTTCTGTTCATGTGGAAGGGCAAGCTTAAAAAGGCTGCAATTACAATAGCTGTCTATCCGGTACTGTTGATATTGGTTACAATCGTCTCAGGTATTGTTCAGACTGTTTTTGTTAAGCCGAATGAATTTGATTATGAAAAGTATTATTTGAAGAATAACATGCTTGAAACGAGAGCGGCATACGGTCTTGATAAAATAAAACAATATGACTTCAAAACAATTGAAGATTTGACTCCGGAAATAGTAAAGAACAACAAAAACACCATAGACAACATCCGTGTGGTGGACTATTTACCTACATTGGATAGCAACAAGCAGCTCCAAAGTAATACAAACTTTTATACGTTTACAACGGGAGACATATTAAACTATACAGTAAACGGCAAAGAAATACCCGTACTCATTTCAGCCAGAGAAATAAATACCTCCAATCTGCAAAATCAGAACTTTGTTAATAAGACCTTTAAATATACTCATGGTTATGGAGTTGTAGTGAATCCAATAAATAAGTTAACTGCCCAGGGACAGGTTGAATTTCTTTTAAGCGGCCTTAAAATGGACACCGTTGACAAGGAAAACCTCAATATTACAGAACCTAGAATATACTATGGTGAATTGACAAACAACTTTGTTATTGTAAATCCAAAGAGTTCAAAGAAAGAGACCGAAATCGATTATGATGGTACTGCTACAAGCCATTATGATGCAAAAGATACAGAAAAAATAAAAATGAATATGTTGAACAGAGTATTGTTTGCCATTAAGAATATGGATGCAAATATTCTTGTGTCAAGTAATATTAATTCTCAATCCCAGATATTATTGAATAGAAATGTGGTTGAGAGAGCTCAGAAAGGAGTACCTTTTTTGAAGGTGGATTCAGATCCCGCTTTGACAATAACAGCGGATGGCAGACTAAAATGGGTGCTGGATGCCTATACAATATCTGATAATTATCCATATGCTCAAAATTACTACACCCAAAGCAATGAACCCGATCTGAGAGCCCTTAACGGTATAAACTATATCAGGAACTCTGTAAAGATTACAGTTGATGCTTATGACGGTACAGTAAAGTATTATGTTATTGATAAGGAAGACCCAATAATTCAAGCATACCAGAAGGTATATCCGGATGTATTTACAAATGAAGCTCTTCCGGCAGATATAGCATCACATACCAGATATCCCGAGACATTATTTAAGATTCAAACAGAAATCTTAAAGAAATATCATTTGGACCCTAACGTTAATGAAGAAAATATCTCAAACTTCTATACAAATCAGGATGCATGGAACATTGCTAAATATCCCGATGAAACAAGTCCAGACAAGGTTAGGGATATAGATGCTTACTATAATATGATCAAGCTTCCGGGTGATCTGGGCAAAACAGAAGAACTTATTCTGATGAGACCCTTCACACCTTCCGCTGGAAAGCACAACATGATTTCCTGGTTGGCAGTAAGAAACTCAAAGGAAAATTACGGGGAAATGATACTTTTCAACTTCCCAAAGAACACCAATGTGTTAGGACCTGACCAGGTAGAGGTTAATATAAACCAGATAAGTGAGATTTCTGAATACAATACTTTGTGGGGACAGGGAAAATCCAACGTATTTAAGGGGAGCTTACTTGTAATCCCTATAGAAAACAGTGTACTGTATGTAGAACCAATTTATATACAGTCAAAAAGTGAATCATCAATCCCCCAGGTTAAGAAAATCGTCGTGGGATATCAGGAGGGAGCAGACTTCAAGCATGGTATAGGCGATAATCTTGAAGATGCACTGAACAATCTCTTTAGAGGTGATTTGAAGCTTACCGACAATAAAATACCTACTGTAGATCAGAAGGATTCGGGGCAGACTGATACTGACCAAAAGGATACAGAGCAGACAGATACAGAGCAAAAGGATCAGGACAAAAAGCCTGAGGAACAAAAAACAACTGATACCGGTACTCCTTCTCAGGATAAGTCGGTAGAGATTGATCAGCAAAAACTTGACGAAATTCAGAAAAAGCTTGACGATTTAATGAAGCAGTCAAAGGAACTCAGCGATCTTATTGAGAGCTTAAAAAAATAAACGATAAATAATTATAAGGGCCGTTAAGGGTTGTTGAAAAACGACTATGCGCGGCTTATTTTTTTGTTGCCAAATTATTAAAAATGTATATAATACTATCTTGTGAAACAACAAAAATATATTGAAAAGTTATATTGTAAATTAGAATAAAAAGGAATAGAATACAATAGTTATTTCCAAGACATTAAGCTAATGTATTCTAATATTAATTAAGATATAATATATAATTAAGTAATAAACTATTTTAAATCGAGGCGTCTGAATATGAAATATAGTATTGGAATTGAACTGGGTGTAAGAAACATTGTAGCCGGAATTTTGGACAAGAACGGTAAGCTTATCCGTCGTGACACAATCCCTACAAATAAGGACAGGGAATTTGAAGAAATTATCAAGGATATGTGCGGCTTGGTATCAAAAGTCCTAAGTGATGAGGACCTTGAGATTAAGAATGTAAAGTATATCGGTGTTGGCTGTCCCGGTATAACTGACAACCTTCATGGAGTTGTATTGAAAAATTACAGCATGAACTTCAACAATGCCAAGATCAGAACTGAAATTCAAAAATATTTCAATGTACCTGTTTTTGTTGAAAATGATGCTAATTGTGTTGCTATAGCCGAATATTTGCTGGGCGCCGCGTATGGTACAAATAATTCTCTTACCATCAAGGTAGGAGTTGGTATTGGCGGAGGAATAATTCTCGAAGGCTGTATATACAACGGTTTAAACTTTGGAGGAACAGAGTTTGGACATATGGTAATAGATTTTAACGGAAGACCATGTACCTGTGGAAGAAAAGGCTGTTGGGAGCAGTATGCTTCAGCGTCTGCATTAATCAGTCAAACCAAGCAGTTGATTGAAGAGTACCCGGATTCAATACTTGCAAATATTGCTGCAAATGGCTGTAATACTCAGATTACAGAGCTGACTGTATTTGAAGCGGCAAAAGCAGGTGATGAGAGAGCTAAAAAGGTATGTCAGGAGTATATACTATATTTTGCAGAGGGACTAGCCAATATAGTAAATATATTAATGCCTGAGGTTGTTATAATAGCCGGACCAATAAGCAAATTGGGCAACAGTCTGGTATATCCTTTGGTTGATTTGTTGAGAGAGAAAATTTATGGTAAGGAATTGCATATACCAGAGTTTAAAATGGCAGAAATGGGTAATGCGGGAATAATTGTTGGAGCAGCTATGCTGGGTGCCTTTAAGGATGAAAAGTTGTCTGATTTGATATAAATATTTTTTGCTTTAAAATAAACTGAAACCGTAAATGAATGAACTTTCGATAGCTTGTTATTTATTATTCAGAATGGGAGATATTTGACATTATGGCAGAAATCAAATATGAAATAACAGAGAATTTTGGAGTTTTATCAGAGTCAAACAAGGGATGGAATAAGGAGTTAAATCTTGTAAGCTGGAATGACAGAGAACCAAAATATGATATACGAGATTGGTCTCCTGATCACGAGAAGATGGGCAAAGGTGTAACTCTGTCCAAGGATGAGCTTAAGGAGTTAAAAAAGCTATTAAACAGTATGGATTTATAAATCAATGTATTTGTTTTGGTATACTTAACAAAGTTAGCCAGGGCAACGAGTGCCCTGGCTTTGCTGCGTCCAATCTGCCGAACTTACATAATTTGACTTCTATTTCCTTTCGAAAGATTGACAATCTGTACATTCTACTTTAGTAGGTTCTGATTCGTGTGTCCCAACCTTGATTTTTTCTAAAGCACAATATGAGTCGCTTTTACTATGATTGGCACAGTTGTATACAGTACATTCAATATTATGATTGTTCTGTGATTTGTTGAATAAATGCATCAAGCATCACTCCATTCTTTAGGAAATAGGGGGATTTCATAATATATTATTTGTACTTATTTATATAATATTCGATATTATTTTTCCAAAAAACAGAGAAATGGCAAAAAAGTAAATAATATTGAGGAAAATTGGTGTAAAGCAATAAATAAGGATTTAATTTGATGTTGACACTATATATTGCTTAATGATAGTATTATTACACAATATATGGCATTTTAAATGTAGGAATTTTATTACATAATACTACATCAATCTACATAATCGAACGTCTTCAATAAGTAAATTATTTATATATATCTAAATATACCTGTAATAAACGTTTATCTAATAAAATATAGAGAGACATAAACGTGTTCATAGTTGAGCAATAGCGTATTGCTCATATTTATTGCGCTGTTTTGATGAAATGCTGTGTAAAATAATATGAAGGGTGGCAAGTTACAAATGATTACAAAAATCAGGAAACGTGACGGAAGAGAAGTGCCTTTTAACATCGAAAAGATTGCAAGTGCCGTATTTAAAGCTGCAAGTGCAACAGGTGGGAAGGACTACAAAACTGCTATGGACCTGGCTGAAAGAGTTGTAGCCTACATTGAAGAGTCAATGGACAAGAGAGTACCGGATGTTGAAGAAATCCAGGATGCCGTAGAAAAGGTTTTGATCGAAACCGGTCATGCGAGAACTGCCAAGGAATTTATTTTATACAGGGCTGAAAGAACAAAAGTACGTGAAATGAATACACGTTTGATGAAGGTTTATGAAGAGCTAACCTTTAAAGATGCCAAAGACAATGATTTAAAAAGGGAAAATGCAAACATTGACAGTGACACTGCAATGGGAACCATGCTGAAGTATGGTTCTGAAGGTGCTAAGCAGTTCTATGAAATGTATGTTTTAAAGCCTGAACATGCAAAAGCGCACAATGAAGGTGATATTCATATACACGATCTGGATTTTTTAACACTTACAACAACGTGCTGCCAGATAGATATTGTCAAACTTTTTAAGGGTGGTTTCTGCACAGGTCACGGTTATTTAAGAGAACCCAATGATATCAACAGCTATTCTGCATTGGCGTGTATAGCTATTCAATCAAACCAGAACGATCAGCACGGTGGACAGAGTATTCCAAATTTTGATTATGGAATGGCTTTGGGAGTTGCTAAAACCTACGAAAGAGGTTACAAGCAAAATCTTAGAAAATCACTGGAGCTTCTCCTGGATAAAGATTTAGAGGCTGAAATAAATCAGGTCAGCGAGCTTGTGAACAAGGAACATAATTTGAAGCCTTTATTGAACAGGATGGAAGCCTACATAAAAGCAGAAAAAAAATATCTTCTTGGGTATGTTAAGGATGAGGTTGTTCTAGATAAGGCTCAGACTTTTGCTGTTAAAAAGTCAGAAAGTGAAACTGACAGAATAACCTTTCAGGCAATGGAGGCCTTTGTACACAATCTGAATACCATGCACAGCCGTGCAGGTGCACAGACACCCTTCAGTTCTATTAACTATGGTACTGATACCTCTCCAGAAGGTAGACTGGTTATAAAAAATCTTTTGCTTGCTACAGAAGCAGGTTTGGGAAATGGGGAAACTCCTATATTCCCGATACATATCTTCAAAGTAAAAGATGGTGTGAATTACAAGCAGGGTGACACAAATTATGACTTATTCAAGCTGGCATGCCGTGTAAGCGCAAAAAGACTGTTTCCGAACTTCTCATTTATTGACGCGCCCTTTAATCTGAAATACTACAAGGAAGGGAATCCCGACACTGAAATTGCTTATATGGGTTGCAGAACAAGAGTAATCGGAAATACTTATGATCCTTCCAGAGAGACCATTTATGGACGCGGAAACCTGAGTTTTACCACTATTAATCTTCCAAGGATTGCTTTAAGAAGTAATAAGAATCTTAATATGTTTTTTGAGGAATTGGACAAAAAAATAGATCTGGTTATAGATCAACTTTATGAAAGATATTTGATACAAGCCGAAAAGAGGGTTAAAAACTTTCCGTTCCTTATGGGCCAAGGAGTATGGCTGGATTCTGACAAACTCAACTGGGAAGATGAAGTTGGAGAAGTATTGAAGCATGGTACTTTGACTATAGGTTTTATTGGTCTGGCTGAATGTTTGAAAGCGTTAACCGGAAAGCATCATGGAGAGTCTGAACAGTCTCAGAATCTTGGTTTGGAAATCATCGGATACATGAGAAAAAGGATGGATGAAGCCGGAAAGAAATATAAAATGAACTTCAGTGTAATTGCAACACCTGCTGAAGGAACCTGCGGAAGGTTTATTAAGTATGATAGAAAAATCTTCGGTGTTATCGAAGGAGTGACAGACAGAGAGTACTATACAAACAGTTTCCATGTACCTGTGTATCATAAAGTTAATGCCATTGACAAGATTAGAATTGAAGCACCTTATCATGAATTGACCAATGCCGGGCATATTACATACGTGGAAGTTGACGGTGATCCTCTGAACAATTTGGAGGCCTTTGAGAAGATCATTAGAGCAATGAAGGAATCGGGAATAGGTTACGGTTCAATTAACCATCCTGTTGACCGTGACCCTGTCTGCGGCTATACAGGCATAATTGGTGATACCTGCCCAAGCTGCGGAAGAGAAGAAGAAGACAGGAAGTTTGAAAGAATCAGACGTATTACCGGCTACCTGGTTGGAACTCTCGAACGCTTTAATGACGCAAAGCAAGCTGAAGTTAGAGATAGAGTAAAACATATGTAAGAAAAGTTAAACATAAAACTTAATAAGGATGCTTAGGCATCTTTATTAAGTTTTTTTTATACATTAAATTGGAGGTTGACATATGGGTATACAGCTTAGAATAGCAGGAATTATCAACGAATCCATAGCTGACGGACCTGGAATCCGCATGGTTATATTTACTCAGGGCTGTTCACATAACTGTTTTGGATGTCATAATCCACAGACCCATTCCTTTGATGCAGGTGAATTAATAGATGTTGATACAATAATATGTGATATACGAAAAAATCCCCTCCTTGACGGAATAACCCTAAGTGGAGGAGATCCCTTTGAGCAGGCTGAGGCCTGTGCAGTGCTTGCCGGTGAAGTCAAAAGACTGGGCCTTAATGTTATTACCTACACCGGCTACACATACGAGCAGCTGATTGGCCTTTCAGAGCAGAGAGCAGGTTTTGATGAACTGCTTAAGAATACTGATCTGCTGATAGACGGACCCTTCATAATTCAAGAGAAGGACCCGCTCCTGAAATTCAGAGGTTCTGCCAATCAGCGGATAATTGATATGAATAGGACGAGAGCTGAGGGAAAACTAGTTATTAGTGAAGAGTGAAGAGTGAAAAATTAAGGTGGGCCGACTAGCATCGGCCTATTTAATATTAGTAAAAGTGAATGGTGAAAAGTAAATATCAATTCATTCTATACTACCTCTCTAAATGCTACATTCTGTTTAAAACATATAGCCGCCCCCACTGCTGTAGCGTATTCTGCGTTGGGGGGAGTCTGGAAATTGACCTCATACAGCTTGCTTAGCTGGTTGAATATGTACTCTGACTGAGGTACATTGGTAAGGTTTCCAGTCAGAACCACATCCTTTATCTTATCAATTCTGGTGTTGAAAACTGCTATCATGCCTATGGTCTGGAATACAAGGTTTATTATACCCATAGCAAGGTCTGACTTTGTAACCAAATCGCTTATTTTACCAAAGTTTGAGGCAGTGGTTTCACTGGGCAGGGTCTCCATAGCTTCTTTTGAAATGTCACCAATGGTCAGGTCCACATGGGAAAGATCACCACCATTGGCGGCTTCAATTAACTCATCAAAATGACGGACGTTGAGCATTCTGTTTGACAAACCCAAAAGTGTTCCGCCGCCCACACCGGTACCGCCTAAGTGGGCAGCCGTATTATTTTCAGCTTTGACAAGTGCTGTTCCGGTACCCATGCTGACAATAATTGCCTTGTTCAGATTGCTTAAAAAGAGTCCACCCAGACCTATTGCCATAAATTCATCAACTTTTCCTGTTGGTATCCCGAAGAGTTTGTTATTTAAAAAAGAGGAGCCGACGCCAGTAATCATGATCCTTTCAATATCTTCAATCTTCAAGGAATGAGTATTAAGGAACTTTCCAAATGCGCCGTATACTGAAGCAATTGGATCGTTAGCACGGACCAGTAACGGGGCAATCATTGTATTCCCGTCAAAGCCCACTATTTTCGTTGTACTTCCGCCAATATCTATTCCAATAACCTTACCCACAAAACCACTCCTTAATGTTTTAATTAGTGATACAAATTTTTCCTATCATGATACTGTAAACATTCGTACAAGGGCTATTGCAACTCCTGTGATACCTTCTCCTCCCAGTAAACCAGACGCAGCTACATTACCGGTCTCGTCGGTTGAGTTTTTACGTATTTTATCAGTAACAAAGCGGATTAAACCTCCGAGGAAAACAGCAGAGGATATTGTAAAGGGGAGGAATAGACCGATACCCAAGGTTGCTGTTGGCAAGCCCAACAAATATAGTGCTGCACCGATTGCGGCTGCAATACCAAAAACCACAGGATTTCCAATACCATTTATCATAGCAGTAACTCCTACAGCCTGGCCTGCCGGGAGAGCTGTTCCCGTACCTACTTCACCAAACTGATTTATTATTGCGAATAAAGAAATCGCAGCAACTACAGTTCCAATAACACCGCCGACAATTTGAGATATCAGCTGTGCTTTAGGGTTTGTTCCAAGCACCTGACCTGCTTTATAGTCGTTGAAAAGGTCTCCTGAGAAGCCGCTGGCTACTGCAACACAAGCAGCTACAAAAAGTGCATCTGTTGCGTCAATATCTACAAATATTCTAATGCCCAACAGAACAATAATTCCGAATATCTCCATTGGATTTATACCTGTTTGCCCGGTTATTGTTGCTGCCATTACAGAAACTATAAATACCCCGATGATTAACAAAATAGAAGGGATAACCGGTAAGCCTGCTGCTATTGATAATATAAAAGCTAAAGCTGTGGCGATAATAATGAGAATTCTGCTGTAATCGAAAAATCTCTTTTTGTTCTTTTCAGTCTCTGAATCAGCAGGCTTTGCTTCTGAAAGAAGTTTCTTAATCCCGGAAATTAATATTCCCAGGATTACTCCAAGACCTGTACCTACTAATAGTCCAATACCTGAAGTCGTTGCAAAAGCACTGGCTGCTGCAGTATCTGCAAAAAGTCCCAGCTTTGGACCGAAAGGAACAAGGAAGGCATTTGTAATCAAAGCTCCAAGGAACCAGACACCGGTATAAAGAGTTCCCAGTATATAGCCCATACCAACAGCCATTGGTGAGTTCCAGATACCGATGGAGTTCTTAAACATAAAAGCATCGGGAACAAATCTCAGCTGATCTCTAAGGAAGGTATACAAAGTTGAGGCAGCCATTGTTCCGAATAAAACAATGGATTTCTTGCCTCCGGTATCACCGACTTTTATTGTTTCAGCTGCCGCCCGACCTATAGGATAGGGCAGAGCATTTTTAACAATAAATCTATACCTCAAAATATATGAGGTCACTGTTCCGAAAAGCATACCTGCCATTGCAATTAAGAGAACCTTAACGAAATTATCGGAGAAATTATCCGATCCCTTCCAAATACCCATTATCCAAAGTCCAGGTAGTGTAAAAGCCAAACCTCCAGCTACCATGGCACCGGCTGACATTGCCGTCTGAGTAACATTTATTTCATTATTTGAAGTTTTTCCGAAAAGTTTGAGAAGAGCCATGGATAAAACAGCAACAAAGATGGTGGGCCATGGAAGTGCACTCATTCTAAGAGCAACATACATGGAACTTGCTGTAATAATGCATGAGCCTATAGAACCGATTATTAAACTTCTTAAAGATAATTGTTCAACACCTAAAAATTTTTTTTCCTGATTAGAATTCAAAATAACGCCTCCTAATAGATAAATATTTTACTTGAAACATTTACTAATATAAGCCTACGCATTAATTACAGTATTTACTTATTGTTATTATTCTTGAATTTAACGTACTGTATGTATTATTCACGTTATTAATGAGGGAATGATTGTACATTCAAAATAGAATACTGAAACCAATGAAGGCTAAGAAGGGTATTAACTTGAAGTAAAATTGATATTAATCATAAATCAACCTCCGTTCTCATTCCACAAGGGATATAAGTCGTAAAAATAAGTGCCGGTTCGGCGTTTGCAAATAACAAGTCTGATTTCAAAAGAATACCAGCTGTTACACTATGATAACATATTAACAATCTCACTGCAAATTAATTTCTTTTACTTTATATATTTATTTTGGATACTTAAGAAAATATGGTAGTATATTAATTAAATACTAAATTGAAAGGGGATTTTTATTAAAATGAATTCAAATGAAATGAGGCTAGCAGTCCTTATTGATGCTGAAAACGTTCCATACAGCAATATTAAAGGTATTATGGAGGAAATAGCCAAGTACGGGACTCCTACTATAAAGAGAATATATGCTGATTGGACAAAGCCTACTATTTCAGGTTGGAAAAATGTACTTCTAGATAATGCAATAACCCCAATACAACAATATAGCTATACATCGGGAAAGAACTCATCGGATTCAGCCATGATTATAGATGCTATGGATATACTGTATTCCGGTCAGGTAGAAGGGTTTTGTATCATATCAAGCGATAGTGATTTCACAAGACTAGTTACCAGACTGAGAGAAGCCGGTAAAAAAGTGTTCGGGATAGGTGAAAGAAAGACTCCCAGCCCATTTATTTCGGCTTGTGATAAGTTTACTTATATCGAAATAATAAGCGGAGCGTCACAATCAAACAATAATTTTGATAACAGCGTCAAAAAGGGTGAAATTACTGAAAAAGAGCCTAAAACCAATACTTTGTTAATAAGCAAGGATATTATAAATCTTATCTCTGTTTCAATACATGATGTTGAAGATGAAAACGGCTGGGCTTTTCTGGGTGATGTAGGTAACCTTATTATTAAGAAGCAGCCTGATTTCGACCCCAGAAATTTCGGCTTTTACAAGCTTACGCATCTGATAAAGAAATTGAAGGAGTTTGAGATAGAAGAAAGGGATACCAACAATACTAAGATAAAGCATATATATGTGAGAAATAGAGTGAAGTAGGGATATTGCTATATACAAGTGCTAATAGTGTAAGTATATTTCTGGCTATGTTTCTATATGATTGTTTAGGAGGACATACATGATTGAAGGTCTAAGTCACATAACATTCATAGTAAAAGACTTAGAACAAGCAACAGTGTTTTTTAAAGGGATATTTGATGCAGTCGAAGTCTATTCAAGTGGTGATAAAACATTTTCATTAAGTAGAGAAAAGTTTTTTAGAGTAGGTGATTTATGGATCGCAGTCATGGAAGGACCTCCTTTATCTGATCGTACATATAATCATGTTGCTTTTAAGGTATCAGATGATGAGTTTGAATTATATGAGGAAAGAGTTCGTTCAATAGGGGTTGATGTTTTAAAACCAAGACCCAGAGTTGAAGGAGAAGGTCGATCTTTGTATTTCTACGATTTCGATAGTCATCTCTTTGAAATACATACCGGCACACTTAAGAACAGATTAGACGGATATAGTAGATAATAAGATTATCCAGTTAAAATTAATTGATGTAAAGTAAAAATACTTGACAAACCAAAACATGTGCATTAAACTATGTTAGTAAAGTAAAAATACTTTACGAGGTGGAGTATTTATGGATAAAGTTTATGAAACCTCTCTGCTGCTAGACTTTTACGGTCAGCTGCTGACAGACAGACAGTATGAAATACTGGATCTTCATTACAATAATGATTATACCTTGTCAGAGATAGCAGAGCAGCTAAATATAAGCAGGCAGGGCGTTTATGACAATGAAAAGCGTGGCAGGGCTCTGCTGAATGAATATGAAAATAAATTGGGCCTGCTGAGCAAATTTTCTCAGCAAAAGCAAAAGGCTGAGCAGGTAAGAAAGCTATTTGAAAATTTCGAGACAAGCGGGCTCAGCCGGCACAATGTGGAAGTTGTTGAACACATAAAGCGTGAGTTGGCTGAGCTTGTAAACAGCATATAGAGTGATTGTGAAAACCGTAGGAGGGCTTCAAAATCAACTCGGATTGAATTGGAGGTTTTGGGATGTCGGTTTTTGAAGGTTTATCAGGAAAGCTCCAAGAGACAATTAAGAAAATCCGTGGTCAGGGCAGAGTATCTGAAAAAGATGTAAAGGATATGATGAGAGAAATCAAACTTGCTTTGCTCGAGGCCGACGTTAACTTTAAAGTTGTTAAGGATTTTATAAGCAAGGTTTCTGAGAGATGTGTAGGGTCAGATGTATTGGAAAGCCTCACTCCGGGACAGCAGGTTGTAAAGATAGTTCATGAAGAGCTCATCGAACTCCTTGGTAGGGAGCAAAGCAAGGTCACATTTGCTTCAAAGCCGCCAACTGTATTTATGATGTGCGGGCTTCAGGGTTCAGGTAAGACCACTACCTCGGGTAAATTAGCAAATCTTTTAAGGAAGCAGGGAAAAAATCCGCTGCTGGTTGCCTGTGACGTATACAGGCCAGCCGCTATAAAACAGCTCCAGGTTGTTGGCGGCCAGTTGAATATACCGGTGTTCACCCTTGAAAATAATCAGAATCCTGTAGAGATTGCCAAGGAAGCTGTAAAGTTTGCTAATATGAAACAGCATGATCTGGTTATACTGGATACTGCGGGACGTTTGCATATTGATGAAAAACTGATGGATGAACTACTGAACATTAAAAAGTCTGTAGTACCACATGAAATATTGTTGGTGGTTGATTCCATGACAGGTCAGGATGCTGTAAATGTATCCGAAAGCTTTAATGAAAAGCTTGGGATTGATGGTATTGTTTTAACAAAGTTGGATGGTGATACCAGAGGCGGAGCTGCCCTTTCAGTAAAGGCTGTAACCGGTAAGCCTATTAAATTTGCAGGTATGGGTGAAAAACTCAGCGACATCGAACCGTTTTTCCCTGACAGAATGGCTTCAAGAATCCTGGGAATGGGTGATGTATTAAGCCTTATAGAAAAAGCTCAGGAAGCTTATGATGAGAAAAAGGCCATTGAACTGGAAAAGAAAATGCGTACCATGCAATTCACGCTGGAGGATTTTCTTGAACAGATGCAGCAGATGAAAAAGATGGGCCCGTTGGGAGATATTCTTGGAATGCTTCCGGGAGTTGATGCAAAAGCACTTCAGAATGTTGATATTGACGAGAAGAAAATGGCTCATACAGAAGCTATTATTCAATCTATGACAAGGAAAGAAAGAAATGACCCGTCAATTCTGAATGCAAACCGCAGAAAAAGAATCGCCGCAGGCAGTGGTACAACCATTCAGGAAGTCAATCAACTCCTCAAACAGTTTGAGGAAATGAAAAAGATGATGAAGATGATGACTGACATGGGTAAACGTGGTAAAAAAGGCGGTTTTGGAAAGTTTAAAATGCCTTTTTAATAAATAAGTCGTACCGATAATTTTGTTAATATTTACAGATTTATCAGGGAATAAACGATTATAATCCTTTAAAGGAGGTGAAAATAAATGGCAGTAAAGATACGTTTAAAGAGAATAGGTGCTAAGAAGAACCCTTTTTACAGAGTAGTAGTTGCTGATTCAAGATATCCAAGAGACGGTAGATTCATTGAAGAAATAGGTACTTACAATCCTGTTGTTGAGCCAGCTCAGGTTAACATTGATTCTGAAAAAGCTCAGAAATGGATTAAGAATGGTGCACAGCCTACTGATACAGTTAAGTCACTTCTCAAAAAGCAGGGTATAATCGGTTAATACGATTAACGGGACGATAATGGAGGTTAGTGTTAACCTCCAATAGTACCTTTCCGGCTGCGGAGGCTAAATTAGCTTCCAACATGTGCCTTTGTAAATGGAGGTTAATATGAAGTTATTGCTTGAAAACATTGCAAAAGCTCTGGTGGATTATCCCGATGAGGTTTTTGTCAATGAAATTCAAAATGAAAAGTCTATTATACTTGAGCTCAAAGTATCCAAGGATGATATGGGTAAAGTAATAGGAAAACAGGGCAGAATTGCCAAAGCTATCAGGACTGTTGTCAAAGCTGCTGCAGTAAAAGACAACAGAAGAGTAGTTGTAGATATTATTCAATAGAACATATTAATATTATACAATAAAAAGAAGGGGGCTTAAGGCCCTTTTCCTTTATTCACTTATAGAGATGACTTCTTTCAAATGGAGGCAATATGTTAGAATATTTGATTGTTGGACAATTGACAAATACTCATGGAGTTAAAGGGGAATTGAAGGCCACAGCGCTGACAGATGATCCTAACAGATTTAAAAAACTAAAATGGGTTTATATAGATAAAAGCGATAAGCTTGAAAAATATGATATTACAGGAGTCAAGTTTTTTAAGCAGTTCGTTATCCTTAAATTCAACAATGTTGATACCATGGAGGAAGCTGAAAAGTTAAAGGGTTTGTATATGAAAATAGACAGAGCCAATGCTGTCAAGCTTCCGAAGGATTCCTTTTTCATAACCGATATCCTTGGTATGAGTGTATTTGATGAAAACGATACACTACTTGGAAAGCTGGTTGATGTAATCCAAACCGGGAGTAATGACGTTTATGTAGTCAGGAATGATGAGGGAAATGAAATTCTGATACCTGCTCTAAAGAGTGTTGTTAAGGAAGTATCCCTTGAAGCTGGCAGAATATCAGTAATATTACCGAAAGGATTGTTGGATTGATGAAGTTTGATGTTCTCACACTTTTTCCTGAAACCTTTGAAATGGTCATGAAGGAAAGTATAATGGGTCGGGCTCAGGAAAAGGGTTTGATAGAAGTGAATGCCATTAATATAAGAGACTATACCAAGGATAAGCACCGAAAGGTTGATGATTATCCTTTCGGTGGCGGAAATGGAATGGTTATGATGTGTCAGCCCGTTTTTGACGCATATAGAGCTATAACAGAAGACGTTCCCAAAAAACCGAAAGTTATTTTCATGAGTCCTCAGGGCCGCGTACTTACTCAACAAATAGCCATGGAGCTTTCGCAAGAGGAGCATCTGATTCTTTTATGCGGTCATTATGAGGGAATTGATGAAAGAATAATCGAGGAACTGGTGGATGAAGAAATATCAATCGGAGACTATGTGCTTACCGGGGGAGAACTCCCGGCAATGGTACTTATTGACTGCGTAAGCAGACTTATACCGGGAGTTCTTTCAAATGAGGGTTCTTTCAGTGATGAATCTCATTTCAACGGACTGCTGGAATATCCTCAGTACACCAGACCGGCAGAATATGAAGGAAATCCTGTTCCTGAGATATTGTTATCAGGACACCATGCAAACATAAAAAAGTGGAGAGATGAAAAGTCCCTTGAGAGAACAAAGAAAAAACGTCCGGATTTGTTTGAGGCATATAAGGCATATAATAAGAAGATTTAATTACCAACATAGAAAAGCTGCTGAATGAATAATTAAATTGAAATTTAAATATTATTAATATAGAAACAAAATTACTTAATAAAACATAGCGATTATTTGTGCTAACTATACTGCGTTAACGCGTTAAAGAGTTGCATTGACAGGCTAGTAAAAAGATACTAGAATAAAAAAACAAAATATATATATAAGGGGATTTAATTATGAAAAAGAAGCTTAGTATGTTAATGGCTGTTTGCCTTATGGTTTCAGGCGTAGCAGCTTGCGGAAATAAATCCGTCGGACAAAATGAAAATGAAATCAAAATTGGTATCAATTATGAATTATCGGGTGGAGTTGCGTCCTATGGACAGAGCTCAGTTGACGGTATTATGATGGCTATTGATGAAATCAATGCTGCAGGTGGCGTTAACGGCAAAAAAATTGTAACTGTAAAATATGACAATAAGTCGGAACCTGCGGAAGCTATAACCCTTGCCAACAAACTTATTTCCCAGGATGATGTACTTGCAATTCTTGGACCGGCTACTTCAGGTTCCTTTAAATCTGAGATTTCCGTTGCTGAAAAGCAAAGGGTTCCTGTTATTAGTGGTTCAGCAACAGCAGATGATGTTACTGTTGACAAGGCAGGTAAAAAGGAATATGCCTTCCGTATTTGCTACACTGATTCTTTCCAGGGAACTGCAATGGCTAATTATGCTTCATCAAAACTAAATGCAAAAAAAGCAGTTATTGTTAAAGACAGTTCAAGTGATTACGCAAAGGGGTTGGCTGAAAACTTCACAAAGACCTTTACAGCCGCAGGTGGTTCAATAGTTGGTGAAGAAGCTTACGTGGCAAAAGACAAGGACTTCAATGCTATTTTAACAAAAATAAAAGGTCTGGATTTTGATGTAATATATCTCCCTGGCTACTATGAAGAAGCTGGTTTGATAATCAAACAGGCTCGTGCCCTCGGAATAGATAAACCAATACTCGGTGCAGATGGTTTCGATTCACCTGATTTAACCAGCCTGGCCGGTGCAAGTGCTTTGACAAAGGTATACTTTACAAACCATTACTCATCACTTGATAAAGACCCTGCTGTAATCAAATTCATTGATGACTATAAAAAGAAATATAATAAAGAACCAAATGCTTTTAATGCATTGGGCTATGACTTGGCAAAATTCCTGGTGGATGGTATTTCACGAAGTGAGAAGCTTGATAGTGAGTCAATAAAAAATGCACTTGCTGCAACTAAGGATTTCGCAGGAGTTACAGGTTCCTTTAGTATTGATGAAAACCATAATCCTGTTAAGGATATAGTTGTTATCGGCCTGGAAAATGGTGTTCAGGCTACAGCAGAGAAAAGCGGTAAATAGAACATAAAACGGCAACAATAAACGAAATATTTTGATTTAAGATTTACAATGAGGTAGGGGGGATAATAATATATCGCCCTTACTTCTGTGTATACGCCTAAACCAGAACAGAATAAGGGGGAAGTGAATTGGATAACTTTTTACAGCAGGTAATTAACGGAATATCCCTTGGTAGTATTTATGCCTTAATAGCTCTGGGTTACACCATGGTCTACGGTATCATAAAGCTGATAAATTTTGCACATTGTGATGTGTACATGCTTGGCGCCTATGTTGGATACTTTTGCATGACCTCATTAAAACTTGGTGTATTTCCCTCCTTAGTAATAGCCATGCTGGTATGTACCATAATTGGGGTTTTGATTGAGAAAATAGCATATAAACCATTACGTAATGCAACAAGAATTGCTGTTTTAATAACTGCAATCGGGGTATCTTTATTTATTGAGTATGGAACAATGAAAGTTGTAACAGCAAATGTTCGTGCTTATCCTGAAATGACAGGATGGCTGGCTAAATCTTTCAAGGTTGGTAATATGACAATTACAGCTCAGCAGATATTAATAGTAGCAAGTACTATTGTATTAATGGGTTTACTGCAGTTTATAGTTAAGAAAACCAAAGTTGGCAAGGCAATGAGAGCAGTTTCTCTGGACAAGGACGCTGCAGAATTAATGGGTATAAACGTTAATTCAACTATCTCCTTTACATTTGCACTTGGTTCAGCCTTAGCTGGTGCCGCAGGTGTTTTGGTTGGAATATATTACAATTCCATCGATCCGTTAATGGGGGTAATACCTGGACTTAAGGCCTTTGTAGCAGCAGTTTTCGGGGGGATAGGCATTATTCCCGGAGCTATGATTGGCGGATACTTTATTGGAACAGTAGAAGTTTTTGTATCTGGTTATGGTAACTCATTATATAAAGATGCAGTTGTGTTTGCAATTCTTATAATAATTCTTATTGTTAAGCCGGCCGGACTGCTTGGCAAGAATACCAAGGAGAAGGTGTAACCATATGAAAAAAATACTTAATCATAAAGCACTTCAAAAATTTATATTTATTTTGATTACTTATGCAATAGTTCAAGGGCTTATAACTGCAGGGATTATTGACGACTATATACAAACCACTCTGGCTACAATTTGTATCAATGTAGTTCTTGCTGTCAGTTTAAATCTCATTACAGGCTTTACTGGACAGTTTTCATTGGGACATGCCGGATTTATGTCTATTGGCGCATATGTGTGTGCAATTATAACTATAAACAATCCTACTACAATGGGATTTATAGGTGGTATAATTGCTGGAGCCGTTGCCGCAGCATTCATTGGGGCCCTTGTAGGTCTTCCCACCTTGAGACTTAGAGGTGATTACCTTGCAATTGCAACTCTGGGTATGGCAGAAATAATAAAGATTATATTCCTGAACCTGGAAATTACAAATGGAGCTGCAGGACTTCAGGGAATTCCCCAGTTTGCAAACTGGACCTGGCTGTTTTTCTTTACTGTCGCTACTGTGGTGATAATTGCTAATTTCCTAAAATCCTCACACGGACGTGCATGTATCTCCATTCGAGAGGATGAAATTGCTGCCGAATCTATGGGTGTCAATACCACAAAATACAAAGTAATCTCATTTACCATGGGTGCTTTTTTTGCAGGAATAGCCGGAGGACTCTATGCTTCCTATTTCTATTTCTTGAAGCCTGACTTGTTCGGGTTCCTGAAATCAGTGGATGTATTGGTTATTGTTGTTCTGGGTGGACTTGGTAGTATATCGGGTTCAATAATAGCCGCAATATTGCTGGCGGTTATATCTACGTTCTTACAGTCCTTCTCCGATGTACGTATGATAATATATGCGCTATTGTTAATTATACTTATGCTGTTCAGACCTCAGGGGTTATTGGGTTCAAAAGAAATTTCATTATCAATATTTAAAAAGATCGGACTTAAATCTAAAGGCCCAAAGGAGGAAGCTTAATATGACTATTCTGTCTGTAAAAGATCTGACTAAATCCTTTGGTGGCTTGACAGCTGTATCAAAGGTTAATATGGAATTACAGCAAGGAGAACTGGTAGGACTTATAGGACCAAACGGTGCCGGAAAGACCACAGCCTTTAACCTTCTGACCGGTGTTTATGAACCGACTACAGGTACGGTTACTTTGTCTAAGAACGGTGTAGCAAAAGATATTCAAGGTCTGAAGCCTTATAACGTGTGTAAGGAAGGCATGGCGAGAACCTTTCAGAATATCCGTCTCTTTAAGGATCTGACCGTTCTGGACAATGTTCGTATTGCTATGAATCAAAACGTTAAATACGGCTTGATATCTTCGTTCTTTCATCTTCCGTCATATGTGAAAGCTGAGAAGGAATTGGAAAGAAAAAGTATTGAGCTTTTAAAGATATTCCATCTTGAGGGTAAAAAAGATGAGTTGGCAAAGAACTTACCATACGGCGAACAAAGACACCTTGAAATAGTAAGAGCTCTTGCCACAGAACCGTCGGTACTTTTGCTGGACGAACCGGCTGCCGGTATGAATCCGGCCGAGACGGCACAGTTAACAGAATTAATACAGGACATAAGAAAGAAGTTTAATCTGACAGTTTTGCTTATTGAGCACGATATGTCCCTGGTTATGAAAATATGTGAGAGAATATATGTGCTTGACTACGGACAGATTATCGCCAATGGTACACCTGAAGAAATAAAAACTAATAAACGGGTTATTGAAGCATACCTGGGAGAGGAGGTCGACAATGCTTGAAATTAAAAACTTAGATGTACATTTTGGAGTAATTCACGCATTGAAAGACATTTCATTAACCGTTAATCAGGGAGAAATAGTTACATTGATAGGCGCCAACGGTGCCGGAAAGACAACTACTCTGAGAACAATTTCAGGATTAAAGAAGCCTACCAGGGGTTCAATAATATTTGAAGGTAAGGATATTACTTCAATGTCTCCCCAAGACAGGGTTAAGATAGGCATTTGCCAGGTTCCTGAGGGCAGAAGAGTATTTTCTACAATGACAGTTCTGGAAAATCTCGAGCTGGGTGCATACCTTAGAAAGGATAAGGCGCAAATCAGCAAGGATCTGAAAATGATATACGAACGCTTTCCTATTCTTGAGAAGAGAAAGAAGCAGGCGGCAGGAACACTTTCAGGTGGAGAACAGCAGATGCTTGCAATGGGACGTGCTTTGATGAGTAGTCCGAGGTTACTGTTTTTAGATGAACCATCCATGGGATTGGCGCCTCTGTTTGTAAAAGAGATTTTTGACATAATAAAAAGCATAAATCAGACTGGAACTACCATATTATTAGTTGAGCAGAACGCAAGTATGGCACTTCAGATTGCACATAGAGCATATGTAATGGAGACCGGTTCCATTGTTCTTTCAGGTACTGGAGAAGAATTAATGCAGAGTGATGAAATAAGAAAAGCGTATCTGGGAGGCTAGTTAACCTGTGAACTTATGGCCGTGCGAAATATTCAAAGTATTTACCAATACTTTGAAAACGCACATGGCCAATTAACCTCCTTTATTCGCCTTATAGCGGAAAGAGGAGTGAATAAAAAAATTCTTTTGGCCGTTATGCGGCTCATGGAGGCTAATATTATGTTTGTAAAAAACAAAATGACTTCAAATCCTTTTACCATTTCACCATCACAGACAATACCGGATGCCCAGGAAATAATAAAGAAAAACGGTATCAAACGTCTTCCAGTTGTAGATAACGGAAAGCTGGTTGGAGTAGTAGCAAAAGGAGATATTTTAAAGGTTTCTCCTTCTAAAGCAACTTCATTAAGCATGGGTGAAATAACTTATCTCCTTGCAAAGACTAAGGTCAGTAGTATAATGTCAAAAAACCCTGTTACTATTTCACCCAATGCACTTCTTGAAGAGGCTGCCATTCTTATGAGAGACAACGACATAAGTTTTCTTCCGGTTGTTGAAAATGATAAGCTGGTCGGAATTATAACAGAAGGTGATATATTTGATTCCTTTATTGAGCTATTGGGCTTTAGGGAACCAGGAACCAGAATGACCATTGAAGTTGAAGATGCTCCTGGAATGTTGTCAATGATAACAAGTACATTTGCTAAATTCAATGCAAATATAACTCATGTAGCTGTTTACAGCAGTGCGTACGGCATGAGCAATGTGGTTATAGGAACCAATTCCCTTAATACCACCGAAATTGAGAAATATATCGCAGAGCAAGGCGGCACAATTATTTATAGAATTCAGAATAAGTAAATTTACTATTTTATTACAAAAATTCAAATTGCATATTGACATATTAATCCATGTAGTATAAAATACTAGTAAATTGATAGGAATACTATTACTGACTGGAAAACCGGAGGCAATGAGAAATACCTTGATGGTATACATTACATTGTCTCTTTTTTTACATAATTATATATTGGAAGATAATGAACCTATCAAGCTCAAAGTTACGTGAAATTAACATATAAAACGGGGTCTTTAAATGAGAGAAATTGATGTAGTAAAATTCTTTGAGGAAAATAAAATTAATACCGTAGAAGTAGGTTTTGCTGATATAAATGGTATATTAAGGGGAAAAAGACTCCCTGCACTTTTTTTCTAAAGTGTGTTGAAGAAGGAACCGGAATGGCTAAAGCCCCGTTTGCGTTGGATATTCAATGTGGGGTTTATGATGATATTGAAATAGCCAACTTCGGAAACGGATTCCCTGATATGTATGTAAAACCTATGACTTCAACCTTGAAAAAAATTCCATGGAGGGAAGGTAGTGCCCTTGTACTGGCTGATACCTCTTATGAAGATGGAAGACTATTGAAGTTAATCCTCGGGAAATATTGAAAAATATTATTAAAAGATATAATGATAAAGGATTCAGGCCTTTAGTTGGTTCAGAACTAGAGTTCTATCTATTGGATTCAAACAAGAAGCCTGCTTTTGACGGAATACAATGTTATTCGCTATTACGTGGTGCCGAGTTTGAATATGTAATTGGAGAAATGCGTCAATGCCTTGAGGAAATGGGTATCAATATGGAAGCTTTTCATATTGAATATGGACCTGCACAGATTGAGGTTATTCCTGAGTATGGTGATGCGCTGGAGATGGCAGACAATACAGTTATTATTAAGAACACCATTAAGGAAATTGCCCGAAAGCATGGCTTATATGCAACTTTTATGGCTAAACCATGGGAACAGGAATCAGGGTGCGGTTATCACGTTCATCAGAGTTTATGGGATATGGAGTTAAAAACAAATTATTTTGATATCGATAAAGCTTTGGGGCATAGTTACCTTGCAGGACTTGTTAGACTGTCAAAAGAATTTATGGTTCTTGGGTCTCCAAATATAAATTCCTATAAGAGATTCAAGGTAAACAGTTTTGCTCCCACATCGGTAACCTGGGCCCATGACAATAGAACTGTTTCAACCCGTTCGTTACTTGGCTTGGGTAAAGGCAGCCGATTTGAGCACAGAACAGGATCAGCCGACGCAAATCCATATTTAATTATTGCTGCCAGCCTTGCGGCCGGGATATACGGGATTGATAACAAGCTTAAAGTTCCGGATCAAGATGAGCAACGAAAACAGGAGCTTCCAAATACCCTTGAAAAAGCATTGAATTATTTTGAACATAGTGAAGCTGCATTAGAATTCTTTGGAGAAATTTTGTAAAACTATTTCTACGCTGGGAAAGCATGAGGTTGAATTGTATAATACTGCTGTTACCGATTGGGAGCGGGAAAGATACCTGGAAATGGCTTAATATAGAATTAAACTAATATATTTTATAAGAAAGCAAAAAACTACTATTTTTAATGCATGTACTAACAAAAGTAAGTTTTACATGCAGAAGGGAGATTATATGTCGAGAATAGCAAAAAACCTTACTGATCTGATTGGAAATACTCCGCTTTTAGAATTATTCAATTACAGTCAGGCCAATAGCCTTCAAGCCAGATTGATTGCAAAACTTGAATATTTCAATCCAGCCAGTAGTGTCAAAGACAGAATTGGCTACGCAATGATCAAGGATGCAGAGGATAAGGGTGTCATTAACAAGGATACCGTTATAATAGAGCCAACCAGCGGAAATACGGGCATTGCTCTCGCCTTTGTTGCAGCAGCCAAGGGATACAAACTGATCATTACTCTTCCTGAGACCTTTAGTGTTGAAAGAAGGAGTCTATTAAAGGCACTGGGAGCTGAGCTGATATTAACTCCAGGAAGTGAAGGGATGCCTGGAGCTATCAGAAAAGCTGAAGAGATTGCTGCTCAGACTCCAAATTCATTTATACCTCAGCAGTTTAAAAATCCGGCTAATCCAGAAATTCATAGAAGAACAACCGCAGAAGAGATTTGGAAGGATACTGACGGTCAGGTAGATATATTTGTAGGTGGAGTCGGAACAGGGGGAACTATTACCGGTGTTGGTGAAGTATTAAAACAAAAAAAGCCGGGAGTCCAAATTGTAGCTGTTGAACCCTTTGATTCACCTGTATTATCAGGCGGAGCAAGAGGCTCTCATAAAATTCAAGGTATAGGTGCGGGTTTTATTCCGGATGTTCTTAACAGAAATATAATTGATGAAATATATAAAGTGAAAAATGAAGAGGCCATTGATACTGCTAAGGATTTGGCTAAAATAGAAGGATTACTGGTAGGTATTTCATCGGGTGCTGCTGCTTTTGCAGCTGCTCAGCTGGCAAAAAGACCTGAGAACAAGGGTAAAACTATTGTTGCTCTCCTTCCGGATACAGGAGAAAGATATTTATCGACAGTTCTATTTCAAGATACATAAAATTTTGAGTACTAAGTATAAAAGATAATTCTATAAAATTAATTAAGAGGGTGTAAACCCTTTTAATTAAATCATAAAACATAGCATTAAGATAGGAAAACTATAGAATTAAAACAATTTAGTGATTAGGATGTCAGTATGTCAAACAGTAAGGAAGTTTTGTTCAAAAATTTATCGGATGCAATTGTAAATATGGACGAGGAAGTAACAGTGGATTTGATAAAAAAGTAGTTGATGAAAGAAAGGCTTTTAAGGGTCTTGGAGAAAAAAGCAGTAGACCGCCCGCCTGTAATCTGTCCCGGAGGAATGATGAATTCAGCAGTAGTTGAGATAATGAACAATACCGGTCATCAGCTTCTGAAACCGGAGTTGAAGATATAAAGAAACTACTTAAGTCAGGTAGAGTTGGTAAAAAAAGAATGGCAAATTTGCTGACCCCGGTGATGAAAGTATCAATTCAGTACTTTCAGAGAGGTTGATACAGGTGGATGGGAAAACAGTTTTTACAATTACAGACAAGGTTTTTCTTTCACAAAATGATGTGCGGCAGGTGCAGCTGGCAAAAGGTGCTATAAGAGCAGGAGTTGAATTTTTGCTTGATAGTATAGGTGTAATTGCTGAGGATGTGGACAGAGTACTTATTGCAGGTTCATTCGGGTAACATTTAAGAGCAAAAAGCTTAATAAATATAGGCCTTTTACCCGCTCAATTTGATGGGAAGATAGAATTTCTCGGAAATACATCAAAAACCGGAGGGCAGGCATTTTTGCTGAATAAAGATTACAGACATGAAATGGAACAATTGGTTGAAGACATAGAAGTAATAGAATTAGCAAATTATAAGAATTTTGACAGGGTATTTGTCAAATGCCTTGGATTTTAAATAATTCGCTTAAAACTGAAAAAATAAATAATGAACTGACTAGTCAACTAGAGGCCATATTTCTCATCTTTAATGAGGTATGGTTTTTATTTTATTCAAAATTGAGGAGGTAATTCAATGAGCACAATTATTGATCGTCCAAGGTATTTATGTTCGCTGGGCGGAGCAATATCAACTTTAAATGCGCTGCCAAGAGTAATAACAATTATTCATGCGGCTGCGGGTTGCGGAAGTAATCTTGCCAATGCCCACAATGGTGCTGCGGGCTATGCCGGAGGCGATTATTGCAGTGGCTTGGCATTGCCAAGTACCAATGTCTATGAAAATGAAATCATTTTTGGTGGAGAGGAGAGACTTAAAGAGCAGATAGAGAAGACTCTTGAGGTTGTGGATGGTGACCTTTATTTTGTACTTACCGGGTGTATGGTTGAGATGATAGGTGATGATGTTCAGAGTGTCACCGAACAATTCAAAAATAAAGGTGAGCCGGTGTTCTCCATAAATACCGGGGGATTCAAGGGAAATTCCTTCACAGGTTATGATCTGGCACTTCAAGCGTTGTTTAAGGATTTTCTCGAAAAGCATGAGGAAAAGGATGATAAGCTTTTAAACCTGTGGGGAGTGGTTCCTATACAAGATGTATTCTGGAAAGGAAATCTTAAGGTACTGAAAAATCTTATTGAAAAACTTGGTTATCGTGTCAACACCTTTTTTGGAGAAGGAGAGACCCTTGAAAATTTAAAAAATGCTTCTAAAGCAGCCTTGAACATTGTTGTTTCGGATAACTTCGGTATAGAAGCCGCAAGAGTATTTGAAGAAGTCCATAAGGTACCTTATATCAGTGTCCCGTTTCCTGTGGGGGATTATGGAACAGAACATTTCTTAAATAAGATAGCAACGTCACTGGGACTAGATGATGTGTTTACATCAAAGGTAATTAGTTCGGAAAAAAGGAGGTATTACGGCTATCTGGAAAGGCTTGCAGATATATACAGTGATATTGACCTTCAGAGATATGCAGTTGTTGTTGGAGATTCAAATTACGCTCAGGCATTGACAAGATACCTGGCAGATGATATCGGCTGGTTGCCGGAACTGATAATAATCACTGATGACAATTTGAGTGATGACCATAAGGCTATAATTTTATCAAGATTTGAAGACTACGAATCAGGCATAAAACCAAAGGTTGTTTTTAACACACATACCTCTGGCGTTCTTAAAGAAGTTAATTTTTACTGTACTCCAAGTAACGGTGAAAGATATTATAACGGCTTCAGTCCAGCCTTCATTATTGGCAGTTCCTTTGAAAGAGATACAGCTAACAAGATAGGAGCAGGGCATTTAAGTGTGACATATCCGGTATGTAACAGAGTTGTGCTTGACAGAGCCTATGCAGGTTATGATGGAGCTTTGCGGCTGACTGAAGATATTTTCGGTGCTCTCGTAGCGAGCAGATAGTGAAGTGTATGTAAAAGTGCTACTTTTCATTAAGTATTTGTATTGCTGCTCAGCAGCGGAATGGAGTTTAGAATGAATTATATCAAAGAAAAAACACCACCCGTCCGGGAGGACAGATTGAAGGCATGCAACGCATTTGGAGGTTCCTGCTGCGAATTATCCAAAACAGGAAAGAAAGGCTGTTTGAACAAAACCAAGAGGTCTTTTGCCCAGACTCAGGGTTGCCAGTTAAATCTGAGTATGGCAATTTTGAATACCATAAGAGATTCGGTTGTAATATTACACGGTCCCATAGGTTGTGGAGGCGCCGGACTTTCATACGGGGCACTCACCACTCAATATCATAAGCTCAGGGATAGCAATGCAAAGGGCTTTATATGGATTAATACAAATCTTGATGAGGCTGATGCTATCAACGGAGGAGAACAAAAACTCAGTGAAGCGATTTTATTTGCGGAAAATGAGTTCAGACCCAGTTCCATTATCATTGTAAACAGTTGCGTTCCGGCATTGATAGGTGATGACATAGATGGTGTTGTCGCGGGACTTCAGAATCAGGTTGCTGCGAAACTGGTGCCTGTGCATTGTGAGGGGTTTAAGACGAAAATTATGGCAAGTGCTTACGACTCGGCTTATCATGGAATTCTTAGAAATCTGGTAAAAAAACCTGAGGAGAACAGTTACCTGATTGAGGATGAAATTGAAGTACTAAAGGAAAAGTACAGAAGAAGCCGCAATGTGAATGTTCTGAATGTTTCTTCCATGAGCAGGGCTGATGAACTGGAACTTGAGAGACTATTGAAGGCTTTGGATCTGAATGTCAGATTTCTTCCATGTTTTGCTCACCCTGACGATTTTGAACTGGCTACTGAAGCAGCCTTGAATGTTAGTATTTGTGCTACTCATGATGATTATTTTGTTAAACATCTAAAGGAAAAATACAACATTCCTTATATACTTCATACCATACCGATAGGTATCCGTAATACCGAGAAATGGCTGCTTGATATTGCAGAATTTTTCGGGGAGACTAACAGAGCAAAAGGTTTGATAGAGGCTGAGACAAAGGAACTGAATAAGGCCTTGGAACCCTTCCGAAATCAGCTGAAGGGCAAACGGGTTTTCCTATCGGGTGGAGAAATCAGAATATTAACAACAGCGGAGCTGTTCCAGGATATAGGGTTTGAGGTACTTGGTGTCAGAGGCTACCATTATGATGAATTTGCTGATCCTTTGATAGAAAATTTACCCAATAATGAAAATATTCTGTTTAATGTAGCTACCGGACAGCCTTTTGAACAGGCCAATCTTCTTGAGGAATTAAAGCCTGATCTTTATGTAGGTCATACAGGTATAAATGGTTGGGCAACAAAGCAGGGGATTCCGGTATTTCCGATATTTGTTCAATCGCTTAACTATATGGGTTATTCAGGTATGTATGAATTGACCAAAAGAGTATCAAAAGTTCTAAAGAATACTCAATTCAGTAAGAATTTTAAAAAGAATGTAAAGCTACCATATAAAACCGAATGGTACAGTAAAAATCCGTTTAGTTATATTGACAGTAGTTTAGCTTTATAACGTAAAGGAGAAGACAAAAATGAGTTTATGGCTTAAAAATGTTAATAAAAAACTTGCACTTTCGACGGTTTTGATTGATTTGGGAAATAGTTACATATACCGGGAGTGCTCCGTCACTGCATATTTGCGGGAACTCAACGAAAATTTGGAATCTTATGGCTAAAACCGGAGCCAGTGCTCTCAGTTTGGATGATGTAATTGATCTTGAGGCTGCAAAGCAAGCTGTTGGAGATAAGGTTAAGTTGATTGGTAATATCAAACCAACAGCTACCATGTATCTCGGAACTCCTCAGGATGTGGACAGAAATGCCAGAGAATGTCTCAGTAAAGCTTATAACAATCCAAAAGGCTATGTTTTAGGTCTAGGGTGCGGACTGCCCAATGATACTCGACCAGAGAATATACATGCTCTGACAAATGCTGCACGTAAATACGGTCAGTATCCTCTAAACCTTGAACTTTTTGCTGTATGATTTTTCTGGTCGATTAAATCAAATTATACATAAAGCATTTTGCCTCATATAACTTCATGACAAACGTAAAAAAGGGGCTTTCCTGATTAGGGGGCTTCTTTTCGTTGCTAAGAAATACTGTAATAAATGTATTGATGCTTATGATTCCTTATAGTTTAAGCTAGAATATTATTCATTTTCAAGAATATGTAATTATTTCTAAAAAACCTATTGACATTTGTTTCTTCTCATACTATACTTTTTATAACATATAAAACATATATGAATAATCATTTTGATAAGGAGTATATTTGTGATTACATATATTTATTTGGATCATCACGATGTATTTCCAAACAATTTGTGAAGGTGGTGCTGAAGTGAGTTTAACTCAGGATAATCAGTCAAAAGTACCAATCTCAAAAGATGACCTGGAAAAATTATACGAAATGGCGAAAACTCTGAAATACGGATCTATAACACTGGTATTTCAAGATGGGAAGCTCATTCAAATTGAAAAGAATGAGAAGGTAAGGGTTAAGTAATTACATATCAAAATGAGTTTTTATTCAAATAAAGGGGCAATATTGATTTGACCCTATGCGTTATAAGTTAGTTGACTAAAGAAATTAGAGACTAAGTTAAAGCCGATGCTGGCTTTGCTTGGTCTTTTTTATTTCAATTTTAGCGCTTATAGGAGTCATAAATTATCTGAATAAAAACTGTTTAAAAATGAGGTGGTATTTGTGGTAATTAATACTTTAAGTGCTCAAGATGTTTCTGATGTCAAAGAACAGGGGAGCTTTGAGCATCTTGTCAAGAAACATCCATGTTTCAGCGGTGAAGCACATTTTAAGTACGGACGAATTCATTTGCCTGTGAGTCCAACTTGTAACATACACTGTAAGTTTTGTAAGAGGAGCATTAATAAAACTGAGAACAGACCCGGTGTTGCCAGCAGGGTATTAAATTCCGCTGAAGCACTGGAAATGGTTGAAAAGGCTCTCCGGCTGTGTCCCGAAATAACTGTTGTGGGAATAGCGGGGCCGGGAGATACATTGGCAACAACAAACGCATTGGAAACTTTTGAGCTGATAAACCAAAAGTATCCTCAACTAATAAAATGCCTCAGTACTAATGGTTTAATGCTTTATGAGTATGCTGACAGGATAGTTGAAGCAGGTATAAAAACTATCTCGGTTACTGTAAATGCAGTTGACTCTGAAATACTCAAGGATATATGTTCAGGAATATTTTATAAAGGTGAATACCTGCAAGGCAGCCAAGGAGCAAAAATGCTGGTAAAAAAGCAGCTTGAGGGTATCCGCAAAATAAGCCGGCTTGGTGTTACAGTGAAGGTAAATACAGTTTTAATTCCAGACATAAATTTGCAGCATATTGAGCAAATAGCTCAACTTACTTCAGCGGCAGGGGCATCGGTAATGAACATTATTCCGTTAATTCCTCAGAATGAAATGAGCAGTCATAGGGCTCCAAACTGTGATGAGTTGAATTATGCCAGAAAAGCAGCTGAAAAGTATCTCCAGGTATTCAGACATTGTCAGCAGTGCCGTGCCGATGCCTGTGGTATTCCCGGTAAAGGAAAGGATTTGGCAGAATTACTTTATGATCAGCCCTTGCAAACCTTTTCACATGGATAATCGAGGGTAAAATGTGCCTCGGACTATAGATAGGAGGTTTTATGTCATACAAAATAGCAGTTGCAAGCAGTGATGGAAAAGTGGTAAATCAACATTTTGGCCGCAGTAGACAATTCATAATATTCGAGATTTCAGATACAGGTGAGTGGGATTTCAAAGAAATCCGAAGTACCTCTCCTGTGTGTAATAACGGTGATCACAGTGATTCATCCCTAGACAGGTTGATAAATGAAATATCGGATTGCAGCATTGTTGTAGTTTCTCAGATAGGTTACGGTGCCGAACAAGCACTTCGAGATTTGGGGATCAGGGCATATATCATGCCGGATTTGATTTATACAGCAATAAACAAGGTTATTTCATCACTTATTCCAAAGGGAAAAAGTGAATTAATAAATTTATAAGATAAATAAAAATGATTGGAGAGAATTTAATGGCTAAGAAAATCAAGCAAATAGCGATTTACGGTAAAGGAGGCATTGGAAAGTCCACAACAACTTCAAATATCAGTGCAGCTCTTTCTGTAGCAGGCTACAAAGTTATGCAGTTCGGTTGTGACCCAAAGAGTGATTCTACTAATACCCTAAGGGGAGGAAACTATATTCCCACCGTATTGGATACCTTGCGGGAGAAAAATTCCGTTAAAGCGCATGAGGTAATTTTTGAAGGATTTAATGGAATCTATTGTGTTGAGGCAGGAGGTCCTGCACCAGGTGTAGGCTGCGCGGGTAGAGGAATAATCACAGCTGTACAGCTTTTTAAACAGCAGAATATATTTGAGGAGCTGGATTTGGACTATGTTATATACGATGTCTTAGGAGACGTTGTTTGCGGAGGTTTTGCAGTTCCGATAAGAGAAGGAATAGCCGAACATGTATTTACAGTTTCTTCAGCGGATTTTATGGCTGTATACGCTGCAAATAATTTATTCAAAGGAATACATAAATACTCAAATTCAGGGGGAGCACTTTTAGGTGGGGTGATTGCAAATTCCATAAATGCTCCTTATGCAAAAGACATAATTGACGATTTTGTAAAGCAGACAAATACTCAGGTAGTTGAATATGTGCCCCGATCAGTAACGGTAACTCAAAGCGAACTCCAGGGTAAGACAACAATTGAAGCAGCACCAAACTCAAAACAGGCACAGGTTTACAAATCACTTGCAGCAAAAATAGCTGGACATGAAGAGTCAAAGGTACCATCACCCCTTGAAGTATCAGAGCTCAGAGCATGGGCGGCAAAATGGGGAGATTATCTGCTGGCCCTTGAAACAGGCGAGGTCAGGGCAGAAGCAGCAGGCAATTTGTAAAATAGGTTCTTTTTAATAGGAGGTCATATTAGTGAGTACAGTAAACATAAAAAGTCCCGAAGTTCAAATACGTGAAGTGAGATTGGGTTCAATAACAGGCTTTGAAGGCACAGCAGGTGAGTTGGTAAAGTGCGCAAGAGCAGGAAGTCTTCAGGACAGTACAAGAAGTTTCAGTCAATGTATGGGCTGCAGCTCGGGGAATGCATTCTGTCAGTTATCCATGATAAAGGACGCTGCAATTATCAATCATGCGCCGGTAGGCTGCTCAGGAGATTTCTTCGGTTTTAATTTTGTATATAGAGTTGGTCAGATGGAAAGAAACCTGCCACCGGCAATAGGTAGATTTTTTAATACAAACATAGAGGAAAAGGACACTATTTTTGGTGCTACCAACAAGCTAAGAGAAACTATTAAAGAAGTTTATGAAAGAGTAAAGCCCAATGCCATATTTATAACAACCTCCTGTGCTTCTGCAATAATAGGAGATGACGTTGAATTTGTTGCAAACGATATGACAGAAGAATTGGGCATCCCGGTCGTTGGCTGCTATTGTGAGGGCTTCAAATCAAAAATCTGGACCACAGGCTTTGATTCGGCATATCACTCAATAGTGAGAAAAATTGTAAAGCCACCAAGGAAAAAATCAAATAAGGTTAACATTATTAATTTCTGGGGCTCACACATTTTTGACCAGCTATTGGAGCCATTAGGTTACGAAGCAAATTATGTTGTGCCATTCTCTACCGTTGCTGATCTTGAGTATATTTCTGAAGCAGCAGCCACAATACAAATATGTCCTACACTGGGAACTTATTTAGGAGCAGCGTTGGAACAGGTCTATGGAGTTCCTGAAATCAAGGCGCCTCCGGCTTATGGAATCCCGGGAACAGATGCCTGGCTGAGAGAGTTGGGAAAGGTTCTGGATAGGGAAGCTGAAATTAAGGAGTATATCCAAAAAGAACATACAAGAGTTTTACCGCTTTTGGATGAATACCGTAAGAAGCTTCAGGGAAAAACTGCTTATCTTACAGCAGGAGCAGCTCATGGTCATGCTTTGATAGCCCTTCTTAGAGAACTTGGACTTCAGGTACAGGGGGCAGCAATATTCCATCATGATCCCATATATGACAATGGGGATCCAACCTCGGACGCGTTGGCTCATGATGTAAGCACCTACGGAGACGTTCATAACTATAATGTGTGCAATAAACAGGCATATGAACTAGTTAACATACTGAACAGAGTACGTCCTGACATCATGATAGCAAGACATGGGGGAATGACCCTGTGGGGAGCAAAACTCGGTGTACCCACACTTTTAATCGGTGACGAACAGTTTGGGTTCGGTTATCAGGGAGTATTGAACTATGCTGAAAGAATTCTTGAAACCCTTGATAACAAAGAATTTGTTACTAATCTAGCCAAACACAGTTCAATGCCATACACAAAATGGTGGCTGGAGCAAAATCCATTTTCTTTCCTTGGAGGTAATGTCGATGTTGAAATTTATTGAGCAGCCCAGATATTCCTGTGCCATAGGAGCGCAGCAAACTGTAGTAGCCATTAAAAGAGGCGTGCCGATATTGCATGCCGGCCCGGGCTGCAGTTCAAAGGTAAGCTCACTTATTGGTCAGGGTGAAGGTTATGCGGGAGGAAATACAATTCCCTGTACAAATACCAGTGAAGCTGAAGTTGTATATGGTGGCGAGGGCAGGCTAAGAAACGTTGTTGACGGCGCTTTTAAGGTAATAGATGCCGATTTGTATGTGGTTCTTACAGGATGTACCTCAGATATTGTCGGCGATGATGTCGGCAGAGTAACAAGTGAATACCAAGTACTGGGAAAACCTATTGTTTTCGCAGAAACAGGCGGTTTCAAAAGCAATAATTATGTGAGCCACGAATCGGTTGTCAACGCAATTATTGATCAATACGTGAATGTGCATAACAAAGGTGGAAACACAAAAAAAGGCCTTGTTAACGTATTTGCAACAGTACCCTACCAGGACCCTTACTGGAATGGAAATCTTGAAGAGCTTAAACGTATTCTTCAGGGTATAGGACTTAAGGTAAATATACTATTCGGAAATGAATCAGAAGGCGTTGATGAATGGAAGACCATTCCCGACGCAGAGTTTAATATTTTAATAAACACCTGGACCGGGCTTGGAATTGTAAAGCACCTTGAGGAGAAATATGGTACACCATATTTACAATTCCCATACATACCCATTGGAGGAATAGAGACAACAAAATTCCTCAGACAGGTAGCAGAGTTTGGTGAACTGGATAAGAAAATCGTTGATGCCTTTATTAACAAGGAAGAAGAAAAATACTATTCCTTCATCGAAAGAACAGCCGACTTTATGCTTGAATTCAGATATGGAATCCCAAGAAGATTCTATACAATTTTGGACGCAGCTTATTCCTTGGGCTTTTCCAAATTCTTATTAAATGAATTGGGTATTATTCCGGCAAAACAATACATAATTGACGATACTCCTGAAGATTTCCGGGAAAGCATTAAAGAGCAATTTTCAAGGATATCTGATCTAAGATCAGCAGAAGTAGCTTTCTCCATAGACGGAGGTACTATACAACAAGAAATCAGGGAAGAGCCTCAGAAAAACAGGGCGATAATACTCGGCAGCGGCTGGGAAAGAGACCTGGCCAATGATATTAAGGCAGATCTGCTGATTATAAGCGCACCGGTAACCTACAGATTGGTACTTAATTGTGGATATGCCGGCTACAATGGCGGGTTGAGAGTAATAGAAGACATATATGACAGAGTACTGAATACGTACAGATAATCAAGAAAAGCCGCAAACGTTCTTTAATTACTGTTTGCTGAACGAGCAAAGGCACGTATTTTGGAGGTTACCATGGGAAACAGTTTTATTGTTATAGAAGATTTGTATAAGACCTTTAAGAATTCTGATGGAGATGTTGAGGTGTTAAAGGGTATAAATCTTGAACTTGATAAGGGCGATATTTTTGGAATAGTAGGGTTCAGCGGTGCGGGAAAGTCAACATTAATAAGATGTTTGAACAGACTTGAAGCACCGGACAGCGGCAGGATAAGAATTGGAGAACATGAAATTACAGAGCTGTCCAAAAAGGAATTGAATCTTCATCGACAAAAAATTGGTATGATTTTTCAACATTTCAATCTTTTTGACTCCAGAACTGTTTTCGGCAATGTAGCCTATCCCCTTGAAATTTCAGGTTATGATAAAAAGCATATCAGAAGTCGGGTTGATGAAATTCTCGAACTGGTTGAACTCAGTGACAAAACAAACTGTCACATTGGACAATTAAGCGGAGGACAAAAGCAGAGGGTTGGAATTGCAAGAGCCCTTGCCAATAACCCAGATGTATTGCTTAGCGACGAAGCAACCTCGGCACTTGACCCGCAAACAACTCTATCGGTACTTGATCTTCTCAAGGATATAAACAGGAAACTGGGACTGACTATACTACTAATAACTCACGAACTGGAGGTAATAAAATACTCCTGTAACAACATGGCTGTTCTTGAGAGTGGTGTTATAGTTGAAAAAGGGCCTGTTAGAGAGGTTTTCAGAAATCCGAAAAGTGATACTGCAAAATTATTTGTAAAAATAAATGAGGAATTTGCAGCTAATCAATGGGTAAAGGAGGGTGATTTCATATGAATTTAGAAAACAGCAGCTTAATTGAAGTTTTGAGGAGTGCTTTCGGAAAAGACGTATGGGCAATTGTTACTCCTGCAATAAAAGAAACCCTCTATATGACTATTCTGACTACAATTTTCACCCTGCTGCTTGGAGTCATACTGGGAATAGTTCTTGTGGTAACGGATAAACAGGGTATACATCCTCTTCCTGCGTTTAACAGGATACTTGGTGCCATTGTTAATGTATTAAGGTCTCTGCCTTCAATGATACTTATAATTCTTACACTGCCGCTTTCAAGACTTTTTATTGGAAGAGCCTATGGTCCTGAAGCATGTATTCTGGCATTGGTGGCAAGTTGTGTTCCAATGTTCGGCAGACTTGTGGAAAGTAGTATCCTGGAGGTTGCAAAAGGAAAAATCGAAGCAGCAAAAGCTATGGGCACACACAACCGTTATATAATAACCAAGGTGCTGATACCTGAAGCCATGCCTTCACTTGTCAGAGCTTTCACTATAGCTGTAATCGCAATCATTGCCACAACAGCTCTTGCAGGCTCCTTCGGAGCTGGTGGCCTCGGAGATGTGGCAGTAAGGTTCGGGTATTCCAGATTTAAGACAGACATACTTATAGCTGCGGTGCTGGTGCTGATAATACTGGTTCAGCTGGTTCAGTTTCTGGGTGAGTCAATATCCAAGTACATTATCAAAAAAAGATTTTTAATGTGAGTAATGTATATATGAGTTTAATTTTGAAAGGTTCTATTACGTTTAGGAACGCTAAATACAAAAATTTTGAAAGGATGAATTAATTTATGAAAAAAAGAATTCTAACACTTATAGGAGTTATATTATCAATTGTGCTTTTAGCCGCAGGCTGCGGAAAAACTGCTAATACGTCAAGCGAAAGTACAGCAGCGGCGCAGACTTTCTCAAAGGATAAACCGGTTACCTTAAAGGTTCTGGCAGACCAGGTGCCCCATGCGGAGCTTTTGGAATTCGTTAAGCCTAAATTGGCTGAACAGGGAGTAACATTGAAGTAACAATAGCTCAGGGTTCTCTTGGAGAACGTGGTAATGAGGTTGTAGATAACGGTGAGTTTGATGTAAACTTCTTCCAACACCAGCCTTACCTTGATTCAGTGAAAAAAGAGAAGGGTTATGACCTGGCAAATGCAGGCAATATTCACGTTGAACCAATTGGATTCTACTCAGCCAAGTACAAAACAAAGGAAGAGATTCCTGATGGTGCTGTTATAGGTATTCCAAACGATGTAACAAATGAATACAGAGCACTAAAAATTCTCGAAGCAAACGGTTATATAAAATTAAAGAGCGATTTGCCCGAACACTCAGCTACAGTAAAAGATATTGCTGAATATACTAAAAAAATTGAAATCAAGGAAATTGATTCAGCTCAATTAATAAGGCTGAAGGAAGACTTTGACGGATACATAACAAATACCAACAAGATACTTGAAGCCGGAATTGATGCCAATTCTGCATTGTTCAGAGAAGGCAAGGATTCACCTTATGCAAATATACTCACAACCAAGACCAGCAGAGCTAATGATCCTGCCATTGCAGCACTAAAGAATGCATTGACCACCGAGGAAGTGAGAAAATTTATTGAAGAGAAATATAAAGGTGCTGTAATCCCTGCTTTCTAGTCAGGAGTCGGGAGGTTAATATGAGTCAAAGAATTGCCATAGCAAGTAGTGATGGTGTAAATATCGACCTTCACTTTGCAAGAGCATCGGGTTTTTACATATATGAGATCATCGATGAGAGCTCTGAATATATCGAGTATAGGGTAAATGATGCTACTTTAAGTAAACATGATGAAAATGAGTTCGAAAGAACGCTGAAAAACCTTTCGGATTGTAAAGCAATAATAGTAAGTCAGGTTGGATTAAATGCATTGGGCTTTATCCAATCCAGAGGCTTCAGGGTTTTCGAAGCACCCTACAGGATTGAAAGTGTACTTGAGAGGTTTATAGAAAAAGATATTTTGAACAGAAATTTGTAATGCTGCAAAGCAGCAGACCGGAGGTTTTATGGAAAGTGAAATGCTAACTGAATCACACATGCAAAACATTTTTAACACTTAATTAATACACGGAGGAATTGACGGGGACGAAAGAACAGGTGCTGTAAGCGTACCTATATATCAGACTTCCACTTACAAGCAGATAGAACTGGGGCAGCTAGAGGATACGAATATTCAAGAACAGGAAATCCCACAAGGGAAGCACTTGAAGCTCTGATAAGGGACCTGGAGGCAGGAGAAGCTGGCTTTGCCTTTTCCTCGGGAATGGCAGCAATTACAGCTGTTCTGCTCTTACTTAAAAGCGGTGATAAGGTTATCATTTCGAATAATGTATATGGAGGAACTTTCAGAGTAAGGGTATCCTTGCAGATCCGGTAGGATCAACTATGGGGGGAGGCCTTCCGGCTGCTACAGCATAGAAGGGATTGGAAATACTTTCATGCCCGAAACCATGAACAATTCACTTATTGATGAGGTAATAAAGGTTAATGATTCACAAGCCCTTCAGGAGGTTAAGCTGGTAGCACGTAAAGAAGGACTTCTGATAGGAACCTCGTCAGGAGCAGCTTTATACGCTGCAAGAGTCATCTCCGAAAGGGTTGATAATACAAATATAGTGGTTATTTTCCCTGATAGAGGGGACCGGTATATCAGCAAGAATATTTTTTAGCAAAATTAAGTGAGAATTAGTTTACAAAGAGATAAATCAAATTAATAACAATAATGATTAATACAAAACTTGTTGACTGGAAAACCAGAGACTGTATTTTATTACAGTCTCTTTTTTTAATCAAAATAGAATGAGAGAGGTGTATTTATGGGAGTTTCAGATTTAAGTTTTGATACTTTGAAGGTTAGAGCAGGCTATAATCCAAAAGAACATAATTTTTCAGTTCAGGTTCCGGTGTATCAGACTGCTTCCTTTGATCTTGGTGACACTGACAGGGCAGGCAGATTGTTCAGTTTTTCAGAGTTTGGATATCTATATACCAGAGTGGGAAATCCTACTGTAGATGTTCTGGAAAAAAGAGTTGCAGCACTTGATGGTGCATCGGCCGCAATTGCTGTTGGTTCAGGTATGGCTGCTGTAACCTATTCATTGTTTAACGTAGCTGAGGGCGGAGGAAGAGTACTTACTACCGCTCAGGTATATGGTGGAACCTTTGATAGCTTTAAAAAGATTTATCCAAATTTCAATATTGAAATTGATCAGGTAAAGGAAATTGATAATCTTGAGGAATGGAGAAGTAAGATAACGCCCGATACCAAGGCAATATTTGTTGAAACCATAAGCAATCCAAATGCCGCTATTGCTGATATTGAGGCTCTTGCTGAGATCGCACATGACAATGATATCCCCCTTATAGTTGACAATACCTTTGCCACACCGTACTTATTAAATCCCATTAAATATGGAGCTGATATTGTTATCTATTCTGCAACAAAAGCTCTGAACGGGCATGGTAATGCCATTGCAGGATTGATTCTTGAAAGCGGAAAGTTTAACTGGGCCAATGGAAAATTTCCGCAGTTTACAGAACCTGTCTATATGTTCAGAGATGCGAAGGGAAAAGAAAGAAGCTTCGTGGAAGCATTTGGGCCAGCCGCCTTTACAACCAGAGTCCGTATGAATTATCTTGCATACTTTGGTGCAGCACTGGGGCCCTTTGATGCGTATCTAGCCTTAGTGGGACTAGAAACATTATCTGAACGGGTACAAAAGCAGGTGTCCAATGCAGAAAAAATAATTAATTTCCTCGAATCCAGAGAAGAAGTAGCCTGGGTAAATCATCCTGCCGCCAAAGACAGCAAATACAAGCTGTTGGCACAAAAATATCTGCCTAAAGGTGCTGGTGCCATATTTACCTTTGGCTTGAAGGCAACAGAAGAACAAATAAATACTTTTATAGATTCAACAAGCATATTCAGTTATCACGCAAATGTTGGAGACGCAAGATCCCTTATAATTAATTCGCCAAAAACAACTCATGGAGAGCTTACCCTTGAGGAACTGAAGTTTGCAGAGATTCCTCCCGAAACACTTCGTTTGTCAATTGGTATAGAGGATGCCAATGATCTGATAAATGATCTTGAAAAGGCCTTTAAAAATACATTCTCAAGTAAATCAGAGGATGTGGCCTGACTTTAGCATACCTATAATAACATTTTTAAATAAAAAATTTAAACTGCATGTGCTTGATAGGGAACTTATTATCACATGTAAAAAATGGAGGTTAAAATGCAAAAAACAAAAAGAATTTCTGTAGGAATTTCAGTAAAGCCGTTAATATTGGCTATATCTCTTTTAATCGGACTCACGGCCTGCGGCAGTACAGATAATGCGGTCGGGAGCACTCAGGGTTCAACAGTTTCCTCAAGTGCAGAAGTATCTAGTGCAGCTGCTTCAAGTTCAACTGCAGCAGATAAATCGGGTTCAAATAAGGATTTCAAATTCGGAAAGCTAAAGATTCAGGCACTGGGAGGTGGAGCCTGCGGTGCACCGTCCTATATTGCCCTGGAAAAAGGCTTCTTTGCCGAGGAAGGTTTGGATGTGGAACTGGTCAGTGGTACACTGGATCAACTCAAAACAGGTTTGGTAACGGGAGAGTTTACGGTAACAAACGGAGACTTTCAATACTTCCCGTCAATCCAGCAGGGAATGGACTTGAAGATAATCGGAGGCTTACATAAGGGTTGTATAAGATTGGTAGTTCCCCCAAATTCACCAATCAAAACAGCGAAGGATCTGAAGGGAAAGAAAATTGGTGTCGACGAAATCGGTGGAACTCCAATGTCTGTAGCCACAATAGTGCTGGCCAATGCAGGGATAGACCCTCAAACAGAAGTAACCTGGTTGCCATATCCGCTGGATCAATTGACTCAGGCTGTAAAAAAAGGTGAAATAGACGCATTTGCTGCATGGGATCCCTATGGAGTACTTGCCGAGAAGAATGAAGGATATACATCACTTTCCGATATATCCACCGATCCGCTGTTTGCAGGTAAAAGCTGCTGCTTCCTGTATGCATCAAAGAAACAGATTGATGAAAATCCTGAAAGAGTAGCTGCCATAGCAAGAGCCTATAAAAAGGCAACTGAATGGATAAAGGCAAATCCTGAGGAAACAGCAAAGATAGAAATTGAGAAGAAATACGTCGCAACTGACGATCTTAAGCTTCTTACTGAGTTGATTAAATCCTATGATTATGAGTACACAACAGCTAATGCATATGACGACACTAAATATTTTGTTGAACAGTTTAACAAAACAGGCTTCCTGAAAAAGGACACAGATCCCAAAAGCTTTGCAGATCAGGTATTCTATGACATTCTAAATAAATAAAAAGCTTTGAGAGGTTAATATGAAAGAAGAAAATGCTAAAGAACTTCCGGCTTTACATGCCAGAGAACTGTCAACAAATAAAACAAATATTGAACCAAAAATCAATACTGATGTATATTGGAAAAAAACATCCGCTATCTGGCCAATCCTCCAGATAGCATCCTATACTGCAGCATTACTGGTAAGTTTGTTATTACCGATAAAACAAATTGTAGATGTTATACCTTACCGTATCTTTTTAGTATTGGTTATTATGTTTTTAACTGTAAGGAGTATATATTCACTGTTTAATACCAGACTTCGTGTTGTAAATTGCCATAAGTCCCAGTTTTATTTTGCTGTTGGCTTGATTCTCACCCTGTGGGATATTCTGACAACCAAAACAAACTACCTGCCGTTGCCTTTCTTTCCGAGTCTCGCACAGATTCTTCAGGTAATGGTAGAGGATTCCTATACCTTGCTTATCAGCACATTACACTCAATGAGATTACTTGTTTTAGGCTTTACAACCGGTACTACACTGGGCCTGGTATCAGGGGTTTTGATAGGCTGGTACAGGCAATGGAACTACTGGTTGTTCCCTGTAATAAAAGTAATGGGTGTTATACCTGCAACGGCTTGGATTCCAATAGCTATGTTTATTTTTCCTTCAAGCTTCTACGCTCAGATATTCCTTATAGTCCTCTGCGTTTGGTTTCCTGTTGCGTATATGGCCTGCGGAGGAATTGCAAACATTCAAAAGTCCTATTTTGAAGCGGCCAGAACATTAGGTGCTGATGAGAAATTCCTGATATTTAAAGTGGCAATACCCGGAGCAATGCCTTCCATTTTCACTGGAATTTACACAGGCACGGGTGTATCCTTTGCAACGCTGGTGGTATCCGAAATAATTGGAGCAAAAGCCGGGTTGGGCTGGTACATCAACTGGGCAAAAAGCTGGTCAAATTATGCAAAGGTCTATGCGTCCATAATAGTAATGGCTATAGTTTTTTCAATTGTTATGGCTTTAATTTTCAGAATAAGGGACAGAATTCTAGTCTGGCAGAAGGGGTTGTTGAAATGAACACAGAGAGCTTACCAAAATCAGGCTATATATCAATAAATAATATAAACAGAGTATATACCGATGCCAACGGCTACGAAACAGAAGCACTACAAAATATCAATATCGATATCAAACCCGGTGAATTTGTATCGCTAATAGGCCCATCAGGATGTGGGAAGACTACACTTCTCAGATTGATCGCCGGTTTGGATCAGGCCCAGAAAGGGCAGATAACTTTGGATGGAGAGCCAGTATCAGGTACTCACTATGAACGGGGTTATGTGTTTCAGCAAGCTAATCTTTTTCCCTGGGAAACCGTTGAAAACAATATATCAGCAGGATTGAAGGCACGGAAAATATACAAGGAAAAGAAGCATGAGGTTTCACACTTCATAGAACTGGCAGGTCTGACCGGTTTTGAAAAATCTTATCCCCATCAGTTGTCCGGTGGTATGGCTCAGAGAGCCTCCTTGGCTCGTGCCCTTATTAATGACCCAAAGGTACTATTGTTGGATGAACCTTTAGGGGCATTGGATTCCTTTACCCGTTTTGATTTGCAGGAGAAAATTCATGAACTGTGGTTCACGAGAGGTACTACTACAATCCTGGTGACCCATGATGTGGATGAAGCTGTTTATCTCAGTGACAGGATTGTAATTATGACTCCGAGACCGGGAAAGATTGAGAATATTTTGGATGTAAAACTGAAAAGACCCAGAGCCAGAAACAGCGAGGAATTTATGGCTTTGCGTACGGAAATACTTGAAAGACTTCATTTGGTAAGCAGCAAAGCACCTCTGGATTATTATTTGTAGTCAGCGTTGACTTATAAATGAAGTTGATATAGTTGTAATACATTTGATTTCAGGGGGGCAACAAATGGAGCATTTATCACATATCTTTACACTATTTACAAAGCTAATTAACCTGGAATACCTGCCTGATTTAGGAAGCAAGGTCAGCCTTGGGCTAATATTCGTGTTTGGTTTGCTTACCTCAATTCATTGTATTGCAATGTGCGGAGGCCTGGTAATAACTAATAGCGTCAACAAAAAAGGATTTGCGCCAAATATTATTTATAATTGCGGAAGAATTGCCTCATATTCCATTATAGGCGGAATCGCAGGGGGAATAGGTAAGGTTGTCAGCCCAAATGGTATGTGGAAAGGAATAATTCCTCTGATAGGTGGGATTTTTATGATTCTGTTGGCAGTCAAACTGTTGAATGTGTTTCCGGCATTACGGAAATTCAATATCAGACTCCCGTCATTTATAGCTAAGAGAATCTTTGCAGGTAAATTCAGAAGTCATTTGGTTATAGGCTTACTTAGCGGCTTTATGCCATGCGGACCTCTGCAAATGATACAGTTGTATGCGCTGGGAACAGCAAGTATTTTAATGGGTGCAGTTGCTTCATTTGTTTTTGCACTGGGAACAGTACCTTTGCTGTTAACCTTCGGGTTTATTAATTCAGCATTATATAAGAAGCATGCAAGAATCATCTCAGCTATAAGTGCTGCAATTGTACTGGTTTTAGGTTTTGCCATGTTAGGCAGAGGACTGGCACTCTATGGAGTAGACGTAGGCCTCCCTTCTTTTAATAAGTCCGGGTATACACAGAATAACGGTAAAACGGCACAGACAGTTGCGCTTACTGATACAGTACAGGAAATCGAATCAGAAATAAAAGCTGATGAATATCCTGTAATCATTGTTAAGAAAGGCGTGAAAGTTAAGTGGAATTTAAAGGCCACTGAAGAAACCCTAAATTATTGTAACAATGAAATAACTATTCCTGATTTAAAAATTCAAAAAAAACTAAGCCCGGGCGATAACATTATTGAATTTACTCCAGTTGAAACAGGTGATATTGTCTACACCTGCTGGATGGGAATGATAAAAAGCCGGATAAAGGTAATTGGTTGATCCGGGAATTAAACTATATACCGCAAGTGATAGCGGTGGAATGGAGCGAAAAATGATAAGAAACAAGTTTTCAATTTTTTTGGTGCTGATACTGATATTTTCATTTACAAACATTGTATATACAGGAAACATCAGTGCAGCATCCAACCATAGTACAACAAAAAAGAAGGATGTAAGTAGTACATATAAAGGGATATTAAAAACAAAAAATAAAAAGTACGGAATTGAGATTAAAAACAGTGATGGAACTAAAAAGTATTATGCTTTTGATACAAAGGGACAACAGCTTGCCAAAGGGCTTGTATCTTCCTCAAAAATTAAAGAAGGAACTGCTATCAGTGTCAAGGGTACAATAAAGAACAATGTCCTTCAGGTTAAGTCTATCTCCGATGATACTGTTAAAGAGCAAACCTTTAACGGCTGGCTTGGTGATACCGATTGCAGTCCAAATCGGGAGGACCCTACAAAAATGGGTGCTGATTGTCTGAACTGCCCCCATTGCGAAGCCAGCGGGTATGGGATATCTATAAAACAAAAGGATGGGAGCTATATATACTATAAATTTGATGCTAATGGGCATAAGCTAGCCAAAGATAACATTTTACCTAAAATAACAACTGAAAAAGTGCCTGAGATAACAGTGAAAGGAATTCTTGAAGGGGATATTATCAAAGTTAGCTCAATAACATTAAAGTAATTCAATATAAATTTTAAACCATAGTAAATTAATACATGATATAGGCATAGGACAAACACCTTATATGATTAGATCTATAACTGGTCTGATATATAAGGTGTTTATTTATTAAAAAATTGGTTATGTTTAACAAAATAATTCAGGAAACTATTGACATACTTTTAACCACATGGTAATATTTCAATAACTTACAAAACATATAAGAATGGTATGTGAAATTTATTCATACATATAAATGGTTATTTACTAAATTAGCAGCTCGGATATTATTTTTTTAAGTAATAACATATTATTATGATATGAATACTAATATTATATATTAACTAAAATAAAGGAGAGAACAGTTATGGCAAAAAGAAAATTTACAAGGTTTGCATTAGTGATCTTAAGTCTGGTATTATCTATATCGGTTTTGGCTGGTTGCGGTGACAGCGGCTCAAATGCCACCTCGGCATCTGGCAATACAGTATCAGGCAGAGAGGTTGACAGCAGTAAACCTGTTACACTCTTAAACGTATCCTATGATCCGACCCGTGAGCTTTACCAGGCATATAATGAAGCCTTCACAAAATACTGGAAGGACAAAACAGGACAGGATGTTACAGTTCAGCAGTCTCATGGAGGGTCAGGAAGTCAAGCTAGAACTGTTATTGATGGAAATGAAGCTGATGTAGTTACACTGGCACTTGCATATGATATTGACTCAATCAATAAAAACAAAGAAATAATTAACAAGGAATGGCAAAAGCGTTTACCAAACAACTCAACACCTTACACTTCAACTATAGTATTCCTGGTCAGAAAAGGTAATCCAAAAAACATAAAGGACTGGGATGATCTGATCAAGCCTGGAATCCAGGTAATTACACCAAATCCTAAAACTTCAGGTGGAGCACGTTGGAATTATCTTGCGGCCTGGGGATATTCACTGAAAAAGACCAATAATGATCAGGAGAAGGCCAAGGAATTTGTAAAAGCTCTTTTTGCAAATGTTCCTGTGTTGGATTCAGGAGCACGCGGCTCAACAACCACCTTTGTTGAACGTGGCCTTGGTGATGTGTTGATTGCATGGGAAAACGAAGCCTTCCTTTCAATAAATGAGCTTGGTAAGGATAAATTTGAAATAGTTGTACCATCAATAAGCATACTGGCTGAACCACCTGTCTCTGTAGTTGATTCGATTGTTGATAAAAAAGGAACCCGAAAGGTCGCCGAGGCTTATCTGGAGTATCTCTACAGTGATGAGGGGCAGGAAATAGCAGCTAAAAATTACTACAGGCCAAGAAATGAAACTGTAGCAAAGAAGTTTGAAAGTCAGTTCCCAAAGATAAATCTCTTTACCATTGACGAAGAATTTGGTGGCTGGGCAAAAGCACAGAAGGAACACTTCGATGATGGGGGAGTATTTGATCAGATTTACGTAAAAAAATAATACATAAAGAACCGTACCGGAACCTGAGGGTTCCGATACGGTAATCAAATCCGAGGTGAATTCATGAATCTGACAATTAAGCCGTTAAAATTAAGGCAACAAAGCGTAATACCAGGATTCGGGCTGACCATGGGATTAACTATATTTTACATAACACTACTAATTTTAATCCCGGTCTCCATGGTATTTATCAATAGTTCCAGTATAGGACTGGCAAGCTTTTTAGAAATTGCCTCAAGTGAGAGGGTGGTGGCATCCTTAAAGGTATCCTTCAGCACATCGTTTTTAGCCGCAACAATAAATGCTGTTTTTGGTCTTCTAATGGCATGGGTACTTGAGAGATACACTTTCCCCGGCAAAAAAATCATTGATGGTTTGATTGATCTTCCCTTTGCTTTACCTACAGCAGTTGCAGGTATATCACTAACTACATTGTATGCCCCCAACGGGTGGATAGGGAAATTCTTTGAACCACTTGGTATAAAAATATCCTATACACCAATGGGAATTACTATTGCATTGGTATTCATAAGCTTTCCATTTGTAATAAGAACAGTTCAGCCGGTTTTGCAAAGCATCGATACAGAGGTAGAGGAAGCTGCAGCCTGTCTTGGTGCAAGCAGATTTCAAACCTTTTATAAAGTTATTATTCCTGAGCTGCTTCCGGCGCTTATAACAGGTTTTGCACTTTCCTTTGCACGAGCTCTCGGGGAGTATGGTTCTGTAGTCTTTATATCAGGAAATATGCCCATGAGAACTGAGATAACACCACTTTTAATCAGAACAAAGCTTGAACAGTATGATTATGCCGGAGGAACAGCTGTTGCAGCAATCATGCTCATAATATCATTTTTAATGCTTCTGATAATAAATCTTTTTCAATGGTGGGCAAGTAACAGGCACAAAGGGTGACAAAGGTAAAAAAATTTATTTTATATGGAGGGTATTATGTCAGGTAGCATTCCTATAAATTATGACAAGGCAATAGATGTGGGTACAAATCGCCCTGGGCAAGAGAATAAGGCTTTAAAGAATTCGAAAATTGTTAGGATATTACTGACAGCAATAGCACTATTATTCTTTACAGTTATGCTGCTGGTACCTCTCATTTCAGTTTTCGTTAAAGCCTTTGAACAGGGGACTAAAGTTTATTTAGCCGTTATAAGTGATCCCATAGCTTTATCAGCTATAAAGCTTACCTTGCTTACAATTGCAATTGTAGTGCCCATAAATACAGTATTTGGAGTAATAGCTGCATGGGCTGTTGCAAAGTTCAAATTCAAGGGCAAAAACCTGCTGATAACTGTAATAGATCTACCCTTTGCCATTTCACCGGTAGTAGCCGGCTTGATATTTGTTTTACTTTTCAGTACCAGCCATGGTGTTCTGGCAAATATTCTGAACGAACTGGGCTTAAAAATAATATTTGCACCGCCGGGCATCATCATTGCAACATTATTTGTTACACTGCCCTTCGTTGCCAGAGAACTGATACCACTTATGGAATCCCAGGGTACGGCTGAGGAAGAAGCTGCACTAACATTAGGAGCCAGCGGACTAAAGACTTTTTGGCTCATAACTCTGCCAAACATAAAGTGGGCGCTTCTATATGGTGTAATGCTGACGGCTGCCAGGTCAGCCGGTGAATTCGGAGCCGTATCCGTTGTTTCGGGACATATCAGAGGCTTAACCAATACTGTACCATTGCATGTTGAAATTTTGTATAACGAGTATAAGTTTTCTGCTGCCTTTGCAGTAGCCTCACTTTTAACAGTTATAGCCATAATTAACTTAATTATTAAGAATATTTCAGACTGGAAAATCAAACAGCAGTTTAAATAATTTGAAGGAGGCTAATATGAGTATCGAAATTTCCAATATTACAAAGTCTTTTGATTCCTTTAAAGCACTCAGCAATATTGATCTGAAAATCAATACCGGCGAACTTGTAGCATTGCTGGGACCATCGGGCTCGGGGAAAACAACTCTGCTCAGAATCATTGCCGGGCTGGAAACCTCTGACCAGGGCAGTATCATTTTTGACGGTGAGGATAACACCGGTAAGAGTACCCAGGACAGAAAAGTCGGATTTGTTTTTCAACATTATGCGTTATTCAAACACATGACGGTTTTTGAAAACATTGCCTTCGGCTTAAAGGTAAGACCCTCTAAGCACAGACCAAGTAAGGAAGCCATTGAAAAGAAAGTTCATGAGCTTCTGGCACTTGTAAAAATGGAGGAACTGGCCAAGCGCTACCCTGCTCAGTTGTCAGGAGGCCAGAGACAGAGGATTGCACTTGCAAGGGCCTTAGCTGTGGAACCAAAGGTATTGCTGCTGGATGAACCCTTCGGAGCTCTTGATGCCAAAGTTAGAAAAGATCTCAGAAGATGGCTCAGGAAGCTCCATGATGAATATCCAATTACAAGTGTTTTTGTTACCCATGATCAGGAGGAAGCCCTTGATGTGGCTGACAGAATCGTAATTTTGAATCAAGGCAAAATAGAACAAATCGGGACTCCTGAGGAAGTTTATGATAACCCTGCGAATCCTTTTGTTTATAACTTCCTGGGTAACGTTAACCTGTTCCACGGGAGAGTGCACAATGGAAAAATTGAGCTGGGTTCAATAAAACTTGATGCACCCGGACATACCGAAACAGGAGATAGAAATGTCATTAGTTACACAAGACCCCACGATATTGAAATAAGTCTTGAAGCCGGAGAAAACGGGTTTATTGCTGCAAACATAATATTTATCAGGGCTGTAGGTCCCATAGTAAATCTTGAAATGAAGAGGCTGGATACCGGGGAATACATAGAGGCAGAAATCAGTAAGGAGAACTATAAAAAGCTTATGCTGAAGGAAAAGCAGACAGTTTATGTTAAACCTAAGGACTTCAAGGTATTTATTCCAGATGACTATATTATCTAAGGTATTGTTATGGATACTTTTGCCTAAAATGGCAATAAGTTGTTTTATTACGTAACATATTTTGTAAGGTAGGTGCATGGACAATTATGAGCAGAAGTAGTATTTTCAGCGGAATGCCTTTGGAATCTAAAAAACTCTTGAGCTTAATTCTGCATGATCAGCCTTTAACAAAAAGTGCACTGTCAGAGTTGTCGGGTTTAAAGCTGACAAGTCTCAGCAGAATGATGCAGCCTCTTGAAGAATTAAAACTAATTACCGGATCGGAGATAGGCGAATCCACCGGAGGAAGAAAACCGGTTTTATATGATATAGATTCCAGAAAATATTATATCATCGGCATAGACATATCAAGAACCTATACACAAATTGTATTAACAAACCTGAAGCTGCAGCCTGTAAAAAAGTACAGATTTGAAATGAACATTGAATCCACTCCAAAGTTAACACTAAGTATTATATTGAGTTGGATCAGAGAGGTTCAGGAAAGAATCACAAAGCAAAACGGAAGTATTATAGGAATGGGTGTTGGCACCGTTGGCCCCTTGGACAGAAACAGCGGTGTTGTTTTAAATCCGGAGAATTTTGAAGCCCCTGGCTGGGAAAACATTCACCTGAAATCAATTTTTGAAAAAAGACTGGAAATTCCGGTAGTAATTGATAATGGTGCTAACGCTGCAGTTTTGGCTGAGACCTGTTATGGGATAGGTAAGGGGATTAAAAATGTTATTTATATTAATTGTGGGATTGGTATCAGAACCGGATTAATTTCCTCGGGGGTTTTTGTAAGAAATATAAACGACTCTGAAGATGCCTTTGCCCATATGATAATTGATGTTAACGGAGAAAAATGTTCCTGCGGTAACAGGGGGTGTATAGAAACTTACTCCTCCATATATTCAATAACCGAAAAATATAAAGAATTGAAAAAGCTCACTGCAGATCAGCTTCCGGATATACATTCCTATATTGATATCTGTAAGGCAGCTGAAAACAGTGACAGCTCTGCCAGAAAAGTTATTCTGGAGGGGGCCGGCATATTGGGGGTTGGACTTGCAAATTTGATAAAACTGCTTAATCCGGGAATAGTCATCTTGAGTGGACCTCTTATTAAGCACTCCAGACTTTTTTATGAAAAATCTACAGAAACTGCATTGGAGATAATTCGGACTCAAGGTGAAGGAAAGCTTTTTTTCAGTAATGGGGGCTATTTCAACGAAAATGCAATTTCAATAGGAGCAGCTGCTCTGGTAATGGAATACTTTCTGGAGAACAGCAAATTAGTATAAATTAATATTTATTTAAAGATCGAAAGGACAATAAGTATGGAACAATTGGATCTTAAAGCATTGAATAGCAAATACATCAGACCTGAAGCTGTTTTCAGGTATATAGCAGAAAACTTCGATGTTTCTAAAATAGCATTGGCATCAAGTCTTTCCATTGAAGATCAGGTTTTGACACATATGCTTTTACAGGTGGAGCCCAAGGCGAGAATTTTTGTAATTGATACAGGAAGACATTTTCAGAAAACCTATGATCTTATGGAGCAGACCATGCTCAGGTATAAGTTCAAATATGAAGTATATGCTCCTGAAAGTAGGGATATTGAGGAATTGGTATCCAGTCTGGGGCCGAATTTCTTCTACGAAAGTGTTGAGCTGAGAAAAAAATGCTGTGATATCAGGAAGGTAAAGCCTCTGAAAAGAGTTTTGAGTACCGTTGATGGCTGGATATGCGGGTTGAGGAGAGAACAGTCACCCACCCGTCAGGATATTGAGATTTTTGAATGGGATTCCAGTAATTCAATATACAAGATAAATCCTATTGTACACTGGTCTGAAGAAGATGTATGGGCCTACATAAAAGAAAATAACATCCCATTCAGTCATTTATACAATACAGGCTTCCGGAGCATAGGCTGCCAACCCTGCACAAGAGCCGTTCAGGAAGGCCAGGATGTACGCAGCGGCAGATGGTGGTGGGAGGATCCTGATAAAAAGGAATGTGGTCTGCATATTGGAGGTCATAAATAAACGTGATATTAGTGAATTATTTTATCAACAAATAAAATTTGGAGGATGTTATGAATCATTTAGATAAGTTGGAAGCTCAGAGTGTTCATATACTCAGAGAAGCGTACAGGGAGTTTAAAAACATCTGTATGCTATGGTCTATTGGCAAGGACAGTACGGTTCTGTTGTGGCTGGCAAGGAAGGCTTTTTTCGGACATGTGCCCATACCCCTGGTCCACATTGATACTCATTACAAAATTCCTGAAATGATTCAGTACAGGGATGATCTAGCCTTAAAATGGAAGTTGACCATGGTTTATGGTGAAAATACCGAAGCTCTTACACAAAAGAAAACCTTCCCCGATGGAAAGGTTGACAGAATAACCTGTTGTCAGTCACTAAAGTCAGAAGCCTTGAAAAATACCCTTTCTGGAGAATGGAACAGGTATGTAATGGACCACAAGACAGGACAATACATACCAGACAAAAACAGAGAAAAGTATACCGGTGTAATTGTAGGGGTCAGAGCCGATGAAGAGGGTAGCCGATCCAAGGAAAGATATTTTTCACCAAGAGACAAGGAAAATGACTGGGATGTTGGGGATCAGCCCCCCGAATTTTGGAATCAGTTCAAAACAGATTTTGCTCCGGGAACGCATATAAGAATTCATCCTCTGTTGGATTGGACTGAATTGAACATATGGGAATACATTGAACGTGAAAACATACCCATCACCTCCCTATACTTTGATCAGGGGGATGGAAAACGATACAGGTCACTGGGATGCTATCCATGTACAACACCGGTGGAATCCACATCAAAAAATGTCAGTGAAATCATTGAGGAACTAAAAAGCGGTAAGTTTGCAAACATTGCTGAAAGATCAGGCCGAGCCCAGGATAAGGACGACGGTGGAGGACTTGAGACGCTTCGCAGAGGAGGTTACATGTAAATGGATAACAGAGAACAGATGAACATAGTAATCGTAGGACATGTGGATCATGGTAAAAGTACCGTAATAGGAAGACTTCTTGCCGACACCGATTCACTGCCCGAGGGTAAGCTTGAATCAGTCAAGGAATACTGCAAAAAGAACTCAAGACCCTTTGAATATGCATTCCTGCTGGACGCTCTCAAGGACGAACAGGCGCAGGGCATTACCATTGACACCGCGAGATGCTTCTTTAAGACAACAATGAGAGATTATATCATTATCGATGCGCCTGGGCACATTGAGTTCCTGAAAAACATGGTAACAGGAGCCTCAAGAGCTGAAGCCGCACTTCTCGTAATTGATGCCAAGGAGGGGATAAAAGAGAACTCCAAGCGTCACGGACATATAGTGTCAATGCTGGGAATAAAGCAGGTGGTTGTTCTAGTAAATAAAATGGATCTCGTGGATTTTGATGATGAAGTATTTAAATCTATAAAATCAGAATTCACAGAGTTTCTCAATAAGATAAATATCAAGCCCCTTAACTTCATACCGATAAGTGCCTTTAACGGAGACAATGTGGCAGGAAAGTCTGAAAACACTATTTGGTATGAGGGGCCGACTGTTCTGGAACAGCTTGACAGCTTTGCAAACAAGAAAGAGAATCGGCAGCTGCCCTTTCGTATGCCGGTACAGGACATATACAAGTTTACCGAGGAGAACGATGACAGAAGAATTGTTGCAGGTACTGTGCTCAGCGGAACTGTTAAAGCCAGTGATGAGGTTATCTTTCTGCCTTCTAAAAAGAAAAGTGTCATAAACAGTGTAGAAGGCTTTAATACCGTGCCTACTGATACTGCATACGCTGACCAGGCTGTGGGCTTTACCTTAACAACCCAGATTTACATAAAGCCCGGAGAGCTGATGGTCAAGGTTGACGAAACCCAGCCTGTCCTGAGTTCGCGTTTCAGAGTAAATATATTCTGGGTTGGACATGTACCATTTATAAAAAATAAAAACTACAAGTTGAAGATAGGCACAATGAGGATAGCTGTTAAGCTGGTAGAAATTTTAAACATAATTGATGCAGCCGAGCTTAATATTGATACCTTCAAAGATCAGGTTGAGAGACACGATGTTGCCGAATGTATTCTGGAAACGGCCAAACCCATTGCTTTTGATGCCATTTCAGACATAGAATTGACAGGTAGATTTGTTATAGTTGACAACTATGAAATTTCAGGGGGAGGAATAATTCTTGAGGGTGTCTCAGACAGTGACAACAGTCTTGTGGAACATATCAGGGACAGGGAATACCTCTGGGAAAAGGGACTTATTTCTGCTGCCCAAAGAGAAGAGGTATACGGACACAAGTCCAAGTTTATAGTTATCACAACAGGAAGTGAAGAAAACGAAAAAGTAATTCAGGACATAGGAAAAAAACTGGAAAACAGACTCTTTACACTGAACTACAAGGCATACTATCTTGGGGTATCCAGCTTATTGAACGGACTTGCAGCAGAAACCTCTCCTGATTATCTGGCAAGAGACAATCAGATTAGGCAGATTGGAGAACTGGCAAGAATATTCACCGATGCTGGACAGATTTTTATTACATCAGTATTCAATCTGGATGATTATGAAGCTGAGAAACTGAAATTACTGAACCAGCCAAATGAAATAATAATTGTCAACACGGGTGAGTCGTCTTTTAACAGTTTTAAACCTGACAGTAACATTAGTATTAATGGAACACTTGAGAATACGGTGGATTCCATATGTGATCTGCTCAAACAGCAGGAAATCATACTGGACTATTATATTTAAGAAATATGAATATATAGAATTTATAAATCTATTGAGGAGGCATTTTCATGAAAATTCAAGCAAACGGAAAAGAAGTAGTACTGGAAAAGGAGTTAACAGTAAAAGAACTGCTTGGTACACAGAACGTTGAGATGCAGGATTATGTGACAGTGCAAGTAAACGATGAATTTGTGAACAGAGATGACTTTGAAACACTACTTGTGAAAGACGGAGATGTGGTTGAATTCCTTTACTTTATGGGAGGAGGTCAGCGTATATGAGTTTTTCAAATGAACAGCTTGAAAGATATTCAAGACATATTATTTTAAAGGAAGTTGGGGCTAAGGGTCAGAAAAAGCTTCTTAACTCAAAGGTACTTATTATTGGAACAGGAGGCCTTGGTGCACCGGCAGCAATGTTCCTGGCAGCAGCAGGTGTTGGCACAATTGGACTTGTTGACTTCGATGCTGTTGAGCTATCAAACCTGCAAAGGCAGATAATACACCTGACCAAGGATGTTGGCAAGCCAAAGGTTATTTCGGGCAAGGAAACCATTAACGAAATGAATCCTGACGTAGAGGTTGCAGTCTACAAGGAGTGGGTAAGTTCCTCAAACATTAAAGACATTATCAACGATAAAAATTATGATTTCATTATTGATGGTACTGACAATTTTCCTGCTAAATTCTTAATAAATGATGCATGTGTACTTACCCAAAAGCCCTTTTCACATGCGGGAATAATAAGATTTCAGGGTCAGACCATGACATATGTTCCAGGCCAGGGGCCTTGCTACAGATGTGTATTTAATAATCCTCCGCCTCCTGACGCAGTACCAACCTGCAAACAGGCAGGTGTTCTTGGAGTAATGGGAGGTATTATAGGAACCATACAGGCTACAGAAGCAATAAAGTATGTCCTTGGTGTTGGAGAATTACTTACCGGTAAGCTGTTAACCTATGATTCCCTTAAGATGGAATTCAGAAAAATAAACCTGCCAAATAATAAGAACTGTCAGGTTTGCGGTGAAAATCCATCAATTAAAACACTTATTGATTACGAACAGGCAGTCTGTGAATTAAAGCATACATAATTTGTATTGACATAAATATTTGCCTTATCAAGACAGTTATTATGTAATGATATAAAATATTTATGGTAAAAAGTAAATTTTATCGAATGTTAAGGTTAAGAGAATTGTGCTACTATAAAATAAATAAACCAGAGCTGGTGAATATCCTTGTGTTCTCAATATGGAAGGTAGGTGCTATAATTGATTGTAATTAATCAAGAACAATATAATGAAATTTTGGAGCATTCCATTAAGGCTATTCCAAATGAAGCATGCGGTCTACTGGGAGGCATTGTTAAAAATGATATCAAATATGTCAGAAAAGTATATCTGCTTACCAATACGGATTATAGCCCTGAGCATTTTTCCATGGATCCAAAAGAACAGTTTACCGCCGTCAAGGATATGAGAAGTAACGGATGGGTAATGCTGGGGAACTTTCACAGTCATCCGGCATCACCATCAAGACCTTCGGAGGAAGACAAAAGACTTGCTTTTGACCCTGAAGCCAGCTATTTCATCATATCTTTAATGGATGATAAGAATATTGTATTAAAAAGCTTTAATATCATAAAGAATGAGGTCCGTGAGGAACAACTTATAATAGAAGGTAAGTAGAGGCTATTACACAACAGGATACAGTCATTGTGTAATTTTATTACCAGGGTATATCCGGGCTCTCTTTTACCGGAAATGGAGAAAAGAATATGGCACAGGTGGATTATAAGGAATTGAAAAAAGGCGGTTTTATGCGCCAGAAGCAGAAAGACAACTTTTCTTTGAGACTTGGCATTATCGGAGGACAGATACAGGCTGACCAATTGCTTAAGGTTCATGAAATAGCAAAGAAATATGGTCACGGTTATGTACATATGACTTCAAGACAAAGTATAGAAATCCCTTTTATAAAACTTGAGGATGTTGAGGCTGTAAAGGCAGAACTTGCAGAGGTAAATTTGCAACCGGGAGTCTGCGGACCAAGGGTAAGGACCATAACTGCCTGTCAGGGCAGTGAAGTATGTCCAAACGGTATTATCGACTCCACAAAACTGGCTTATGAATTTGATAAACGCTACCACGGTAAAGAGCTTCCTCATAAGTTTAAGTTCGGAATTACTGCATGCTGCAATAACTGTCTTAAAGCCGAAGAAAACGATCTCGGGGTAAAAGGTGGAGAAAAGGTTGAGTGGAAAGAAAATAGTTGTACCTTCTGCGGTTTGTGTGAAGTAGTTTGCCGTGAGAAGGCAATATCCGTCGATAAGAAAGATAAAAAGCTTGTATTCAATGAAGAGGCCTGCAACTATTGTGGGAGATGTGTAAGAGCCTGTCCGACAGAGGCATGGGAAGGTAAAAGCGGATTTATACTTTACTTTGGAGGCTTGTTTGGAAACAGGATAGCCATAGGTAAGAAGCTTCTGCCAATTGTATTTACAACTGAAGAACTTTTCAAGGTTGTAGATGTTACACTGAAATTTTATGAAAAACACGGCAAGCCCAGCGAACGCTTCAGAAACACTATAGATAGAGTGGGTTGGGAACTGCTTGAAAAGGAAGTTTCAAATGTAATGTAATATATGTAACTATTTTGTGGCCAAAATCTTGGCTCAAAGCCACTAAAGTGGCTAAGGAGGTTAATATGTCAAATATAAAAGCTGACGATTTTGTTGATATAACTGACGTAGTCTGTCCAATTACCTTTGTAAAGGCAAAGGTTGCCTTGGAAGAGTTGGAAGACGGTCAGATACTGGAAGTAAAAATGAATGAGGGAGAACCTATTCAAAACGTGCCCAGAAGTTTTAAGGATGAAGGCCATAAGGTGCTCAATGTTGTTAATAATGAAGACGGAACCTTTACTGTATTTGTTGAAAAGGGTGGTCTGTTATGAGGTTTAATACTGCACTTCTTCATGGCGAATTTGCAGCAGATGGTAAAACCGGTGCTACAACAATTCCCATTTACCAGTCTTCCGCCTTTGAACAGGAAACAGCAGAGAAGCTGGAAAACGTTTTTAAAGGGCGTGAACCTGGCTTTATATATACAAGAATAAGTAACCCTACAATTGAAGCTTTTGAAAAAAGAATCTCCTTACTGGAAGGCGGTGTCGGTGCAGTTGCCTGTTCCTCAGGTATGGCGGCAGCTACCCTAGCACTGTTAAATATCACAAGAAGCGGAAAAGAGATAGTCTCGGGCAGTGGTATTTTTGGTGGCACATATTCATTATTCAGTTGTTTTGAAGACATGGGTATTACTGTAAAATATGCAATGGACAATTCTATCAAAAGCTTTGAGGAAAACATTAATGATAAGACCAGAGCTATATATGTTGAGACCATAGGAAACCCCAAATTGGATGTATATGATATAAAAGCGTTGTCTGAACTGGCTCATAGCCACGGGCTTCCTCTCATAGTTGATAATACGGTAACGACGCCTTATCTTGTAAAGCCTTTAAAACTTGGAGCAGATATAGTAATTCACTCAACATCAAAATATATTAATGGTAGTGGTAATTCCATCGGAGGAATTATTGTTGACGGAGGGAAGTTCAAATGGGATTTTGAAAAATTTCCTTCACTGAACGCATATAAAAAATTCGGAGGCTTTGTTTATCTGGCAAAACTCAGAAAGACGCTATTTAAAGACTTCGGCGCTTGTATGGCACCTTTTAATGCATATCTCAGCAGTCTCGGCCTGGAAACCATGGCTTTGAGAATGGACCGTCTCTGCAGCAACGCATTAGAGCTGGCTAAAACACTTCAAGACCACCCAAAAGTGGCTGCAGTAAATTATCCCGGTCTGGAGGGATCCAAGGATTTTGAAATCTCAAGAAAACAGTTTGGAGATAAATTCGGAGCCATTCTTACAATCCGGGTAGGCTCAAAGGAAAATGCCTTCAAGCTTATAAATTCCTTGAAATATGCCTATAACCTCTCAAATATCGGCGATGTCAGAACACTTGTAATCCACCCTGCGTCTACCATTTATGCCACCAATACTATTGAAGAAATGGAAAAGATGGGTGTTTATGATGACCTGATCCGTATTAGTGTAGGTATTGAGGATTTTGAAGATATTAAGGAAGATTTTGAACAGGCTTTGGGCATGGCCAATTAACCTCCTTTATTCGCCTAACAGCAGATTTCGGAGGAAAAGTTTCATAAACATTTTATGGCCGCTATTATGGCTCAAAGCCACTTACAGTGGCTTAGGAGGTTAATATGATTTATGATGTAATTATTGTGGGGAAGGGTCCGGCTGGTTTATCGGCGGCCCTTTACACAGTTCGTGCAAATCTCAAAACGCTGGTAATAGGAAAAAACAGCAGCGAGTTACTAAAGGCACATAAAATAGAGAATTATTTCGGGTTTACAGAACCTATCAGCGGAGGCGAGCTTTTAAAGGCCGGAGAACTTCAAGCCAAAAGGCTTGGAGCTGATATTGTCGAGGAAGAAGTTCTGGGAATAAACCAAAATGAGGATTTTGAAGTCATAACCACAGAAAAAAGTTACACAGCTAAAACAGTTCTGCTTGCCACCGGACAGCCTCAAAAGAGACTGAACATTGATGGACTTAAAAAACTCGAGGGTATCGGCGTAAGCTATTGCACTACCTGTGACGGTTTCTTTTATAGAAATCTTAAGGTTGGTGTACTTGGACATAAGGATTTCGCTGTTCATGAAGCAGAGGAGCTTAAACCCTTCACTTCAAACATAACAATTTATACAAACGGCAAAGAGCTTGAGTACAGTGGTAATTACAGCAGTTTGCATGAAAAGTATAAAATAGTAGACAAGACTATTTTAAAGCTGGAAGGTAAGGATTATCTTGAGAAAATCCATTTTTCAGATGGCAGTGTTGAGAACATTGATGGCCTTTTTATTGCAAATGACAGCGCCTCAAGCACCGATTTTGCAAGAAAACTTGGAGTAATTACAGAGGGTGCATCAATTGTTGTTGATAAGGATCAAAAGACCAATGTAACAGGATTGTTTGCCGCAGGTGATTGTACAGGAGGCTTCAAGCAGGTGGCTACAGCTGTTGGTCAGGGAGCAATGGCAGCCAGAAAAATAATTGATCTTGTAAGAGAAAAAAATGCAAGAACAGAAGTTAAATAGATAGCAAATGAATAGAGCATACAGGACGGGGATTTATGAGAGTATACGTTGTTGGAGTCAATTATAAGACAACACCGATAGAAATACGTGAGAAGTTCAGCATTGAACCAGATGAATATGAAAGAATGCTTTCAGGAATAAAAAAAGATGAAGGCATTTCAGAGTGTGCAATTCTTTCAACCTGCAACCGCACTGAAATACATATTTTTTCAGAGGCTTCCTCCTTGGATACAGCAATTATTGAAAAAATATTCTGCCAGCTTAAGGGATTGGATATATACAAAATGAAAAAGTACTTTTATGTATATGAAGGAGTCAATGCAGTCAGGCATATAATAAAGGTTGCAGCAGGTATGGATTCAATGATACTTGGTGAAGATCAGATATTGGGTCAATTCAGGAAAGCCTATGATATTTCCATAAAATACGGAACTTCACAAGCTGTTTTAAATACCCTGGCAAGACTTGCCGTTACTTCTTCCAAAAAAATTAAGACCAGAAGTCTGGCAATTAAAAAAGTTTCTTCTGTTGCCGGACAGGTGGGGCAACTACTTGAGGAACAGTATGGAAGTAACCTGGCAGGTAAAAACGTTCTTGTTATAGGTTCAGGGGAAATAGGAAAAGCTGTATCAAAAATGCTGCTGGAGACAGGTATAAAGAATATTCTCATAACAAAGCGGGATATTGTAATACAAGAGAAATCTCAGGATAATACTGTTTTTGAAACTATAGATTATAATGATAGATATTCATATGTAGAACAAGCAGATATTATTATTGGAGCCACCTCAAGTCCACACTATACAATTACTTCTGATATATTGTCAGAAAGTATTAAGGATAAGGAAAAAAAACATTTATTTATAGATCTGGCGGTACCAAGAGATTTTGATGAAGCCATTGAAAGGCTTGATAATGTTAATCTATACAATATAGATCAGCTTAAAAATATAGAATCATCCTGCTCAGATACTGAAAAGTTATTTGATTTTGATTATATCAATGAGCAGATAAACTGCCATATCCATGAGTTCATAAGGTGGTATAATTATAGAAATACATTTATGAAGGCTCAAAACTTGGGTTGTTAAACGGGGGTAACGGATAAATGGCTATGTTTCCTATGTATGTTGATCTCAAGGGAAAGCAGTGCTTAATAGTGGGCGGAGGCGAAGTCGCATACAGAAAAGCTGAAATATTGTTAAGGTTTGATGCTGATATAACTATTGTTGCCCCAGAATTATGCAGTTCAATTATTGAGTTGAATGAGCAGGAAAAAATAATAATTCATAGAAGAACATATACTGAAAATGATATTAGAGGGGCTTACCTTGTTGTAGCTGCCACGTCATCAACAGAAGTAAATGAACTGGTATATAATGATGCAGTAAAAAATAATATACCGGTTAATGTTGTTGATGACCCGGAAAAATGTAAATTTATTTTTCCGTCGGTGGTTAAAAGAGGCCCTTTAACTATTGGGATATCAACTTCAGGAGCATATCCAGCCCTTTCAAAAAAAATTCGGAAAATCTCAGAAGAGATATTTCCTGAAACCTATTCTGAAATAGTTGAAATGCTTGCTGATTTCAGAAGTAGGGTTCGAAAAAATTCTCTGACCCAACCTGAAAAGGAAAAGGAACTGAGGAATGTCCTTGAAGAATTCTATTCAAAGGGTGATATAACTCCTCATGCATTAAGGACGATATTACATCAGCACGAGAGTAATAGTGAAAAGATAAGAGTGAAGAGTGAATAGTTATGGAAGGCTTGCTTTTGCAAGCCCAAATATTTGATATTAGTGATTGATGAAGTAAATAGTGAAGAGTAGATGGTTAAGGCAGACTTGTTTAGCAAGCCAGAATATCTGATAGCAGTACGAAGTGAGGTTATTTTATGAATGGAATAATTAGGGTGGGAACCCGTGAAAGTGCGTTGGCAATGGCTCAGAGCAGATTAATAATAGACCAGTTGAGCAGCAAGTACCCTGACCTTAAGTTTGAGCTCGTGGGAATGAAAACCAAGGGTGATATCCTTCTGGATACAAGACTAGATGTTATAGGTGGAAAGGGATTGTTTGTCAACGAAATAGAAAATGCACTTATTGAAAATAGAATTGATATGGCCGTTCATAGTATGAAGGATATGCCTGCTGTTATGCCCGAGCAGTTAACCATCGCTGCTGTTTCAGAAAGAGAGGATCCCCGTGATGTGTTAGTAACAATAAACGGAGAAAGTCTGAAGGAACTGAAGCCCGGAGCAATAGTAGGAACCAGTAGCATACGCCGTGAAATTCAGCTGCTTGCTCTAAGACCTGACCTTACCATTAGGCAGTTAAGAGGAAATGTGCTCACCAGACTTGATAAACTTGCAGCAGCTGAATTTGATGCAATAGTTCTTGCAGCCGCCGGTCTAAAAAGATTGGGGCTTCACGAAAAATGCGTCAGCTGCTTTTCTGTTGAAGAGATGATTCCTGCTATCGGACAAGGTGTATTAGGGGTTCAGGTTAAAAAGGGCAGCAAAATGCAGCAGCTTGTAAATTCTATTAATAGCCCCGACGTATGGCTTACTCTGGAAGCAGAAAGAAGCTTCATGTTCCGTCTCAACGGCGGCTGCAGCACACCAATGGCAGCACATGCTGTCATCAGCGGTAACAAAATGAGAATAACAGGAATGCTGGCTGTGAATTATGGTAAGGACGTTTTAAAGGCAGCAGTTGAAGGAGATAAGCATCAAGCCAGCTCGCTGGGAGAAAAGCTTGCTGCTGTTATATTGGAGAAAGAAAGTAAACTGGGGGATTGCTGATATGGCAGGAAAAGTGTATATTATTGGGGCAGGGCCCGGTGACTACAAGCTTTTGACCTTAAAAGCTGTAGAAGCCATAAAAAAATCCGAGGTCATCGTATATGATCGGCTTATTGACAGCAATGTACTTGGTTTTGCTGATAATGGAGCCGAATTTGTTTATGTAGGAAAACAGCCTCAGCACCACCAGGTACCTCAGAACGAAATTAATCAAATTCTATTAAAGTATGCAAAAGAAGGTAGGACTGTAGCCAGAGTAAAAGGCGGGGACCCGTTTTTATTCGGGCGTGGTGGTGAGGAGTGCGAATATCTTCATAAAAACGGGATTGAGTTTGAGGTTGTGCCGGGTATTACCTCCTCAATAGCTGTGCCGGCATATGCAGGAATACCCGTTACTCACAGAGAATATGCTTCATCCCTTCATATTATTACCGGACACCATTCAGCTGAAAGAGAAAGCACTGGGGATATAGAAAGCAGTCCCTTATGTGATTTTGAAACACTTGCAAAACAGGAAGGTACGCTGGTTTTTCTGATGGGGGTAAAGAATATTTGTGAAATTTCAAGCGGTCTAATGATATTTGGTAAAGCGCCAGATACGCCCGTTGCAGTTATTGAGAATGGAACCAAGCCAGAGCAAAGAGTAATTACCGGCATATTAAGGGATATTACCGAGAAGTGTGAGCAGTATAAGGTAAAATCACCTGCTGTTATTGTTATAGGAGAAGTGGCAAAGCTTTCTGAAAACCTTTGCTGGTATGGAAAAGGAGTACTTTCGGGTAAAAGGATAGTTACCACCAGACCTGCCGGACAATCAGATGCATTGGTTAAGGGTTTGGAGGAATCTGGTGCCCACGTTACTGAATTTCCTGTCATAAAAATAACAGAGCTTCAGGAGAGTGAGAAGTTTGAAACAGCTCTGAACAGGCTGGATTCATATAGTTGGCTTATTTTTACAAGCGCAAATGGTGTTGATATTTTCTTTAAGCAGCTCAGTCAGTCAAAACTGGACATTCGTAAGCTTTATGGAATAAAAATTGCAGTTGTGGGTTCAGCCACAGAAAAAGCTCTGAATTCAAAAGGCTTGTATGCTGATTATATTCCTGAAAAATTCTCCACCAAGGAGCTATTATCGGGCTTACTCGGAAAAATAGAAAGCAGTGATAAAATACTCCTTATTAATTCAGAAATTTCCAGGCCTGAATTGACCAAGGGCATTAAAAAATCCGATATAGCTTTTGATGAAATTGCTGTATACACAACTGAACCCAATAATAATTTAGAAAGTAAACTGGATTATATTGTACCTGAGTTGGAAAGGGCTGACTATATAACTTTTACAAGCCCTTCTGCAGTAAAAGCCTTTGTTACTTTACTTGGACAGGAAAGAATTAAGAAATTCTCAGCAGCTGTTATATGTATAGGTCCGGTTACTGCCAGTGCAGCTGCCGAAGAAGGTATGTCTGTAAAAGCAGTTGCTGAGCAATATAATGCAGAAGGAATAATTCAAAGAATTGTTGAATTAAACAAATAAGAATTTAGCATGCTACAACAGATTAATACCTAAGATAAGTTAATGCTTCTGGGAGGTAGGCAATGGATTTAGTAAAGAGACCAAGAAGACTTAGAACAAGTGCCGGACTGAGAAAACTTGTCGGCGAAATAAAGATCGGAACAGAGGATTTCATATATCCCATGTTTGTTGTAGAAGGTTCCGGCATAGAAAGGGAAATACCCTCAATGCCGGGAATATATCATTACTCTGTGGACAAGCTGCTTTTTCAACTGGAAAAAGTACAGCAGGCAGGAATTCCAGGTATACTCCTGTTTGGAATTCCTGACGAAAAGGATGAGGTTGGTACCGGTGCCTTTTTTAGTGACGGTATTGTTCAGAAAACCCTCAGAGCGGCAAAACAGAGGTTTCCTGAACTTGTACTATCTGCAGATTTATGTCTGTGTGAATATACCAGCCATGGACATTGCGGTATTATTCAAGATAACAAAATAGATAATGATCTTACTTTGGAAATTTTATCAAAAGCAGCAGTCAGTCTGGCTGAAGCAGGTGCAGATATCATTGCTCCCTCAGATATGATGGATGGTAGAGTTGGTGCCATAAGGAAAGCACTTGACAGCTTTTCTTTTTCAGATAAAGCTATCATGGCCTATAGTGCGAAATATGCCTCTGCCTTTTATGGCCCTTTCAGAGATGCGGCCGGTTCAGCTCCTGTATTCGGAGACAGGAAAACCTATCAGATGGATTACCATGGCAGGAAGGAAGCAATGAAGGAAATGGAACTAGATATAAATGAAGGTGCAGATATTGTAATGGTTAAGCCTGCTCTTGCATATCTGGATATTATACATGAAGCCGCCTCAAGGTTTGATTATCCGCTGGCAGCCTATAATGTAAGCGGTGAATACTGCATGATCAAGGCAGCTGCTCAAAAGGGCTGGATTGATGAGAAAAATGCGGCTCTTGAGTCCTTGACCGCAATAAAGAGAGCAGGTGCGGATATAATTATCAGCTACTTTGCAATGGATGCGGCCAAGTGGTTGAAATAGCTTGATATAAAGAAATACAAAAACAAATACATATACAGATACAAATGACCAGATAATCTGCCACAGGAGAATTCGGAATGAATACTAAAAAATCTCAAGAAGTATTTAATAAAGCCTGCATTTATATGCCAGGAGGGGTAAATAGCCCTGTCCGTGCTTTTAAATCGGTAGGAATGAAGCCTCCGATCATAAAAAAGGGGAAGGGCTCACGGCTTGTTGACCTTGACGATAATGAATATATTGATTATGTTTGCTCCTGGGGGCCAATGATCTTAGGGCATGCACAGCCTGAAGTTATTTCAGCAATAAAGGAAGCTGCCGAAAACGGTACCAGCTTCGGGGCACCCACAGAAAATGAGTTGGTACTGGCAGAACTAATTAGTGATGCCATTCCTTCCATGGAGATGTTGAGACTTGTGAGCTCGGGAACAGAGGCTGCTATGAGTGCTATACGAGTTGCCAGAGGCTATACCGGAAGGGATTTGATTGTTAAATTTGAGGGCTGCTACCATGGACACAGTGACGGACTGCTGGTCAAAGCCGGCTCAGGAGCCTTGACTGTCGGAGTGCCGGACAGTTCCGGAGTTCCTATGGATTATTCAAAGAACACACTGGTGGCAGCATATAACGACCAGGAAGGTTTACAGGATATTTTTAAGAAATACGGTGACAAAATTGCAGCAGTAATTATTGAACCCATTGCAGCCAATATGGGACTGGTGCTGCCTGATATTGATTTCCTTACGCAACTGCGTAACCTTACAGAAAAATATCAAGGACTATTAATTTTTGATGAAGTAATTACAGGCTTCCGGGTATCCTATGGGGGAGCACAGGAACTGTATGGTATAAAACCTGACTTGACTGTTCTGGGAAAGATTATTGGCGGGGGAATGCCTGTGGGAGCATATGGCGGGAAAAGAGAGATAATGGAGAAGGTAGCTCCGCTTGGTCCGGTATACCAGGCAGGAACTCTATCTGGCAATCCTGTTGCTGTAGCCGCGGGTATCAGTACATTAAAAGCCATTAAACAAAGAAAAGACTTTTATATTCGTTTGGATTGCCTGGGAAAATCCCTTGAGGATGCCTATTATGAAGCTGCGGCAAAAAATAATGTCAATATAAGAATAAATAGAGCCGGCTCACTTTTAAGTGTATTTTTTATTGATAGGGATGTCATTGATTATAACAGTGCTGTAAGCTCAGACCTGGACAAATTCAAAAGATACTTTTCAGCTATGCTGGATAAAGGTATTTATATAGCTCCATCACAGTTTGAAGCGTTATTTGTTTCATATGCGCATAGTGAAAAGGATATTGCTGAAACAAAAGCTGCTATTGAGTTTGCTTTTTCGAGTCTACAGCTTTAACTTTTTCTTATTCAGCAATAGTGAGTTTATAATTACGCACACAGAGCTTAATGCCATTGCAGCAGAAGCAATTACAGGACTAAGTCGGCCTGTTGCAGCAAAAGGAATTCCAATTGCATTATATATTATTGCCCAAAAGAGGTTTTGTTTAATTTTTCTCATGGTCAGTCGTGAGAGCTTAAAGGTATATGGAATAGATGTCAGGTTATCGTTCAGAATAACAATGTCAGCTGTCTCAATGGCGGCATCAGTACCCGAATGGATTGATATGCCGATATCTGCTGCGGCCAGTGAAGGTGCGTCATTGATTCCGTCACCGACCATTGCTACTGGATTGCCTTTCTTTTTTAACGAAGAAATGACCTGTAACTTTTCTTCTGGCAGAACACCTGAAATAACTGTATCAATATCAAGCTTTGCGGCTACCTGTTTTGCAGTTTTTTCACTGTCTCCGGTAAGAAGCACCACCTGAACTCCTGTCTGCTGTAGCTGCTTAACTACTTGATAAGAACCGTCTCTTATTTCATCAGAGAGGACTATAACAGCACATAAAATATTATTTACTGCCATAAATACAAGGATTTTCCCATCTGAATGAAGTGCTTCAAGGGATTCAAGTTCTGGTTCTGCCAGTCCTTCAAATTCTTCCAGCTCTTCTGATTCGAACAGTTCTTTTGAATCTAATTGTTCTGGTGATTCTAACCGTTTTTTCAGTTCTTTTTCAGGAGAATGGCTTAATCTATACTCATGAATATAGGCTTTAGAACCTATCCTTGTTTCAATATCATCAACGGTTGCATATATACCCTTACCGTGGATAGCCCGAAAATCCTTTACTGGTATCTCTGCATAGTTTTCTGAGCCCATAACTGCACTACAGATTGCTTTTCCTATGGGGTGTTCCGAACCCTTCTGGGCATTAACCGCCAGATTTATTAATTTCTCTTTTGAAAGGTTATGAGAATTCTGATTAATAACGATAAAGTCCGATAAGGTTAGTTTACCGGTAGTGAGAGTCCCTGTTTTATCAAATACTACGGTATTTATCTTATAAGCCTTTTCAAGAACATCACCGCTTTTTATTAATATTCCGTTTTTCATAGCTCTCGTCATACCTGACATAATTGCTGTGGGAGTAGCCAGACCTAATGCACAGGGGCAGGATACAACAATTACCGCAACAGCATTTATGATTGGTGTATCAATTAGAAATATGGAGTAATCCAAAATATAAAACCATGTGATAAATGTAATCAATGAAATAATCAATACCGCCGGAATAAAAAAAGCACTGACTTTATCAGCTGTTTTTTGAATACTCGCTTTACTGCTTTGCGCTTCTTCGGTCACTTTAATAATCTGTGACAGCAAGGTATCACTTCCAACCCTTGTAGCTCTTATTTTTATAAAGCCATATGTGTTCAGTGAGGCTTCGGTCACTATATCATTTGTGTTTTTTTCGACCGGCAGGCTTTCTCCGGTTAGCATGGATTCATCTACAGCAGAGCTTCCTTCAATTATTATTCCGTCTACGGGTACTTTTTCTCCGGGTCTTACCACTACTATATCACCAACAGATACCTCATCTATTGGAATCTGAACCTCCTCATAGTTCCTGATAACAGTTGCCAGTTTGGGTTTGAGAGAAAGAAGGCTTTCAATAGCCATAGAAGTACTTTTTCTGGATTTTGCTTCAAGAAATTTACCCAGCAGAACAAAGGTGATAATTACCGAGGAGGCTTCGAAGTATATATTTTTCATACCTGACTGTAGTAGATTATTATCGTAAAGGGAGGTGTACAGACTGTAAAAGTATGCGGCTGAAGAACCAATTACTACAAGCAAATCCATGGTTGCTTTTTTCCAGCGCAGAGAATAAAAAGCGTTTTTATAGAATTTGAAGCCCACTATAAATTGAACCGGTGTTGCAAGTACCAGCTGCAGGCGCCAGTCATGGAGCAGTCTGGCCTTAAAGCGCAGATAATCAATTATATATGCGGCAGTTGATTTATCGGCGCTTGGAAAAAAATAGTCATGGCAAAAACCTATACCACCCAGAAGCATGGCCAGCAGCATGGGGAAGGATAAAATAGCTGAAAGAACCAGAAGACGTTTTAGTTTTTGCAGCTCTGAATGTCTCTTTTTCTGATTAGTCTGCTCGGATAAGCTATCGCTTACTGAGAAGCCAAGTTTTCAATGTTATTTTTTATATGATTAAGATCTACTTTATCCTTATTATAGTTCACAAATGCTTTTTCAGCTGCATAGCTGACTGTAACCTTTTCAACGCCGTCTATTGAACTTACTCTTGTCTCTATTGATATTGAACATAGGGTACAGGTCATACCATATATTTTTAGCACTGCACTTTCCATTAGAACACCACCTTAAAAAATAATAATAAAGCGGAGTAACAAATTGCAGTATTTCTGCAATTTGTTACTCCGCCTCCAGTAAATCCGGTCAACGGATAAAAATTAGTGACTTGTATAAGCATATAAATTATATATGAATACTATATATTATATTTAAAGTTCTATATTTTGTCAAACATAGCGATTATCTATTGACAGAGTTTTATTGTTCGAATATTATAGAACTATGGATAAGTTAAATTTGGTGAAAATATTTAAAGCTCTATCGAGTGAACAAAGGTACTTAATATTTGAAATGTTGTATGAGTGGCAGCAAACCGCCAGTGGTGAGGATGGAAGCTTTCTTTATACTGACGGCATGGAGAAATGCTTTACTAAAGCATGCTGCTGTATGCACCTGTCAAAATCAACTATATCCCATCACTTTAAAGAACTGGAAAATGCGGGGCTTATTTCGTGTACCCGTAGTGGACAGAGTTCTGTGTGCAAGGTTAATATGGAGGCAGTTGAAGCTATACGCAGTTTTTTGAAATAATCAAAAAAGTATACATCCATTAGTTAAATTTTTTTGACATAAGAGTTCGATAGTTGTAGAACAGTAATACCGATATTTTTTGGAAAGGCGGAGATTTATGGGTTGGAATTTTAACCAGGCACTAAAGCTGTTTTCGAGTGATGACAAAGCTTATTTACTGAATGAGGGCTATTTCGGAATTGAAAGAGAAGCTCAGAGGATTACTCCACAGGGAGATCTGGCTTTAACACCTCACCCGGCTGTTTTCGGTGATAAGGAGGAAAATCCCCGTATAACAACCGATTTTTCGGAAAGCCAGATCGAGATGATTACACCGACCTTTGAAAGTGTGGAGGAAGTTTATGAATCATTAAGAGAAATATTCACCGAAGTCGAGAATGGTATTAAAGATGAGCTTCTCTGGCCATTGAGCATGCCTCCGAAACTGCCGGCCGAAGAAAGGATTCCTGTTGCTGTCTTCAAGCAGACAAAAGAGGGGCGAGAAAAAACCGAATATCGAAACGGTTTAGCATATCGTTACGGGAAGAAGATGCAAATGATTTCCGGAATTCACTATAATTTTTCATTTAAAGAGAGTATGATTCAAACATTATATGACAGGTTTGGACGTAATAGTAAGTATATTAATTTTAAAAATGATATGTACATGGCAATCACAAGAAACTTTTTGCGCTATAGATGGCTGCTGATTTACTTGTTTGGAGCTTCTCCGAATTTTGATGCTTCTTACAGCTCTGTTATTGAGCAAGAACTTAAGATAGTTGAAAAGTGTTGCCCAGAAAGTACTGTTTTACTGTGCAATTTTAATCAAAAGGCCACTTCACTCAGGGTAAGCAGGTTTGGGTATTCGGATATTAATGGAGAAAGAACTAATATCTATTTTAATGAACTTGATGAGTATTTAACAAAGCTAAAAAAAATGCTTAACACAAAAAGCAAAAAGTATTCCAGAACAAATGAAAACATGGGCGAAAAAGGTGTACAGCTTAATAAAAATATACTACAGAAGGAGAGTGAATTTTATTCATCAATACGCTTAAAGCAGAATACTGCTCCGGGAGAAACACAACTAAATGCTTTGGAGGAAAGGGGAGTCAAGTATCTTGAAGTCAGGCTATTGGACATAAATCCCTATGAAAAACTGGGTATTACACTTCAGCAATTGCATTTTTTACAGGTATTTATGCTTTACTGCCTATTTGAAAGAAGCCCGAAAATAACTCAGTATGAATTCGAAAGGATAAACTCCAATCATCATATGACAGCACTTTTTGGAAGGATGGAAAATCTATTGCTTTATGGGGATGACCATAAGATACTGCCGTTACAGGCGTTCGGAAAAGTTGTATTTGAAAAGCTTCAAATTATCGCTGACCTTATGGATAAGACTAATCGGGAGGGGAAATATTCAAAAAGTGTAGCTGCTGAATATGCCAAGCTTGAGGATTTGTCCTTACTTCCATCTGAACTGCTACAAAGAGAAATGAGGAAGACAAATACCGATTATATTAATTATGGGTTGAAATTAATCAATAAAAATTAATAGTAATGAATCTGAAAGGTAGGTTAAAGTATGATAAATGGATATGAGAGTCTGGAGCTTTCAACACAGATATTAATTGAGGAAGCACTAAAAAGAGGTATAGAGATGGAGGTATTGGATTGGAATGATAACTTCATCCGGTTGAAAAAGAAAGATAGGGTAGAATATATAAAGCAAGCCACAAAAACATCGTCAGATACCTATATTGCGCCTCTTATAATGGAGAATAAAGAGGTTACAAAGTATATATTGAGAGAAAATGGCATCAATGTTCCCAAAGGCATTTCAGTAAAATCATCAGATGAGGCTTTACTAAATTTTAGTACTTTTAGAGAAAGGGATTTGGTTGTAAAGCCCAAATCAACCAATTTCGGCAAGGGTGTAGTAATTCTTAAGCAACTGGTATCCCCCGATGATTTGAAGAATGCGGTAAAGTTTGCATTGGAATATGATGATACAGTAATGATCGAAGATTTTATTGAAGGTATGGAATACAGGTTTTTGGTAATTGATAATGAAGTTCCTGCTATACTACATCGAGTTCCTGCAAATATTACCGGAGACGGTGAGCAAACCATAGAGCAGCTGGTGTTCGAAAAAAACAAGAACCCCTTAAGAGGTGAGGGCTACAAAACTCCACTTGAAAAGATAAGCCTCGGTTATATAGAAAAGGATTATCTTGCACTTCAGGGTAAAGATTTTTCATACGTTCCCAAAAGAGATGAGACGGTATTCCTTAGAGAAAACTCTAATATCAGTACCGGAGGGGACAGTATTGACTTCACAGATGAAGTATCAGGAGACTACAAGAAACTAGCCATTGAAGCTGCAAAAGCTGTCGGAGCTAAAATATGCGGAGCAGATATTATAATCAAAAATATAAAGGAACCTCCGAATTCTAGTAATTACAGCGTTATTGAGTTGAATTTCAATCCGGCTCTTCATATTCACAACTTTCCCTATAAGGGTGAAAACAGGCATGTAGAAAAACATGTATTAAAGCTTCTAGGCTTTTAGAATTTTGCTAATAGCATTTTAAAAGGGAAAATAACTTGTAGATGACATGAATCAGCCTATATAGGAATAAAATATATTGATATCTAAGCGCACTATGAGGGGCTTCGAATGATCAATATATTTTTATCGTGCAGCAGTAAGGATCATGATTACATCAAAACAGTAATCGATAATTTGACAGAATTACCTGATAAATATAGCTTGATATACTTCATGCAGCCTTATAATGTGGATACATCTATGGAACTCATACTTCATCGGTTAAATGAAGCAGACCTATTTATTGTATTTGTATCAAACAATTCTCTTGAAAGTGCTTTTGTGCAGGAAGAAATAAGAGAAGCTGTAAGACTATCCAAGCTGGGAGTGATAAAAGGATTTTGCTCCATTATAATTGAACCTGAGATCCAGGTGGCTCAGGATTACAGAATTCCTGAGTACATTTTAAGCAGTAGAATGTTTTATACCCATTCTCCCTATTTGGCAATAGAGCAGATAAAGGACTTTATTTTTAGTTTTAAAGGAGATTAGTATGGATAATGTCAGCGGTATAGATGCTGAAAATTACCTGGACAGTTATCTGGCCTATTACGATGAGAAGTCTATAAAGAATAAGAAGCGATATACCTGTCTGGTTTTGCTGGACATAATAATCTCAGCAATGATTCCCTTTGCTACATTATTTATTGATATCTTTGGTGCCGCAAAGTACATAGTGGCACTGATGGGGTCATGCATAACCATAGTTACAGCTTTAAATACCACATTTGGCTACCACAAATTGTGGATAGAATATCGTACCGTAGCCGAAGCATTAAAACATCAAAAGGATCTATATATTAATAACTGTAATCCCTATAATGATGACAACAAAAAAGAACTTTTGCTATTCATAGTAAATTCCATTCTGGAGAAGGAAAACAGGAACTGGAAGAGCATTGAATTAAGTCTGGTTAAGTCGGTTAAGTCCTGAATATGCATAGCGGCAAAAGCTCAGATTAGTAAGATTCAATAAATTATATAATTTTATACCTATATTTGTTCTATATATTTATTGGAGAATAGGTTTTGAAGAATATTTCTCTTTTACAGGGATACCTTTCCCCGTTAATACCTGTTATTATATAATCGCCTTTATTAATGTAGTGCTTTCCTTCAAGCGTGACAATAAAAGGTACTTTTTCGGACTCAATAGGGTTTTGATAATTTGTAGTATCAAGCCCTGCTCTGGCAGCGGTATCAAGATCGTCAAAGCCATCTTCCAAACCTTCCTTGTATTCAATTGCTTCAATAGGTATCGGATTTTTTATATATTTTGCCACAGTTAAGCCTCCTCATTTTATATTATAGGACAAGGTTGTTTAATTTATTCAAATATCAATGTATCAATACATAGTATGAGGAGTACCTGCACATTGCTATTGACAATGTATGGAAATGTGATTTATACTATTAAATGTATAAATATTATTAACAGAAAGGAGTTGTTGTAAATGTCATTAAGGTTAATTGTTGAGGTGGCTCTTTGCTAATTTAATAATGGCTCGGTTCATAGGATTTTTTTGTCCTCGTTGTTCCGGTGCAGCTTCTTTCGAGCAACTGAATTGTGAATGCAAATACTGGAGTAATTTTGCACGCAAAGGTAGCGTGTTTTTTTATTGCCTTTTTTTGTTAAAGATTCCGCAGGTGGTCGCTATCTGCGGAATCTTTTTATCTATTTCGTCTACAATATTCATTTGATATATGAAAGATTTTGAGATTAGGAAAGTAATTTTGCTCGATGTGGAATGATAATTAGCAGAGAGAAAAAGTAGGCATTGCCATAAGGCACGATGAAATTAGGAGGTTAATATGGTTAAAAAGAAGAGTACTGTCGATTATATGAAGGAAATACGCGGAAGCTGGGTCATAAATCCCAGAACAAGAGTTCAGGAGAACAGCTTGAAAAACAAAAAGAAACGAAGACAGGAAGAAAAGAAATTTATAAAGGATGATTATTGATGAATATAAAAGATTACGGATGGAATGAATTTTATCAAAATGAATGGATCAGCAAGGCTGCACCAGGCATGTATCCCGGGCGTATAACTGCTGATTTCGGGCAACAACTTAAGGTTGTAACCGACCAGGGCGAGTGTATGGTCAACAGGCCCATACAGAAGGATGATGGCAGCGTCCAGCTGGCTGTTGGTGATTGGGTTGCCCTGGAAACAATACCGGGAGCTGATACTTTTATCAGATTTGTTCTCACAAGAAGAACAAAATTCTCAAGAGCTGCTGCAGGTATCAAGGTCAAGGAACAAATTGTGGCAGCCAACGCGGATACTGTTTTTCTGATTCAATCTCTGAATAAGGATTTTAACATGAAGAGATTGGAACGGTATTTGATTGCTGCATGGGACAGCGGTGCTGTGCCTGTAGTTATACTGACAAAGGCAGACTGTTGTGAGAATGTGGCTGAAAAAATGAGTTTGGTATATGGCACAGCTCCAGGTGTAGAGGTTTATGCAATAAGCTCAGTGACCGGTCAGGGTCTTGAGGAAGTCCGCAAATATCTCCAGCCCGGAAAAACAGTTGCATTGCTTGGTTCCTCGGGCGTAGGCAAGTCTACCCTGGTAAATACTCTGGCCGGGGATGAAATATTAAAAACCCAGTCAATACGTGAGGACGACAGCAGGGGTAGACATACAACAACTCACAGAGAGCTTGTCCTTCTTCCTGGCGGAGGACTTATCCTTGACACTCCGGGAATGAGAACACTATCCATTTGGGATACAGATGCAGGAATGGAAATAATGTTTGGAGACATAGAAGAACTCATTTCTCAGTGTCGTTTTCATGATTGCAAGCATCAAACTGAGCCCGGCTGTGCTGTAAGAGAAGCTCTTGAAACAGAAAAAATTGAAAAGCAGAGATGGGATAGCTGGCTGAAATTGCAAAAGGAGATTGCTCATATGGAAGCAAAGAAGGAAGGCAAGCTCAAGCTTCAGGAAAAGCAGTGGGGGCGACAGATTGCAAAGTTTCAGAAAGAGTTTTCAAAAGGGAGGTTTTAACATATGGAAATAAAAATTAGAAGTGAAAAAACAGCAGATTACACAAGTATAGCAAATGTTACATACGAGGCATTTTTAGGGTGGCATCCGGATAATCAATATGTATCAGAGCCTGTTCTTGTTGACCTACTAAGACATAATTCATGCTTTAATCCAGAATTATCGCTGGTGGCTGAAATAGACAATATAATTGTAGGTCACGCTTTGTTTTCACCATATAAGTTTATTGTCCAGGGCAGTGAAACTATGGGAGCAGTCCTTGCTCCAATAGCTGTACTTCCCGAATATCAGGGAAAAGGCATAGGAGAAAAGCTGATAGAGGAAGGCCATCATAGATTAAAGGAATTAGGATACACTTTTTCTTTGTTATGCGGACATGATACTTACTATCCGCGTTTTGGATATAAGACTAAAATGTTCTCGGAAAGCGGTACATCATTGAATTTTAACCATGAAGAATTTGACTGCCGACAATACAGCCTCAGGCCTGTTTTCCAGAAGGACCTTCCATGGTTAATAAAAATGTGGTATGCACGACATAAAGCGGACCCTCTTGCGCTATTTCCGGGAGAGAATATCAGCGAATGGCACAATCATGGTATTGGAGCACGTGCCTCAATCTTTGTTAAAGATAATAAAAACATAGGATACATTAGATATGACAATAGCAACTTCCGCGTAAAAGAACTACTGGCTGATGACCAGTACATGTGTGAGATACTAAAATATCTGTCAGCCATAAAGTACGGCAAATCCAAGGGAGAGATAAATACACTATTGTCCTACGATTGTCTGTATCCCTTAATTAAGAATGAAGAAAATATTGATTTAAGCGATAAGAGCACAGCGTACACGGCATTTATGATAAAGGTTCTTCAAAAGGATACCTTAATAGAGGATTACTGTGAAAAGGTGGAAAAGGAAGCTGTAAAACCTGGTATCGTTGTGTTCCCGCCTGTGTTTGATATTGAAGATGGGAGAGTTGATTAATGATTTCAAATATAGAATTATTAGATGCAATAAAAAAATACACATATAAACCAGAACCTTTCAGTCCTGGTGAAAAACACTTCTGGGATGACCCACATATTTCAAAAAGCATGCTGGAAGCCCACTTAAACCAGCAGCATGATGCGGCTAGCCGGAAAATATCCACCATTGACCAAACTGTTGAACACCTGATAAACACTGGTGTACTAAAGCCCGGCATGAAGCTTCTTGATCTTGGATGCGGCCCGGGATTATATTCACAAAGGTTTGCAGTAGCAGGTTTGGAGGTTGTTGGACTGGATATATCAGAAAATTCAATTGAATATGCAAAAGCTTCAGCTGACAAAGCAAAACTTCCTGTTGAATTTAGATGTATGAATTTTTTCGACATGGAATATGAAGATGAATTTGATGCTATAATCCAGGTGTATGGCGAGCTTAATACTTTTTTCGACACCTCACTGGAAAAGCTGCTTTTATGTATAAGAAAGGCGTTAAAGGATGATGGAGTATTTATTTTCGATGTTTCAACCCGTAAGCTGAGAATGAGGGATAAAACTCAGAATAACTGGTATTATAGTTATGGTGGTTTTTGGAGACCAAACGGGCATCTTGTCCTCGAAATGGGTTTTGATTACCCTGAACAGGACTTATGGCTGGATCAATACATAATTGTTGATGAAAGTGGTGTTAAGATATACAGGAACTGGTTTCATGACTACACCCTTGACACAATAACGGATGTACTAAATAAAAATGGATTTATAGTCCAAGAAGTATGGGATGACCTTACCGGCAGCAAATATAGCGAGGATGGGGACTGGATTGCAATAGTCGCCTCTCTTGGAGCAGAGTTGAAATAATGTTATAATCAATTTTAATTACTTTTATGAGGATAGCATCAATCACAATTAGTTTGGAGGGCAATAATGATATTATCAGGTAAAGAAATTCAAAACAGGCTGGGAAATGATATTTTTATTGAACCGTTCAACCCGGGCCAATTGAATCCTAACAGCTATAATCTAAAACTATCTAACGAATTACTGGTGTATGAAGATGCATGTCTCGATATGAAGAAGGAACACAGGGTTAAAAAGCTTACAATCCCTGAAGAGGGGTTAATTCTGGAACCTAACAGACTGTATCTCGGCAGGACCAAGGAATATACAAGAACAGACAATCACGTGCCCATGCTTGAAGGCAGGTCTTCCATAGGGCGACTTGGACTATTCATTCATGTTACTGCAGGCTTTGGTGACGTCGGATTCTCAGGCTATTGGACTCTTGAAATACATTGTATTCAGCCTATTAGAATCTATTCTGATATTGATATATGTCAGATATACTATCATACTATTGAAGGTGATTACGATAAGTACAATAGCGGAAAATATCAAAATAATACCGGCATTCAGCCAAGTTTATTGTACAAGGACTTTGAAAAAGTACTTTAGGACTTTGAAAAAGTACTTTAGGACTTTGAAAAAGGACTTTATGGCTTTGAGAAACGTTGAGAAATTTAAAAACATCTTTACAATTCTTTAAGCTCTATGTTATAATATTCTGCGTGTGTAATACGGATGGTCCTCTGCACAAGGTTTTATTAGATGCACGAACATCTAGGAGAGGAAGGAGGAAATAAAAATGGATATATTGAAGTCAATTGAAAATGAACAGATAAGAACTGACCTTCCTAAATTGGAAATTGGTGATTTTATTAAGGTTCATGCCAAGATTAAAGAAGGAACAAGGGAAAGAATCCAGGTATTCGAAGGTACTGTTATAGCTTTAAAAGGTTCCGGTTTAAAGGAAACTTTTACTGTAAGAAGAGTATCTTACGGTGTTGGTGTTGAAAGAATATTCCCTGTTAACTCACCAAGAATCGATCATATCGATGTAGTTAGAAAAGGTGTTGTTAGAAGAGCTAAGCTTTACTATTTGCGTGATAGAGTTGGTAAGGCTGCAAAGATTAAAGAAAGACTCGACACTAAATAATTTTACGTGTTCTTTACGGACACACAACAGGAAACCTAGGGACGACAATTCCCTAGGTTTTTAGTTTACTGTCACTTTGAATTACTGATATGAAACCCGGAGTATAGCTATTGCTATTGCTGTTAAATAAATGTAATTTGTATAATCTGATGTTTTTTTATATAATAGAAACGATTTGATTATTCAGATCTATTAAAGTCTATGAGGTGTTATACCAATGGAAAATCAAAACTATGAGAATATTGAAGAAAAATTGAATATAGAAAATAAAGACAAGCCTTTATCTGATAAAAAAGCCAAGAAAAAGAATTCTCTTGCAAGAGAGGTTTTTGAATGGTTTCTTGTTATAGTGGCAGCAATTTTGATTTCAATGCTGATAAAGGCTTTTATTTTTTCTACCTACAAGGTTGACCAGGTCTCAATGGAAAATACTTTGATTGCAGGACATAATGTTATTGTCTACAAAACAGGCTATTTTTTTGATGATCCTGAGCATGGTGACATTATAGTTTTTATGCATGAAGAAGGTCAATTCAAGAGTATTTTCAAATATCTGCCTATAAAAAATCCAGGTGAAGTGGACTATATAAAGAGAGTGATAGGACTTCCGGGAGATCAGATTGATATCAGAGAAGGATATGTTTATAGGAAAAACGCTGGAGAGTCTGAGTTTACAAAGCTTGATGAGCCGTATATCAAATTACAGGGAGCAACAGAGTCACACGGTATGGAACTTCCTTTTACAGTACCTGAGGATAAAATATTTGTAATGGGTGATAATAGGGAAAAAAGTATGGACTCAAGACAGATTGGTCCAGTGGATATGGATGCTGTAATAGGACAAGCTGTACTCAGAATTTGGCCATTCTCTAAATTCGGCGGTCTAAAATAAAAATTATTTCATGTAGGATAAGAAGGAGAATTAAATGAATATCCAATGGTTTCCGGGGCATATGGCAAAGACCAGAAGGCTTATTGCCGAAAATCTAAAGCTGGTTGATGTTATAATTGAGCTGCTGGATGCAAGAATTCCTTTCAGTAGCAGAAACCCCGAGATAAATTCTTTGATAAATAATAAACCCAGACTTATTGCCTTTAATAAATCCGATCTTGCTGATGAGCAGATATCAAGACAATGGGTTCAATGGTATGCTGAGCAGGGAATCAGATGTATTTTGATAAATTCAATTAATGGTAAAGGGCTTAATGAAGTTAAATCCAGGGCCAGAGAGCTTATGTCAGAGAAAATTGAAAGAGACAGGGCCAAGGGCAAGCTTTTTACACCTGTAAGAACTATGGTGGTTGGCATTCCCAATGTTGGCAAGTCATCCTTTATCAATAAAATTGTAGGAAAGGCAACAGCCGTAACAGGAGACAGGCCCGGAGTTACAAGAGGAAAACAGTGGATTAGAATTAATTCCGAGATAGAATTACTGGATACCCCCGGTATTTTGTGGCCTAAGTTTGAAGATCAGGAAGTGGGCATGAATCTTGCTTTTACAGGAGCCATCAAAGACGACATAATGGATATCAGTGAAGTGGCCATGGAACTGCTTGTAAGGCTTTCAAGAACTTATCCCAATGAATTGTGTACTCGATTCAAACTGGATAGGGACATATTAAAGGATATTGAGCCACTTGAGCTTTTGGAGACTGTAGCCAGAAAAAGAGGTTGTATTGTTTCAAAGGGTCAAATTGACTACTCCAGAATATCTGCTATTGTCCTTGATGAATTCCGGGGAGGAAAGATCGGAAGAATAACTCTTGAAAAGCCCGGGGACAGAGAGGAAACAGAAACATCCAAATCTGCTGGGAATAAAGACAGTCATGATGAACTATAAAAAAGCGACGGAGCCGATTTATGTAAAATCAGCTCCGTTTTATTTTGCATAATTTTCTATTTCTTTTGCTGTACAAACTTGTCAACCTGTTTCTGCATTTCGGCTATAACCTTTTTTAAACCTACCTTGTTCATTTCCGAGTTCATTTTGGATAGAGTCTTGTTTGGATCCACCTTGCCTATTACAAGATTATTGAGGTACTTTTCTTCAACCTTTTGTATTTTGTTAACCTGGCTCTCAATTGTATCAGAATTTACTTCAAAGCCTAATAAAGGCGAGGGAACAGCATTATTAACATATTCATTCTGTTTCTTCCAGCCTTCCGGATCAGAGCCGTAGTAAGAATAAACTATTGATTCATTACCGAATAGCCAGTTAGTACCAGGAGTATAGGATTCATATCCTTCATCAAGTATACTGATTTGATTATCTCCTATTTTTTCATAGTGATATTCTTCAATACCATGGTTAATCAAATTTGATAGATATTCATCAGTGTTGACCAGTTCTAAAAACATCAAAGCTCGCTCGGGATTCTCTGAATTGGCCGAAATAGCGTGCATTGAACCGGATACACCACTGGTTGTCAAAGCTGGTTTTCCAAGCTGAATGGGAATAATACTATATCCGCGAGGGACACCTATTTCAAAGCTTGTAAAGGCTGATACGCTTGAATACATGGCAAAAAATTTACCGAAATTCGCGTCATAATAGCTAGAGTCAGGTTCTGAAATTTTTGGAATATAACCTGCTTTATACCATTTATTCATAAGTGAAAACATAGCTTTTGCTTCACTTGTCTCATATTCATTTACCACTTTGGTACTTTTTCCATCTCGTAAAACTGCTCCTGGAGCATCTATGAGTCTGTCGTAGTTAAGAAGGTTTACTACATTATCACCATAATTATTGAAAGGATAAAAACCTATTACTCCTTTCTCTTTTGATTTAATGGTTTTAAGAATTGGTTCTAAATCTTGGAGCTTCTTTATCTTTGATACATCGACCTTATATTTATTTACAAGGTCTTCATTAAGAAGAATACCGTAATTTTTGATTATTGATGAGTTATAAACTGGTAAAGCATATATTCTTCCATTGACTTCTGCACCTTTGAGTATGTTTTTTCCAAGTAGGTCTTTTGTTTTTGGGGTGTAGATATCAAGCATATCGGTAATGTCTTTATAATAAGACTTCAATGAATATTTTCTGTAATTTGCGGCCCAGTAAGCTGTGTAACTAATGTCAAAAGATTCTCCTGAAGCCATGAATATTGCTATATGTTGTTCAAAATCGTCTCCCCACATATAGGTTTTCAGATCAAGAGTTGCGTTGATTTTGTCCTCAAGATAAGCATTTATTTCCTCTTGTACAATATCAATGTCTTCCTGATCTCCATTACCAATAACAATCCATTTGAGTTTAACAGGTTCTGAGATATCAATTTCAGTGTTTGCTTTAACCGGCAAGTTACTACTTAGACAAAAAGTTAAAATTAGAAAAGCCGAGAGGAGAAGAGCCAGTTTTCTTAAAGTTCTACTTTTATTTGAGACTTCAAACATGTGAAATACCTCCTGATGTCAAAAATGATTAAATTGATATAATTATAACACATATGTTTATAATTACCAATTATTTTACAAAATAGTTCAGCCGAATAAATATATTCTGACACTAGCCAAAGCCATAATTCTGTAGTAAAGTTATAAATGTTATAAGTGTTAGAAACAAAGGTGACAGAGCTATTAAATTTGCACATATATTATGCACTTTACTTGTGTACGTTAATTTACATAAAATATCAGGGGGACGGATATATGGTTAAAATATCCCTTAAACAGATACAGGAGCAGGTTCAGGATAAAACCATCGATGAGGCCATAGAATATTTATTGTCTTATCAAAATCATGGTACAGGAGTTGGAAAGCTCCTGGAGAAATATTATAAGCTCAGGGAAAAGAAACAAGCCGAAATAGAACGCTTGGAGAAAATGCTTTCTTTTGAAAAGCAGGCCCGTGAGGAAGGCTACAGGTATATAGCCGGAGTTGATGAAGCAGGAAGGGGTCCTCTTGCAGGACCAGTTGTGGCAGCAGCTGTTATTTTTCGAGAAGGCGTTACAATCGAGGGTGTAAATGATTCCAAAAAGCTCAGTGAAGCACGAAGAGAGGCCTTATTTGCCGAAATAAAGGATAAAGCTTTGGCTTATGGTATACAGGCCATTGACGAAAAGTGTATTGATGACATAAATATTCTGAATGCTACCAAATTAGCCATGACTAAAGCTATTGAACAGCTTAAGCCAAATGCCGACTGTATACTGCTTGATGCGGTCAGACTGGAGGGTGTTGCAACCAGACAGGTTCCAATCATAAAAGGAGACAGTTTGAGTTTTTCTATCGCTGCCGCTTCAATTCTTGCGAAGGTAACCAGAGACAGGCTTTTAACCGAGTATGACAAGCAGTATCCCGAATACGGCTTCGCTATACATAAAGGCTATGCAACACCTCAGCATATTTCAGCTATTAAAAAAATCGGACTTTGTCCGATACATAGATTAAGCTTTGTAAAAAACTTTATTTAGTTGGGGTGATGTTTTGAAAATAGATATTGGTCTGACTACTGCAGCAGTCAACACAACATATACCGGCCCGGACATAATGAGCAAATTAAAACCGGGTGATAACGTAAGAGCTCAGATTCATGAAAATTCGGGAAACGAATTGACTTTAAAGTTCTCCGACGGTACGGTGGTATCTGCAGCTGCTGCATCGGCCATCGATTCTGCAGAAGGCGAATTTGTAAATCTTACATTTAAGGGGATTGTTAACGACAAGCCTGCCTTTGAGGTGTCTGAAAAAAACGTAGTTTCTCAACCAGATAAAGCAATTAATAATATACGAATCACTCTGGCTGCTCTAAAGCTTCCTGTTACAGAGGAAAATATTCAGATAGCCAAAGCATTGCTAGAGCAAAATGTACAGGTTACCACTGATAATGTGGCAAAAATGACTACTCTTTTGAAAAATAACATAGATTTGAAGCTTGATGCGGCGGCTTTTCTTACAGCCTCAAAACTTACAGACGATGCTAATAATATTCAAAAGCTTCAGACTCTTCTTGCCGGCAGATTAAAAATAAGCAATGATATTTCTGAACTTATCAAGCTGATAGACACATTGGGAAAGGGCGGCGACGGTTTATCGGCTTCCTCTTCAATGAACTTGAATAGTACCAATTCACAGGTTATAAATCAGCTAATTGGAAAGGTTATTGAACAGCTGGCTGAAAAAGGCGAATTAATTACTAATGGAGGCAGCAAGACTGGTGCTTCCGACAGTTCGGAAGGCTTGACCAAGACCGGACAGGGACAGGCTGACAAAGCTAATTCTGCTGTCTTAAACAGCGGTGGCAATACCCGGGATGCAGCTATTCAGGGTAAAGTAAGAGATGTTCTTATTTTGGATTCAAACACTGATAAAAATGCCGGCCAAAATGCTGCAATAAAGTCTCCTGGAAACGCAAATACAACAGAAGCCGGTAAGGTTAGTGCAAATACAGTTACCACTACTAATGCAAATAGTAATGCCAATGCCAATGTAAATCAAAAAATTGGTGAAAATAGCAGTACAGGTATAGGTGCAGGTGCCGGTAACAATATCGCGGAAAACAATGATTCACATAAGGCACAGGAAGTAAATACATTTAATGCGAATACTTCTGCTAAAGCTATAGATTTAGATCAAAATAACGTCTCTGAGAAGTTGATGAATCTTCTGAAGGGTGAAGCTGTCCCCGGCAAGTCTGACCTACAGCTTATAAATGCCTTTACCAGAGAGATTAATTCCATGATAGACTCAGGTCGCTTAACGGGGGAAGAACTGTCGGCAGCAAAGCAGCTTGCCGGGGGAGAAAAACTCTTCGCAACTGCGGTAAATAGCCTTAAGAACCTGTTTATCAAAGTTGATGAAACAGGTGAAGCTATTAATCCTGTTAAGCTTTATAAAGAAATGGACGATGCCCTGCAGGTTCTGAAAAGTACTGTACAGCAGTTGCCGCAGGGTATACGTGAAGCTGCAGCATCAATAGTAAATAATCTGGATAGTAATGTGAATTTCATAAATCAGCTGAATAATTACAGTTCCTATGTGCAGCTTCCGTTGAGTATATTTAATCAGAATACAACAGGCGAGCTGTATATGCTTAAGAAGGGGCCTAAGTCAAAAAAGCTTGATCCTTCAAATATGACTGTACTTATATCACTGGACAGTAATAATATCGGAAGGATTGATACACTGCTCAGTATAGATAAGAAAAATATCAGCACTAATTTCAGACTTGAAAACAGCGAAGTTTTCCCCGTATTAAAGGAGCATCACAAACAGCTGTACAATAGTCTTATTGAGAAAGGCTTCAGACTGGTGGACTTTACATACAGACTTATGGAGGAGCCCTTAAATATAGTTAATTTTGAAGCAGAGGCCAAAAAGGAATTTGTTAAAAGTTCAAATAACATTGATATAATTATTTAGACAATTAATTGAAAAAAGGGCGGGTGAATTTTTTGCAAAACAATACAAGACACAGGAAGAATATAAAGCAAGCAACGGCTCTTCAGTACTCGCCTGATACAGATGTTGCACCAAAGGTAATTGCCACAGGGCAGGGAATTGTTGCCGAAAAAATTATTGAAAAGGCAAAAGAAGCAGATGTACCTGTCTATCAGAATGCTAATCTTGCTCAAACCCTTTCTGCACTTGGGATCGGAGACCAGATCCCGCCGGAAATATATGAGGTTGTTGCTGAAATTCTTGTTTTTATAGGGAGTGTAGATAAGAGCTATGGAGAACGCTTTGAGTAATATCTATCTGTATGAAAGCAACGGGTATGTTCTATGACTGATTTAAATAAAAGAAGGCTTGGAGCTGACGGTGAGGAGAAAGCAGTACAGTTTCTCCAAAAACAGAACTATAAAATACTAAAAACAAATTTCAGGGTTGGCCGTTTGGGCGAAATAGATATAATTGCAGGAATTGGGGAATATATTTGTTTTATAGAGGTTAAGACCAGACGGTCCTTGACCTATGGTACGCCGGGAGAGGCAGTAACAGCCTTGAAGCAAAAGAAAATAAAGCAGCTTGCTTCCATATTTTTATCAAAAACTTTTAATACAAATCAGTACATACGCTTCGATGTTATTGAAATAATACTAACACAACAGAAAAACACCTCTGATGAAATAGTGAGTATAAACCATATTATAAATGCATTTTAACAATGCATTTTTTATTGTCTGGAGTAAAGGAATATATGCAAATTTCTTGGGAAAGGTAGGCAGGTATATGTTAATATTAGATGCCCATTGTGACACAATTACAACAATAATGAAAAGGGATGAGGAACTCCGAAAAAATAATTGCCATATTGATTTATGCAGATTAAAAGAATATGAAAACTATGTTCAGTTTTTTGCAGCATTTATTTCTCCTGAACATGCTAAAATGGGTGCATTAAAGAGAACACTAAGTATTATTGACAAACTTTATCAGGAAATAGAAATTAATAAAGATGATATTTCATTATGTCGTAATTACAACGATATTATTAATTGCTGTCAAAGCGGAAAAGTAGCAGCGGTGCTGACTATAGAAGGTGGCGAGGCTCTGGAGGGCAGTATTTCTTCCTTGAGAATACTATACCAGCTAGGTGTTAGAGCCATGACCCTGACCTGGAATTACAGAAACCAAATTGCAGATGGAGTACTGGACGGAGTTTCAGGCGGTGGCCTCACACCCTTCGGTCGGGAAGTTATATCTGATATGAACCGGATAGGGATGTTGATAGATGTTTCACATATATCCGAGCCTGGCTTTTGGGATGTTCTGAGTTTATCGAATAAACCAATAATAGCATCCCATTCAAATGCAAAGAGTTTATGCGGCCATGTCAGGAATCTTACAGATGACCAGTTGTTGGCATTAAAGAAGAATGGGGGAGTTACAGGAATAAATCTTTATCCTGTTTTTCTTAACAACAGCGGGACGGCTACTATAAAAGATGCACTGTCACACATAGAATATATTCTGGCCCTTACTGGTGAAGATACTCTTGGATTTGGATCAGATTTTGATGGAATAGATTCAACTCCTGAGGGCATGGAAGGGGTACAGTGTTATTCAGAGCTGTTAAATGAAATGCTCCGGCTTAACTATAGTGAGTCACTTGTTAAAAAAATTGCCGGTGAAAACTTTATGAGGGTCATTAAAGAAGTATTGTAATAATTGTTTGTTTCCGGTTCAAATAACTGCAGTTTAATATTAGAATTCCTGCATAATCCATGTCCAATGTATAAATTTAATAAAAGCTCAATATTTTTTTGAATATAAAGAACAATAAACTTGCAAAGAGCCATAATATGTATTAGAATTAGTAAAGATTATCACTGTATTTGAGAGGAGACCAACTATGAATAGTCAATAGAAAATGTAAATATTATTTAGAATTTTAGTTGGGTAAAAAGAGTATAGCAAACAAAGCATCTACAGATGCATTTTGAAAATTGAATATGGGAGACTGGACTAAGCCAGATTGAATTTTAAGTTATCGGTCATCATTTTATGAATGACACGAACGAGTTTATGGGCTACATGTCCAAGGGCATTGTAATGGGAACGTCCCTGAGATATTTTTAAATCATAGTAGTCTTTAAAGGTCTTGTTATTCAGGGTAGCCTGCCAAGCAGCATTAATTAATGCATATCGAAGCATTTTAGATCCACGTTTTGACATTCTGGTATGAGCTGCAGTAAATTTGCCAGACTGGTTTACAGAAGGATCAAGGCCTGCGTAGGCAAGCAACTGACAAGATGAATTAAATCGGTTAATATCCCCGATTTCCCCAAGAATTGTGGCACCATTAAGACTACCGATACCTGGAACTGTTTTGATCACAGAATCCATTTCATTCATTAAGGATTTGATGGTTGAATCTAATTCTTGGAGTTGTTCATCATAAAGTTCAATCTGAATAATAGATTGAGAAATCTGTAAGGATAAGGTATGATTTTTAGTACCGACAGATTTGTTTGCGAGTTCTTTTAAAGCAATAGCTGTATCTTTATCGAAATGGCCGTGGGAAGCTTTTCTCAAAAGATTGCTAAGCTTGGTAAGGTGCATCGCAGCAATCTTGTCGGGATCTGAACATTCCTTCAAGAGAGTGTAGCAGGCGTTGATATGTATACCTGATTTGAAGAAGTATTGTAGCTCAGGAAACAATTGATCAACGTAAGTTACAAGTTGAATCTTAACCTTAGTCCTGGCTTTGATGAGTTTTTGGCGGAAGCGACAAAGGTTCTTCAATTTCAAGGTTTCCAAATCCCTTTGAGTAAATAGACGATACTGGTTCATCATGAGAGCCTTAATAATTAAATAAGTATCGACGCTATCTGTCTTGGTTTTTCGGATGTTAGTTTTCCGTAATGTAGCAGTCTGAATAGGATTGATAACGCAGATGCGAAAGCCCCTGGTGAAAAGGAAACAAATAAGGTTCTCACCGTAATGGGCAGTGGATTCCATGCCGATAAGCAACGATTCTTTTTCAAAAGTAGAAAGTTTTGAAAGAATGGACTGAAAGCCGGTATGGTCATTAGTAAAGCTAAAGGGCTTAATCAGTACTTCACCATCTGTGGACATAACAGAGGCAAAATGTTTTTGCTTGGCAATATCAATGCCAACGTAAATCATGAGAAACAACTCCTTTAAATATAATCACTGTGGGTGGTCCACCTAGTTTTATCATCTTAAACTTGCGTGACATAAAAGCTCAGAGGCTTATCCAACTATAAAAGATTAAGATAAAACTGTGGCAATACACTCCTTAAAATAGTCTAGGCTATAGAAACAAAATAAAAAGTCCACAGTGTTAAACAAAGTATAAATAAAAAATATAAAGAAAGGAATGTATTGATGTTAAATACATCATACAAGAAAATAATGAGCTTTTACAGTAATTTATCAAAAACTGAACTTCTTAACGAGATCGAAAAACTTGAAAAAAGATATAATGCATTTAAAGACCAGAAATTAAAGCTTGATATGACAAGAGGTAAGCCTTGTTCCGAGCAGCTTGATATGAGCATGGAAATACTTGATATTCCTTCAAAGGAGCTTCGCAAAGCTGCTGACGGGACAGATACCTTCAATTATGGTATTCTTGATGGTCTCCCTGAAGCAAAGGCTCTTTTTGCAGAAATGCTGGGAGTTGATAAAAGCGAACTAATTATCGGGGGAAATTCCAGCCTTAACCTGATGTATGATTCCATAGGCAGAGCTATGTCACTTGGTATTCTTGGAAGCACACCCTGGTCGAAGCTGGACAAGGTAAAGTTCTTGTGTCCAAGCCCTGGATATGACCGACATTTTGCTATATGTGAGCTGTTTGGTATAGAGATGATAATAGTTGACATGAAACAGGACGGACCTGATATGGACGTTGTTGAAAGACTAGTGGCTGAGGATGAAAGTATAAAAGGTATGTGGTGTGTGCCTAAGTACAGCAACCCTGACGGAATAACCTATTCAGATGAAGTTGTTGACAGAATAGCTGCACTAAAACCAAAAGCAGCAGATTTCAGAATCTTCTGGGATAACGCTTATTGTGTACATCATCTGTCAGACAAGCCTGATGAATTAAAAAACATACTGACAGCCTGTAAGGCAACCGGAAATGACAATATGGTTTATATTTTCAGCTCCACCTCTAAAATCAGCTTTCCTGGTGCAGGTATAGCCATGATGGCAGCCAGCGTTGAAAACCTTAATGGTATCAGGAAGAGCCTGACAATACAGACTATTGGACATGATAAGATAAATCAGCTGAGACATGTTAAGTACTTCAAGAATCTGGACGGTATCAATTCACATATGAAGAAGCATGCCAACATTTTGAAGCCGAAGTTCGATATGGTTCTTCAGATTCTTGAAAAGGAACTGGGCGGAAAGGAAATCGCTTCCTGGAATAAACCAAACGGCGGATATTTTGTAAGCTTGAACACTCTTGACAATTGCGCCAAAGAAGTTGAAAAATTATCACTGGAAGCAGGTGTGGTATTAACAAAAGCTGGAGCTACCTATCCTTACGGAAAGGATCCCAGAGACAGAAACATAAGAATAGCTCCGACTCTGCCGCCTGTTGAGGAACTTAATAAGGCTATAGAAATATTATCTATAAGTGTACAGCTTGTTTCGGCCAGAAAAGCACTTAGTAATCTGTAACATTTATATCTAATAAAACAAGGCCAAACCTGAAATATCGATAATTTTATTAAAATCAAATAAAATATATATAAATTTTTTATAAATACCTTGAAGGAATAATGGAATAAGAATATAATTTTACATGAGTTTAGAAGGTAAGGTTATTCGCTTGGTAATTAAGCAACTTATACGTTCTAATATTCATAAATGTCTAAAGCGGGATTTTAATCCCGCACTTTTTTTATTTAAATAAAAACCGAACATTATCAAAATATTTGATGCAAATATTCGGATTTTATTGTATAATATTTACGAGTTTGGTTAATTGGCTTGCCTGACGCATTATTGGCAGGTAGAAAAAATAATGAATGAGGTAACAAGATATGAAAAACGTATATGAAAGTCCATTTAATGCAAGATACGCCAGTAGTGAAATGCAGCAGTTATTTTCACCGGATATGAAATTTAAAACCTGGAGAAGACTATGGATTGCCCTTGCTGAGGCTGAAAAAGAGCTTGGTCTTAATATTTCTCAAGCGCAGATTGAACAGCTGAAAAGCATGAAGGACAATGTCAATTACGAAGCAGCAGAACAGTATGAAAAACAGTTCAGACATGATGTTATGTCCCATGTTCATGCTTATGGTGAGCAATGTCCTGATGCCAAGGCAATTATTCACCTTGGAGCTACCTCCTGCTATGTTGGAGACAATACTGATGTTATAGTTATGACAGAAGCACTGAAGCTTATTAAAAGCAAAATGCTTATTCTTATAAAAAAACTTTCTGACTTTGCACTTGAGTACAAGGATATGCCAACACTGGGCTTTACCCACTATCAGCCTGCACAGCTTGTAACTGTTGGCAAGAGAGCGACACTCTGGATACAGGAACTACTTATGGATTTGGAAGACCTTGACCATACAATTGAAAATATGAAGCTTTTAGGTTCAAAAGGAACAACCGGTACTCAGGCAAGCTTTTTAAGCCTGTTTGACGGTGATCATGAAAAAGTTAAAAAGCTTGAGCAGCTTATTGCTGAAAAAGTTGGCTTTAAGAAGGTTTTCGCAGTATCAGGACAAACTTATTCGAGAAAGCTGGACAGCAGAGTGTTAAGTGTACTCAGCGGCATTGCACAGAGCGCATACAAATTCAGTAATGATATGAGACTTCTCCAGAGCATGAAGGAGCTGGAAGAGCCTTTCGAAGAGAAGCAGATCGGTTCTTCTGCTATGGCTTACAAGAGAAATCCAATGAGATGTGAGAGAATTTCTTCACTGGCGCGCTATGTGATTGTAGATGCGTTAAATCCGGCAATTACTGCTTCAACACAGTGGTTTGAAAGAACTCTGGATGACTCTGCCAACAAAAGAATTGCAGTTCCGGAAGCTTTCCTGGCAGTTGATGCAATACTCAATATCTATATAAATGTTGCCAGCGGGTTGGTAGTTTACCCAAAGGTTATTCTCAAACATGTTATGGACGAGCTGCCCTTTATGGCTACCGAGAACATCATGATGGAGGCTGTAAAAAATGGTGGCGACAGACAGGAGCTCCACGAACAGATCAGAAAGCACTCAATGGATGCGGGTAAACGTGTAAAGGTGGATGGCGAGTCCAACGACCTGATTGAAAGGATTGCTGCTGATTCATTGTTTGGTATGTCTCTGGAAGCAATAAAGTCTGTACTTGAGCCAAAGAACTATATTGGTAGAAGTCCCGAACAGGTAGTTGAATTCATTGAAAATGAAGTTAAGCCTGTTCTTGAAGGTGCAGAGATCTCTGATGTACAGGTTGAACTAAAAGTATAAACTATTAGACCTATTGATGTTTAAAATATATATTTGATATAATAAAAGATAGGATGTCAATACATCATCCTATCTTTTATTATTACTTACAGAAGAGAAAATTTAGTTGGTTTAACTTTGATTAAACCGGAATGGAGAGTACATATGATAAACAAGTTTAGCAGTATACCCTTATACCTACAGCTTAAAGACTTGATAATTAGCAAAATTGATAGTAATGAATATCCTCCCAACACACAGATACCCTCCGAGCAGGATCTCTGTCAAATATATGATATTAGCAGACCCACAGTAAGGCAGGCTATTACTGAGCTTACAAACAGCGGCTATCTCTACAAGGAAAAGGGAAAGGGCACTTTTGTATACGGGAAGAAAAATGTCATAGACATTAAAAACTACTCAGGATTTACCGATTCAATACTTGACTGTCAGGCTCCGGCTGAGAAAAACATAATTGACATTTCAATAATAGAAAGTACTTCCTTCGAAATTCTTAACAGTACCTTTAATTATAACAGCAGTATGCCTGTAGCCGTGATAACATATCTATCCTACATAAATAATCAAGCAGGTGAAGTTTACTCACTAAATAAATCCTATATTCCTATAAATCTGTTTCCTGATATTGTAGCTCAGCTGAAAAGCGGTAAATCCTCCATTGATATCTTAAGAGGTAAGTATCCACTTATACCCGATAAAAGTAAGAGTGTTCTGGAAATTGTTTTTGCCGACAATAATGATTCACCGCTGTTGAGGGTTCAACCGGGACAGCCTCTGATCAAGCTTCAGAATACTTTGTATTCAAAAAGCGGACAGGCTGTGGAGTATGTTTGTTCCAAGTACAGGGCCGATAATTGCAGACTTATGTTTGAAAACAGTAAACAGTAAGAATTGATAGATATAATTAGGAAATGACAATAATAACATTAATTTAAGAAAATTTTAACTAAAATGTATTTGATTCTTAAATAATAATAAGTTAAAATATAGTTCGTTCGTATCTGTAGCTCATAGAAGTTTGCAGCTTAAGTATAACAGCGGTTGATGCAACCTGGAGGCAAAATGACTAAGTATCACTTTAAAAATGAAAAGAAGTACAAACAAAGAAGAGCGCTTGTTGTTACTACAACGATTTTATCAATAATTGCAATTATTATGGCGGCATATCTGCTACTAAACAGTGATGTTCTAGCAGGTACATCCAAAACGACAGAGGCTAACACTACCGAAACGAAATCCGGTCAGTCCAAAACCTCTTCTACTGAAGTAAATGGTGCTGATTCCACTTCAGTACCGGCTAATTCAACTGTTAAAACAGCAAACTCTACAGGTTCTTCAGCTGAGAGCAATCAATCAGGTTCAAACACTGACAGTAAGGGTGTAACAACCAAGGAACATGGTTATCTGCCTAAAATGGGATCAGTAGAAAAAAGCGGAAAAACGAATGAGCTTAAAAAGCTTATTACAGATTATACCTCAAAATTACCTGGGAGATACGGAGTAACATATATTGATCTTGCTACCGGAGAAATAGTCAATGTGAATGATCAGGTGGAATATATTGCTGCAAGTACCTCAAAGTTACCGATAAATATGGTATTGTTTAAGGATATTGAAGCAGGGAAAGTAAAGCTAGATGACAAACTGGTGTATAAACAGGAAGATCTTGAGTATGGTACAGGTATTATACAAAAATCACCTTACGGTACCGAATACACTGTTCGTGAAACATCAAAACTCTCTATACGGAAAAGCGATAATTGCGGAGTAAATATGATAATCCGTCAGGTTGGTATTGAAAATGTTCGCCAGTATATAGTTGGACTTGGGGGAAAAGTATACTATGGAAAGCGTCATCGTTCCTGCCCCTATGATATGGCTCTTGTTGCTCAGGATTTATATAAACATTACCTTGACAATGAAGAAGTTTACGGTGAATTGATTAATAATCTGGAAAATACTGATTGGAGCGACAGAATCGATGCAAAACTTCCTAAGGAAATAAAGGTTGCACACAAAATAGGAAATCAGACAAAAACAGCAAATGATGTTGGAATTGTATTTGGAAAGCATCCATATGTTCTTTCGATCATGACTGAAGAGGTCGATTTTGGTACAGCTTGTAATAATATTGCAAGCTTGTCAAAGAAAATATTTGACTTTGAGGAAGCCTATGCCTCAAATACATCGGTGAAGTAAATAGCTTACATCACAACCCTTTAATTAGTTTTAATCTATAAAATTTACAGTCAGCCTTTAAAGCAATTTGCAGCTTATTTATACAGTGTTATATAAATAAGCTGTTTATATGTTCAGACAAATTGTAAAAAAAAGTTGTATAATGAATTATCATAAAATAAAAGGAAGTTGGTTTCTTAATGGAGGATTTGATACTCAATTCTATACACAGCATTACTAATGGAAATCCTATTATTACATACATTTTTTTCTTCTTTACAGGAGTGCTCCAGTTAATTTTTCCTCCTTTCCCGTCCGATGTAATAATTATTTTCGAAGGATACCTTACTACTATAGGTTCTTATTTTCATTTCTTCCCGGTGCTGGTTGTTTCATTTTTGGGCAGTCTTGTAGGATCCATATTGGTATACTGGTTCGGATATAAAAAGGGTGACGAGGTTCTCAGATACAAACTGGTGTTGAAATATATTGATGAGAAACATATAAAGAGGTCAGAAAAGGTTTTTCATAAGTACGGTAAGTACGGACTGATTATTAGTAAGTTCATTCCGGGAACAAGTTCAATAATGGTTCTGTTTTCAGGGGTATTCAAGGTTAAAAAAAGAGTATATTTTACTTATATAGTTTTTTCTATCATTTTACAGCAGATAATTTACCTTATGATTGGACGGGTAATCGGACACAATATAGAATATGTCAAAAACTTTCTTTCGATTTTCAATTTAGCAGCAGTAGCAATTCTAGCAGTCCTATGTATAATTGGCTTTATTATATATAAAATCAAAAAGAACAAGAAAAAGCAGTCTGACTAAAGGGCTTTAACATAGTCTTTTATTTTTTCAAAGCTCTCTTCGCTGATAACATGCTCAATACGGCATGCATCTTCTGACGCAGTATCATATGAGACCCCCAGAGCTTTTACTAGGTATGTTGTTATAAGCTCGTGTCTTTCATAAACCTCATTAGCTTTGATCATACCCTTATCGGTTAATTGTATCTGACCGTCTGCTCCCATAATAATGTAATCTGATTTTTTGAGAATACTCATGGCACGGCTGATACTTGCTTTTGAATAGCCCAGTTCTCGAGCTATATCAATTGAACGGACACTTCCGTTTTTTTTCTTTAGCAATAATATTGTTTCTAAATAATCTTCACCCGAAGCATGAATCATAAGGCTGACTCCTCATTGTAATTATCGTTCAGTTAATTATAGTATATACCATTAAATTTTTCAACAACAAGGATATCTTAACGAAATTGACATATATATTGACAGGGGGAGTTAGCCATGGTAAACTATACCTAAGTTAGCCTTGGCTAACATGGAAATTATACTAGTTAGATGATGCTAACTATTTTTTATAACATATAGTTAGCTTAAGCTAACGTTTTCTAAATTATATGTACATATCATTTAATATGTCGGGCGTAAATTTTAAATAACAGTTATTGAGGTCACAGCTATTGAGATCACAGGGAGGAGATATTATGCCGCTTACATTTGCTAGAACAGGGGAAGAAAACTTAATAAAAAAGATTGTTGGCAAGGATGAAACAAAACGATTTCTCGAAAGCCTTGGCTTTATTGTTGGAGGAAGCGTAACAGTTATATCCGAATTAGGCGGAAATATGATTCTAAGCGTTAAAAATTCAAGAGTAGCTCTTGACAAGACAATGGCAAGCAGGATTGTAATCTAGTAGGAGGAAACAATATGAAAACACTTAAAACCACTAATACCGGGGAGAGCGTAACAGTTATCAAGCTCGAAGGTGAAGGTGCTACCAGAAGAAGAATTATGGACATGGGAATAACAAAGGGTTCTACGATTGTTGTAAGAAAGGTTGCTCCTTTGGGAGATCCTATTGAAATTACAGTCAGAGGCTATGAATTGTCATTGAGAAAAGCCGACGCTGAAAAAATAATTGTCGAATAATATATTATCAATTTACTGTATCAAATTTGATTAATTGATCAATATAATTAATCTTTATTTTTAGTCTATGGTTAGCATATGCTAACACGTTATGGAGGATGTAAACGATGGCAATAAAAATAGCTCTCGCAGGAAATCCTAACTGCGGAAAAACAACTATGTTTAATGAATTAACCGGAAGTTCTCAATATGTTGGAAACTGGCCCGGTGTTACAGTTGAAAAAAAGGAGGGAAAGTTAAAGGGCCGTAAGGATGTAGTTATAATGGACCTTCCCGGTATTTATTCTTTATCTCCCTATACTCTTGAAGAGGTTATAACACGAAATTATCTTTTAGACGAAAAACCTGATGTGATTATTAATATTGTTGACGCATCTAATATTGAGAGAAATCTGTATTTGACTACCCAATTAGTAGAAATCGGAATTCCGACAATTGTTGCGTTGAATATGATGGACGTTGTGGAGAAAAACGGTGATAAAATCAATGCAGCTCAGCTTTCAAAGGAATTGGGCTGTACTGTAATTGAGACTTCAGCGGTGAAGGGCAAAGGCCTTAAGGAACTGATCTCTGAAGCTGTTCAGCTTGCCGGCAGCGGTAAAAAGACTCAGGCGCAGCATAAGTTTGATACTGAAGTTGAAACAGCTATTAATATGATTGCAGGTCTATTAGATGTTAGGGTGAAAGATAAGTCTGAAATAAAATGGTACTCTGTCAAGCTTTTTGAAAGAGATGAGAAAGTTCTTGAAAAGCTTGGGCTTGGAGCTGATATTTCATTGAAAATCAATAATATCATCAAAGCATGCGAAGAACAGCTGGATGATGATTCTGAAAGTATTATTACCAATGAAAGGTACAATTACATCGGAAAGATCATTCATAAGTGCTACAAGAGAAGTAATAAAGGAATTACCTCTTCAGATAAAATAGATAGGATAGTCACAAATAGATGGCTTGCTTTGCCCATTTTCTTCTCCATATTATGGGTTATATACTACATATCGATTACTTCAGTTGGAGATTTGACCATTGGTTGGGTTGAAAGCTTTTTCGGCTGGATTCAGGGTGGAGTTGAGACTGGTCTTACAAACCTCGGCGCCTCAGAATGGGCTCTGGATCTTATTGTGAACGGTATAGTCGGCAGTATATCGGCAATATTTATATATGTTCCGCAGTTGATGATTTTATTCCTTTTCATGTCTATGCTTGAAGATAGCGGTTACATGGCAAGAGTGGCCTTCATAATGGACAGAATATTCAGAAAGTTTGGGCTTTCAGGTAAATCATTTATTCCCATGCTTATCGGAACAGGTTGTTCAATACCTGGAATTATGGCCAGCAGAACAATTGAGAACGAAAAGGACAGAAAAATGACCATAATGTTAACACCGTTTATTCCATGTGGAGCTAAGCTTCCGGTGTTTGCAATGTTTATCGCTATGATGTTTCCGAAAGAATCCTGGGTTGGTCCGTCCATTTACCTAATTTCAATTTGCATGGTAATCATATCGGGAATTATTTTAAAGAGAACCAGAAGATTTGCAGGTGATCCTGCGCCTTTTGTAATGGAGTTGCCTAATTACAAGCTGCCTAGGCTAAAGGGTGTAGTAATCCACATGTGGGAGAAAGCAAAATCCTTTGTTAAAAAGGCAGGTACCGTTATATTTGTAGCATGTACAGCATTGTGGATTATGCAGAATTTTAGTTTCGGCTTCGAATATGTTGGAGCTGACAGGATAGATGAAAGTATGCTGGCAACAATAGGTCACGCAATTCGCTGGGTATTTATACCTCTTGGCTTCGGTGACAGTTGGGCCCCAGTTGTAGCATCACTTACCGGGCTAGTTGCAAAAGAAGTGGTTGTAGCAACCTTTGCATCAGTAGGTTCTGTTATTCCTATATCCTTCAGCCAGGTATCCGCCTTTGCATTTATGATGTTTACGTTATTTGCTGCACCATGCTTTGCTGCTATAGGCTCTATGAAGAAAGAATTCGGAAGCTGGAAATCAACTCTTTTTGCTGTATGCTATCAAACAGGGACAGCATATATAGTAGCTTTTTTGGCAAATACAATAGGAAACCTCATCTTCAAAGGAACTTCTGCAGTCGAGCCTAAAGTACTGGATATATCACTAATGGAAACATCTGCTGAAAATGCGGTTATTAACGGCGATATAGTATTGATTGTGTTTGGTGTAATAATTGTTTTGGCTCTTATAATCGGTATTGTAGGTAAGGTCAAAGGTACAAAAAAATACGCTGAGATATCACAATAATAAGTACTGACAAGTTTTGATTTTACTATGTTGGAGTTGTGTTAAACAGATAGGAGGCACTATGATTGATTATATAATAGTTGGAGTTGTATGCGTTGTACTATTTTTTGCCATAAGAAAAATAATAAAGAATAAAAAGAAAGGCAGCTGCTGCGGGTGTTCAGGCTGCGAGAAGGCTGACAGCTGCGGTATAGAGAATATTAAATAAATATCATAGGACAATATAAAGAAGTTAGAAAAAAAAGCAGTATCCGGAAATTCAAATTCAGGATACTGCTTTTTTTTTGGTTCTACCGGGTCCTTCGAGATCGACTCAGGCTCTTATTTTAAAGGCTTGGTAAACAATTGGGTCCAGTACTTCACTCCGGTTTTTGAAGTTGCCTGACCGACACCGATATTAGTATAGGTTTTGCTCAGGATATTTGCCCTGTGTCCTGGTGAATTCATCCATCCCCTCATTACTTCAGCAGGTGTCTTCTGTCCATAGGCTATGTTTTCACCTGCAGCAGAGAATCTTATACCAAAGCTCTCCATCATTCTGAAGGGAGATCCGTAAGTGGGTGAAGTGTGGGAGAAGTACCTTTTGTTAATCATATCCTGACACTTGATTCTTGCCACTTTCGAGATTTGAGCATTTAGGGTTAACTTTTGAAGACCTCTTTTTGCTCGTTCAACATTAACCAACCTTGCTACTTCCTTTTCATATTCAGAAATAGTACCCTGAGACGGTATGGTCAGTTTTTGTCCGGGTTTAATCGATGCTGCATTTTTAATCTGCGGATTGCTTGCCATCAACTTACTTACACTTGTATCGTATTTTGCCGCTATTTTTGACATTGTGTCACCGGGCTTTACAGTGTAAGTAGTTTGAGCAAATACTACCGCTGTCAACAAACTAAAAATCAATGCTGTAGTTATTAATAGTTTTTTCAATTTAATATCACCTCAGTGCTATTATTTGAAATAAATTAATCAATATAACTAATAATTTATTGCAATTATAGAGCAATATACCATGTAACTGTCATAATTTATTAAATTAATTGTTAAGAAACTGTTTACATATAATTAACAATGGTTTAATTGACGTATAATAATTTGCATAATAGACTATTGATATTACATTCAATTGAAAGATAGTTGTAAATGAATATTATTTTTTCTTTGTTACAGTAATGTTTACCTGGCTGAGCAACCGAGGAAAAAAACGGGCATAATAGTAAATACAGAGGGAGTAACGGTCTGTAGTAATACAGAGGATACATCGTCATTACGGCTTTACAGCCCGGTATATCTATAAATCGTGAGACTCTGAAGCAAAACTTTTTGTTTTGTTTCAGAGTCTTTTTATATACAAAACAATTATTAGTATAAATAACAAATGGAGGACAAATTATGTCGACAAAAAAAGCACTTCTTTGGGTTTTATTCTGGATAGGCTTAGCTATGATATTTAATACCGGGGTCTACATATTTATGGGCCAGGAAAAAGCCCTCGAATTTTTAGGAGGCTTTGTCATAGAGAAGAGTTTAAGCGTAGATAATCTGTTTTTGTTTATCATGGTCTTCAGCAGTTTTGGTATAAGGCCGGAATATCAGAGGAGAGTATTGAACTATGGTATTGCAGGGGCTTTGATATTGAGACTGATATTTGTTTTACTCGGAGTCACAATTGTTAACATGTTCCATTGGATGCTGTACATTTTTGGAGCAATACTTATCATCAGTGGAATTAAAATGATGTTCGGAAACGAAAATAATGATGTAAAAGACAGTAAAATAATTAAGCTTTTGGGGAAGGTTATACCTGTCACAGACAAGCTGGAGGGAAACAAATTCTTTGTAAGGAAAAAAAATATTCTATACGCAACTCCCTTATTTGCGGTACTGATTTTAATAGAATTTACAGATATTATTTTTGCAGTAGATTCCATACCAGCAATTTTCTCAATTACAACAGACCCGTTTATAGTATACACGTCTAACATTTTTGCAATATTAGGCCTCAGAAGCATGTATTTTGTATTGGGAAATCTTCACGAAAAGTTCAAATATGTTAAATACGGTGTAGCCTCGATTCTTACTTTTACAGGAGTCAAATTATCTCTATTGATGTTTGATGTAAAAATACCAATTGAGCTCTCATTAACAGTAATTATATCTATCCTTGTGTTAAGTATAATTACATCGGCTGCACTTAATCGAAAGGTTGTAAGTATTAAAGAATAACTACTTAATGTATTAGCGATGCTCCTTTATTGTTTATTAAAATACTATTGACGAATTAACAAAAAATAGTTAATATAAACATATAACTAATTAGCTATATGTTTATATGAGGTGACTTAATTTGAATAGAACATTTAAAGCTTTAAGTGATCCAACTAGAAGAGAAATACTAAAATTGCTGTCAGAGCGTGATCTGTCGGCAAATGAAATAGTATCTCATTTCAATATGTCTCAGCCATCTATATCAAAGCATCTGGAGATATTAAAACAGGCAGAATTGGTTACGGCTGAAAAAAAAGGACAATTTGTTATATATTCTATTAATTTAACAGTATTACAGAGTGTTCTTGGAAGCTTTCTTCAGCTATTTGAAAAGGGAAAAGAGGAGAATGAAAATGAATAAACTAAATTGGAACTTAACTAACATTTTCTTATTATTAGCATCAATATTCATTATTGTGGTAAGTATTTTTTTCAAAGATCAGAACGCCATTACGGCACTTTTGTTAGCGGTTTTAGTAATTGTCTTTATTGTAATCGACCTTCAGGCCCCCAGGATTGCTAAGTTGTCAAAAGACAATCCTAAAATAAAGACTCTGAGACTGGTTAATCGTATTACTGCTTCAGTGGTATTAATTGTTGCGATATTTATGATACTTAAGCCGGTTGAAGGTAAGATATCCAAAAGTACTTCAGAAATACTTATTGTTGCAGCAGTGTCATTGTTCATGATGATTTTTGGTAATATAGCTCCTAAAATACCCTTTAACAGATACGTTGGCTTAAGGCTGCCATGGACAGTAAGCGATGAAGATACCTGGAAATTGGCTCATAAATTGGTGGGCTACACGGCTTTTCCTCTTGCCATTATTCAGTTCATCCTGGCCTTTTTCATAAGCTCTGAAATCATCGTTCCTGTATGTGTTATTCTTTGGGTTGCCATACCGGGTTTACGGTCCGGAATATTCTATTATAAAAAATATAAAGGTTTATTTTAAATCAGGTTCGATAAAAAAGAAAAATAGATTAAATAGATTAAAATGATTGCTGTGTAACAAATGGTATAAGGTAAACATAAAGTATTATGAGGTGATATTTTATGCCAAACCAACCACATAATCATAGATATGGAGGAGAAACCTCCTATAATGATGGTCATGTTCACCAATATAGGGGACGAACAAGTACAAATCGTGATGAAGAAGGCCATATTCATTATTTTGAGGGTGTAACTTCATATGCGGATGGTCATACCCACTATTATAATGATTCAACAGGCCCTGCTATTTATTTTGATGGGGGACATTATCATCATTATAGAGGAAGAACAATGATAGCCGACCGACATATTCATCGTTACGCAGGAAGAACCTCAGTATTCAGGGAATGAGGACTGTTAATTTTTAACCAGAGCTCTTCTATCTAATAGCTCTGGTTTTCTGTTGTCTTGTAGAGCATAAATCATTAAATATTGTACCCGAAGCCTCTGGCAATATTTCTTGATGTTACATATTATGTTGACTAATCATACTATATATTAGAATTTGTTTATTAAGGAGCATATAGTATGAGGCGACGTAGAAAGAAGAGGAAGCATCCACAGAGTGGTAGTTCAGCAGACAATAATAAGGCTCCTGAAATGAAAAATGCCAAAAATCAGACACCTAAACAAATATTTGAAGTAAATGATGATGAAATATTGAGGAAAAATAAGCATAAAAAAAGTAAAAAAACAAAGCTAACTATTTGGGATAGTATTATTTTATTTTTACTGCTCATGGAAAATGGTATCCTGGATGAAGTATTGGCAACTGATGAATATGAGGAGATTAATGAAAACCTTGATTATCAGGATTTTGATGCTTTTAAACCAAATTCTAAAAATAATGGCAATAAGCATACTAATAGAGAAGCCGATAATACTACTAATAATAGTGCGAATTATTCTGATTTTGACTATTTATCAGAAGACTAACTATCTGAAAATTCAGAGTTTCCGATATCCAATAATAATTCAACAAAAAATTTCTTAAAAAAGTGAACAAAATCAATATGACAAAAGTATAACTAATAGAACACACAAAAAGAAGGTGATGAGACTGGGGGATACAATTGAATACCTGGTAAATTCAGTCAGGGAAGGTAATAGACATGCTATGGCTCAACTATTGCAGGCGAATTACAGCATTGTATTCAAATATTGCCTTAAGCTTACCTTCAATAGAGAAGAGGCCCAGGACATCACACAGGAAGTAATGGCCAGGGCAGTTGAAAAAATAAGACTATATGATGAAAGTAAAGCCTCTATAAGTACATGGTTGATAAGCATAGCGAAGAATATCTGGCTGACAGGAATAAAGAGAAAAAAATTATTTGACAATTATTGCAGCACTCTTTTACTTCCTGAAGACAATACCAACGAAATTGATAATTTGTTTAGTAATGATGATTTAGTACATGCAGTTAACAAGCTTTCTCCAAAGCTTAAAGCGCCTCTGGTACTAAAATACAATTTTGACTATTCTTACGAAGCTATTGCAAAAACCCTTGGGATACCAACTGGAACAGTTAAATCCAGAATATCAAATGCAATAAAAAATATTGGAAGGGAGCTGGAAAACTATGAGCATGGATGAAAAAATTGAAGATGAATTAATGGAAATCTCAAAGAAGATAGATGAAGGCAATGTAGGAACACCTGAATTAATAACTCTTGTTAATTTTGTATCAGATGAACAGGCCCGGATTGCAAACAGGAATAACAGACAGCTTGCAATTTTCAGCTGTACTGCACTTGCTATCCTTGCAGCACTGGTCATAGTATACCAAATGTCAGCACTGGCATTTATCATTATCCAGGGATTACTCCTGACAGTTCCTGTATTACTGCTTTTTTTATTGTGGAGGAGAAGAAATGAGCTTATATGAACTATTAGATAATCCGCCTGTATGGTTTGTAGTTATAACAGTTTTATTAGTTTTCTGTCAGGGAGTATGGATGTTCTTGGATGCGCAGAAAAGAGGAAGGTTTCCATGGCTGTGGGGGTTATGGGGTATATCAAACTTTCCCCTTCCGCTTATAGTTTACTATTTTATAGTCATTAGAAAAGACAGAAAGAGGTAAAAAATGCTAAAAATAAAAAACCTATCGAAAACATATAAAAATGGTAAAAAAGCAGTAGATACTTTGTCACTTGAAGTTAATTCGGGAGATATATTCGGCTTCATAGGTCATAATGGCGCCGGCAAGACCACAACAATTAAATGTGTTACAGGGCTTTTGGATTTTAATGAGGGTGAAATACTGATTAGCAGAAAATCAATTAAAACTCAGGATATGGAGTGCAAAAGGATTATGGCTTATATTCCTGATAATCCCGATCTTTACGAAAACATGACTGGAATCCAATACCTGAACTTTATTGCAGATATATTCGCAGTACCTAAAAAGGAGAGGGAAGAGGCAATAAAAAAGTATTCCGATGCCTTTGAACTAACCTCAAGCCTGGGTGATTTAATCTCGGCTTATTCTCACGGCATGAAGCAGAAGCTGGCCTTAATATCGGCCTTCATTCACAAGCCGCGTCTGATGATTCTGGATGAACCCTTTGTGGGACTTGATCCGAAAGCGTCCCATACGCTCAAAGGCTTCATGAAAGAGTTGTGCGATGAAGGAGGGGCCATATTCTTTTCTACTCATGTACTAGAGGTGGCTGAAAAGCTCTGCAATAAAATAGCCATAGTAAATTCAGGAAAACTCGTAGCCTGTGGCAAGACTGATGAGGTTAAAGGCGACAGTTCCCTTGAAGAATTATTTTTGGAGTTGATAAATCATGAATAATACAATACTTCTAATAAAATCGCAATTAATAAATTCCACTGGCATAAATAAATTACAGAAAAGTAAATCAAAAAATGAAAGACTCAAGGCTGGCCTCTTTGCCGGATTAATACTTTTTGTTATACTAATAATGTTTTCTCAAATGACTATGTATGCCTGGGTCATATCTGACTTTCTTGTGGACAAGGATATGAAGGATGTACTGATTATTATCGGTGTAGCCCTGTCAATGCTGATTTGTCTGTTTATGTCCATATATAAGGGAACCGGATATTTATTTGCATTTAAGGATTTTGACCTGCTAATGTCCCTACCTGTATCAAGGACGGCAGTATTAGTCAGTAAACTGTTTATGATAGTCATTACGAATATAGGCTTATCATTGCTTTTAGGTTTTCCGTATCTTATGGTTTATGGAATAAAGACATCTCAAGGCATAGTATATTATCTGGCAGCTTTATTGATAATTACACTGTCCAGTCTGGTTCCATTAACATTAGGGTCTCTGCTGTCTCTGATGCTGGGAAAGATATCCTCAAAATCAAGGCATACAAATCTACTCTTAATAATTGGATCCTTTGTAATACTTACTCTATTTATGGTTGGGATGCTTTCTCTAAATTCACTCACAACTTCAAAAATCGAAAATCTCGTTACCTTGATAAGATCAGTAAAAGCAGTTTATTATCCTTTTGGACTATATACCGATGCCCTTGCGAATTTAAATATTTTATCGTTGATAATATTTTCATTGATCTCAATTATAGTTTTTTTAGCTTTTATCTGGCTTTTTTCAAAGAGCTTTAAGAGGATAAATTCAAGTATGCAGGAGAAATATAAAGCCTCAAACTATATAATGACCGAGCTTAATGTACAGACAACAGCTGTGGCATTATTAAAAAAGGAGTTGAGTTTTTATTTTTCATCTCATATATATGCAGTAAATACAGGCTTTGGCGCTATTATGATGCCGCTGATAACCGTGTTGCTTATTATTAACGGCTCAAAGCTTACCAACATGCTCAATATATTGCCAACGAATATTCCTATATCTCTGATGGTGACCTTGTCAATGGCCCTATGTATATCGTTGACCTGCACTACATCACCGTCGGTTTCCCTTGAAGGTAAGAATCTTTGGATAATAAAGTCATTACCTGTAAAGGTAACAGATATTTTTAACAGCAAAATTCTGATGAATATTATTATAACAGCGCCGATACTTGTGATATGCTCTACAATACTGGCTGTAGCCTTCAGATTTACTTTTGTGGAATACATGCTTTGTATTGCAATTGGCCTCTGTTATTGCGGATTCATAGCTGTATTAGGACTTATAATAAATCTGCACTTTCCAAAGCTTGAATGGAATACACAGGTTACAGTGGTAAAGCAGAGCGCCAGTGTTCTAATAGCTATATTTTCAGGCTTCGTGTCCATATTGCTTCCGGTTGGAATATTTGCTGCAGTAATGCCGACCAACCTGATTCTTTTCCAGATACTTTGGCTTGCAGCAGTAGCCATAGCAGATTTATTGGCTTACAGCTATTTAAAGGGCCGGGGTGTAGCTTTATTTAAGGGGTTATAAAGATAAAATATTACAACATAAATATGTAGACATCTTATTTCACTGTCAATGTGGAGTAAGATGTTTTTTTTATAGCATTTTAATAAAATGTATTTGATGCTATAATTTTTATAGATCATTTTAATAAGGAGATACTGTTGGGTAAAAGATTATTTATAACAGAAAAACCATCTGTAGCAGCAAGTTTTGCCAGTGTTCTGGGACTTGAAATTTCTAAAAGTGATAGAGGCAGAGGATTTGCCGAGAATAGTGACATAGTTGTTTCCTGGTGCTATGGACACCTTGTAACTATGGCATATCCGGATGCATATGACCCCAAATATAAGGAATGGAAAATAGAGCATCTGCCAATAATTCCTACTGAATACAAATATAATGTTATAGATCAACGAGGTGTTGGAAAACAGTTTAGTATAATACAGCAATTAATGCTCAGGGATGATGTTGATGTAATTTATGCCTGTACCGACAGTGGTCGTGAAGGTGAATATATATTCAGGCTTGTTTATATGCTGAGCGGAAGTAATAAACCTGCCAGAAGAGTTTGGATTTCTTCTCAAACGGAAGAGGCCGTAAAAAAAGGTATTGACGAAGCAAGGGATATCAGTGACTTCGATTTACTTGCAAAGGCGGCTTATAGTAGAGCGAAGGAAGATTGGCTTTTTGGTATGAACTTAAGTAGGATTTTTACCTGTCAATATGGGAGAACACTTTCAAATATCCTGAAAGAAAGTAAATCCTCGGTGATACCCATTGGTAGGGTAATGACCTGTGTTCTTGGCCTTATTGTTGAAAGGGAACTGGAAATCAGAAATTTTGTACCACAAAAGCATTACGGGGTATTGGCAAGCTTTTTGTCACAAGATAGCGGTATTGAATACAAAGGGAGATGGCAGCCAAAGAAAATTAGCTCAAAAACAAAGGATGAACCTGATGAGCAAGAAAAATATATAAGTAAAGCAGAAGCTGAAGAAATTATAGAAAAGCTTAAAGGAAATGAGGCAGTTATTAAGAAAGTAGAAGTAAAAGTCAAGAATGAACAGCCACCACTGTTATTTAACCTGGCCGAATTACAGTCAGAAGCAAATAAAAAATTTAAGCTTCCGGTTGACAGAACACTTGAGCTTGCTCAGAGTTTGTATGAAAAAAAGCTCATATCTTATCCAAGAACAGATAGTAGGGTTATTTCAACTGATGTTGTAGGGGAGATTCCCAAAATTTTAAATGGCTTATTTAAAAATCAAGCTTATAAAGAAAATATTCTGCGTATCAAGGAACAGGGCGAATTAAAAATCAATAAAACTACAAAGAGATATGTGGATAATAGTAAGGTTACCGATCATTATGCTATTATACCCACCTATGTAACTACAGACTTATCAAAGCTTGATGCGGATACCGAAAAAATATACAGCCTTATTGTAAAGAGATTTCTGGCTGTTTTTTACCCTCCAGCCCAGTATAATACTGTAAAAGTGGAGACAGATATTAAAGGTGAAAAGTTTATTTCAAATGCTAAGACCTTGCAGAATCCAGGTTGGAAAGAGGTTTATGAGGTTTCAATAAAAAAGGATGAGGATGAAATAACAGATTCACCTATACATAAGCTTACAAAGAACGAAAAAAGTGAAGTTCTCCAGTTTAATTTAGAGGAAAAGGAAACAAAGCCACCTTCAAGGTATACTGATGGCTCATTAATTATAACTATGGAGAAAGCAGGTAAGTTTATTGAAAATGAAGAATTGAGAGAACAGATAAAGACCTGTGGAATAGGTACCTCTGCAACCCGAGCCGGAATAATAAAAAAGCTGACCGAAATAGGACATATAAGCATACATAGCAAGACTCAGGTAGTTACTCCTACCTTGAAGGGAGAAGCTATTGTAAAATTAGTGAGTCAGACGGCTAAGGAACTCTTGAATCCTTCTTTAACAGCCAGCTGGGAGAAGGGTCTCGGAATGATTGAAAATGGTGAAACCACAGAGGAAATTTTCATGGAAAAGCTTCATTCATATATCACAAGGGCTATTGAAAAGATAAAAAAATGAAGCCTTTTACCAGAGTTAATCTTTTACCTAAAAAGGTCAGATCAGGTGTGGCCTACGATCGTAAAAAATAATCTTTAGATAGACTGATTTGAATATTCTAAGAAGGAATAGTGTTCCGTTATAGATTATATAACTCACAAACTATTCCTTTTTAATTTGACTTTTCATTTTCAATTCAATATAATTTATATGAACATGTTCATATAAATCGATGGTGGTGCTAAATGCCAAAAGTAATCGAGAATATCACGGAAACAATTTTACAAACCGCAAGAAATACTTTATTGTCTGATGGTTATGACAATTTAAGCCTTCGTATGGTGGCCAAGCAGTGTAATATTGCAGTTGGTACCATATACAATTATTTTCCATCCAAATTATCTTTGATAGTTGCTATCATGCTTGAAGACTGGAAAGAGCAAACGGTTAAAATGCGAAGGGCTTGTGCCCACGCAGAAAGTGCAGAAGCCGGTATCAAAAGCATATTTCTCTATCTTCGTGAATTTGCCTTGATATATCAGGATGTTTGGGTCATGTCAATGCACTCAAAAGATGTAAGAGTTGAGATGCTAAACGGCAGAAACAGGCGTCAGATGTTAATTGAGCAGTTGGTTGGTGTGATTGGTGTATTGCTTGATCGTTTTGAAATACCTTACGATTCGTTTATCCCGCACTTCATTGCCACTTCATTGCAAACTTACATAATGGAACCGGATTTTGACTATGAACAGCTAAACAAAGTATTCAAAAAATTATTAAATGGAAAAAAATAAGCAATTCAAATATATGTAAAGAGGAGATCCTATGAGTAAGGTAATTGTACAGGAATGTAAAAATTATGACCTGGAAACTATAGTTGAAAAAATCAATGCTGCGGTAGAAAGCCTCGGTGGATGGGACAAATTTGTTAAGCCGCAGGACAAAGTACTCCTTAAGGTGAATCTAATCGGGCCCAAGTCTTCCGAGACTGCTGCAGTTACGCATTCTGAATTTGTAAGGGCGATGGTAAAAATATTGAAGGGCAAAAATTGTGATGTATGGATTGGTGACAGCTCAGGTGGAGCAATAGCAGGAGTAGCACCAACAGCACAGAGTTTCAAGGTTGCCGGTTACGAGCGGGTGGCTGAGGAATTTGGAGCTGAAATTAAAAATTTTGACCGCGAGGGTGTAGTGGCGGTAAGCCCCGAAAGTGGCTGTGAGGAAACAATGTACATTGCAAAGCCTATGTTTGATGCTGATGTGGTTATTAATTTACCAAAATTGAAAACACATTCGGCACAGATATTCTCCGGAGCTGTAAAAAATGTGTTCGGATGTATACCGGGGCTTAAGAAGGCCAAGTATCATAAAATGGCTCCTGATTCCAGTGATTTTGGTCAAATCATCTGCGATATCCATAAAGCTACTAAAATACAGCTACATATCATGGACGGGATTCTTGCAATGCAAGGTGAGGGACCCACTGCAGGAACAATCTATCAAGCTAATAAAATCCTTATCAGTGAAGACCCATTGGCATTGGATGCTGTGGCAGCTAAAATGGTGGGAATTGAGGTTGAAGATGTACCGATACTTGAAACAGCCAGGAAACGTAATCTTGGAGAAGGTTCGTTAAAAAATATCTCACTTACAGGTGATTATGAACAGATCCCGAGGTTAGTTAGTTATAAACTGCCAAAGCGTTTTAGAGGGACAGTGAAGCGAAATAGTAAAGCCCTGGTAAGAGTTATAGATTTCTTCAAGACTCACCCCAGAATCGATCTCAAGAAATGTAAAAAATGCAATATGTGTGTGGAAAGTTGTCCTGTGGAAGCAATTGACAAAGATACCAAGCTAATTAATTATGACGCCTGCATAGATTGCATGTGTTGTCATGAGTTATGCATGTTTAAGGCTGTAGAGCTTAAAAATGAAAATAAGATAGCTGGCTTGATATCAGGCTTTTTCCGATAATAATTAGAACTAATGCCGGTTTACCGTAACAATAATATAGATTGAACTTTTTACACATATTAATAAAGAAAAATCGCCAAATTGACAATGTCGAAAAAACTGTGATACAGTTTGACTAAATGCACTATTTATTACAATATTCGGAGGTATTTATATGGGTAAGTTACAAGACAAAGTTTCCATTGTTACAGGAGCAACCGCCGGCATTGGCCTCGGTATAGTTGAGGTTTATGTCGAAGAGGGTGCAAAGGTTGTATTTTGTGGCCGTCGAGAAGAAACAGGTAAATCAATTGAAGCCGATTTACGTGGGAAGGGCTTCGATGTAACATTTGTAAAAGCAGATATGCTAAAGGAAGAAGATATAAAAAATCTTTTTGACATAACAATTAAAACATATGGTAAGGTTGACATTCTTGTTAACAATGCCGGTATAATGAAAATGGCTCCAATGATTGACATGGATGTTGAAAAAGACTGGGATTCAGTTATCAACCTCAATTTAAGAAGCTACTTTGTGGCTACACAGTATGCTGCAAAATTAATGGGAGCTGGCAGTTCAATTATCAATATCGCATCAATCGGTGGTCTAAATGGCTGTCCTATGTTGGCATCATATGGTGCATCAAAGGCCGCTGTTATCTCATTAACAAAGACATGTGGTGTTGAATTGGCACCTAAGGGCATAAGGACAAATGCTATTCTTCCGGGTACAATTTTCTCAGAGATGATGCCACGTGATGGTGAATTCACAGCCGCTACTTTGGCTAGAATTCCAATGGGTCGAGGTGGCGAACCAAGAGAAATTGGTACAGTTGCTGCATTCATTGCCAGCGAAGAAGCGTCTTATGTATGCGGTACATCACTTGTAGTTGATGGTGCCATGACATCAGCATAACTCTTAAATAAGAACTACAGCTGCCTCTTATGGGGCAGCTTTTTTTGGTGCGCCCAGCATGGGCGCAATCTAACGGGTGAAAGTCCCGAGTGCAGGTTGATAGTGCCAAGCACATAGCCAAGAGCAAGGGTGTCCTCGGCGACGGGGAATCTGAAGGAAGCTGG
>JAEWMS010000072.1 GCA_023393115.1 Bacillota bacterium
GTGGCAATACACTCCTTAAAATAGTCTAGGCTATAGAAACAAAATAAAAAGTCCACAGTGTTAAACAAAGTATAAATAAAAAATATAAAGAAAGGAATGTATTGATGTTAAATACATCATACAAGTATAATATATGAGAATAGTAAAATACAAATCAATATATCAACTTACATATATGCCGGAAGTTTTTCCTGTCAATGTTTACATCGTTGAAGAGGAGAAAACACTGACCCTCATTGACGCGGGGGTATCTATGATGGCATCAAAGATTATAAGATTTTCAGAGAACTTAAAAAAGCCTATTACACGAATTTTGATTACACATTGTCATAGTGATCATATAGGTGGTTTGGTAAAGCTTAAAGTGGCTCTACCATATGCTAAAGTAATCGTACCTGAAAGAGAGAGTCGCTTTATGAACGGTGATTTTTCACTTGATCCAAATGAACCGAATCTTCCATTAAAAGGCGGTTATCCTAAAGAAGTAATGCATATATGGGATGAAACCATTAAGGATGGAGAGGGCATTGGTCCTTTGACCGCAATATGTACGCCGGGACATACACCCGGGATGACATCTTATTGGAATGAACAGGATAGAGTTCTCATTGTAGGAGATGCTTTGCAGACGAAGGGGGGGCTTGCCATTGCAGGAGTAACCAACTGGACATTTCCTTTTCCGGCAATGGCAACATGGTCTAAAGAATTGGCATTTAAAAGTGCTGAAAAAATACTTGAAGTTGCACCGGATGTAATTGCACCCGGCCATGGAAAGTTACTTCATAAGCCGTTATTAGAACTAAAAAAAGCTATACGTAAAGCAAAAAATAATCTATATTAATAGGAGGAAATATGTCACCGAGAGCTCAAATCAGTTTAGCACAAATATTAGAAGCAGCCATTGAAATATGTAATGTAAAGGGTTATGAGCAGCTTGCACTATCGAGCATTTCTGACAAATTAGGGATAAAGACGCCCTCACTTTACAACCACATTCAGGGCTTGTCAGACTTAAAGCAAAAAATGGCTTATTATGGGCTTCAAATACTGTATGAATCAATAGTCCATTCGGTTATTGGCTGTATAGGAGATGATGCTATCATTTCAGCATCAAAAGCATATATAACATTTGTAAACAGGAATCCAGGCTTATATAGTTCGATATCAAAAGTTCCGGACCCTAACGAGCTGCAATTTGCTGATTTAAGTAATCAATTGGTACAAATTTTAGTTAAGCTTTTCAAAGTCTATGACTTGTCGGAGGAGGATAGTATTCATGCAGTTAGGGGCTTGAGAAGTATGCTGCATGGCTTTTCATTCATACAGATGGATGTTGGATTCAGGATGAACTATTCACAGGAAGATAGCCTTAATTTTGTATTAAAGACCTATTTGAGTGGGTTAAGGCGGATCAATTTATGAATATGCGGTTTATATTGATTCTGTTTGTACACACTCTAAGGAATCCAGATATATTATTAACTGAATAAGAATAAAATAAAAGTAACGAGTCAATAATATATCTGATAAAAATTTTGTTAGGAGTGTAAATATATGGGAGTTAATAACGCAATGACTGCTGATTTCCTCAGATCAGCCTATGGTGGAGAAAGTGCTGCTCATATGAGATATCTGATATGGGGAGAATCAGCAGAAAAAGATGGATACCCAAACATCGGAAGGCTTTTTAAAGCAATTGCCTATGCTGAGCAGGTACATGCAAAGAACCATTTTATTGTAATGAAGGACCTGGTAGGTGATGCTACTGTTACAGCAGGAGCCATATTTGGGCAGACAAATATAGTGCAAAATTTGCAAGGTGGAATCGATGGAGAGCTTCATGAAATAGAACAGATGTATCCTGTGTATTTGGAAACAGCAAAATTCCAGAACGAAAAAGATGCACAAAAGTCGTTCCACTATGCTTTAGAAGCCGAGAAGATTCATGCAAAAATGTTTCAGGAGGCTCAGGTAAAGGCAAAGGACGGAAAAGATATCGGAGATGAAACCATATATATATGCCCCATTTGTGGTTTTACTGAAAGCGGTGAACACGTAGATAAATGTCCTGTGTGCGGGGCTAAGAGAGAAATGTTTCAAGCATTTCCTAAATAAATAGCACGACAGTATTTGAAAAAAGTTAACATAATAGAGACTGGTAAAATGCACCCAAAAGGGTGCATTTTTTGCAAGCGATCAAACAGTAATAATTATTCCAATTACCAAAAGTGTATAGACACTGTGATATGGTCACAGATATTATCAAGAATTTCATCATAATATTGAAGAAAATTCAATAGACTTTTTCAGAGAATATAGGTATAAATAAGATATAGAGCTTTTGAAATGTATGATGAGCTTCCTTTAATAGAGAATAAGCCGAATAAAGAAGAAAAGGGGGAGGCGTATAGATGAGGATAGATGAACTTTGCTTGTTAATAGGTGTACCCAAAATGGTTCAAGATAAGGCTATCGAATATGAAAATGAAATAGACTTTAATAATATTGAAGCTGAAATGGTTCAAATGAATAATCCAAATACATGGGAAAAGGCAGTAAATGATCTTAAAGAACTTTTAGCACCGGATGAGACAGGCTTAAAAATGTTGACATGTCAATTGCATGCTGCTTGTAATTCATTTAAAAAATATAAGAATATGGAGATTCCTGAAGATATATTTATTGAAACAATGAAGTTCTTCACAAGATTTTTATATTATCATAATAAAGTATATGGTGAATTTAAGTACGTATGGGGGTGGTGGGCTGTAAGGCAGATTTCAATGCAAGAATTTCGTATTGGTGAATTAGAGTACGAAATGATAATCCAAAATGATAAAAAGTTAATTAGCATATAGCGCATTATTAGGATGCGAATGTGCCAACGATAAAGAAATATATTGTATTAATATTTATTATTCAAAATACATAAAATGGAGGAAGCTGTGAATATAGCACAAAAAATAAAAAATCTAGGTAATCACCCATTAATCGGAGTGCTAAGAAATAACAAGGGAAATCCGAAAACTCTAATCTTGATGGAGCCTCTCTGGGGCATTCCTTACAACTTAATTGCTCCTTTTGCTACACTATATATGTACACGCAAGGGATAACTGACGTTCAAATTGGTTTAATTCTGTCTGTTGCCATGGTTGTTCAGGTGTTTTTCTCCTTCTTTGGTGGTATAATCACCGACAAGTTGGGGCGTAAATTTACTACCATGATGGGGGATTTCTTTGGCTGGTGCGTTGCTTGTTTGGTGTGGGCTATTTCTGATAACTTTTGGCTCTTTTTAATTGCCGTTTTATTTAATAGCTTTGAGCAGATTAACCAGACAGCATGGTTTTGCTTATTAATTGAAGATGCAGATCCCAAGGATTTAGTAGGAGTATATACCTGGGCAAACATAGGTGGTCTAGTAGCAATCTTTTTTGCACCAATTTCAGGATTGTTAATAAATTCTTTTAGTGTGGTTCCGGTTGTTCGTGTTTTATACGTGGTATTTGCTATAAATATGCTGATAAAGGCGATTATTACTTATAGGCATTGCGAAGAAACCCGGCAAGGGAAGATCCGAATGGCCGAAACTAAAGGTACCTCTGTTTTACAGATGCTATATGAATACAAGGATCTGATACCCAAAGTGTTAAAGAATATAGAGATTATGAAAGTGGTTTGTGTGTCAGTGATACTACACATATCCAATCTTGTCAGCAGTAATTTCTTTGGTTTGTATGTAACACAAAGACTGGGTATAGCAGAGCGTTATCTAGCGTTTTTCCCTATTTTAAATGCAGCTGTTATGTTGTTTTTTATGATTGTAATACAGCACCGCTTGGAACATGTAAAGTTCCGGATACCTATGTGGATTGGACTGGTTTTGTATTCAGCCTGTACCGTTCTTCTGATACTGGCGCCCGTCGGTTATATCCCCCTTATTATTGTTTATGTTTTTGTTGGGGCAGTAGCAGGTGCCCTTGTAATACCACGTAAAGATGCCTTGCTCCAGCTTAATATTAACCCTCAGGAGCGGGCTCGTATTAATGCCTTGATTATGTCCTTTACCATTGCTTTTGCTTCACCATTTGGCTACTTAGCCGGATGGCTCTCAAGTATTGACCGCCGCTTGCCATTTGTGTTTATATTTATAATTTTAATAGTGGCAATAATTATTATTGGTCGAATTCGTGATCCTGAGTTCGATGAAGTAAATGGAGAAGTTGATAATTCTGCGGTTCATAGTACAGCCGAATAAACGTAATGAAAAAAGGTAATACCGCCTATCAGCCAATGTTGTCGTAACATACAAATAACTTGGAAGGGCAGGCATTACCTTTTATATTTATGCTATTGTAAAATTGACTTTATAAACCACAAATTCTTGCTGTAATCAGCGACATGATCTTCAAAATCTGCAACTATTCCAAAATCACCATCTGCATCAGCTTCATTTCTGATTTCGGTTGCCAGGTTTTTCATTTTATTCAAGTCATCTTGAATTGTTTCAAGTAGAGCGGTACTTGTAATTTTGTCATCATTAATTCAATGATAAAATTATTTCCTGCTCTTTTGTTTTATATGCATTGGTAATAAAAGATGTGTTGGTGTTTCCTAAAAGGATTACTGAAAATAAACGCTCAAAGTGACAATACTTTGAGCATTTATTTTTTAGATGAATAACAGAAGTGGCCTGTCCACTACATACTCCACCTAAGTGGCCTAAGAGCTGCTGTATTCTTTAATATTAAAGGAAGCTGCCACGCATTCTCTTGCTTCTGACAAAGATGATAGTTCTCCATAATTTATCATTTGTGACAGAATATTGCCGACTGCAGTTGCTTCGGTGGGACCGGCCAGTACCTTGCGGCCTGTATATTTTGAAGTTAACCTGTTTAAGTAATCTGCATTGGAGCCCCCACCGATAATGTGAATTTTATTGAAATGCTTTCCTGTAAGTTGTTCAATTTGTGTAATGGTACTTGCATAACATTTGGCAAGACTGTTGTAAATAACAGAAGCTATTTCACTTAATGTCTCAGGAATCTGCTGATCTGATTTTTTACAATAGGCTTTGATTGCTTCTACCATACTATTAGGAGACAAGAAGCAATTATCATTACAATCCACAAAAGAGGTTATATCCTCTTGAGAGGCCATATCACAGATTTCTTGATAGGAATATCCTTCACCTATTTCTTTTTTTACCGATTGTATCATCCATAGCCCCATGATATTTTTTATAAATCGGTAACGATAGTCAAATCCACCTTCGTTTGAAAAGTTTGCTTCCATACTATCCCTGGAGCAGTTCGGCTCTTTTAATTCTATTCCTACCAGAGACCAAGTCCCGGAGCTTATGTACAGGGCTTCATCACAGTTGTTGGGAACAGCCAAAACTGCTGAGGCAGTATCGTGGGAACAGGGCATAATCACCTGGCAATCATAGCCTATGAAATCTACTATTTCTGTTCTGAGATTACCAACTATTGTGCCGGGCCTTTGTATGTTCCTGAATATATTACGCGGAAGGGAAAGCTTATCAATCAGTTCAAGGTCCCAGTCTTTGGTGTGTATATTTACTAATTGTGTTGTGGTGGCTATGGTATATTCCTGCTTAATTTCACCGGTAAGCAGAAAGTTATAATAATCAGGAGTCATCAACATAGCAGCTGCTTGTTCCAAATGCTCGGGATTTTTTTGCATGACCGCCGTCAACTGGTAGAGTGTATTATATATCTGTTTTTGGATACCTGTTCTATAATATAGCTTCTCTGTTGATATGTACTGGCTTACTATTTCATCCATAGCCTCTGTCCTGTGATCACGATATCCTACCGCCTGACCCAGTATACTGCCGTGTTTATCCAGCAGCACAAAATCAACACCCCAGGTATCAATACCCACACTTTTGGGGAGCTTGCAAAGCTCACTGCATTTTTTCATGCCCTCTAAAATATGCATGAATATATTTTCTGTATTCCAGCAGAGTTGTCCATCCTTGTTTTCCATACCATTATCAAAACGGTATACTTCCTCTAAACATATTTTGCCATCCGCCAGGTAGCCCAATACATGCCTGCCGCTGGAGGCGCCAATGTCGATTGCTAAATGATATGTATTCATTGCTACTCCTCCTGCAATCCTGCTATAGCTATTCATTACCCTTTGGATATTTCTTATAACCAGGGTGTCTTCCTGTTACCTTATAACCCTCGCGCATAGAGATTAACCGGTCAATATTCTCCCTTGATATTTCCTTCGCTCCTCCAAGTAAATGTGCATTCAAGCTTATTTTTGCAAATAACTCCAAGGTTTCCATGCGATAATATGCAGTAAGCAAATCCGCACCAACAGAAAGGGCACCATGATTCTGAAGCAAAACTACATCATGCATTCCAAGATAGGGAGCTATGGCATCCGGTACCTCATAGGTAGAAGGTGTTCCATATGGGGTAACAGGAATAGAGCCTAACGCAATAACTGTTTCAATCATGGAATACTCATCCAATGCAATATTAGCTACTGCGTATCCTGTGGCAACCGGGGGATGAGCATGAAGTACAGCTCCTACATCATCTCTTTCTTTATAACATCTCAAATGCATCTTGATTTCGGAAGAAGGCCTATATTCACTCTCTTCCAAAAGCATACCGCTGTTATCAATATGCACTATCTTGTCAGGTGTAATAAAGCTTTTGCTAATACCGGTCGGAGTTGCTAAATAAGTGCCATCCTCCAATTTAACCGTTATATTTCCGTCATTTGCTGCAACCCAGCCTAACTGCCACATTTTATGGCAAATATCACAAATCTGTTCTTTTATAAGATTTACTTTCAATATTTCCTTATTACTCATAATATCCTCCAATTCTAGTTATCACATCATACTTTACAAAGTAGACTGAGCGGAAGAAAAGAATAAACCTTTGAGGAGCTCTATCTGAAAAGTGGACCATAGGCTGCACAGGCTCTATAATCCTGACCTTCCTTATCCATACCGAATGCATTCCATACGGCAGGACGAAAGATCTTCTCTTCAGGAACGTTATGCATACTCACAGGAATACGAAGAATAGAGCATAGAGTAATTAAGTCTGCACCAATGTGTCCGTAGGAGATAGCACCGTGATTTGCTCCCCAGTTATTCATTACAGCATAGGCATCCCTAAAAGCACCTTCTCCAGTTGTTCTGGGTGAAAACCAGGTACAGGGCCAGGTATAGTCTGTTCTTTTCCATAATATATCTGTAACATCTTCCGGTAGATTAATCGTCCAGCCCTCTGCAATCTGAAGCATGGGACCGAGTCCCTTTACAAGATTCAAGCGAATCATAGTCACAGGCATTTCTACTTTGGTAACAAATCTGGACGAGTAGCCACCCCCTCTGAAGTATCCGTTGTCGGCAGCATTCCAGGTGGTTGCTTTCAATATTGCTTCCTGATCATCAGCTGTAATATCATACCAGGGTTTAATTACTCCGTTTCCGTTTTCATCCTTTGCTTCTCCGTTAGCATCCAAACATGCAGCACCGGAATTAATCAAATGAATAAAGCCCCCCGAAGCTTTTGCAAGCCCTTGCAACTCATACCCGGTTGCTTTCTTTACAGCCTCCGGGCTCCAATAGGTACGTACGTCGGCAAAAATCTGAGCACGGTTTGTTAACAGCTTCATAAATAGCATTCCCAAGCCATTTAACACATCATTTTCCGTGGCAAGAATATATGGCTCTCTTGCACCGTTCCAGTCGAAGGAGGTATTCAAAAGTGCTTCGGCAAAATCACAGTTGGGGTAAAAGTCAGTCCATTGTCTCTGACCCTGGAACCCTGCAGCAATTGCATTGTGTCCAACTGCTTCTTCCTCACATCCCTTTGGAAGGTTGTGATTTCCATTCATAAGATCCTTAATGATACACATCATTTTCACTACAAATTCCCAGTCCTTTTCCTTTTCCTCAGGGCTTTTCCGGACTTCAGCGGGATTTTTATCAAATCCTTCCTTACATTTTTCCCTGGTCCACCTAAGAGCTTTATTAAATTCTTCTTCGTCATAGATGCCCTCTGCCATTCTTCTGATGATTTCCACTTCATCAACAGACTCGACTCTCATTCCCAAGTACTCTTCTATAAAAGCAGGATCAATGATAGATCCACCAATGCCCATGCAAATGGAACCTATCTGAAGATAGGATTTTCCCCTCATAGTTGCAGCCGCAATGGAAGCACGCCCGAATCGCAATAATTTTTCCTGAACATCATCTGGAATTGATGTATCCTGTGCGTCCTGCACATCATGACCATAGATGCCAAAGGCAGGGAGTCCCTTTTGTGCATGGGTTGCCAATACCGAAGCTAAATACACTGCGCCGGGTCTCTCTGTTCCGTTGAAGCCCCATACACCTTTAATTGTCATTGGATCCATATCCATCGTTTCAGCGCCATAGCACCAGCAAGGCGTTACCGTTAAAGTAATATCAACTCCGGCTTTTTTAAATTTATTTGCACATGCTGCTGCCTCGGCAACACGTCCAATTGTTGTATCAGAAATGACTACTTTTACTGCTTCACCATTGGAATATTTCAGGTTCTCTTCAAACAATTTTGCTGCAGCCCTTGCCATGTTCATTGTCTGTTCTTCCAAGGATTCACGTACATTTAAATGTCCTCTTCTTCCATCAATGGTTGGACGGATACCGATTACCGGATAGTCACCAATTAATCTGCTTTTTGCCATTCTTAAATCCTCCCTCAAAATTAGTTGAAGCTTTTTTTCTATTATAAGTTGGTCCTCACTGTAAATCTTGTGTTATAATAGACTGAAAATATAACAATATTCACTTATATTAAGTGAGGGATATTAAATGAAATATTTCGAATATAGGGAACACAGGCAGCAAGGAACCTTTGACTTTCCTGTAGAACTTTATCATATCGAACCCAGTCATCTCAGGTATCAAATGCCTTATCACTGGCATCCGGAATATGAAATTATCCGTATCCTTGAGGGGACTTTTCACTTGACGTTGGATGATAAGACCTTTGTTGTTAATAAAGGTGATATTCTCTTTTTACAAGATGGAACATTACATGGTGGTATTCCAGAAAATTGTATATATGAATGTCTTGTTTTTAATATGAACCTCTTATTAAAAGAAAATAATATTTGTGCAAAATTCACACAGAAAATCATTCGGCATGAAATAATATTCAGACAGCAGTTGCCAAACAATTTGCCTTGTATAAAAAATACTATTGATAACTTATTTCTGGTAATGGCTGAGAAAAAGACAGGATACGAATTTCTAACACAAGGTTATCTCTATCAGTTTCTAGGCGTATTATTAGGTGAGCATTTATATGAGGTTAATGTAAGTGCAGCGAGTATTTCTCAACAGCATGTACTGATTTTTAAAAGAGTATTAGGTTATATTGAAAATAATTATACGAAGCACATCACTCTTGATGATTTAGCTAAAATTGCCGGTATGAATCCGAAATATTTTTGCCGTTTCTTTCGTGAGATGTCCTATCATACTCCCATTGAGTACTTAAAATATTATAGGATTGAATGTGCATGTGAACAATTAGCTGCAGGAAAAAACACAATAATTGAGGTAGCCTTTAATTGCGGATTTAATGATATTAGTTACTTTATTAAAACTTTTCGTAAATATAAGGGTATTACTCCGAAGCAATACATAAAAAAAGAGACATACGATTATAGGCAGATAGGGACTATATAAGTGGTATAGACTTGAAGGGTCAAATCCTTATATTCTCTTTTAAGTGATGAATATAGAATTGTTGTTGTAGAAAAATTCGGATATGGATTCAGTGATGTTATACACGAAGATAGAAGTATCGATATTGTCTTAAGTGAAACGAGAGCAGCATTAGAGGCAGCTAAAATAGAGGGGCCTTTTATACTATGTCCTCACTCAGTGTCCGGAATTGAAGCCTTGTATTGGGCACAGACGTACCCTGAAGAGGTTGAGGCCATTATTGGGCTTGATATGGCGGTACCAGAATCATATGAGAACTATAACATTAATATGTTTACAATAAGATTGGGTCAGTTGGCGGCAAATAGTGGAATTACCAGGTGGATTCCCGGTATTTCAGAAAGCGATGCTATTAAATATGGGACGTTAACAGACCAGGAAAAAGATATATACAAAGCAGTTTTCTATTCAAGAACAGCCACTGTTACAATGATTGATGAAGTTAAGTACATATTGGATAGTGCGAAAAAGGTCGGTGAAGGAAATAAACCACAGATGCCTATACTGTTACTTATCTCTAATGGAACGGGAACAGGATGGGATGAAAAAATATGGAGAAGCGCCCAAAAGAATTACTTGAAAGGTGTCGCAGATGGAAGTTACATCGAATATGATTGTCCACACTATATACATGATTATGTATATGATGACTTATCTGTACATATGAGGGAGTTTATAAACACCTTGGAGGAGCGAAAATAATTCATCTTATTAATAAAGTCACCCGCACACCAGGGCCTCACCAGGCTCTGGTTACATCAATGTTGTCTGGTTAGAGTATGTCGAATTCCAATGCATAATGTCGAAAAATATTGCATTTGTTATTGACTTCACAAATAAAATTTGATATATTGTTAAAGAAATAACAAACTTATTTAAACAACATCAATGGAGGCGAGTCTTATGAGAGGATTTGCAATGAAGAAAATCGGACAAACCGGTTGGGTAGAAAAAGAAGTAACTAAATGTGGGCCACTTGATGCAATTTGTCGTCCAATAGCATTAGCTCCGTGTACGTCTGACATTCATACTGTTTATGAAGGTGCAGTAGGAGAACGTACAGATATGATTCTTGGTCATGAAGCTGTTGGTGAAATTATAGAGGTTGGAGAATTAGTAAAAGATTTTAAAGTTGGAGATAAGGTGCTTGTACCAGCTATTACACCTGATTGGGGTTCATTAGAGGCACAACGTGGTTTTTCCATGCATTCAGGCGGATGTCTTGGTGGCTGGAAGTTTTCAAACTTTAAAGATGGAGTATTTGCTGAAGCTTTCCATGTAAATGAAGCAGATGCAAATCTTGCATTATTGCCAGAAGGTCTGGATCCAGCTGAGGCAACAATGTTAAGTGATATGGTTCCCACTGGTTTCCATGGAGCTGAACTTGCAGAAGTAACATATGGTGAAGATGTATTGGTTATAGGTATAGGACCTGTTGGACTTATGGCTGTAAAGGGTGCTGCTCTTAGAGGTGCCGGAAGAATTTTAGCTGTTGGAACAAGACCTAACTGCGTTGCTCTTGCTAAAGAATATGGAGCAACTGATATTATCAGCTACAAAAATGGTTCTATTGACAAGCAAGTTATGGACTTAACAAAAGGTAAAGGCGTTGATAAAGTAATCATTGCAGGTGGAGATGTAGATACCTTTGTTGAAGCTGTAAAATCTGTAAAGCCAGGCGGAATTATTTCTAACGTAAATTATTTAGGTAGTGGTGATTTTGTAAAAATACCAAGAGAAGCATGGGGAGTAGGAATGGGCCATATTAGAATAGTTGGTGGATTAATGCCAGCAGGACGTATGCGTACAGAACGCCTTGCTAATCTTATGGTAAATGGTAGACTTGATGTTTCAGGTATGCTTACACATAAATTTGAAGGACTTGATAGCATTCCAGAGGCTTTAGAGCTTATGAAAAACAAGCCAAGTGATCTAATTAAGCCAGTTATAACTATAAAATATTAATAGTTAATGTAAATATATTTCAGCTTTATATAACATAATAATTCTTTGTTAATACCTCGTCGTTTCGGCGGGGTATTTTTTAGCCTTTTTGCATTCCCTGACCATTGATATATAGTGGTAACCACAAAATTCATCTTAATAACAGCATTACAGTTTGCCTTTGTGATGGTAAAATAAAAGTATAAACCATAGTGGTTCATGGAGGCGTATGTATGATTGGAATGCAATATAGAATTAACTTACCAAATGATTATGACATGCAGATAATAAGAAAAAGAGTTGCCGAGAATGGGAGTAAGACAGATGGTTTTCCTGGGTTATTTTTTAAATGCTACTTTTTTCAGGAGAGAAACATGGACAGTTTTGAAAATGTATACTCACCTCTTTATATTTGGAACGATAGTAAAGGGATGAACAAATTTCTGTTCGATGGCTTCTATGACAATATATTAAAGTCTTTTGGATGGCAGAGAATAAAGGTGGGAGTACCGCTTATTGTCGAACTTAAAGACAATTTTATGGATTCGAAATATGTTATAGAAAATAAAGGGAACATTAATCTGGAACAGTCCTTAACGGCCTTCCAGGAAAGCATACCAAAACCAACCGAAGCAGATAGTAGCTATGTTGGACGAGTATGTATATATAATCCCGATAAATGGGAATACAGTCTGTTTAGTTTTTATATAGACCGCCCAGAAAACCATAGTAAAAATAGCACCTACCAAATCTTGCATATATCCAGGGGAAACATGAAAGATAGTACACAATAGGACATATACAGTAAATAATGTAAAGTAGATCATCTATATGCGGAGAAAAATTATTATGAACATTTTAGTATTGAACGGAAGTCCAAAGAGCAACTATAGCACAACACTTCAGACAGTGCTTTATTTGGAGAAGATCAACCCGAAGCATAAATTTGAGGTCCTCAATGTGGGAAGCCAGATCAGAAGCCATGAAAAGGATTTTGCTTCTGCAGTTGAGGCACTTAAAAATGCTGATTTGATTCTATTTTCTTACCCGGTATACACATTTATAGCTCCAAGTCAGCTTCACAGGTTTATTGAGCTTATGAAAGCTTCGGGAATTGACTTCAGCCGTAAATTCGCAACTCAGATAACCACATCAAAGCATTTCTATGACGTGACGGCCCATAAATATGTCCAGGAAAACTGCCAGGACCTTAAAATGAAGTTTATAAAGGGCCTTTCGGCTGACATGGATGATTTATTGACCCAAAAGGGTCAAAAGGATGCTGAGAATTTCTTTAATTATGTATGCTGGTGTATGGAGAATAACATTTATGAGTCGCTTCCAGAGCATCAAGTCCTTTCAAAACATATGCCGGTAACACCATTTGAAAACACATCGGGAAAGCCTGGCAATGTGGTAATTGTTGCAGATTTGGAAAAAGAGGATACCCGGCTTGGGGATATGATTAATCGATTTATTGGTAAACTCCCTCTGAATTCAACGCTTATCAACATTCACGAGTTTCCTTTTAAAGGGGGCTGCATAAGCTGTTTTAACTGTGCCGTAGACGGTAAATGCATATATAAGGACGGTTTTGATACCTTCCTTAGAGAGAATATTCAGACCGCCGACGCTATAGTTATTGCATTTTCCATTAAGGATCACTCTATGGGTTCAAGGTTCAAGACTTATGATGACAGACAGTTCTGCAATGGTCATAGAACTGTAACCATGGGAATGCCCTTCGGGTACATAATTAGGGGCGATTATAGCAAGGAGGCAAACCTTCAGATGATAGTTGAGGGTAGAGCAGAGGTGGGTGGTAATTTTCTGGCAGGAGTTGCCACTGACGAGTTTAACCCTGATAATGAGATTGATAAACTGGCAGAAAAGCTTGCCTACGCAATAGAACACAGATACGTGCAGCCGTCCAACTTCCTTGGTGTAGGGGGAATGAAAATATTCAGAGATTTAATATGGCTTATGCAGGGCATGATGAAAGCCGATCACAGGTTCTATAAAAAGCATAACCAATATGATTTTCCTCAGAAAAAGCGCGGGACAATGCTGAAAATGTATCTTGTAGGTGCACTGATCTCTAATAAGAAGATTAAAGCCAAAATGGGTAATAAGATGAATGAGGGAATGATAGCCCCCTACAAAAAGGTTATCGAAGCTGCAGTTGTCACGTCAAAAAACAGCAGATAACTACGGAAGCAAAATAATATTTAGTAAGCAGAGAATTCAGCTATAAATAATAAAACCCTCCACTTTACCACCAGACTTCTGTCCGGTGGTATTCTATTTCTATCAAATGAGAGGAGGAATAGTTGATGGAAAACGTAATCAAGGTAGAGCATCTGACTAAAGCTTATGGCAATCTAAAGGCACTTGAAGATTTCAGTTTTTCCGTAAAAGCCGGAACAGTATTCGGTTTGTTGGGAGCAAATGGTGCAGGAAAGAGCACAGCCATTGAATGTATACTAAGCACAAAAAAAGCAGACAGCGGGGTTGTTTCGGTATTGGGAATGGACCCCTTTACCAATCGTAAGGAACTTTTTAAGCAGGTGGGTGTACAGTTCCAGGAGGCGCATTATCAGGAGAATATCAAGGTTGGTGAACTTTGTGAGGTAACTGCGTCCCTTTACAAAAACCCTGCGGAATATAAGAGGCTGCTGACAGAGTTTAGCCTCGCAGACAAAGCGGGTACTCTTGTAAAAGAACTTTCCGGAGGGCAAAAACAGCGCTTGTTTATTGTGCTTGCATTGATACCAAAGCCACAAGTGGTGTTTTTGGATGAACTTACTACCGGTCTTGACGCCAGAGCCAGACGAGATGTTTGGCAGATACTCAAAAGACTTAAAGCCGGGGGCCTTACAATTTTACTCACTTCACATTTTATGGACGAGGTGGAAGCCTTATGCGATGAGCTTTGTATTTTAAAAAGGGGTAAGCCGATATTTTACGGAACAGTTGCTGATGCAATTAATCAGAGTCCTTATGACAAACTTGAAGACGCATACCTTTGGTATACAGATGAGGAGGTAGTGGATAATGCAGGCTTATAACAAGATGCTTAAAACAGAATTGAGGTTGTCTCTGCGTGGTTTGGATATGTTAATTTTTGCAATTATAATGCCTTTGGTTGTACTTATCATTCTTGGCATAATTTTCGGTAGCAAACCAGCATTTGAAGGTGCAGACTATACCTTCATTCAGCAATCCTTTGGCGCTTTGGCAAGTATTTCGATTTGTGCTGGAGGAGTTATGGGATTACCTCTGGTGGTATCCGATTACAGAAGTAAGCAAATTCTCAAAAGATTCAAGGTAACACCGATAAGCCCTGTTACAATATTGCTTGTGGAGGTCACCATATATTTTCTATATTCTTTAGTTTCTTTACTTACACTGTTTGCTGTGGCAATGATTTTTTTTGATTTCGAAATGCAGGGAAGTATATTACAATTTATTCTCGGATGGATATTGGTAATGGTCTCGATGTTCAGCATAGGCATGATGGTGGGCGGCGTAGCCAAGAACTTAAAAGTGGCAGGTATTATCGCAAGCGTATTGTATTTTCCCATGCTGATTTTTTCAGGGGCAACACTTCCTTATGAAGTAATGCCTACAACGATGCAGAAAGCTGCAGACATCCTGCCGTTGACACAGGGTATCAAAATACTAAAATCGGCAACCTTGGACTTACCGATGGACAATGTTCTACTGCCGGTTGTCATTATGACTGCAATTGCATTAATTTGCTCATTTGTAGCCATACGGTTTTTCAAGTGGGAGTAATTTAAGGATAATAATGTTGTGATTGTCACTAAAAAATGAATAGTTTTTGTCATCTCACAATTTCCAAGTCGTACTAAATAATTAATTCCACTGTATACATGAAAAAAGTTAACAAAATCACTAAATATTATGATACCTTATTTATATACTTTATATTTTTCGGAGGAAAATAATGTATAAGGTTTTTTTAGTGGAAGATGAAATTGTAATAAGGGATGGTATCAAGAACAAAATTCATTGGGAAGAAGAAGGGTTTGTAATAGTGGGCGATGAGAGTGATGGTGAATTGGCTTATCCGCTCATAATAAGAGAACAGCCCGATATTCTGATTACAGATATAAAAATGCCGTTCATGGACGGCCTTGAGTTAAGCAAATTGTTAAAAAAAGATATGCCTCAGCTGAAAATCATTATTATCAGCGGATATAGTGATTTTGGTTATGCACAACAAGCAATTGATATTGGTATCAATGAATATCTGCTTAAGCCGATAACCTCCGGTAAGCTGATGGCTGCCGTAAAAAATGCCGCTGTAGTAATTGAAAAAGAACGAAAGGAAAAAGAAATACTCGAACAATATCAGCAGTTGGTTTATCAGAAGCAGGGAGAAAAAAGAAAGGACTTTTTTAATGCACTGGTCAGCGGGAAGATGTCTCTTTCACAGATTATTGAACAGGAAGAGGAACTTGGAATTGATATGGTGGCAAGAGTTTTTTGCGTTTTACTGTTTCAATTTAAAGGACAAGAGGATATGTACGAATATTCCACCGATATAGTACAATGTGAAGCGAAAATGACTCAAGCCCTGAGCAAATTCCCGTACATAAAGGTATTTGAGCGTGGTATGGATGGATGGGCCTTTATACTTACAGGCGAAAATGAATCGAGGATTAATCAATTAACCGGGGAATTATGTAATCTATTGATTGGTATCTGTGAAGAAAAGGCACATTATTTTGGTGGAATCGGTAGGGTTGTTCATCGTATCCGAGACTTACAGCAGTCTTATCTTGATGCTAACAGTGCTTTTTCTCTTCGCTATTTTGAAAGCAGGGACCAGTTTTTATCCTATAATGATGTGAGTAACATTAAAGCCCAGGTGGGAAACAGGATTAACGTCAGTGATTTGAATCTTGAAAAGCTTGATAGAAATTCATTGGAAGAATTCTTAAAGAGAGGTACCATTCATGATGTTGATGAATTTGTAGACAGCTACTTTGACGGATTTGGTTCCAATGCTATGAGGTCAACCATTTTTCGGCATTATGTCATAATGGATGGCTATTCTGCTATTATGAAATTCCTTAAGACCATGAAGTATCCAAGAGAGAAAATAGACAGCAGCCTCAAGAAAATGAATAGTGTCATTGAACATCTTTCAAGTTTTGAGGACTGTAGTAAATTTTATAAATCTATATTGAAAGAAGCCATCGATCTACGTAACAAAAACAGTCAGAAAAGATATGCCGGTCTTATTGAACAGGCAAAGGAATATATTAATCAAAATTTTGATATGAGTGATCTTACACTGGATCAGGTTGCATCTACCGTTAATCTTAGCCCCAATTATTTTAGTTCACTTTTTAATCAGGAAACCGGGATGACCTTTATCGAATATCTTACCAACATCCGTATGGAGAAGGCTAAGGATTATTTAAGATGTTCCGGGAAAAAGATTACTGAGATTGGATTTTTAGTGGGATATCTTGATTCCCATTATTTCAGTTACATATTTAAAAAGACACAGAATTGTACCCCGTCCGAATACAGGCTAAAGGGTAAAGGTGAAGAATGAAAAAAAATAATTATGAAAAGCCAATCAAATATCCCTTAAGGCTGAAGTTTTCACTTGTAGCTGTTGTCATCATCATACCAATGATAATTCTCTCGGTTTACCAGATTGTCGCTCTACATAATTATAGCACTGCATATGACGCCATTGTTCGAAGGATTACTTCAGCTAATACATATAATCTCAATTTTAAAGAGGAAATGGACGAAAGCATGTATAAGATTGTTGTAGAAGCAGAAACCTTCGAGTCTATTGATAAAAACAGCGATTTAAAGAATCCATACAAGCTCATAGAGGATGCTAGAGAGAATTTTACTAATCTGCAGAAGATAACATCGAGCAGGGAAAGTCTTGATTGGATTAAACGTATTCTGCTTAATCTTGATACCCTGAAGGACAGGATTAACGAAATACGTGATAATCTAAATCAGACAGGCCATTATGAAGAAAATATTAAAATGCTGGAATCTGATATTTATATACTGACAGAAATGTTTCAGGAAGAAATTCAGTACTATATTTATTATGAAACTCAGGATTTTGAAGATATAAGACAGAGCCTTAATGAACAGGTAACCAATGTAATCGTGACAATCATTGTGGCGTTATCTTCTATTATTGTCGCATCTGTTTTAGTTAACATACTTGTTACAGATAGCATAACAAAACCAATCAGGACGTTATGTGATAAAACGGCTATGGTGGCGAAGGGAGATTTTACAGCCAGGACAACCTGCAATAATCATGATGAATTGTCAATATTATCTGAGAGTTTTAACGACATGGCTTCCAAACTGGAACAGCAGGTTAAAAGTATCAAGTTGGAACAGGAAAACTTAAGGCATATGGAATCAAAGCTTCTACAAACTCAGATTAATCCTCATTTTTTATATAATACCCTGGATACAATTATCTGGCTGATAGAGGGGGATAAAAACAGAGAAGCAATCGATATGGTGGTATCGCTTTCGGAGTTTTTCAGAATCGTTGTTAGTAAGGGAAGAGATTTCATTACCATTCGTGAAGAGGAAATACATATTAAAAGTTATCTGCAGATACAACAGTCACGATATAAAGATATACTGGACTATGAAATTGATATCCCCGAAGAACTATACGGATATCAGATTTTGAAACTGACAATGCAGCCACTTATTGAAAATTCTTTATACCATGGAATTAAAATGTTAAGGGCAAAAGGCAAAATAACAGTAACAGGTGAAATAAAAGACCAGATCATTTACTTCCATGTGATTGATAATGGGATCGGATTGGATGAACAGGAGTTGGAGTCTTTAAGAAAAGAAATTGAAATGCCGGGCAGCGAGCAAAGCTCAGGTTTTGGACTTGCAAATGTTAATAAAAGAATTAAGTTGAACTATGGCAATATGTATGGACTGGATATACAAAGTAAAAAAGGGGAAGGAACAGATATCACAATAAAGATTCCTGCAAGACAGGTGGAGAATGAACGAGTTGAGGTAGTATATGAATAAAAAAATTAAAATTATACTATGGGTTTTATGTATTGTCTTAATAGTGTTTGCAAGCTTTAGTCTAAGACCGTGGAAAAGCCTTCAAAATAATGACACTGATAATACAAGGAATATTGATTCCGATCTGACTATTGTGGGTTTTTCTCAGCTTGGTTCTGAATCGGACTGGCGTTCAGCAAATACAAAATCTATACAGAATGCTCTTGCTAAAAAGAATGGATTTTCGTTGATCTTTTCTAATGGTAGACAGAGTCAGGAAAATCAGATAAAGGATGTAAGGAGCTTTATTTTTCAAGAAGTTGATTATATTGTAATTGCGCCTGTGACCGAAACCGGGTGGGATACGGTATTGGAGGAAGCAAAGCAGGCTGGTATTCCGGTCATAATTGTGGATCGTATGATTGAAACAAAAGATGAAAGCCTTTATGTGGCATGCGTGGGTACTGATAAGTATTTGGAGGGTAAGAAGGCAGGGCAATGGCTGGAAAAATATCTGGAGGAGCAAAAAAAAGAGAACGCAAATATTGTTGTTCTTGAGGGTACTTTAAATTCAACTGCTCAGATTGGGCGTTCCAAAGGATTTATGGATGTAGCCAACCTACATAGCAAGTGGAATATTCTCGCCCATGAAAACGGTGATTTTACCAAGGCAAAGGGCAAGGAAGTAATGCAGAAATTTTTGCAGAAATTTGATGATATTGATGTATTAGTTTCACAGAATGATGATATGACATTTGGTGCTATTGAGGCAATACAGGAGGCGGGATTAACCTGCGGAGTAAACGGGGATATTACTGTCATTTCCTTTGATGCCGTTTCAGAAGCATTTGATAAGATGGAAGCAGGACTGATTAATGTTGATATTGAGTGTAATCCTTTGCAAGGCCCCATAATAGCTGAGATAATTGAACGCCTGGAAAAGGGAGAGAAGGTTGATAAATTATCATATGTTGATGGAAAGGTCTTTGAGGCAGAAACTGCAAGCTTAGAACGTAACGGACGGAGCTATTAGCTCCTCAAATCGTAAAAAAATAAACAAAATTCATAGAAATCTTAACCAAAAAATAACGGAAATTAAAGTACAGTAAAAATTACTACATGTACTGGAATAATTTCCGTATTTTTATGCGTATAAGTTTAATATACTAGTGCCCATAAAAGAAAACTCAATATTTTTGAGTAAAAATGAATGGGAGGAAAATATCCATGAAGAAATTAATTTCTTTAGTTCTGGCATTGGCGCTGGTATTCGCGCTTGCAGCATGCGGCAGTAAATCTGCTGGTGGCGGAGATGGAAAATCAGGCAAGAAAGTTACTGTAGGTGTTGTGCAGACTAATGCCAACGAATCTGACTGGCGTACAGCAAACACAAAATCATTCGAGCAATCTTTCAAAGAAGCAGGTTTTGAATTAAAGATGGTTTATGGTGAAGGTAACCATACGACACAGATACAACAGGCACAGCAGCTTATTCAGGAAGAGGTTGACTATCTTGTAGTTTTAGGACTTCAAGCAGCAGGTTGGGAAGATGTTGCAAAGGCAGCTAAGGAAGCTAAAATACCATTTATTATGGCTGACCGTGAGCTTGAATTAGATGAAGATCTTTACACAGCTATGGTATGTGCTGATTTCGAAGCAGAAGGAAACAAGGCTGTTGAGTGGCTAAAGAAACAAGCACTTCCTAAAAATGAAATTGTTGTACTTGGCGGCGACACTGGAGCTACCGCTCAGATCGGACGTTCCAAAGCTATTGAAGAAGGAGCAAAAGCAAACGGCTGGAACATTATATTCAATCAGAATATGAAGGGCTGGGACGAAACTCTTGCAAAGCAGGCTGTTGCCGACTTAATTGCAAAGGGAACAAAATTCAACGTTGTTTATGCGGAGAATGATAATATGGCTCGCGGCGCTTGTGCTGCTATGGATGCTGCTGGTATTACATATGGTAAGAGCGGAGACGTGAAAGTTATCGCTTTTGATGCAAACAAGTGGGCTCTTGAGTTGGTTCTCGCAGGCAAATTTAATCTTGACGTAGAGTGTAATCCTCTCCATGGTCCTCGTATAGTTGAACTTATTAATAAGCTTGAAGCTGGAGAGTCTGTTGATAAGATTTGCTATGTTAAAGAAGATGTGTTTGACTGTGAAACTATCACTAAAGAGATTGTTGATGCACGTACTTATTAATTAAGTAGTTTTTGTTGATAATCGTGTAATTATTAACCGTAAAAAATAACATATTTATTGGAATGCGCGGCACCAAGTATGTGGGTATTTTTTGCAGAGCTTGGCACCGCGCATTTCTCAAATAACAGAATTGACAGGATAATGTCCGATATCGTGTCTGAACGGAGGTTTGAGTATTATTACTATGCAGAACACCGTACTTACAATGCAAAATATATATAAAAGCTTTCCAGGTGTACGTGCCTTACAAAATGTGAATTTCAATTTATGTGAAGGAGAGATTCATGCTCTGATGGGCGAAAATGGTGCAGGAAAGTCCACCTTAATAAAGGTTTTAACAGGGGTTTACACTAAGGATGCTGGAGAAATCTGTATTAAAGGAACCGATAAACCAGTTAATATCAAATCGCCTCAGGAAGCCCAAAAACTAGGTATAAGCACTGTGTATCAAGAAATCACATTGTGCCCGAATCTGACGGTCGCCGAAAATCTGTTTATTGGCAGAACTAATGACCCTCTGGTTAATTGGAAGAAGTACAACAACAGGGCGGCAAGTATTCTCGATAATCTTGGAATACCTGCAAAACCAACTGAACAATTGTCCAATTGCTCTTTAGCTGTTCAGCAAATGGTTGCAATTGCGCGTGCAGTTGATATGGATTGTAAGGTGTTGATACTTGACGAGCCTACATCATCGTTGGATGAACAGGAGGTCGCAAAGCTGTTTTCACTGATGCGTGAACTCAAGAGCAGAGGAGTTGGCATAATATTTGTTACCCATTTCCTTGATCAGGTATATGCGTTATGTGATAAAATCACTGTTTTGCGCAATGGTGAGCTGGTTGGCGAATACCTGATTAAAGACTTGCCTAGGGTAGAGCTTGTTGCCAAAATGATGGGCAAGGAACTTGGCGATTTAGCTGAAATACATAACCAGGCAACATCAATTACATATGATGCTGAAGAAGCAATAATAGAAACTGAAGGGCTCTCAAGTACTTCAGGAATTAAACCATTCAATTTTACTGCGCACAAGGGCGAGGTAACCGGATTTGCCGGATTGCTGGGTTCTGGCCGCAGTGAGTGTATGCGTGCAATCTTTGGCGCAGACAAGGTCATAAAAGGCAAGCTCCGAATTAAGGGCGAGGATGTGAACGTTACATTGCCAATAAAGGCAATGAAAAAAGGAATTGGATATCTTTCCGAGGATCGAAAGAGAGATGGAATTATTGGTGACCTGTCAGTTCGCGACAATATCATACTTGCGCTGCAGGTAATGAGAGGCTTCTTCAAGCCGTTTACCAAAGCTCAGGCTCAGGCCTTTGCAGATGAGTATATAAGTTTGCTTGGAATAAAAACTGCCTCAGCAGATACCCCTATTAACTCATTATCTGGGGGAAATCAGCAAAAGGTTATTCTAGCAAGATGGCTGCTCACTCATCCTGATTATCTTATTCTTGATGAGCCAACACGTGGAATTGACATTGGAACGAAGGTAGAAATTCAAAAGCTAGTCCTAAAGCTTGCTTCTGAAGGTATGAGTATCACATTTATTTCATCTGAGATTGAGGAGATGCTTCGTACCTGTTCCAGACTGATTGTTATGCGTGACCTGTATGTAGTAGGAGAGTTACAGGGAGAAGATATGACACAGGATAAAATAATGTATACCATAGCGGGGGGAGTAAGTCAAAATGACCAAAATCAGTACCAAACTTAATACCGACCGTTCAACATCTGTTCTTAAAACGTTGACTAAGCACAGGTTGTTTATTCCAATTGCGTTTTTAGGATGCCTTTTGTTAATTAATATATTCATCAATTCTGGTTTCCTTAGAATCAGCATGGGTAAAGATAGTATTGGTAATCCCGTATTAATAGGGAACTTAATCAATATACTGAATAACTCTACTGAGCTTGTTATTCTTGCTATTGGAATGACATTCGTTACGGCTTCTTCAAGAGGACAGGATATCAGTGTAGGTGCAACAGTCGCTATAGTCGGTGGAGTAATTATGAGAGTATTATGCGGAAATCAAACGCAACCTACAGAATTGCAAGCTCCGGTTATTCTAGCACTTATTCTTGGATGTCTAGCTGGTATGGCATGTGGAGTATTTAACGGTATTCTTGTTTCAAAGTTTAACATACAGCCAATGGTGGCAACGCTTATACTTTTTACAGCCGGCCGATCAATAGGCTCTATGGCGATGGGTGGGCTTAAGCCTAAAGCAGCGGAGTCATTCGGATATTACGGCAATTTTATTCCGGGAATTCCTGTTCCGACACCAATACTCATTACGATTGTTATTGTATTGATAACTATTCTTATGTTGAATAAAACCAACCTAGGTCTGTACACTCAGGCTGTAGGTATCAACGATAAATCTTCAAGATTGAACGGTCTTAACCCAGAGATGATAAAGTTACTGTCATTTGTTATTTTAGGTTTATGTGTCGGTATTGCCGGTTTCGTTCAGTCGAGCAGGGTACAAACTGTAAATCCTTACACAATAGTACCTAGTATTGAAATGGATGTTATTTTGGCAGTGGCCCTCGGAGGAAACTCTCTGGGCGGCGGCAAATTCAATATGACAGGTTCAATTATTGGAGCATATACCATCCAGACTCTGACTTCCATGCTGACTACGCTGAATGTCAATACCAATGCCGTACCAGTCTTTAAGGCTGTGATAATTATTATACTTGTAGCCATTCAAACACCAATTGTAAAAAGTTTCTTTGACAAAAAGAGAGTATCCTTCAGAATGACTGCAGGCCATGTAAAGGAGCGTGGTTAGTATGTCACTCGTGAATAGAACTCCAGATACCAACAAAGTAACAGTTATTCAGAAAAAGTTGAAAATAAAGGATTCTCTGACCGATACAACTTTCTTACTGACAATTACTATTTCACTGTTTATTGCAATCTATGTACTTGCCATTGCTTTCCTTGGAGATAAAGGTTTCAGCAAGGTACAGATGTTCTTTAACCTCTTCAATGAAAACGCCGCTCTGATTGTAATTGCCTGCGGGCTTACTATAGTCATGATAACGGGCAGCATTGATATTTCGGTAGGAGGCTCCACTGCACTTATTTGTACAGCCTGTATTGTATGTCTTAACAATTATGGTTTTAACTTTTATACATCTCTTATTCTGGCATTGGCCATCGGTCTGGCCTTTGGTGCGGTACAAGGGTTCCTTGTGGCATATCTGGATATGCAGCCCTTTATTGTTACCCTTGCAGGTATGTTTCTGGGCCGAGGGTTGGTTGCTTTAATAGAAGTCAATCAGATACAGGTTAGAAATGCGGGGTTTGAGAAGTTATCAGGTGCACGAATCCAGATTCCTTTTATAGGCGATTACAATAGAAAGGGTGCCTTTATTCAATCAAAGCTGGAATACGGCGTTATCATAGCTATTATTATAGTTTTTCTGATGTACTTATTGCTCAAGAAGACAAAGCTGGGACGAAGCTTTTATGCTGTGGGTGGAAATCCACAAAGTGCCCTTATGCTTGGTATAAACGTAAAGAGAACAAGGTTTTATGCTCATCTGCTTTGCGGCTTGCTTGCAGGTATCGGCGGATTTTTATACCTTTTCCATACGCGTTCAGGCTCGGTTCAACAGGCAACAGGCCTTGAAATGGATGCCATCGCTGCCTCCATTATTGGTGGCACACTGCTTACGGGAGGTGTAGGAAATATCTTTGGCACTCTGTTCGGAGTACTGACGAGCGGAATTGTATTACTGGTCGTTACCGCAATAGGCAGTCAGGACCCGTGGTGGCCGCAGATCACACGGGCAGCGATGCTCTGCTTCTTTATTGTACTTCAGAGTATAATTTGTTCTCGAAAAAAGAACAAGATATAACAACTATGTATGCTATATTTATATATAAGATAATATAATAAGGTTGACTGATAAAAATATGATTACCACATTTAATTTGGAAGGAAATAAGCGGTGAATGTCGAATAACTATATTAAGGGATTGATTAACCTATAAAAGCTATACAAAATACTAAATACACAGCTTAGAGGAGAAAAAAATGAGTCTTGATTTGAATGAAATTAAAAATGTTATTATTAATGGACAAACAGTAGTAGGAATTGAATTGGGATCGACTCGAATCAAAACCGTCCTTATAGGTACAGACAACGCACCGATTGCATCCGGCAGCCATGATTGGGAGAACAGTTATGTCAATAATATCTGGACCTATAGCATAGAGGATATCTGGAAGGGTGTTCAGAATAGTTACCATAATATGGTCAACAGCGTCAAGAATCAGTTTGGTGTAGATATAAAATCTGTTCGCGCAATTGGTTTTAGTGGTATGATGCACGGTTATATGGCTTTCGACAAGAACGGAAATCTATTAACACCATTTCGTACCTGGCGTAACAATATAACAGGTCAGGCTTCAGAGGCACTGACCACATTATTTAACTATCCTATTCCACAGAGATGGAGTATTGCACATCTTTATCAAGCTATCTTGAATCAGGAAAAACATATATCTGAAATTAGTCATATAACAACACTTGCCGGCTATATACATTGGAAATTAACCGGGCAAAAAGTCCTGGGAATCGGTGAGGCATCGGGAGTTTTCCCAATTGACTCAAAGACTAAAGGCTACAATTTACAGATGGTAGAGCAATTTAATAAACTGGTTGCCCAACAAAACTTCCCTTGGAAATTGGAGAACATCTTGCCAACTGTTCTGGTATCCGGAGATAAAGCTGGTGAGTTAACAGCAGAGGGAGCGAAGCTCCTGGATATTACCGGACAGCTTCAGCCGGGCATTCCTATGTGCCCACCCGAGGGTGATGCGGGAACTGGAATGGTTGCTACCAACAGTGTGGCTGTACGTACCGGTAATGTATCTGCAGGAACATCCGTATTTGCCATGATTGTACTCGAAAAGGAATTGTCAAAGGCATATTCAGAGATCGATCTTGTGACTACACCCGATGGAAAACCGGTAGCTATGGCCCATTCCAACAATTGTACATCTAATTACGATGCTTGGATTGGGTTGTTCGCTGAAGCAACTAAAGCACTGGGTATGGAGGTTCCCAAACCTAAACTTTATGACACTCTACTTGGCTTGGCACTGCAAGGTGATCCTGACTGCGGAGGTTTATTATCCTATGGATACTTCTCAGGTGAACATATAACCCATTTTGAGGAAGGCCGTCCTCTGTTTGTACGTTCTTCGCACAGCAAATTAAGTCTGGCTAATTTTATGCGTGTCAATTTATTTACATCACTTGGCGCTCTAAAAATAGGCCTGAATATTCTTTTGGAAAAGGAAATGGTAAAAGTAGATAAGATTTTGGGTCATGGAGGCTTTTTCAAAACAAAGGAAGTTGGACAGAAGATTATGGCCGCTGCAGTTAACGCTCCGGTTTCTGTTATGGAAAATGCCGGAGAAGGTGGAGCCTGGGGTATTGCCTTGCTGGCATCTTATATGGTAAATAGAAAGGGAAATGAGTCTCTGGACGATTTCCTCAATCAAAAGGTTTTTGACGGACAAAAGGGAAGTACTGTCGAACCTGATCCTTCTGATGTTGCAGGGTTTAACGAATTTATGAAACGCTACACAAATGGATTGGCTATCGAAAGAGCTGCTGTAGATTATTTGAAATAAAACTGTATAAATGAATATATTACGAGCCATTTACTTTAACAGGAAATGGCTCTTTTACATACAACGGTACACTATGCGTTTGCGATACAGTTATAATCTTACCACATCTTACCGTAGGCTGGGCTATAATTAAAGCCCCGGCTCCACATATAGGTATTGAAAGTAATTTGCTTTATGGCCAGTAATGAATTATGCGCTGCCATACTCATTGGTTTACTATCGGTTCCGGATTTTTTACTTTCTTTAGTCGTCTGAGTTGCCGGGGTGAGTTTAAGAAGATTGCTTCGGACTTTATCTTGTTCGCTCTTGGAACCATTATTCAGTAATGTCCTGAGACAGATCCATAAACCCGGAACAGTAGCAATCTGCTGCTGTTCCTTCGTAGTTAAAGTTTTCCAGTTATCCTGAACTTGCTTTTTGATCTCATTTACCGAATCCAAGGATATTTGATCAGGCATGGCTTTAGGATTTTGTCGCAGCAGCCTTGAATAAGCAATAATCTCACTGTAGGCGGTTAAGGACATCTCTGTAAGAGGTGGATTGCCGGCAATCACTTCCTTGCCCCGAGTTTTCAACTGGTCCTTGATTATCTTTACCGCTTCATCTGAATCGGGTGATTCATCAATCCACTCCTTGGTGGTTTTTTCAAGATCCTTGCGCAATTCCTCCAAATCTTTCTGTTTCATCGTTAAAATTGTTTTAGTAAGTACCTGATACTGGTCGTACTCGGTTAGCTCCTTTTCAGACAGTGAACGCCAACCGCTTTTTAATTCATCCAGAATTATCCTTTCCTGGTTTCCGGTAAAAGGAGCTCCCAGGGCAAATTCCAAGACGAATATGAACCCCTTGGCATTAGCATCGATTTTGGCTGTTAAGCCGGGAGCGTAAATAATTTTTGGATCTTTTGATTCCGCTTCTGACGCAAGGGATCCTATGAAACCCTGTAGCAGGGCGAGACCGCGGTCACGAGAGTAAGTTGAGGTCGGTGCGATATATGAAAACCAGATAGCTTGTTGACTATCTTTGATGACCATCCCCGTACCGTTATATTGCTTTTTGTCAATTTTATCGGTAAGATCAAAAAGGACCTGACTTTCAATAGTTTTAGAATCTGACCGCCAATTGGAGGCTTTGATGTTGGGATTGTTTGTTTTGAATATAGTGATAAAATCTGCAGCCATCTCAGCCGGACTCTTGTTTGTGTCGTATTGTAGTAATACCATTATTAATTGCTCATTTGTTTTTACATTATCAATTGACACTGCCGATTTGTCTTCGGTGACTTTCCAACCTACGGGATAATGGAATGAGAAACTGCCATCGGCTGACGTATATTTGGCCCATGATCCAGTTGAAGCAGTGACACTGAAGCTGTAGGTTAATAGCATTGCCAGTATAACAATAACAGAAACTGTTCGTTTCATAAATATTCCTCCTGTGAAATAGAAGTGAAAATATTTTACAAATCAAGATTTATTATACAGGATAATTTTGAAATAATCTATGCTTCTCAGGCTTTAGGCAATAATATTGGTTCAGAACAATAAAGGGTCCATCGCAAAATGGCTTATTCAGTCAATTTTGCAATAGACCCTCTGTTTTTGATGCGCCCGACAGGCGCACGTTTCACTATTTTGATTCCATGATAGATGTATAAATAGCATCAGCAAGTTTGTCAAGGTCCGGTTCCAGGTCTGCCTTCATGGAAGAACGGACATCCATTGGTTCACCAACCAACTCCATGTTTTGCATAGCCTCGAGCTTTTCTTTCATGGATTTCAACGCGGCACTCGCCCAGGTGTGATTACCTATGATAGACACCTTACGGTCCTTTAAGCCAAGTACTGAAATATCATTAAGTATGGCATCCATACCAAAATAAAGCTGCATATTGTAGGTAGGGGATGCAAGTACCATATTGCTGTATTTCCATAAATCTGAAATGATATATGAAGCATGAGTCTTTGATACATCATACATGTGCATGTCACGAATACCTCGCTGAGCAAGTTTATTCGACAAAATCTGGACTATATTTTCTGTATTACCATACATGGATGCGTAGACAAATACCACACCCTTCTTCTCCGGCTCATAACGGCTCCACTTATCGTACAAATCCAGGATAAAGGAGATTTTTTCACCACGCCAGATATAACCATGTAAAGCACAGATCATATTAAGTTCAAGTCCTGCCAACTTTTTGAATAAAGCCTGAACCTGAGAACCATAACGGCCTACAATATTTGAGTAATAGCGCCTGGCTTCATCGATATCAATATAATCCATCTCATCAGCAAAGAGATTTCCTGAAAAAGCACCAAAGGAACCAAAAGCATCTGCAGAAAACAAAATGCCTCGGGACACCTCATAAGTTACCATAACCTCAGGCCAATGAACCATAGGAGCGGTATAAAAGCGAAGTGTTGTACCGCCGAACGAAAGTTCTTCGCCATCCTTGACCTCAAGATAATTAGAAGTCATATCCAATTTATAAAACTGTTCCATGAATTGGAACGTCTTTTTGTTACCTACGAGTCTAACCTTGGGATAACGACGCACAATGTCCTCAATATTGGCACAATGGTCGGGCTCCATATGATTTACGATCAGGTAATCAAGCTCACGGCCACCTAATACATGAGTAATATTTTCAAGATATAATTCACTAATTGAACGATCAACAGTATCAACCAAAGCTGTTTTTTCATCCATAATCAAATAAGAATTATATGCGACACCATTCGGTAATGGAAACATATTTTCAAAAAGCTCTAAGCGCCTGTCACTGCCACCAACCCAAAAAATGTTTGGTGCTATTTCCTGAACACAATACACAATTTTCATCTCCAATCACAATTATTTATTATCAAACAAACATAAATTTACAATATAAAGTAATTATTTTACTCAATTCATATAGAAATAATCATAACATATGAAAGCAATTATATCAATTTTGAAACATTAGAAAAAAAGTGCTAATTTATTTGAAAACCGTTGCATTTGGATAATTGACAAACCAAATTTTAGAAAGTATACTTAATATGTAATGATTACAACTATGAAATCATAACATATAGAAGAGGGGTTCTCATGGTAAAGAAAATTGAGAATTTAGCTGATTATCTTATAAAGAATAATATTAAGCCTTCTTTTCAAAGAATAAAAATTCTCGAATACCTGGTTGGCAATAACAATCATCCAACCGTTGATGAGATTTATCAAGAAGTTGTCAAAGAAATTCCAACACTATCAAAAACAACAGTATACAGCACCCTAAGTCTTTTTATTGAAGCAGATATCCTTAGAGGCCTATATATTGAAGAGAATGAATTAAGGTATGATTGCATTTTGATTAATCATGGTCATTTTAAATGCTACAAGTGTGAAAGAATATTTGATTTTGAAATAAACATTGATGACTTTAAAAGTGATGGTCTGGAAAATTATCAAATTAATGAAAAAGGTGTTTATTTTAAAGGAGTATGTCCAAATTGTATTGAAATGAAGTAGTTAAAATATGATAAATTCAAAGTCGGAGGATATGTATGGATAACAAAGCTCTTTTTAATATTGGATACGGTTTATATGTTTTGGCAGCAAAGGAGGGAGATAAAAGTAACGGATGTATCGTTAATACTGTTATGCAAGTAACAAGTAATCCTCTTGTAGTTGCAGTGGGTGTAAACAAGCAAAACTTCACTCATGATATGATTGTAAAATCCAAAGAATTTAATATTTCGGTATTAACAAAGGATACTCCCTTTGAGGTTTTTAAACATTTTGGTTTTCAATCTGGTAAAACAGTTGACAAATTTACAGGTTATGAAGATAAGCTAATAGGTGAAAATGGACTATTCTACTTAGCCAAATATACAAACTCATATCTATATTGCAAGGTTGTTGAGGTAATTGATTTCGGAACTCACTCAGTGTTCAAAGCAGAAGTAGTCGATGCCAATTCAATTAATAGTGATGATTCTGTTACTTATACATATTATCATAAATATATCAAACCAAAACCGACCCAGGAAACTAAAAAAGGTTGGCGTTGCAATATTTGTGGCTATATTCATGAAGATGATAATTTGCCATCGGATTTTATTTGTCCGATATGTAAACATGGAGCAATTGATTTTACTAAAATTCAAAATGAAAGAGGAGGAGAAGTAACAATGAATTACAAAGGCACTAAAACTGAAAAAAATCTAGCTGCAGCATTTGCCGGTGAATCACAGGCAAGAAACAAGTATACATACTTTGCATCTGTAGCAAAAAAGGAAGGCTATGAACAGATAGCTGCAATTTTTGAAGAAACTGCTAACAACGAAAAGGAACACGCAAAGCTTTGGTTTAAGGCACTTGGAGAACTTGGGGATACAGCGGCTAATTTGCTTCATGCAGCTGAAGGAGAAAACTATGAGTGGACTGATATGTATGAAGGATTTGCAAAGGATGCAGAGGAAGAAGGCTTTACTGCCCTGGCCGCTCAGTTCAGAATGGTTGCACAAATTGAGAAAGCTCACGAGGAAAGATATCGTGCACTTCTTAAAAATGTTGAAATGCAAAAGGTATTTGAAAAGTCTGAAGAAACCATGTGGGAATGCCGTAACTGCGGACACCTTGTTATGGGTAAGAAATCACCTGAAGTATGTCCGGTTTGTGCACACCCTAAGAGCTTTTTTGAAGTAAGAAAAGAAAATTATTAATTTTTGGAGGCAAAACTATGGATAGCAAACATAAATTTTTTATCTGTAAACATTGCGGAAACCTTATAGGATTGATTGATAACAAAGGTGTTCCAATGGTCTGCTGTGGTGAAAAAATGGTGGAGTTAGTTCCAAATACAGTAGAAGCATCAGTCGAAAAGCATTTGCCGGTTGCTAAAGTATCCGGTGATAAAATTGAGATTGAAATCGGTAGTACTCTCCATCCTATGGAAGAAGCTCATCACATTTCCTTTGTATATGTGGAAACAGAACGCGGTGGTCAGCGTAAATCCTTGAAGGTTGGAGAAGCACCTAAGGTGGCTTTCAGCCTTGTAGATGACAAGCCTATTGCTGTTTATGCTTATTGCAATCTCCATGGACTATGGAAAACCGATATAAAATAATATAAAATAGTATTGCTTTGATTAGTGCCTATTCCTGTCTGTCGACTGGGAATAGGCACTTTTAGTTTGGAAGCCTTTGAATAGTTATCTGAACCCTGAGTAGACATGAATATATAAAAAGGTAAAAGCTGTTTTAATAATTAAAATTGTGGTAAGGATAATAGATATACGAAATTAAATAGATTTGAATTTACTTAGTATAAAGTATTTCCAATGGGGGGCGAACAACATTAACAGTAATAAAAATGAACTATCACCAGAACAAAGGGAGGAACTGCTAAGAGTACTAAAAGCCCGTTTTGAGAAATACATGAGTCGGCATGAAGAGCTTGAATGGGCCGAAGTACAGGCCAAGCTGGAAGTTGATCCTAATAAATTATGGTCACTCTACGAGATGGAAAGAACCGGTGGTGAACCGGATGTTGTAAGCTTTGAAAAAAAGACGGGCCAATACATTTTCTTTGATTGTTCAGTGGAAAGTCCAAAGGGTCGTAGAAGTCTTTGCTACGACCGGGAAGCCCTTGAAGCAAGAAAAGAAAATAAGCCTAAAAATAATGTAATTGATATGGCTGCTGAAATGGGTATTGAACTTTTATCAGAGGAGGAATACCGGAATTTACAGAGAATTGGAAGGTTTGACGCTAAAACATCCAGCTGGGTGAAAACGCCTGCCAGCATCAGAAAACTCGGCGGAGCCATCTTTTGTGACTTCCGTTATGACACCGTCTTTGTGTACCACAACGGAGCTGAATCCTACTATGCAGCCAGGGGCTTCCGTGGTTCGCTGCGAGTCTAACTTTATGCAGAAGGTACTATGATTTTTATTTCATATAATGATATTTGTTTGTTATTTAGGTAGATTAAGTTACAAAAGGTTAAAATAAAAAATATAAGATTAGGAGACGGGTTAAATGAGTGCTAAAGAAACAGTATTGGAAGTAATGAAGTCAGCAGGTGCAGTAAACCAATAATATTCAAAAGTGTTCTAAGGAGATATCACAAATGGAACTAAACGAAATCATGGAGGAACTGAAGTCCCTGGGTAATGAGCGTACTAAAAAGATTTACATGGGTAATGGTGCTAAGGAGCCTGTTTTTGGTGTGACTATAAGTGCTATGAAATCCATATTCAAGAAAATAAAGTATAACCAGCCTTTGGCAGAACAGCTTTATGCAACAGGAAATTATGATGCCATGTATCTGGCAGGCATGATAGCCGAGCCTGATAAAATGACGGCAGAGGATTTTGACCGCTGGATAGAAGGAGCTTATTTTTACATGATTTCGGACTACGTTGTGGCAGTAACTCTTGCTGAAACAGACTTAGCCTTTTCAGTTGCCGACCGATGGATTGACAGTCAAAAGGAATTAGTGATGTCAGCTGGCTGGAGCTGCTATAACTGGTTATTAGGCAGCCGCAAAGACAGTGAATTTGATAAGGATAAACTTTCGACAATGCTTGATAGAGTTGGTTCAACTATACACCAACAGCCAAACCGTACTAAATATGCCATGAACGATTTTATTATGACGGTTGGTATTTCCTATTTACCTCTTCATGAAAAAGCAAAGAAAATTGCTCGGGAAGTAGGGCCGGTAGAGGTTTTTAAAGACAAAAAGCTCTGTAAGACTGAGCTTGCATCAGAATATATTCAAAAGGAAGTTGATAAAGGGAGATTGGGCTTTAAACGAAAATATGTGAGATGCTAGGAACAAGTATTTAAAGTTTTGTAAAGGTTTCGTATTTGTTAGATTGCTTCCATAAAAAACTATATTCCGTAATATTGACTTTGACGCAGGGTCAAGTGATAAAATTAATTTATCATCAAGAAAGGAAGCAAAATTTATGGAGTTGATGAAAATCACCGATTTAACAAATCAGCTAAGTATTTCTTCCAGAACGTTGCGTTATTATGAACAGATGGGGCTTATTCAAAGTACTCGTCTGCAATTTGAAAAGTACCGTTTTTATGACAGAGAGAATATTGAGCGGATTAAGCAGATCATTGTGCTTAGGAAAATGCAGATTCCTATAAGGGATATTATCAGCATTTATAGAAGTCAAAACATGTCTGCACTGGTAGAAAGCTTTGTTACCAGAATCAATTCCATAGACAATGAAATTAATGCTCTCAATGAGCTCAAGCTGATTGTCAATGATTTTCTTCAGGCTATGCTGGACAGTGGTATAAAGCACATTTCCGCCTTGCCGCTTTTGTATGAGAAAATGGTAACACACCTTGAAACACAGGAAGTTGATGAAAATAAACAAGAAGTCAGCTTTGAAAGGCTTTCCGAACTTTCGGAAAAGGTTTCGGGTAAACTGGATTTGAGCATTATAGATTTACCTCCTATGCGTGTGATATCTTCAAAACTGAAGAACTCTGATATATCTGATGTAGAAGGTTTTTGGGACTGGCTGGGGAAAAACAGGATACCCTTTGGAACACCCGGAAGTCATAAGCTGTTTGAATACCAGCAGGGTGATGCCCAGACAGTTATCATACAGAATATTGACAGGGAGTTTATTAATGAAAGTCCTTTTGTGGATTATGAATTCGAGGGCGGGCTGTTTGCTGTGGGCAGTGTGTACGTAGAAGATGATATTGCGTCATATCATGAGAGAATGATAAGAAGCTTTGATAATAACCCATTTTATGAAGTAGACTATCGTCACGGGGGACATTTGCGACATGAATCCCTTGCAGAAACTGTTATTTCTACCGACAGCGGGCGCGAAAAGGTAAATCTGTTTCTGCCTGTCAAAAGACGATTACCTGATGTGTCAAATTATGATCCAAACCAACAGATATCAAATATTAGCCTTTCTGAAATTGAAAGGGCAAACCCTATTCTTTTCGAATATAATATTCCTTTAGCAGAGATAACGCCCATTGATAATCCTCATTACAGAGTGCTTGAAACAGGTGAAGCCGAGTATATATGCTGGATAACCCATCGAAAGCTTTCAACAAATGTTTCTGTAAAAATACCTTTTCGCGTGGATATTGAGTTTAAAGCTGAAAGTGAGAGCGAACGCTTTGGCTATGGAAGTGATGAAGGAAGTATCTGCTTCTATCATGGGAATAATCTGTTCGGTATTAATATGGAAAACAAAGCTGACAGCAGACTGTCTAAGGAAGCAATTTGCTTCAACCAGCCCATGCTGGGGAATTACTTCAGTTATCCCAAGCTTGGAAGGATTAATTATAACCAATACAACACTTTATCATGGTTTGTCGGAGAAAAGCATTTCGCTGTTGTAATTAATGGTGAAGTCAGATTCTGCGGAGTAAATTTTCCTTACATGTCAACCGACTTATACCTTCAAAAGCCTGATACAATTATTATCGGATCCAATGGACAGGGAAAGAAATATTTCAGATCCATAAAGATTTCACAACTGAAAACAGCACCAAAAATAAAAATAAAGCAGGGAGGGCTTTCTATGGCTGCAAAACAGAGCAACAATATTATACCGAACATTCATAAGGTAATTACAATGCATTATGGGGAAAATTATTGGTTTAACGGCTGCGCGAAATATGTGATGGAATGTATGGGCGAAAAGGATTATGACTATAGTTTTTTTGCGGGACTGACCGGTGATAATTTTGCACAGGTTTATACAACGGATCATTTCCGTGGTGACGGGGCGACAGATTATTATCTGAGTGAGAAGGGCAATACTGAGCATATCGAAAATATCTTTGCTGAATGTGGGTATGCCAGCACTTTCGTAACGGTTAAACAGTTGGCAAATAATAAGGAAATGTATCTCCAGACATTAATAGCATACATAGATAAAGGTGTACCTGTTATTTTTAACCAGTGGGGTAATATCCCCAGAAACAGATGGGGCTGGGGTATGTTTGTGGGGTATGAAGACTTCGGAAAGGTTTTACTTTATTTAAATGCCGAAATGACAGAACCTGATAGGATATCTTTCAGTGATTTGATCCCAGAGGAGTTTATTACAGGACAGGAGGCGTGTAACGGCTGGATATTTGTCGGAGAGAAAAGAAAGAAGGTTGAACTGGCGGATATTTACAGAAACAGAATTACGTCACTGTCCAAGCTGCTGACAACTAAAACAAAGGGCTATTGTTTTGGAGCCGAGGCTTTTAGGTCTTGGGCTAAAGACATCGAAAACGGAAAATTTGATAATATGAAACCTGAGGAATTTGATGATTGGCCAATGCATACTGTTTATGTGTGCAATCTGGCAACCAACAGCAGTTGCTGCCATGAATTCTTGAATCGTGCACAGCAACTCAATCCTGACCTGGCATATTTAGAAGAAATTCACCGTTTATATGATAAAATGCGTCATATGTGGAATGAACAGAACGGCGAAGATCTGGAGGCAATAGGCGGAGGTTTCAACATTACACTTGAAGCCTTGCAGGATGAACAAAGGCGAAGCCGAATTGCCGCAAAAATCCGTGAGTTCGCAGAATGTACTGATGAAGTTGTAGCAGTTCTAAATAGAAGTAAATAATATTGAGTATACTCATATATAAAATGAGTGAAAGCAGATTCCAATTGCAAGCACATCTGTGGGACAGTAGTATGTTCCATAGATGTGTTTTATTATTATATAAGTACAAAACTTACTAGTATGGAATAAGATAACATTTTTTATATAAACAAGAAGGATTATTAAAGTTATTGTCGAATCTCGATATAACGAGGTAACGGTGTCCCCAAAACCCCTATAGGTGCTAGACTAACAAGGTGGCTATTGGTACTCTTTGGTTTTATTAGGTTTGTATTTATCCATCCTCGTTGAAGTGCGATATTGTAATGACAGTTCTACAGTCGCCTTTGTGTTTCTAAAAATACAGACCGGGAAATTCTATAAAATCAAGGAGGGTTTTATCAATGTCTGAAAATGATAGGTATAACGTCAAAAGGGTTCACTTTGTAAATCTGATGGTCATCGCTCTGATAGTAGTTGTTTTTTGTGCACAATCCTTTATAACACAGGGAATAAGCCGTGGAGTCAATCTGACTTTGCTTGGATGCGGGATATTTGCTCTTACTGTAGTCAATTATTTTCTGCCCATCAATAGTTATTTAAAAGGTCTTTTTTTCGCACTGATTCCCTCCCTTGTGGTGGCATCTCAGTTTATCATGGATAAGTTTGCGGTTAATAAGCATTTTATTATTTTTGCAACAGTTGCAATGGCAGCATTGTATTTTAAAAAGGAAGTCTTATTGATTCACGGAGTTATTGTGAATGTTATTTATATAGTGACATACCTTATAAAACCCCAAAATCTGCTTGGATCTGGTAAAACTTGAGCAGTTACATTTCAGTGTTTATAATGCTTAACGGCACACTCGCCTTGCTTTATTTTCTTACTAAATGGGGCAGAGAACTGGCCGATGATGCATATAAGAAAGAGCTACAATCAAATCAACTCTTAGGAAAGTTAAAGACTACCTTTACAAGTGTAGACAGAAGTACCAAAATTCTTGCCAATAACGTGCAGCAAGTCAATACAAATATGAATTCTCTAGCTCAATCCAGCAACAGTATTCAAATTGCCATGCAGGAAATGGCTTCGGCAGTATCGGAGGATGCATCCAGCATCAATTCAATTAATGAATCAATGACATCATCATTGCAAACCGTAAAAGAAACCCGCCATATATCAAGGGGAATTGCAGAAAAGTCTGTAGATATGACTGAAAAAGTGGAGAATGGCTGTAAAAAGGTAGAGCAGGTTGAAAGCCAGACGAAAATAATAACTGATGCTATCATAACAGCCGCTTTAACAGTATCGGAGCTGCAAGCGAATATAGATCAGGTTAACAGCCTGTTGGAAGGAATAAAGCAGATTGCCGAACAAACCAATCTGTTATCACTTAATGCTGCCATTGAATCGGCAAGAGCAGGGGAACATGGAAAAGGGTTTGCAGTAGTTGCTGAAGAGGTAAGAAAGCTGGCTGATCAGAGTAAGAATATTGTTACGGATATCAATCTTGTGACAACGGGAATATTCGTAAAATCCCAGGATGCATATGAAAAGGTAAATCGAGGAAAAGCTGCAATGGAGGATGAAAGCAGACTTATAAGCGAGATTTCCGTCTATTTCAATGCAATAAGAAATACGTTCACCGAAACCAATGTTGAAATAAATAAAGTAATGCTGCAAATTGATGATATTGCTGATAAATATCTGGATACACAAAGGTTGATTGAGAATATAGCAAGTTCATCTGAACAAAGTGCGGCTTCGGTAGAGGAAGTTCTTGCAACACTGGAAAATCAAAATGAACAGATTATAAAGATTAACAATAGTACTAAAGAAATTGATGAATTGTCCAACAAATTAAATGAGATGACAGTTAATTGACCTGTTATAAATATGAAAGGTAGATTGTATGGAAAACAAACGACTATTTTATATTGATCGTCTGAGAGTATTTGTAGTATTATCCCTGATACCTTTCCACGCAGCATTAACTTATCTGAGGTTTGGTAATGTTTATATCAAGACACCTGTACAAGGGATTGAGGCCTTGCAGTTTCTGATTTTTTCAGTACCCCTTGGAGACTTTTTTATGACCCTTTTGTTTTTCCTCTCGGGAATTGCATCATTTTATTCCTTAAGTAAAAGGGGAGTTAGAGAATATGTTGGAGAAAGAGTGAAGAAGCTACTGATCCCACTCCTGCTGGGTTTATCCCTGCTATGTCCGACGACCGCATACTTGAAGGCGCTATTTGAGGGATACGAGGGTGGGTTGATTAGCTTCTTCCCGCTTTTTTGGCAAAAGCTCGTACATTATCTTGGTTATGGATATCTATGGTTCATTTTATACCTGTTTGTCTTTTCCATGCTCTGTATACCCCTTTTTAATCGATGGAAGATTGATGAAAAACACATAAAACGGATTGGGAGCTTTTTGATCAAAGGGCATCGTCTGTTGCTACCTTTCGCGGTGATTATTGTTTTTGAGTTACTATTAAGACCTTTCTTTCATGGGGTTCAGACGCTGGTATTTGACTGGGCAAATGACGCTGTGTATCTCAGTGTGTTCATTTTTGGTTACCTTTTTGCAGCAGATGAGCGAATCGGAGAAAAACTTAAAGAATACTTGAAGCCCTCGATAATTTGTTTCATAGTGTCGCTGACCGTACTGTTTTATGTTAATATTAAGTGGCAGGTGCTGGGCTCTGATGAATTATATCTGACACCCTTATGGGCAGTTACCAAAGGCATTTACGAATGCTCAAACATCATTTTATTAATTAATGTTGGAAAAGTTCGTTTCAATAAACCAGGCAAGGTAATTAAGTATCTTAGCCGGGCTTCTTTCAAAATCTATATTTTTCACTTTTTCCCGGTCACTCTTTTCACCTTTTTATTCAGCAAGCTAGAAATTCCAATATTTGTAAAGTTTCTTCTTGCAGTCTTATTATCTTATATATCAGTCTTAATGGTGTATGAACTGTGTAGAAGGGTATACTTGTTTACGAATTTTCAGTCCAGTCAGCAGACTTGTACTATGAAGATTGTAAAAACTTTGGATAAAAAATAATCCCTGATGAAAAATTTACATTAACCATTATTATTCCTTTAATATTGTAAAAAGCCGCACCTGCTGTTATCATCGTAGTATAAGAGCTGACTTGGACAATTAAGCAGTTATTTTATTATATAAACAGTCAAAATATGAAGGATTGTGAAACCGGTTAATGAATAAATTGGTTGTTGGGATATTGGCACATGTGGATGCAGGTAAGACAACACTATCGGAAAGTTTACTATACTTGAGCGGCAAAATAGGAAAACTGGGCAGAGTGGACAATAAGGATGCGTATTTGGATACTTATGAACTGGAGAAGGCCAGGGGAATAACTATTTTCTCAAAGCAGGCGTTGTTTGAATTGGGGGATATAGAAATTACTTTGTTGGATACTCCGGGTCATGTGGACTTTTCGGCTGAAATGGAAAGAACACTTCAGGTGCTAGACTACGCTATTTTAGTGATTAGTGGTGCTGACGGAGTTCAGGGACACACTAAAACCTTATGGCGTCTGCTTGACAGGTATAAGGTTCCTGTATTCATATTCGTAAACAAGATGGATCAGATTAGCTCAGATAGGGCTAAACTTATAAAAGAGATAAAAAAGCAGTTGGATGACGGTGCTATTGATTTTGAAATGACAGAGCCTGATATTTTTTACGACCAGCTGGCCATGTGTGATGAACTAATAATGGAAAGCTATTTGAAAACAGGCGGGATTGATGCCTCGCTGATTAAAAAAGCTGTCAGAGAACGTAAGGTTTTTCCGTGTTTTTTTGGTTCAGCCTTAAAAATGCAAGGTATTGAGCAATTTATGTTGGGTGTGGAAAGGTATACCATAATCCCGCATTACTCTGATGAATTTGGAGCAAAAATTTTTAAGATAACAAGGGATGAACAGGGAACACGTCTTACACATCTGAAACTTACGGGTGGAAAGCTACGGGTAAAAGATGTTTTTAAGAGTAACGAGCGAGAAGAGAAAATAAACCAGATTCGTATTTATTCTGGACAAAAATATGAGGCGGTAAATGAGCTTGAAGCGGGGGCAATTTGCGCAGTAACTGGTCTTACCCAAACCAGGCCCGGGGAGGGTCTCGGTACTGAGATAGCATCCGAGTCACCTGTGTTGGAACCGGTGCTTTTTTACCGGATTATTCTGCCCGAGGGCTGTGACCCAAGAGTAATGATACCTAAGTTGCGACAAATAGAAGAGGAAGAGCCGGAGCTCCATATTGTATGGGATGAACAGCTACAGGAAATACAAGTCCAGATAATGGGAGAAGTACAGCTTGAAATTCTGCAGAGCATAATACAAAGCCGTTTTGGTATTTCGGTAGGTTTTGATTCGGGAAGGGTTCTGTATAAGGAAACCATTTCAGATGCTGTTGAGGGTGTCGGACATTTTGAACCCTTGAGACACTATGCAGAGGTACATCTGTTGTTGGAACCGGGCCAGCCTGGAAGTGGGCTGCAGTTTGGTACCGAATGCAGTGAAGATGTGTTGGGGAAAAGCTGGCAGAGGCTCGTACTGACGCATTTGGAGGAAAAGGTTCATCGGGGTGTACTGACAGGCTCGCCTATCACTGATATGAAAATAACATTAGTCTCGGGCCGATCTCACAATAAGCATACTGAGGGGGGCGATTTCAGAGAGGCAACCTATCGTGCCGTTCGCCAGGGACTGAAAGAGGCCCGGTCGGTATTGCTGGAGCCCTATTATGCCTTTCAGCTGGAACTGCCTGAAAAGATGGTTGGCAGGGCTATGACCGACATTGAAAAAATGTATGGCAAATGTGAAATAGCCCAATCAGACGGTGAAACGGCAGTTCTTACAGGAAGTGCTCCGGTAACTGCAATGAGGAATTATCAGATGGAGGTAACTGCGTATTCAAAAGGGTTTGGCAGACTATTTTACAGCTTAAAAGGCTATGAACCCTGCCATAATGCAGAGGAAGTCATAGCAGCAATAGGATACGATTCTGAGAGGGACTTCGGAAACCCTACCGGGTCTGTATTTTGCTCCCACGGTACAGGATTCCTGGTAGAGTGGGATAGGGTAAAGGAATACATGCATGTTGAAAGTTATTTTGATAAAGAAAAGGAGCAGCCGGAGCAAGTTGCCATAAATCTGGCGTTACAGAGTAAAGAAAGTTATATCAGTCCGGAAGAAGTTGATCTGATAATAAATAAAGCATCCAATGCAAACCAGGGTAAGAAGTCTGTATGGAAAAGACCTCAAAAACCGGTAAAAAGGTATTATGAGCCTGTTCAGACTAACTATAATGCCAGGCAGAAGGAAATAAAGGAAGAATATCTGCTTGTGGACGGTTATAATATTATTCATGCATGGCCTGACCTGAAAGGGCTGGCAGACAATAATATGGATGGTGCCAGAATAAAATTGCTTGACTCGCTGAGTAATTTTCAAGGAATTCGGAAATACCGGATAATTGTAGTGTTTGATGCTTACCGCGTCCAGGGGCACCTTGAGGAGGTCTTCGACTATAATACCATACACGTGGTTTATACCAGAGAAGCACAAACTGCTGACCAGTATATCGAGAAATTTGCCCACGATAATAAGAAAAAATACGATATAACAGTTGCCACCTCCGATGGTTTGCAGCAGGTTATTATTCGGGGGGCAGGCTGTGCCCTGCTGTCTGCCAGAGAATTAAAAGCAGAGATCGAGAGGGCCGAAAATGAAATTAAGATAGAAAGCAGTGAGCTTCAGGTAAAAAGCAGGAACTATATAATTGATACTTTATCACCTGAAGAAAAACATCAAATGGATAAGTTGGTTAGAGAAGAAAAAAAGTAAATATGAAGTACAGTTTATTCAATTTGTGACGTTCTCTCGGAATATTGTTCCGGGAGATTTTTTGTTTTAATTATTTATACTATAATCAAAATATAGCAAAAGTTGTTAATTAGATTGTCAGAATCAGGGCGCAATACCAAGCAGCCTACAAAGTAACTCTTTAATGGCTGCTTTTTTTGGTGCGCCCAGCATGGGCGCAATCTAACGGGTGAAAGTCCCGAGTGCAGGTTGATAGTGCCAAGCACATAGCCAAGAGCAAGGGTGTCCTCGGCGACGGGGAATCTGAAGGAAGCTGG
>JAEWMS010000035.1 GCA_023393115.1 Bacillota bacterium
GGTGCGTGAGAACTTCAATTATACAGGAAAAGAGGGGGTCATTGTTTTTTTATTTAAAAAAACTTCGAAAACCTTGATAAATGGCATGTTCAAAATATAACAAGTGTAATTTAGTTTACACTAACTATTAAGCTGAGGGGGACTAAATATGAATAAGGATTACATAAAACAAGTCATCCAAAAAGCATTTCTAGAAGCATATAAGGCAACCGGAGATAAGGACTATCTGAAAATTCATAAGTTCTGGAGGCCCAATATAAAGAAGATAGCAATTACCGGGAAAAATACATCAAAGTAAATTGCTATTCGAAGGGAGACTGAATGACATGTTAAAGATTGTAGAAAGAAAATCAGATATTAAGCAATACCTGAAGGAGTGTACTTCTCTTAAGGTTCCTTGTGTAACGGTGTTATTTTACCGTAATTCAGCCAGGGTTATCGGAAACTATTCCAGTGTTAGTCCGGATCCGGATGAAGAAACAAAAGACTATGTATATTCGGATATAGCTAGGATTATCGAAAACTACAAAGATTACGTTGTTACCTATTCAAGCTCTACAAGCATCGGAGCATATACGGACATAAACATTAAGCTGCCGGTAGCGTATCAGTTCGCCCAGGAGCTGGACAGGTTGATGTATCATGTTGCAGGGCTTGAGTACATTGAGCCAGAGCAGCAGGATGGATATCCTGTAGTGTACCCAATTGAAGAACTGGAGCACTCGGTAAAGATATTATGTCCATACTGTGGACAGGTCCACAGACACGGTATCAGAACATTGGGCGGCCATGCTGCTAGTCACTGCTTGGAGCCATTGGAGGGTAATCATGGTTACATAATTAAGAAAAAAGAAGAAAAGGCAAGGGGACAGGTGAAGAAAGGTACTTCCAGAGATTTGGGCCCACCTGCGGTGCTCGCGAACCCCGAAATCTCAAAAGTATGACTGCAAAATTCGAAGGCACTTCCTTCCTGGGAAATGCCCAAGTGCATTTCAAATTTATATACGATGGGAATGTATTAAAACTATAGAAAACAGATTGTTTCAAGTAAATGCTGGAGTATTAGTTTCAGAATATAAAGATACCCCGAAAAGGTACAGAATTTCGGAAGTGGCAAGATATATTTCAACACAAAAAAAAGGACCTTCTTCAGGCCCAGCTCTAATTATATTTTACAGGACCTGAGGAGGGATAGCAATGAAAAAGTGCAAAAAGGCTTCTCATAATATCAAGGGATATAATGCAAATGAAAGTTATGACGTAAGTTATTATCCAAGGATGAAAGCGCTGTATCTGCAATATTGTGAGTCAATAAATATTTTGACAGCGAGAATAAAGGAACTTAACGAAACTTATAAATCGTATAAACTGACTGCTGTAGATCCGGCTAAGGATCCGGACTGTATAAAAATTAAAGTTAGAATGGTAGTATTGCTCCGTTGGAGGACTGAATTAAAGGAAGTGGCCCACGAAATAAAGGAATACTATAATCCATCACATTGGAGATCAGCAGCCTATACAATGAACAGTAAAATTACTTGTGAAGCTATTCGGGTACCATATACCGATGATAAAGATGATTAAAAAAGGAGTGGTTATTTTATCAAAGCTGTTGTGAAAAACTTAGTCCTTTCCTGGGGAAAGGCAGAGGTAGCGAACCGAATTTCGCTTTATATAGATAAATATTTATACTCAAAAGGAGAGCTTAAAATTATGAAACTCAAGGATTTTAAAAAGGAACCTGATAAATACAATTTTATTATTAAAGAGGCAAATGAAAGAGGAATTTATGTCAACGACGAAACTGATATTTCAGATCTAATAAGTAACTTCCATTCAATAAATGCTATGGCATTAAAAGCTGGAAGGATGCTTGATAAAAAAAGACAAGGTTTGCTTTAAGATACATCAACCAGGGGAGAAGTTCAGTGATCCTCTCCTGGAAAAATACGAGGAGGAAACTTAAAATGGCAGAATGCATTGAAAAAAATTATATGAATGTTGTTACAGGTGAATCTTCACATGAAAAATTAGTCAATAAAAAAGAAGATATATCAAAGGTAAACAGTGATTGTATCAGTAAAACACATATAAATTTACTTACTGGCAAGAAAACTTTACTTGAAAAGTAAAGATAATATAACGAGAGGAATGAAAAACTATGGAGCTCAGAGAGGTTTTTAATAAAATAAGTATTAGTGCAATGGCATTTGAAAGCGGAATAGCTGATAGAATTGCTGGCTATAGGGATGAAAAGGATCAACTTCAGGTGAAGTTAGATAAGTTATTTGATGAGCAAGCTGCAGCTGAATTAAGTGGAGGAAACTTTGATAATAAAAAAATTGATAAGCTCAGTGCAGAACTTATTAGACTTAATGGTTTAATTTCTGCACTTGAACGAAAAGCAAATAAGGGATATGAAATTCCTGAAAGTGATAGAAGGGTGTTAATAAGTGCTGCAGCTGATAAACACTTTAAGAATGCAATTCAATCCATCAAAGACAATATAAGACTTGAAGAAATAAACAAACAACTGTGGGATCTGATGGAAGAACAGAAAGAAATTTCACAAAGATTTCGCTTTAATATGAATTCTAATTTGGATAGTGATTTTAAACTATACAGTCCTCTGAACGAGGAAGCAGCAGACAGTATTATAAGTGAGGCAATAAAAACAGCGGATATTTATAATAATCCGGAGTACATAAGGCTTAAAAAAGAGCTTGATAACGTTAAAACGAACTATCCATATTTCTGGAATAAGTTTATATATTAACCTCCAATAAATAATTCATATTTTTGGTTTATATCATTTTCTGGGAGATAGTCAGATACTATCTCTCTTTTAACTTCTTAATTTGCAGGATTTCTCCTTTTTATGTAGAATATTGGAAGTAAAAAGGAGGTTGATAAATGAATGATCAATATACAAAAATGCAGCTGATAGAATGCTACCATTGTGGGAATAAAACATTAATGTCCGTTGTTGCTCATTATTCATTTGATCACGAAGAGAGTTATTATGATAGTGATGGGGATGAAATATCACAACTTATTTCATCGAACACATGGAAACTTTTGGTGTGCCCTGTATGCAATGAGACTACATTGCTAAAATCGTATTGGGAGCCTAATATGGTAGAGCCAAATGGTGACCAATATGAGTATGATGATATTCTATATCCTATGTCAACATATAAGGGCTCTGGTGTCCCTCAAAAAGTCAACAACGCTTTTGAGGCATCTTTGAAAGCTAGACATTTAGATGCATCGATATGCCTATTAGCATTACGTAGAACTTTAGAGATTATATGTAAGGATAAAGGTGCAAATGATGGCTTTCTAGAAGCGAAGATAAAGAAATTAACTAACGATGGTATTTTGCCACCGACTTTAAATGAAGTATCAAAAATAATAAAAAAGTTGGGTAATGAGGCTGCACATGGCGACGATGTGATACATACAAAAAAAGGTGTTTCAGAAATGATTGAATTTGTAGAAAACATAATCAATTATGTTTATGTTTTACCCTATAAAATATCAAAAATAAAAAATGGGTAGTCTATTTGGTATTTAAGTCCTAAACACAAGAATTGTTCGCTAATGTATTTTATGAGAGTCATAGTAAAGAGATAGCAGCTGTTATCTCTTATTGTATGTTATTTATGATAATAAGAGGTATTCCGGCCAATCAAAAAAAGCTTGCGATGCTCGCGATCCCCGAAAAAGCGCTAGGTGAAAATTTTATGGTGCATTTCCTTCCCGGAGTTAGTTTATACTTTAATTTAAGTTATAGAAATTTTTAGGAAATTAATACTTGGACATACTGCCCTTTTCCTGAGCGTAAAAGCGGAGGTAGAACCTTTCGGAAGTGAATTAATCCGTCATCGCCTTTCTTATATGGCCTAGTCTACATCCTTCGGTCATGTTTTTTATATGTATGCCCTCTGACATACGCTGCAGAGGATAAGTAGTTTAATTACCTTTTTGAATTGTAATATTCAAAATATGTCCTTTCCCGATTTAAATAAAGCTCAATAAGTTCATCTAAGATAACCGGATCATGCCCGGCGGATTCAATGATTCTTTTAACCTTACAATACATTTCAGGATACCACACATAAGACAAAGACATTAAATCTCTCATGAAATCAGACCCCTTGTAATTTTATTTTACGTATGTAATAGAAGGTCACAGAAAGACATAAAAAGGCCAGAAAACATAATTATGTAATCTGACCTGCATGAATATATTATAACATTTGGATTTTAATGTCAATAATTTTTAAACGAACTTTTAAATATATTTTTCCACGACCGGAATATATTCTAAAAAATCGAAAGTGAGATCTTGCAGGAACAAAGGAAGTACTAAGTATAAAGTTATCTCTTTTATAATAGATTTAAGATATACTAAGAGTTATAAAATTCATTATAAGTTTGTAAAAATTCATATAGAGTGGTAAAATTGTTGTAAAATGTAATATCATGGTTTTTAAATATTATGGGCTATTTATCTATAAGGAGAATGTATGGGAAACGTTGTTAGTTGGTTGCATTTATCAGATATTCATTTTAATTATAAAGATTTTAATACTGTTCGCATGAGGGATAAACTATTAGATAAGATAGAAAGTATATCTAAAAGTACTCACATATCTTTTATAGCAATTACTGGAGATATTGCATACCAATGTGGTTCATATACTCAAAATATAATAGATTTTATAAATGAGATCTTAACCAGAAGCAATATTTCAAAAGAAAACTTGTTTATTGTACCAGGAAATCATGATGTAAAAAGAGGGTCTTCTCGAAAAACGATGATCCAAACTATTCAGGACTGTGCGGAGTTTAAAGAATTTGATAATGAAATTGAGAAGGATTTATTAAAAGCACAAAATTCATTTTTTAATTTTTATAAGAAGCTAAAAGGAGTTTCGTATCCATCTCAGCAAATTCATTGGGTCAATAGTAGTGATAAATATAATATTATTCATATAAATACAGCGCTAACATGTGGGAAAGATGGAGAAGAAGGGAATTTAAAGATAGGATCAATGAAGTTATTAGAAGCTTTAAAAAGAGTTGAAAATTCACCAAGTATTAATATTGCTATCGGACATCATGGTTTAGATTGTTTTTCTGACATTGATAGAAATGATACTATTTACCAATTTAATGATTACAATATAGATTTATATTTATGTGGTCACATACATAAATCGAACTATAGTATTAATTCTGATGGGACAAGAGAAATACCAACAATAGTATGTGGTTCAAATATTGTAGATAATTATGGAAAGGCCGGCTTTGTAATTGGATCATTTGACTATGAAAAAAGAGAAGGAAAAGCTAATTATTTTTGTTGGGATAATGATAATGCTCAGTGGGTTATAGATACTAAAGTCAATCGAAAAGCTGTAGATGGTGTGTTAACGTTTGAGATATCGAGATATAAAAATGCTGAAAATAATAATGTGTATATAGATGACGATGATTTTAGAAAATTCATATCACATTTTCATGATAATATTGAAAACGTAAAAATAGATGTCCCACCAATAGATATGGTTGATATTAATGAAAAATTTATTAATATGAAATGCAATCAGACTGTAAAAAATCAATATGATAGTTTATCCATTTACTTCCCAATAATAGATCAGGTCATGGGGAGTACATCATTTTTAACTATAGAAAGTAAGTTAATTGTAACGAGTATAATAGTCGAGGAATATAATAAATTCTTTGATAGTTTTAAGACTGGTACACAGATTTTAGAAGCCATTGTACAAGAAATATTTGATAAATATAAAAATAAATTGTTATATTCTGAAGCAAGACTAAAAATGTATATTAAGATTCTTGTTTATTGGTTAATTAATGAATGTGACATATTTGATGATCTTAAGGAGTAATCTATGGATTTATATAAAACAAATAAATATCAGTCAAAATACGAAAATTTATTATATATGTCAAGAAAAGTTTTTGAGATTATAGAAAAACCAATAACTATTGACATATTATTTTACAAACTCGAAAAGCAGGTTCCCTTTACGATAACTCCAGAGTTTGAAAGCATAATATTTTTATCATTGGGTTTTTTGTATAGTGTAGGACTTATAGATTTTCAAGAAAATCATATCCAAAGGAGCTTTCTATGATATTTAATAGTTTAACTATAACAAATTTAAATACTAAAAAAGTATATAATTACTATAAGTTTAATACAGAGGGTTTGAACTTAATTTTAGGACAAAAAAGTTTAGAAAATGATGAAACAAATGGTGTTGGAAAAACAGCTTTAGTTGAATGTATAAGATATTGTTTAGGATCTTCTTTGCCATTATGTTTTAAAAACAAATCGGCTTTATTTCAAAATGCTATTTTTGTAATTTTGGAACTAAAATGTAAAGATAAAGTATTAAAAATTGGACGATATTTATATGATGATAGTTTTGCATATATTTCTGATAGTCAGGAAATTAATTATTCACTTAGTTTTTGGGAGCCATATACTAAAGATAATTTCAAAACATATATTCAAAGTACAATGTATGATAATATGGCAATTGATAGTATTACCACTCCTCCAAGCTTTCCATCAGTTCAAGAATACTTGATGAGGGATGAAAAGATAGGCTTTCATGGGGTTGGACATGGAAATCGATCGGCTACTAGCGTTAATCAAATAATCTCATTTTTATCCCTTATTCCATCCTATTTTGAGAGTAATCTTAATTCTCAGAAGAAAATAATAAAAGATTTACAGAATGAATTAAGTATAATTAAAGAAATTGGCAAAGAAATTAAGCAAATACGGGACTTGCATATACAAACTATTGACGAAATTAATGATTTGAAGAAAATGTTAGATAATGCAGATGTTAGTACAAAAATAACATATGACGAGAAAAAGTACTATGAGTTAAAAGAAAATATAAGTATGACCCAGCAAAAAATTCATCAATTAGAATTTGCAAAAAGTCAGCATGAAAAAAATATTAGAGGTCTAGAGGAAAATCTTAAGAAAGCAAAAGATTTGATTAATCTCAAAGACTTTTATGATAACACATTAAAATATTTTCCGGAAAATATCATGAAGGATTATATTCAGATTGAGAAATTTTATAACTTCATGGTCGAGAATAGAGGGGCATATTTTAGAAAGCAAATAGAAACTATCAAAGAGTCTTTACAACCACTATATTCTAAATATCAAGAATATCTAAAGGAACTTTCAAAATGTACAGAGTTTGTAAAAAATTCTAATTTAGTTATTGATTTAAGAGAAATAAGCAATCAAATTACTATAAAATATAAAAAAATTGCTGAGTATGAATATAAGATTGAAAAATATAAATTAAAGAAATCAATTGAAGATAAAATTAAAAAGCAGAAGAGTATTTTGGAAGAAATGGCGGAAAAGTATGAAAAAAGGTTTAACGATTTTAATTCAAATATAAGCAATATTATTGAGCATTTTTATAAGCTAAACGAAGTTGCATACGGGGAACGTGGTGAGCTAATATATAGCTTTGAAAAAAATACTCAGACCCGTGCTAATACAGGTAGAGTTAAAATAGCCTGTAGTATTCCGGATGAAGGAGCGCATGGAAGATTTCTGATGAAAATAAATATGTTTGATATTGCTTTGCTGCTAAACAGGGTTGACCGAAATAGTGGATTACTTTTTCTATGTCATGATGGCTCATATAGTAAGCCTACACCATCAATAAAGGGAAGCATGCTTTTATATATAGATGACTATCTAAAAAATTCAAAAAAAGGCCAATATTTTATGACTATTAATACGGAAGAATTGACGGAAAAAGACTTGGCTTTTTTAAGGAGTAAGGGTTCAATTATTGCTGAGCTTGAACGGACTGACGATAACCGAAAACGTTCAATAGGTATTAAATATTAATTTTATAAGCTTAAAAAATTTATTCCTAGGGTAAATGACTATGCAAAGATTTAGTCCTGACTCCAATTCTTGATCTGAACTGTTCAGGTACTTCGTAAAGTTGTCAAGTATAAAGCTAATATGCTAAAGTATAATCCTGTGGAGTGGTTACCTTTATGACGTAACAAATAAAGTTGTAAAAATCCGTATATATCATATATGCTCAAAATTTTGGGCATATTGGAGAATGTTTTCGAAATTTCCGAAATTTCCGGAATGATTGAAGTCTATATTTAGGGGACACAGATATTATGGTATTTTTCCACAATATAATTATTTGTGTATGATTGATTCTTAAGGAATCCAATAACAGATGTTGTCAAAATTTTTGGCAAGTATACCTGTAGGCACTGCACCAATTTTTACCCACCGATACATTCCTTCATTAATACAGCCAGATATTCAAAACTTCAGAGCTCACAAATTTTCCTGATTTCCTTTTCATAATGCTATCTATTGAAATGAAATAACCAGTCCAATTTTGACTTGGTTGATTTTCTCCGATATCTTCAATACTTACCAGTCCCTGGGTTGGCCACTTGACTACTGCTGAATATTTCGATGTGCCGGAGCCACCGTTTCAATCTGTATTGCGCCACTGCTATAATAATATTGAGCCAGGGTTATGCTAAGAGAGCCATCCAAACATATTATCCTGTATAGTCAGCGCTTATGCCGCGAAAGCCTCTTGATAATGAGACTATGGCATGTTAGGGTAAATCCTAAGGTATCAGCCATTCTCCAGAGGCTTTCTTCCTTGTTCACAATGGTTGGTGCCAACGGATTCCTTCAAACATACCATAAGAGGCTCATTGTCAAGAGAAACGTGGAATTAATGCGTTAATGGCTCTCCTATTAACATTGTGGCTCATTTAGACTGTAAGGGTGGCTCTCACAAATCGGAACGGTGGCTCAATTTGGATTAACATATTCATACTGCCAATAAGGAATATGACTGCGTGATAGTTCCCTGTCGTAAAACAATTGCCAATCTGACTGTTGGACAGAACGGATATGTTGTCCGAAATTCGGACAACATGAATCGAGTCTTCTCATCATATGATCCGGAAAGAGCTTTTATGATATTTGATATATAGGTATGTTGCCGAAAATTTCGGAATGAGATAATGTGTATGCTTGAGGATATTCTCCAAATCTGTAACGCCTGTATTATGGAAAATTTCCATAATATAAGTAATTGTATGTAGTTGATTCTCCATCAAGAAATACAATAACGGACGTTGTCAAAATTATTACAACCTGATACGATTACTACCCTTTACCAAATGCATTTGGCAAACCGATTAATATATTAGTTTTATGGAACAGTTTTTTTAGCTATTGGATCTGCTCACTATAATTTCGGAAAAATTTTCCGAACTATAAATTTGTTTTCGCAATTGCGAAAGCTAAAAGGAGTTGCCGAAATTTTCGGCAACATTACCTGATCAACTCAATACTCTTTTTCGACGTTTGGAAAACATCATTCCAAAATTTTCGGAAACATAGAATTCTGACTGATAATCTTATATATAGCAGAACGGTTCGGTGATATCCAAAACTCATAAGTATTTATTTTTGCAAAATTTGCAAAACTGCCATATTACGATATAGTACAAATATGTAAAGCAAATTGATAGATGTATTGGCCTTATTGTAGAAAAACTGAAAGACTCACAATTAACTAAAGATGAAAAGGAGGAGTTACGGGAAAAGCCAGAATTATGTTGTACTTTCTTAAGTGTAATGAAGAGCCAGAGATAAAAGCATTATCAAAATATCATCAGGCCCCGATAAATTTCTCCTTGAGGGCCATTTTAGTTATGTATTTTTAGCAACTGTGGATTTCACTCTATTTTTTATTTAATTTGTAGCAACAGAGGTAAAAAAGCGATTCCAACATCAACACCTTTATCAGCTATCCATTTAATTATTTCTTTTGCGTTTTCCCATTTCTTAGATCTACGGTCTGATGATTTTACTATTTGTTCTAACTCAGAAAGCTTATGCAAAGCTCCCTCGATTTCAATTTCTGGCAATGAAGTCATATTTTCAAGCTGCTCACGAACTTGACTAAAACTTATGTGGTTGAAATTCGAATTGCTGTTATTATTTGTATTTTGGTTTGAATAATTAGCATTTAGAACAATACTATTATTTGATAAATTTCTAACTGGAATTAAGGATGGGTAACCGGTAGCCTTAAAAGCAATAAGTTTATTCAAAACTTGATTGAGATTATTATAGAGTGATTCTCCTTTAACATCATCATAAAAACCATCATAGTAATTGTATAAGCCATCACCGAGCTTAGGAATATAGGGGTGGTATTTAGCAGTAATTTCTTTATATAAATCCTGTTTTGCAAATTCAGGTGTTCTTGAATTACTTACATCTGATAGAGCATCTCTTAAATCTATTATATCCTGATCAATAAGCTGTTTGAATTCAATGGCTATTTCCATCACTAGCTACCTCCGTCACAATTGTAATAAAATGTTTTTATCCCATAATTCTCTATAAAATGATAACACAGTAACTGTGGCAAGAAAATATTTTTACCAGATTTGTAATAATTCTTTCAATTTATCATGCAAATAAATGAAGATAGTTTGATTTTTCTGCGTCAATTATATTGTCAAAATTTTTGACAATATAATCATATGCTTTAATATATTTATAAGTTCCTATATACATCGGCCACTATCTAATCCACAATCCACAGATAATCTGTGAATTACTGCATGCTTATAAAACGTGTGTTCTCATATTGACAGTGTAATTGTCATTTAAAGCAAGAAAGCAAGAAAACTGTTTAAAGCGATTTTGAAGCTTTAGGAAGGTATTCTCTGATTATTATTGAATAGATTGCAGGAATTTCCCTATTTATGTAGAAATTATGTAGAAATATGGAAGGGGAAGGGGATGATAAGTGTGAATATAATAGGTGTTAGCAAATGCCATAGAAAGAAAAGGTTAATTTATACCAGAAAAAGTCTAAACAGGCAAAGTACCAAGCTTAAAGTAAATAGTCATAATATCACTGGCAGTTCTTTAGAAGAAAAACTTGACACTGAGACAGCTAAAGCAGCCTTTGAAGCTGCAAAGATGACATATCAAAATGAATACAATAGATTTGATGCCATTGATATGAAGTTTAATTATTTAATTGTGATCGCTGGTGGCCTGATGGCTTCTTTAGGTTTTATATTTGGAAAAGACGAAAGCTCTCATCCGGTATACTTGGTAATAATGTTTCTGCTAAAATTTGCGATTATTAGTGGGCTCGGAACTACATTGATTATAACCATGAAGGGTTTAATAACCATTAGTGAAATAAAAACACCAAAATGTTCTGATCTTATTGATGATAAGTTCATATATAAAGAAAGTGCAAAGGCTCTATATACTTTAGTTAACTCATTTGGTGATTATATTGATAAAAATCAAACAAAAGCAAATGAGAAGTGCAACAAATTTGATTTGGCATGTAAAATATTAATTTGGGCATTTCTTTCTATTGGGATTAAATTATTGATTGATATGGTTGTTTCCTTGGCTTCACATATAGTTAATTGATGAGGGGTAAAGCAAAATGGCACGATTGAAAAGTTATGGTCATAAAAGAAAAAAAGATAGAGATTGGAGTTCAGGTCGAATTGGTGGTGATAGGGTAGAACGCAAATTCGATTCACTTCCTGGTGGTGACACAAGAAAACATACAGTCAAAAGTAGTTTTGGTTATGTACGTAAAAAAGCTACAACCACAGGCAGTTTTAGTGGTTCTTTGATTATTCGAGATGCTAATACTGGTAAGATTATTGCTAGAAAATCAGATAAGCGTAGACAAAAAAGAGGACGTTGATAGTAGAAAACAGAAAGCTGTACATCCCTTTAATGTGGGTTGTACAGCTTTTGCTATTGTGTAACGATAACCAAACGCTACACGTGTGGTTATGATGTCATAATAACCTTTCTGGAAGTAAAAAGACGACCTTAAGAAACATTAATGGGTAAAATTTTACATAGAATAATCATTGACTTATTGGATATCCAAATATATAATATAATTAATGGATATCCAATAAGTTGTTGGGAGGTGACAAGATGACACCAAGACCGAAAAGTGAAACACCGAAAAATGAACAATACAGAATTAGAATGACGTCAGAGGATAAAAAAATATTAGAGTACTGTTGTGAAAAAACTGGACTAACGAAAGCTGAGGTCATAAGGAAAGGAATAAATATAGTTTATTCTGATTTAAAATGCAAAAGTCTTGAAAAATAATAATAGCCCCTGTGGACTTTGGACGGTTACAGGAGCTATCGCTAAACCCATCCCTTAAGGATAAGCTCACTATCATTATATCACTTCCTGAGCTTCCTTCAAGGGTAAAAAAAGAAGGAGGACTATCTATGTCAAAATCAATTAACTTTGAAAACATTAAAAAAGAGTATCTGGATGTAAACCATCATCCATTAAGAGATGAAGAATTGCTGCAGCGGTACTCGGGTAAAGACGTTGTTATTTATGATGAACGCCGGGGGAATGCAATAAGAGTAAGAGCAGTGACGGTTCTGTTCCTGGTGTACTACATGGATGAATACTCAACCATAATAGTTTTGAATTGAATGGAGGAAATGATATGTTAATAAATAAATCAATTATTGAAGCGAGGGCATATGAGGCCATTAATTCAGATATTAATGATAAAAATTATCAAAAATTACGTAATGATGCCTGTGAAGCGCAAAACAGGATTAAGGAATTAACTCCGGATGATAGGCAAGACCAATTCTTTAAAACATTCATTGATTTTGAAAATGCAATGATTCAAACCGGCTTTATAGAAAATGAGGAAATGAACAAGCAAGGCTTTAATGATGGTCTTGAAATAGCTGCACGATTATTAAAGATTAACATGTAAATTATTAATTACAAATGACGAAAATATTAGCACACAAAAGCATGAGCCAGTTAATACTGGAGACTTAACACATCTAAATTAAATAGGAGGCTTATGCCATGAAAGTTAGAATATGTGATACTAAAAGACTTGATTTCTTAGGGGCCCAAGTAAAACTATATATTCCCGTATGTCAAGGCGAAGAGACTGAATTAGTGCTTACATTAAGCAAAGCTGATGAACTGGGTAAAGACACTATAGCAAAACTTAAAGCCATAAAATGCAAAGGCTATTATATATTAAAGCTTGTACGAATAATTAACCGGGTTACTCAATCGGAAATGGCAAGATATCTGTCGATATCATTGAGTACATACAGGCATAAAGAAAATCATAATAAAGGTTCAGATTTTTTTTTAGATGAGATTGTTGTTATATGTAAAAAGTTTGATATGAGCGCAAGCTTGTTATTTTATAAGAATGAAATTATACGAATAGCATAAAAACAATTTTGGAAGCAGATCAAACCTGCTTCCTTATTTTTAACAGTGTAGTGATAATCCGAAGCTTGCGATACTCGCTACAGAATAGGAGTTTAAATGTTTCTTAAAGTTAATAGGCGTAAATAAATACTTACTGCTATTTTGGTGACAAAGGCCAACCGGTCCGAACAGGTATAATATATAATTTCAGCCTGGCCGAGAATCGAAGGGCCGGATCCATTATAAAGCAGACAATTCTTACGACGCTGGGGAGCTATACTCTGAATGAATATGAACCTGTTAAATATACTTATGGATCCAATATATTTGGAATGAGCGTGAGGAAGCCTTCGGTCAAAAGTTATGATGTCATGGACGAAACAAGTTTCAGGAAAGTTCAGCCGGAGAACACAGTAAGGTTTTATCATACATTAACCAAGAACCTCCGGGGGCAGCTGCCAATTTTTCCAATCCTCAAGAGCAGATGAAGCACTATTGTGCTCAGGTCATGCAGATCGTACCACTGTACTCACTGGAGGACTATAAGTCGTACATGAAAGAGCAGGTCAAGGAGATACTGAAGCAAGAAACTACCGCCGGCAAGCCTGAAGGATTTCAAAAGCTACTTGCCGGGTCTGCAGGTTATGATATAAGTGATTACGTCTCTCCAGGTTCTGACGGCCTATTAATCGGTTACAGGAACAGGCTATCAATTAATTAGGATTATGATTTCAAATTATCGTAGTGAGTACCAAAATGTTTTCTTTAACACTACAAGAAGATCATATATGATTGTTCAAAATTGGAACAATCATTGTCGGTAAGATTTTATTTATTTTAAGACCTGTCGGTAAAATGTCGGTATTTGAATAAAACAAAAGAAGTACCAAACTCCATGAAGATTGGTACTTCTGGTACGCCCGACACGATTCGAACGTGCGACCTGCGGTTTAGGAAACCGACGCTCTATCCTGCTGAGCTACGGGCGCGTAAATAATAAGACTCTGACGTTAAAACATTATATCATGAATAGCAAAAAAGTCAACGGTTAATAAGTAATGACTGATTTTTACTGGTTATTGAGATTAATAGATCAATAGATCAATAGACTATTAATCTATTAGAGGTTTTTGAGTTAGAGGCATTATGTTAACTTTTATCTGCTACAAGAGTAAACTCACCGGGTAGGTTAGCATTTTTCCAGGCAGGATGTTCGTCGAACTGTTTAATAGTAAAGCCGCTGCCAATAACTGAGTTTATGATGTCACTCAAGGTATATCTTCTAAGTTTACACTTCGGAAAGTTCTCACGAATTTCCTGATCATAAAACTTAGCATGAGCCATTTCAGCCTCAACAATTTCGGTTGAGAAATAGCCGGTTATGGGGTTTCCTAACTCATTGGCATCAGTAAATTTATGGATAGGATGAAAGTCACTGCATATCATTCTACCACCGTTTTTTAGAAGTGAGTACATAATTTCCATAAAGTAGGTAATATCATGGAAATAGTGCAGAATGTCGCCCTCCATGAAAACAATATCGAAATAATTCCGGTATACCGACATATCAATATCCATTACATCCCCAACAACATACTCAATTTTCGTTTGAGCTGCAGCAGCTGTTTCACGGGCATATTTCATATTTTCTTTTGATATGTCAAATATAGTTACATCAGCGCCAAGCAAAGCAAGCGGCACTGCTTTTTTTCCGCAGGAACCGCAAATATTGGCTACTCTTAAGCCTTCAACATTTCCAAAGTATGCAGAATACTTTTTTAACATAGCGCGAGGGTTCTCTAATATCTTGTGAGCGAATTTGCCCGGCGCTCCAAGTTCTCTGCACCAATAATCATACGCATTATATTCCCATGCAAATTTATTTTTTTCAGCGTATTCTCCCATAATACCTCCAATATAATTTATTTGTAAATTCAAGTAAGAACATAATGTAGAGTAATAACAATAGCAATAGCTATGGCTCCAGAGAAGATGACGACGTGTAGTTTATTACGTTAGTAAAAGGTTTTAGAAATACTGTGAAGAGTATTTTATCAATAAATAGCTAATAAGTCTATATACCAATATAGTAAAATTTCAACAGCTTTATTTTAACGGCTATAATTTTATCCTTCACTCCCAAATCGTTAGGTATATAGTCTTAATTTTTACAATTAATGTATGATTTCCTAGCATAATGTTGTAAAGTAGTCTGTGATAGTAGTAATAAATCAGAGCTAAATGACATCAAGTACCTAAAGTAAATGGCATCAAGTATCTAAATTAAGTGACATCAAGTGTCAGTCTAAAGATGTTACTTATCAAGGCACGAAAAAATGAAAATGATATAAAATGGAGGGTAAGCATATGAAAAGCCGAAAATTATTGATAATGATTTTGGTTGTAGTTTTATGTATGCAGGTTATTATTTTACCGGTGTCGGCAGTGAATAGTACAAGGCTGTTTCCGGTCTATGCAAATGGAGTATTTAACTATGTGGATGTAAACAGTAAGGTAGTATTAAAGACAGAATACGGGTTCGCAGATGATTTCGTAAATGATGCAGCATGTGTTATGAATGAGTTCGGCGGTATGAGTTGGTACATCGATACAAAAGGTAAGATTATTGATGAATCAGAAGTACCCGAGTCAGCCAATTTAGCTTTTACAGGTGCAAGAAGGTTTAGTGGGGATAAGCTTGTAGATATCAGTGAACCGGTAAAATCATATACAGAGCCTGACAAAGAAATGGAGAATATTACCGTTTACATTGATGAATATGATCTGGGAGATGGTTTTAGAATGCGTGAGTCCAACGCAGGAGGAGCGCCCAGAAGAGATCTGTTGAAGAATGGAAAAGTAATGGTTACAAATACTAAGCAATTTCAAGATGTAGATATCTTTTTAATTGTAAAGTATGATAATGAAAAAATGTTACGTATCGTGTACATGGACTATGCGGACAATGGAAAGATGAAAACTGCTTATTTTGATTATAACGGAAAGCCAAAGTGGACCTCAGTTAAGGAACCGGCTCTATCGGTGAACATAGGTGGTAAAAAGGCTGTGTTTACATCAAAGTGCGTTATTGAAAGTGGGGTAGTTTTGGCTCCGGCTCAAGATTTGTACAAAAGTGTAGGCCTCACATATAAGTGGGATTCAAAAAATCAGACTATTACAGGGACAAAGAAGGGGCTTACTATTAAAATAAAGATTGGAAGTAAAACAGCTACTGTAAATGGGAAAACGACTCAACTTGATGCCCCTGCAAAGATAAATAACAAAATTCCCATGGTATCATTGAAATTTGTTGCGGAGAAGGCAGGTTATAAATTCACTTGGGATAAAGAGAAAAATACCATTGATATAATTGTAGCAACCAACACTAAAACAACCTTAACTAAAACAGTGAAAAAGGAGTCAGCAACAGAAAAGTCGGCAAAAGATTTAGGTATTGCGTTTACTAATAATTTGGATAAGTCTGAAAATGCTTACATGTACATAGGCTACAGTACAAAAGAAAAGTTACAGGATAAATCCAAGTGCAGCGTTATGTTAATTGATGAGGCACTTAAGAATCAAATTGACAGCGGTCTTACAGAAGAGGCACGTAAGGAAATTACAAGCATTTTAGACAATGCCAAGGAAGTTAAAGACACGGTATTCTTAAATTATAACATTAATAACAAACCTGTAAACATACTTATTTTCCCTAAGAAAGATGACAATAAGTATCTGGATGACATAAATATAAATGTCATATTTAAGTAGAAGGAAAAATTCAGGGAATCAAATCTTCCATAGCGTAAAACCACCCGTTACATCAAAAAAATGAGTAATGAGTGGTTTTCTATTTATTAACCGCCTGTATAGGTACTTATCAGGAAATAACCTGCCGAGATAAGTGCTATAATGACTGCGATCAGTAACGTAACCTTCCAAGGAGATAGAGGTGACTTTCCATCTACTTTACCCGTTTGACCGTTTATCATATAGCCATACAGTTTGTCTTTGTATTTGAAGGATGAGAACCATAGTGGCAGCAGTACATGTCTGTATTTTTTATTATTGTAGACTGTTTTAAAATTCAGTGCGCTTACCTCATCAGCGTTAATTTGAGCTATAATACCTCTTTCAATGAGCCCGGACAAGCGTTCTTTTGCAGTTTCCCACCCGGTTTTCAAATCCACCGAATAGCGCTCAGCCTTAAATCCGGACAGGTATTCAGGTTTGTAAGGAGTCAAATCTTCCAAATTATAAGGAAGAATACTGTCATACATTTCATCATCAATATGGACTGAGGAATCTACTAAATAATTCTTGAAATTCTCAAAGTAATTACCCGAGACAGGATACCAGCGGGTACGCCTTTCCTGATGTGCCACCTGCTCTGTTTTTCCGTTTCGGGTTTCGGTTTTGTATACGGTAACGTAATAGTATTCACCAGCCATGGCAGAGTAAAAGGAGCTTGTATCGGCATCAAACAACCAGCAGGGAACATACATTCCGGTCAGCTGCACATGCTGGTTGTTCACACCTTTTTTTAGCTTGGAAGGGGCCAGCCACTTCCCACTAAGCCACTTTTTATACAGGCCAATAGCTGTTTCAGAATTTATTTTAAAGGGAATTATGCTCTCAGGCATTATTCCTGTTGTTATTACTTCATCTTGTATATTGCTGTTTCCGCAAAAGGGGCATCGGTCAGCAACAACAAAGGCATCAAAAATTGTTTCTGCCCCACAATTTTTACACTTGACGGCATGACTTTTTTCCCCCCACACCTGAGGTTCAAGCTCACTGTCATTATCAAAGCCATAGGCTGTAGGGTGCTGTTTGTTATCCTCCATACTGAGGGTATACTTGCAGTACTCGCATTTCAGATTATGACCTTCGGGATCAAAAACCATAACCCCGCCACAAGAGGGGCATTTAAAGGAGGTGGCAGCTGTTTGTGGTACACCTTCATGGTTTACGGTAGCCTTTGAATTAGAAGTATTTATTTCACTCATACGTTTGACCTCTTAAGGATTTATTGAACATCTTACTGCTTTTGACCGCATTCAGGACAGAATTTGCTTCCGCCCGGCAGCTCAACTCCGCAGCCTGTACATTTTATTACAGCAGGTGCAACCTTGGTTCCACACTCAATGCAGAATTTCGCTTGTGCTGAAAGCTGTGCACCGCAGGTAGAACAACTTATTTTGCCGGGCGCAGGGGTTTGTGCTCCAGCCGTCCCTTGAGAATCCTGCTTCTGGCCTGCGTTTTGCTGTCCGGCTGAAAAAGCCTCAGCAAATATATTGCCTATACCTATTCCGGCTCCCAGACCGACTCCGGCACCGGCGGCCCCACCTGGGTTTTGTGCGGCATCTCTGATGGCCTCGGCAGCCTGATACCTTGTATATTGATTAAGGCTATCTCCTATAATACCCATTGAGGTACGTTTATCAAGAACCTTTTCCACTTCCTCAGGAAGGGATATGTTTTCTATAACAAGGGTCGCAAGAGTCAATCCCAAAGCTTCAAAGGCCTTATCAAGCTTCTTTCTGGACATGGCTGCAATCTCATCATATTTTGAGGCCAGATCCAGGGCGGGAATAGCCGCTTCAGCCAGTAAGTCTGAAATACCTGCAACTATTTTGCTCTTCAATTGTCCTGTAATTCCATCAATGGTGAACAGGGCGGAAGTACCAAAAACCTCCTTTAGGAAAACCGTTGGGTCAGATACCTTGAAGGAATAAGTACCAAACATTCTAATGCGCAGCATACCAAACTCTGCATCTCTCATCATTACCGGATTTGTAGTTCCCCATTTGCAGTTGGTAAACTGTTTTGTATTTATGAAATAAACCTCTGACTTAAAGGGAGAATTAAACCCGTATTTCCAAGACTTTAACTTAGTCAGAACAGGAAGGTTCTGAGTATCCAGGGTGTATCTACCCGGAGTAAAAATGTCTGTAAGCTGGCCTTCATCAACAAAAACCGCTATTTGAGATTCTCTGACCGTCAGCTGGGCCCCCATTTTTATTTCCTTATTTTCAACAGGAAAGCGGTAGACCATTATGTTAGAACTATTATCAGTCCATTCTATTACTTCTATAAATTGTGACTTAATAAAATCAAATATTCCCATCCCTAACCTCCTGGATAATTAATAAGTTAATTAAAACTATTTCGCTGAGTTATCAATAATAAAATAGTAGTATATTACTATATACTTTATCATAAGTACACTGAAATTGTAATAATCAGCAATAAAAATGATTTTTAAGGAAATCTGTGGAAAATACCTTATCCTTGTTCTATAATTTAATATATTGACAATTTAGTATTTGACGCCATAAAAAGGGGTATAAATCATCTTATCGTTTTATTATCATTATTTATGTGCAAGTTTTTTACTAAAATTGATAAACTAATTATGAGTTTATTAATATGGACGGTTTAAGTAATTATGAGAACCATGCAATAATATATTGAGGAGGTAGTTGGATGACGACAAACAACGCATTACCAAAGAGACAGGATATCGATTCCAGGTTTAAATGGAAGCTGGAGGATATATATAGTGATATTTCAGTATGGGAGCAGGATTTTAAGAGAGTTAAGGAGCTGGCAGAGCAGATAAAGGGTTTTCAGGGCAAGCTGGCCGAAAACGCACAGAAGCTTTTGGAGTGCTTCAAAAAGAGCGATGAACTCTTATCCTTGAATGATAAGGTTTTTGTGTATGCCAGAATGAAGAGGGATGAAGATAATGCTAATGCCACCTATCAGGCATTGACCGAAAGAGCGTCTTCTCTGGCAACAGAGGTGTATTCCGCAATATCCTTTATAGTTCCTGAAATGTTGAGTATTCCCGAGGACACATTACTATCTTATGTAAATTCCAATAATGAACTGTCGGTTTATCTGTTTATGATAAAGGAAAACCTGCGACAGAAGGAGCACATTTTATCCGAAAGAGAAGAACAAATACTGGCTATGTCTTCTGAAATATCCGACACTGCCGGGGATGTTTTTACAATGTTCAACAACGCTGATATCAAATTCCCCTACATAAAGAATGAAGAGGGGGAAGAGATCGAGGTAACAAAGGGAAGATATGTTGCGTTTTTGGAAAGTAAGGACAGAAGGGTCAGAAAAGATGCCTTTGAAGCGGTTTACAGCTCATATAAGAAAATGAGGAATACGTTGGCTGCCTCACTGACAGGCAATGTTAAGAAAAACAGGTTCTATTCCCTTGTAAGAAAGTATCCATCAGCATTGGAAGCTTCACTGGACAATGACAATATTTCAGTTAATGTGTATACCAACTTAATTGAAACAGTAAATAAAAATTTGCCTTTATTGGACAGATATTTGAAGTTGCGTAAAAAGGTTCTTAAGCTTGACGAATTGCATATGTATGATCTATATGTACCTATGGTTGAGGAATTTGACAAGAAAATACCTTATGAAGATGCCAAGACAATTGTGGCTGAAGCTTTGAAACCCCTGGGAGAGGAATATATAACCTACCTTAAGAAGGGCTTCGACTCCTCATGGATAGATGTGTATGAAAACGAGGGTAAAACCAGCGGGGCTTACGCATGGGGCTCATACAAGACTCATCCATATGTCCTTCTCAACTACCAGGCGAAAATAAACGATGTATTCACTCTTGCACATGAAATGGGCCACGCACTGCACTCTTACTATACAAATATGACGCAGCCCTATGTTTATTCGGAATACAAGATATTTGTAGCAGAGGTTGCTTCAACGGTTAATGAATCCCTGCTGATGAGATATCTGCTGCCAAGAGCCTCCAGCAAACAGGAAAAGGCATATCTTTTGAATCACTATCTGGAGGAATTCAGAGGAACAGTATTTAGACAGGTAATGTTTGCAGAGTTTGAAAAAATGATTCATGAAAAGGTTGAACAAGGTGATGCGCTCAATGCCCAGGAATTGAGCGACATGTATTATGGACTCAACAAAAAATATTTCGGAGAGACTGTAAATGTTGATGAGGATATAGCTATGGAATGGTCCAGAATACCTCATTTCTACAGCAGCTTCTACGTTTATAAATACGCCACTGGGTTTTCGGCTGCAACTGCAATAGCCGAAAAAATTCTTACAGAAGGAAAACCTGCAGTTGATAAGTATCTCGAGTTCCTGAAGAGCGGTGGTTCAAATTATCCTTTAGAGCTGCTAAAGATAGCGGATGTTGACCTTTCAACTCCTCAGCCCATACAGGACGCTTTAGATGTATTCGAAAAGACTCTCGATGAGTTGGAAGAGTTGTTGAAATAGTGCTAAACTATTCACTGACCATTTAACAGCATTTTAAGCCAAAAAATCATAATAATAATCGGAGGAATTGATAATGAAGGATCCACGTATAGAAAAGCTGGCAGAAAATCTTATAAACTATTCTTGTGAATTAAAGCCGGGAGAAAAAATTCTCATTGAAAATATAGGCAATGAAGTGCCGCTTACCAGGGCATTAATCCGTGAGACTTATAAGGCTGGAGCCATACCTTACCTCACAATAAAAAACCCTGAGCTGGAAAGGGTATTGCTTGAGCAGTGTACCGAGGAGCAGATGAAGGATATGTCCAGGTACGAGTTGGAACGCATGAAGGATATGGATGCCTATATAGGCATTAGGTCAGGGGACAATGTTAGTGAAAAGGGTTCAGTTCCCGCTGATAAAATGAAAATATATATGTCCCTGTTCTCAAAGCCTGTACATTCTGAACAGCGTGTTAACCACACAAAATGGTGTGTAATGAGATATCCAAGTCACTCCATGGCACAGCTGGCTAATACGCCAACTGAATACTTTGAAGACTTCTATTTTAACGTATGCAATTTGGATTATAAGAAAATGTCCGTTGCAATGGACCCGCTGGTTAAAATGATGGAAGCAACAGATAAAGTGCGTATTACTGGAAAGGGTACTGATCTTACCTTCTCAATAAAGGGGATTCCAGCTATAAAGTGTGACGGAAAAATGAACATACCAGACGGAGAAGTATTTACCGCACCAGTAAAGAACTCTGTTAACGGGGTAATCAGCTATAACTGTCCTGCAGTATATCAGGGTGTAACCTTTGAAAATATTTGCCTGGAGTTCAAGGACGGAAAGATAATTAAGGCTACTGCCAACGATACTGAGCGTATTAATGAAATATTCGATACAGATGAAGCCGCAAGGTATGTGGGCGAGTTTGCAATAGGTGTTAACCCCTATATCGATACACCGATGAAGGATACTCTCTTCGATGAGAAAATCAAGGGAAGTCTCCATTTTACTCCCGGCAGCTGTTATGACGAAGCTCCCAATGGGAACAAATCCTCAATTCACTGGGATCTGGTATTTATACAAAGACCGGAGTACGGTGGAGGAGAGATTTGGTTTGATGATAAGCTTATAAGAAAAGACGGTCTCTTTGTACCTGAGGAACTCCAGGGGCTAAATCCTGAGAACTTGAAATAGAGTAGGAGGTGTCTATGATTGATTTGATTAAGCCTGCTAAACTTTCGCCGGGAGATAAGGTAGCCACAGTCAGTTTATCATGGGGCGGCGCAGGAGATGAAAGTTTACTCTGGAGATATAATTTAGGCAAAAAGAGATTGAAGGAGCTTTTTGGTCTTGAAGTGATAGAAATGCCAAATACCTTAAAGGGCTCTGATTACCTTTATAATAATCCGGAAAAAAGAGCTGAGGATTTAATGGCAGCATTTGCAGATCCATCAATAAAGGCTGTTTTCTCATGCATAGGAGGAAATGAGAGCGTTAGAATCCTGCCCTTTATAGATTTTGAGATTATAAGAAATAATCCTAAAATCTTTATAGGATACTCCGATTCCACTGTTACGCATTTTATATGCCTTAAAGCTAAGCTTTCGAGCTTCTACGGAGTCTCTATTCTGGCTGAACTGGCTGAGAATGTGAAGGTTTTCGATTATACAGTTTATTGGTTAAAGAAAGTTCTCTTTGATTCTTCACCAATAGGATTAATTAATGCTGCTGACCAATGGACAGGAGAATATTTGGACTGGACTGAAAGCAACCGGTTGGTTCAGAAAAAAATGGTGACAAACAGGGGCTACGATTTCCTTCAGGGAAGCGGTGTGGCAAGAGGCAGGCTGATAGGAGGGTGTATTGAGGTATTAGAGATGATTAAGGGAACCACCCTATGGCCTGACCACGAATATTTCAAGGATGCTATCCTGTTTTTTGAATCCTCTGAAGAAATGCCAGCCCCTACATATATTGAATATTGGTTAAGAAATTACGGCAGCCAGGGTATACTTCAACAAGCGAAAGCTATAGTTTTCGGTAAACCCTATAAGGAAAAATATTATGAAGATTATAAGTCCTCCATCCAAAAAGTCTTAGCCGAATTAGGATTGGAGAACTTACCAGTAATGTACAATGCTTCTTTCGGACATAACGAACCAATGATTTGTATTCCTTATGGAGCAATGGCAGAGGTCAATTGTAACGATAGAACCTTCAGCATTCTGGAATCGGGAGTTCAATAACAAAAGTGCAGTAAGCACAATGATACGAGGTCACACGTCATGATATGTGTGACCTCTATATTTCAAAAAGCTCTGCCAACTCCTGCTGAGTCATTTTGGTGAGCAGGGTTTCTCCGGTCTGAATAACCGCATCCACCAGCTGTTTTTTTCTTTCTTTAAGGTTTAGTATTTTTTCTTCTATTGTCCCGTGAGTTACCAGCTTCATAACGTGTACTGTCTTAGTCTGGCCAATTCTGTAGGCACGGTCGGTGGCCTGATCCTCTACTGCCGGATTCCACCAGGGGTCATAATGGATAACTGTATCAGCACCTGTAAGATTGAGGCCTGTTCCGCCAGACTTGAGTGATAGAAGAAATATTTGGCCATCTCCGCTGTTAAAGTTCCGTACCAGCTTCATTCTTTCTTCGGCAGGAGTAGCACCGTCAAGATAAAGATAGTTGATGCCGGCCTCATCAAGCCATCCCCTGATAAGGGACAGCATAGAGGTAAACTGGGAGAAGAGAAGTATTCTATGGCCGGCGGTAAGTGAATCCTCCACAACTTCCTTCAGCAGCTGAAACTTCCCGCTGTCACCCTCATAGTCTTCTACAAAAAGGGACGGGTGACAGCACAGCTGACGCAGTCTTGTGAGTACTGATAGTATCTTGATCTGACTTCTTTCAAAGCCTTTTTCACTGATCTCACTAAACAGTTCACCCTTCGCCTGTTCCAGATAAGCAACATAGAGCTTTTTCTGCTCCTGGGTTAGTTCAGCTTCGATAACATGTTCGATTTTCTCTGGCAGCTCCTTCAAAACATCCTGCTTCAGCCTTCTGAGGATGAAAGGGCGAATTTGCCTGCCAAGGCTTGAAAGGGAAGAGGTGTCTCCTTTTGAAATGGGGCTTTCATACCTTTCGACAAACTTTGAATGAGAGCGCAGATATCCCGGAAGAATAAAGTCGAACACTGACCAGAGCTCAGTAAGATTATTTTCCATGGGCGTTCCCGTCAAAGCCAGTCTGTGTTCCGAAGTAATCTGTTTAACAGCTTTTGAGGCCTGTGAAAGAGGGTTTTTAATATGCTGAGCTTCATCAAGTATACAGTACCTGAAATTATAGTCTTTGTAATCCTCAATATCTCTTCTGATTAATGCATAAGAGGTAACAACAAGGTCTGAAGCCATTCCCTGTCGGATTAATTCCTGACGTTCGGGCTTAGTTCCTACGATTGCTGTGACCGTCATATCCGGGGCAAACTTATGGACCTCAGAACACCAATTGTATATCAGCGAGGTTGGAACAACCACCAGTGATGGGCTGTGACCATATAAGTCCTTATCATATTGCAGCAGAGTAATAACCTGCAGGGTTTTTCCAAGACCCATGTCGTCTGCGAGAATTCCGCCAAGCCCATAATGAGAAAGAGTTTTCATCCACTTGAAGCCAAGCTTTTGATAGTCTCTGAGAGTACCTTTAATACTCTTTGAAATTTTATACTCAGTTTCAGCAGGGTCTTGAATATCATTAATCAGAGTCTTTAAAGCAGTATTACGTTCAAAGAATTTCATTCCGCTTTCTTTAAGCATATTATCTATGTATAGAGCTCGGTATTTTGGCAATTGGACAAATTCCTGCTCCATATCCGAAGAACTCAGTTCCAGTTGTTCCAAAACCTCATACATATTCATTAGACCATCTGATTCCAGTGGCAGAAAGGCTCCATCCTTTAAACGAAAATACTTTTTCTTTTGGCGGATACTATCAAAAATACTTACCAACTCATCACGTTCCACACCTTCAATATTAAAGTTAAATTCAAGAAATCCGTTCAAACTGTTTAATCTCAGGAAACCGGAGAAGGAGGGTTGCCGCTTGAAGGTCATGGCTTTAAAGCTTTCAGAGTAGAACACCTGAGAGTGTTCCTGAAGCTTCGGTATAACATAATTGACAAAATCGAATATTTTATCTTCTTCATCCAGATAAATTTTATTGCTGCTTACTTTGCAATCAGTTTCTGCAAGGATGTCAAGAATATTACCCTCACCCTCAAGATTTCTAACCAGTATTTTTTCAAAGGACGACTTTACTCTGTCAGCCGAGAAAGGATTAATAATCCGGTCTCCATACTTGAATTTTACATCCGCAGTAATAATGTCTTCAAACCTGTCCAGATATATCTCGGGTTCAAACTCAGGCCTTTCCACCAAGGCTTGAAGCTCATCATCAATGGAAACGTTACCTGCTTTTTCAAGGAAAGGCAGGATCTCAGTAAACAAACGCTCCTTATCATTATCCATAAAGCTTATTTTGCTGATTTTCTCTTTCTGAACAAACTGAACAAATGGTTTAAGATATTCCTTCTGACTTTGTGAAACCTTATATATATTATTGTTGTATAGGAAATATTCACAATCCCATGTAACCATATGATAAGGGTGTTTTGTTTCTATATCCAGATCTACGGTGTGGGCATTTTTAGTTAACGTAAAATCAACAGGTATATCCCTGTTAGTAATCGTAACGTTATTATGGCTTTGTCCATCCGCGATTACATTAAAGCTTATGGGTACTAATAATTCCAACAACCTCTTAAGGGCAGCGTCGGACAAAAAGATTTCCTTGTCCTTGAATATACTATGCTTTTTAAAATCTCCGGTCAGGTAATCTATGAGATTTTCATTTTGCAACATTTCCGACAAGTAGGAAATTAAGGCCTGATCTTTTTCGCTGAATGAGTGAACCGAAGGATCAAAAGAGAAACCTTTTCCAAAGATCAGCTCCCTGTCGTATTTTAAACACTCCAGCAGTTCGCTGACATTTCTGACAATATACAGTCTATCCAAACCAATTTTGAGGGAGAGCACTGCCGCAGGCCCTCGTTTTATAATAGAGGCCTTGGTCGTAATCAGTTCCAGAGTATACTCAATATTAACTGTTGTTTTCATGGCTGCAGATTTGCTGTCAAAGAACTCAAATATTTCTTTTGCAGCTTTCTTCTGAGTAACGGAGTTGAAAAAACCCTGGTCATCTTTTGACTTTATAAGTAACAGGACTGCGGTTATGTGCTTACAGCAGCTTTCGGTTCGGATATTGTCAGGGCAGGTACAGGAATAACTCTTAATACGGCCCTGCTTGCCAAATTGGACCTGAACGTTATAGGGGTGGGTACCCACTACTGTAGCGTCAAAAAGCAGAAGTTCCTCATTAAAAGAAACAGATTTTACCCTGTTCGAGTTATAGTAATCCATACCCTTTTTGAATTTCATTGGTGTAGAAAGATAGTATATACTATCCTTGGATAGCTGAAACATTCGTTTACTCCATAGTCATTAAATAATATTATTCATTATTTGTTAAATTAGCCTATCACTCTATTATAACCAAATTTCCGAGCAATTACCAATAGTTATAAAACCTATAAAATTAAATATATAATTAAACAAAAAATCAATTAATCCTAAAAAATTTCTGTTATATGGCTGTTAAATGCACTTTGAAAATTACTTTATATATAGAGCGTTATTTATTTTATTGTGTACAAATAACCATAAACGCATAAAAAGTATTTTTGGAGTGATTAATCAAGTGAGCAAAATGTATACGAGAGTTGCCCCGGAGAGGAAACCTGACCCATATATTGGAGGTAAAAGCCCAAATTCACAGAAAAAAACTTCCACCCCCGATAAACAACCAAAAAGGCTTAATGTAAGGTCATTCGACTATAGAAGGATTATGCAGTTAATTCTTGCAAACCCGAATGTAATATTACCGGACGAAATTATGTTGCTTCAGATGCATATGGGGAATAATGAAGCATTATCTTTTGTTAGAAAAGCGAAGCAGCAAAAACAGCTTGAAAAGATGGGGAAAACTAAAGAAAAACCAAGAGTATTACCAGTTCAGGCACAGATAAAGAAACAGGAGACAAACCAAAAAAAGACTTCTGAGGCTGAATCACACTTACCTCAGGGGTTAAGGAAAATGCTTGAAAGGTTATCAGGTTTAAGCTTATCAGATGTTAAGGTTCATAAGAATTCTAACAAGCCTGAGCAGATAGGCGCTCTTGCATATACCCAGGGGAACGAAATACACATAGCGCCGGGACAGGAAGAGCATCTCCCCCATGAGGGCTGGCATACAGTTCAACAAAAGCAGCGCAGGGTAGAACCCACATTGCAGATGAAATCCGGAGAGTCGGTAAATGATGACCAACACCTTGAAAAAGAAGCAGACGTTATGGGAGCCAAAGCGGCGAATGCAGCAAAATCAGAAAACTCCGTAGAAACAGATAAACCTACTAAGGATATCAAATCTGACAATGGAACAGATTCTACTTCACCAATAACACGAGTAATACAAAAAGTGGCTTCTAAATTGCACCTGAAAACTGTAATCCAGAGAATTTCTCAGGAAGAAGCCACAAAAAAACATGAGCAGAAAACAACTAAAAAGCCATCGGTAGAAAACGATGATATAACAACAGCTAAATATGGTGAAACCAGTGACAATGTTAAGAAAATACAGCAAACACTTATGCAATTGAATTACTGGGCCGGAAAAAGCGGAGATAAAGCTTCAGGTTATTTTGGAGAGGTAACAAAACAATCCTTAATATATTTTCAGACAGGCTATATGAAGTTGAACCCGAAATCCTTATATGATAAAAACGGTAACTATGTAGGGTGTGGCCCCTCAACCGCAAGAAGCCTTAACAGTGCTTTCAAATTAATAAACAGCTCAAATGTACCAGAATATGCAGAAAAAGGTATAATAAATGTAGGTAACACATCGGATAGAAATCCTGCCTATAGTTGGGACATACAGGCCGGCGTCTTTAATGCATATGTAAAAGAAGCACAGGAAAGGCTAATGACTCTTGGCTACAAGCTTCCGAAATATGGAGCCGACGGTAAGTGGAGCGGCAGCGGAGAAACCTATAATGCTATTCTGAGTTTCCAGACATATTGTAAGAATACATATGCTGGTGTACAGCATGGGACTTCTCAGAATATAGAGAGGTTTGAGCACTTTAACGGGGTAGGAGCTAACGGTAAGCTTGATAAGGCAACCTATAACGCACTGGAGAAGGAAATACTAAAAAGGGTTAATGCAGGGAAGGAGGAAAAGGTAGAGAAGAAGGAAGGTCCCGAGAATGAGCCGGCTAAGCTATCAAAGGAAAGAGAGATAATAAATCAGTATCGGCAAAGATTTTTGAATGATAAATCCATCAAAATGGATTTTGATACTCCTGAGAAAAGATTGGAATGGTATGATAGTGTATTAAAAGAAGAAAACATAAGCTATAAATTTTATCAAATTGAAGGAGAAGAAAGATACTACTCGAATATAATAAATGGCTACGGAATGTGGCTTAACTCGAGATATCACAATCCTGTATTAGACGCTGTCGGTCAAGGTATCGTAGATACAATTAAAAGTAACATTGAAGGTGTTACAGCTTTACTAAATCCAGATACGTGGTACGCATTGTATCTCCTGTTTGCAGATTTTAAGTATCTATCAGATGAAGAAAAAATCTTAAAAATAGAAATACAAAATCAGATAATAAATAGTGTAAAGGAAACTGCTGAAAAAATATGGAACGGTGACGCAAGTGTAAAGGCGTATTACATATCAAGACTATTAAGTGAAGCTGGAATTAGTATTATTGGTAGCAAAGGGTTAGGTAAGCTTTCTCAAATAGCAAAGGCAACAAAATTAAAAATAGCTAAGATACCCATTAAGCAGCCTAAAGTAAAGAAAAAAATCGAGAACTCGATAGATGAGTTTTTGAAGGGTTCAGATAAGATAGACGAAGTTGTTGAGGGTGGCTTAGATACTGTTATTAAAAATGGTAAGATAACAATAGATGACATAAAGGCTAATCCAGATGTTTTTTCAGGAAAGTCAGCTGATGAAATTGCTCAAATGCTTAAAGATGCAGGCTATGATGTAACTGTTCAAGCCTCACAACGGTCAAGCTCTGGTGCTAAAATCATCAAGATTAATAACCCTGGTGAAGGTAAAAATATTACTCAGGTTCAAGTTTCACCAGGTGGTGGAAGACATGGAGCTAATCCATATGTAAAAATAAGCACTAGTGACCAAGGAATAATTAAGATAGTTGATGGAATTGAAGATATTTATAAAACTGATGGAAAAGAAACTTCAACGATTATATTTACAGGAGGAAAGTAATAATGATTAATTTGGAAGCACCTATCATACCATGGATTGGCATGGGTGGAATAAAACTATATAGTCATATAAGTGATTTGAAATCACTGCTTGAAAGTGAAAACCTTGAGTGTTTTTTGTATGATAAATTTCTTGTTCGATATGAAATTAAGGGGAAAATATACTTGTTTTTTAATCTGATTAATGGAAAGTTATTTAAGATAACAACTTTAGAAGGATATAAAGGCTTATTATTTGATGAAATATATGTAGGGCAAAAAACAGAAGATATGTTAAGAGTAGATACTAGTTTTGAATATGATGAATTTGAGGAAATATATGTAAGTGATAAAGGCGTATTTGTTGAAACAGAGCCTGAAACGGATACGGTAAAATGGATTTCTATATATATTAAAGAATTAGAAACAGAAGAGTTTGATAGAGCATTATGGTGAAAATATATTAATTTGTAGGGTTAGTGAATATTAATTAACTTTAATTATGGTTAGACTTTAGGATTTCCAACTACCTAAATCTAGTCTCTTAATTCAATATCATGGCGCTCACGAAGTGACGTCATCCATGATACGATTGAAAAAATTTACCTTGGGTAAACAATCGGATTTTTAGGTGTAGTTCCAAACACTCATATAAACGTACTTTTTAGCAAAAAAAATTGTTGCGAAAGGTGCGTTTTATTATGCGAATTAAAAAGTTGATTCAAAATCATTTATTCACCATGAGGTGACCGAAGTAAAGTTCAAAACAGCGGGAAACACCGTCTGCAGGAGTTAACAGAAGGTGTCCGATACAGAATATCTCTAAGGACAAATACCTTGAAAGAGAAACTGGAGAAATCAAAGAGAGAAAGAAATCAGAAGACCGTTACCAGTCTCCTAAAAGTGTCAGAAAGAGTATCAACAAACTAATGGATTTTGTGATGTATTGTATGATATTGATGAATATCTGGAAAATCCACTGTATAAAGCATTTAATTATGCCGTGGATCTGATGGCTACCATTGATATAAGAAATGCAAAGACAGATAATACCATTGGATTACAGGAGAAGAGCAGAAAAAAAGCAATTGAAAAGGGATTAAAAGTAGGTTCAGAAGAATATTATCAATTTTGTAAAAAATATGTAGACCCTAGAAATATACCTCCAAGTGTAATAGAGTATGCAATTTCAACAACAAAAGGGGTTGCTGGTAATACAGCAGGAACCTTTGTTC
>JAEWMS010000044.1 GCA_023393115.1 Bacillota bacterium
GGTGCGTGAGAACTTCAATTATACAGGAAAAGAGGGGGTCATTGTTTTTTTATTTAAAAAAACTTCGAAAACCTTGATAAATGGCATGTTCAAAATATAACAAGTGTAATTTAGTTTACACTAACTACATCAGAGCGGGGGCGCAAATATGAAAATTTTATTACTGAGGAATATGGGAGATCAGATAAATATACATAATTATAACGTCCAGGAGATAGGGTTGGCAAAGGCACTGGTAAAGAGAGGACACCAATGCGATATTGTACTTTACTCCCTGCATGATAAATTAAGGACCGAGAAAGTATATATTGATGATGATAAGTATATAACTCTTTATTGGGTCAAGGGAATCAATATATATTATAACTCTGTATTCCTTAAACTTATAAGAAATAAATTTTTTGATAATTATGATATTATCCAAACACATGAATATAATCAGTTAATGACATTTATTCTGCCTTATATAACAAAGAGCAAACTTGTAATATATCATGGACCTTATCAGGATATCCGCAACAAGGCTGTTCATGGATTATTTGACAGATTGTTTCTATCCAGCATCCGGAAAAATTACCCCTACGTAATTGCAAAAAGCGTATTATCTCAAAAATATCTTCTGGGCAAAGGCTTTAAAAAGGTTAATGTTCTTGGGGTAGGTCTTGACCAGAACAGATTCAAGGCTACTCAGACCTTAAACGGAAGTTTGAGGGAATTTTACTTAAAATGTCGAGATAATTACCCGCTTTTAGTTTACGTTGGATCTTTCTGCAAATGGAAAAACACCCCCTTTCTTTTAGAGGTTACAAAAGAGCTTAAAAAGAAAATGGATTTCAGACTTTTAATAATCAGCAATGGAGCGGGTGAATACAAAGAGGAGTTTTTTAAAAAGGTTAAGGAACTAAATTTGGAAAACAATATTCAATATGCTGAAAAAGTTAGTCAACAGGAAATCAGTAATATATATTCATATTCTGATTTACTATTGCTACCCTCAATATATGAAATTTTTGGGATGGTTCTATTGGAGAGCCTGTACTTTGATTGCCCCATTTTAACCTCTTACAACGGGGGATCTTCGGTATTACTGGACAAAGCTTACCCTGAAATGATAATGAAAGATTTTGATGCCGAGAAATGGGCAGATAGGATTATATTTTTGCTTAAGAATAAAGAAAAATATAAGCTCAGAGAGTATGTAAACTCTTATTTTACTTGGGAAAGTATAAGTGAACAATTTGAAAAAGAATATATGAAAGTTATTGGCTTATAAATGCTGCTTTATCATATTTGACATACAATGGAGGAGAAATGGGAAAAAAGGTACTAAGTATAGAAAAACTAATTTTACTTGGAGTTTTCTTATCTCCATGTACTGACATATTCGTATTTAAAACCGGTATATTTGATATGAAAATACTTCAATTTCTGTGGAGTGTAGTATTTATCGCTATTCTGATATGTAAGGCATCAATTAAGGATTTCAGAATAAATGAGAGTATATTAGGTACAAAAGATCATATGATCTTCGTATTATATATAACTTCGCTTATACTATCCTGTTTATATTCTTTTAATTTCAGATTGTCCTTTAAGGAGATGCTACAGTATATCTATCTGTTTCTGGTAATGCTGGTTGTATACAAATACTCAAGTAGTAAAGATATGTTTAATAAAATCATTAGTGCAATCCTATTTTGCAATATATTCCTTGTGATTGTTTCCATAGTTAGTTACTTTAACGGTAAACAACTGATACCGTCCTTTATATTACATTCTAATGGATATCTACAGGTAATTGAAAATGTATATAAAACCCAGGCACTTGTAGAATCAAATGATATTATAAACAGGCTGGAAGGAATTATGGGTTTAGGTACTGTAGGAATTGCCAACTGTATTCTAATCCAATCCCTCTTTGTAAATTATAGAATTAGGAATAGCACAGGAAAGATAAGAGTTTTCTACATTGTTTTATTTGCTGCAAATGTCTTAACAATGGGACTAACATACTCCAGAGCCGCGCTATTATGTTTTATTATTGTCCATTTCATATCCTTGCTGGGCACTAACAGAAAAATGAATTTTGCCCTTGCAGTAATAGGCGTTTGTTGTATTCCTGTTGTTCTATCTTTTTTTCCAAGTTTATATGAACGGCTTTTAGAGGCCTTTAATCCGCAGGAGGGTTCTACAAAATATCATTTTGTACAATGGTTGGTTTCACTTAGGGAGGGATATGATCATATGGCTACCGGTATTGGAATCGGTAATGCCGCATATCAGCAGGATATGTATAAAGATATGTTCAGCAATCTATTTAGAAAGTTTGATTTGTACAACGTTAATGGAGCAAATGTTCATAATTTTATATTGCAAATATGGGCTGAACAAGGCTTAACCGGGTTGGTTGCAAATGTAGCCTTGCTTTTCTGTCCAATAATTAATATCTTAAAATTTAAATATATCAGTAGAGCTAAAGGTGAAAAAACCATAGTTGACTATATTTTATTAGCGTATATTGGAACACTATTTTATAACCTTACCAATAATAACTTTTATATCGAGACATTCTGGATACTGGCGGGATTGGCGTATGCCTCTTTAAAATTTTATCCTGTTGATTTCAACGAAGAAAAACTTATTTCAGGGAGGGATTACTTTGAAGAAACTTATTTCAAAACTGATTTCAAAATTGAAAAATGAAAATTATGAAATCGATCCAAATATAAGTGTAATTGATATAATGGGTACTCTTATAAGCAGAGGCTTACAAGTTTTGAGGGGACTATTTAAAAGAATTGGAGTAAAACAATGTAAAGGGATTCTATTCTGTGGATCCAAAGTTAAACTAAAGCATAAAGGCAAGCTTTCTATCGGTAAAAATGTAATATTTGAAGATAACACCTGCATAAACTCATTAAGTAAGGCTGGGGTAAGGATTGGAAATAACGTATCTATTGGGAGAAATAGTATTATTGAGTGCACAGGCGTAGTCAGAGAACTGGGAGAGGAACTTGTTATAGGTAATCATGTGGGTATAGCACCAAATGCTTTTATAGCCGTTAGAGGTAAGGTTGAAATAGGTGACAATACAATTTTTGGGCCGGGAGTCAGTATACACGCAGAAAACCACGTATTCAGCGATCAATATAAACCCATAAGACTGCAAGGTTCCAGCAGAAAGGGAATAACCATTGGGAAAGATTGTTGGATAGGATCAAAGGTGGTTATTTTAGATGGCGCGAAAATAGGAGATGGATGCATAATTGCAGCAGGAGCAGTAGTAAACAGCAATATCCCGGATTATGCTGTTGCAGGTGGAGTACCTGCAAAAATAATAAAATACAGAGGCGCAATAGAGGCCCGGAAAGCATAAGGTACACAGAGGATGAAGATATTAGCGGTAAATAAATTCCTATACTATAAAGGCGGAAGTGAAACCTATATGTTTCACTTATTTGAATATTTGAAAAAATTAGGCCATGAAATCGAGTATTTTGGTATGGAGGACTCAAGAAACGTAGTAGGTAACAGTGCAGGAGAAAATATATCCAACCTCGATTTTAACGGTAATATGCTAAAAAAAGCTTCTTATCCGTTTAAAGTAATTTATTCACTTGAAGCGAAAAGTAAAATCGGTAAAGTTATTAATACTTTCAAACCCGATATAGTACACTTAAATAACTATAATTACCAGGTTACTCCATCAATTATATATGAGATAAAGAAGTATAACCTTCCTATTGTTCAGACCCTTCATGATCCCCAGTTGGTCTGTCCTTATCATCGACTATATAACAATAAGAGACGGGAGTATTGTGAGAAATGCGGCGGAGGTAATTATGTTAAGTGTGTAACAGAAAGATGTATAGATAACTCGATGTTAAAAAGCATAATAGGTGCACTGGAAAGCTATATATACAGGCTGCTTGGAACGTATAACTACATAGATTACTTTATATCTCCAAGCCACTTCCTTAAAGAAAAAATAATCAGTATGAATTCGACTATTTCGAGAGAAAAATTCATAGTCTTACATAATTTCACAAACGGCATTATTACTGAATATACTGCTATTAAGGAGCCTTATGTTTTATATTTTGGGAGAATCTCAGCTGCAAAAGGAATACAAACTTTAATTTCTGCCTGTAAAAACCTACCACAGATAAAGTTCAAATTTGTGGGATCAGGACAACTTGAAAATGAGTTAACAGGTATGGATAATGTTGAATTTCTGGGATATAAAACCGGTGAGGAACTGAAAAACCTAATAAGTAAAGCCTTATTTTCGATCTGTCCTTCAGAATGGTTTGAAAACTGCCCAATGTCTGTACTGGAATCACAGATGTATGGAACTCCTGTTATTGGATCCAATATCGGCGGGATTCCGGAATTGATAAAAAATAATTATGATGGTCTGTTATTTGCTCCAGGGGATTCAGAGGATTTGACAAGAAAAATTAAATACTTGTATGACAATGACGCAATTCTGAAAAGGTTTTCAGAAAACTGCATAAAGAAAGCGAGAGAGTATTCCATTGGAAATTACTGCGAAAAGCTAAAAAATATATACCATTTGGCAATTGAAAAACATTCATCGACTCAAAGAGCGTCTGGATGATTTTGAAATTTGAGCCGTAGAATTCGGATGTAAGTACTTGTCCTAATATACTTTTGATTTTAATAAACTCAGGAATTTATTGCATGGGAGAGGAATCAATGAAAATAAGCCTTAAAAAAGTCTTTTTTATTCTTATACTGGCTATAGTGTTGATAATATTATCAGCACCAACTTTATTTGTAAGCCAGACTGATATTATTTATCCCGAGGCAGTAAATAACAGTTATCAGGATTATGGAGTCGGAGGTAGAACTATGGACATTTCTCAAACACAAACTGTAAGTGCTGCTCCAATTAATAAAAAAGGAAATGCAAACTACTATAACGATAAAAACGGAGAATACTATGCTGATGTCAAATTTAAGGTAAAAGCCAATGATAATACTTCCTATCTTGTCAGTTTGCTGAATTCTGGAGGAACAATAAATCTACCTGCCGGAAATTATTTATGCAGGACAAATCTTGTTTTAAAAAACAGACTTTTGACGATCACCGGTGTGCCTGGAAAAACCAAAATTGTATTCGATTCAAAAAATTTTGTTCTTAATAATACCATAACCTTTAGGGAAGGCTTCATTATTAATGAAAGTCATTATAGCGAATACAAGGATAATACTGCACAGGATATAAGCATTTCTGGTGTTACCTTTGAGTATAAAAGATTTTCTTCAAATTCACCAAAGACAATTCTATTGTTGAAGAATATAAAGAAGGCCGACATTAGTAACTGCTCCTTTATAGCAGATCTACCCAACAAAATTGATGTTACTAATATAGACCTATACAATGGCTGTAAAAACGTAACCATTTCAGATTGTTTTTTTAGCAATAGAACTAAAGCCTCCAGTGGGGGATGTATTTGGGTCAGAAATTTAACAGGCAGTAAGGTAAGAGTAAACGGGAACCTGACCGAAAACATCGACATCAACAAGTGTTCTTTTGATAAGGATTCAAAGGATGAAGTAATTGCCGTATTTTCGTCGGTGGGTGATGTAAAGGATGTGACAATAAGCAACTGCAGTATAAATGATTATTCTGACGATCAGGAAATAGTATTAAGTGCTTATTCAAGTGAAGACAGGTATTACGGAGTTGTAGAGAATGTCACCATGCACAATAATGATATATATACTAAAAACTATAATGCGTTTGTAATTATGATAGGTGTTGAAAATAGAACAAAGCCGGCAAGCAACATAACAATTGCAAACAATAAAATAGTTACCGATTCCACCAACTCCAAGAGAAAAACTACAATATATAATTCTTCTAATAATAAAAACGGAAACGTTGTCCTTACCAACAATATTATAAACGCACCCAGTGGTAGCTATTATATGGCTATTGCCAATGCCACAGCTTCAGTAGGTAACACTGTTATAGGAAATTTTGAGAACGGCATTGTAGGCGGTACTGTAATAAATAATACTGTCATTGGTGCAGTAAATGGTATAGTGACACCTGATTTTGCTCAGAATAACAAAGTATCGCAAGGTAAGTTCGGAATAAGAGTATACAACAACAGCGACAGCATGATAACAAAAAATGTTATAGAACTTGATAAAAGTATCGGAGTTTGTGGTATTGATATACCCTCTCAAGGTTACGTAACAGTTCTAAATAATACAATATATACTTTAACTGCAAACCAGACGGGAATTACAGCGAAAAGCCCTAATACGATACTAAGTGGTAATAATACTATTAGTATGGGATAAAAGAAAAAATAAAATCGTTTATATTCAATGGCTCGTGATCTCAAAAATCATGGGTCATTGTTTTATTTATTATTAATTAGGGGGTAGCTACAACAATATGGATAAATTTATGAGTCTATTAATTAGAATGAGAAAGAATTACTTTCTGGCCAAAATATCTTACATAATATTGCGTTTTCTAGGAGTAGTAATTCCTCCAACTGTAAAGCTGGGTAAGAATTTTAAACTTGTCCATTGGGCATACGGTTCGGGTATTCATCCCAATACAATAGTTGGAGACAATGTGCGAATATATTCCGGAGTTACTATTGGAAGAGGGGACATTTTTATTAAGAACCGGGAAGACATACAGATAATCATTGAAGACGATGTAATAATTTGTACGGGAGCAAAAGTACTTTGCAAAGGCCAAAAGCTTGTAGTTGGTAAAGGCACTATCATAGGAGCTAATTCGGTATTGCTTAAATCCACAGGGACAGGGGAAGTGTGGGGGGGGATACCTGCCCGAAAATTAAAAGACGTCAGTCAAATATAGTTTATATGCTAGGAAAATTTATCATACCAAAATGAAAGAAGAGGTACAGTGCGTTATGTCAAAAAGAACATTATACGGTTCGATAATAATTACATATCGCTGCAATGCTAAATGCAACATGTGTGATTGCTTCAAGGACCCGAGTAAGCCGGAAGAGGAAATAACCCTGGATATTATACAAAAGTTGCCCGAGATGGCATTTACCAACATAACAGGCGGAGAGCCATTTATTCGGAAGGATATCCATGATATTGTCAGGGAACTTTACAAAAAGACCAACAGAATAGTTATTTCGACTAATGGTTACTTTACAGACAGAATACTTGATTTATGCAGAGAGTTTCCGGAGGTAGGCATAAGAATAAGCATTGAAGGGCTGCAGGAAGCAAATGATAAGATACGGGGAATACCCGACGGTTTCAACAGAGGCTATACTACTCTGAAAAAACTTGTTGCAGCCGGGCATAATGATGTCGGCTTTGGCTGCACGGTACAGGAAATGAATTCGCAGGATCTGATTCTGCTGTATAAACTCTCAGATGAGCTGGATATGGAATTTGCCACTGCAACCTTGCACAATTCCTTCTATTTCAGAAAAACCGACAACAAAATCAACGACAGGCTAAAGGTAGCCAAAGCCTTTGAACAGCTGGTAAACCAGCTTCTTAAATCCAGATCGCCAAAAAAGTGGTTCAGGGCCTATTTCAATCATGGACTTATAAACTACATATACGGGAATAAGAGATATTTACCTTGTGATATGGGCAGCAACGGCTTTTTTGTCGATCCCTTCGGTCATGTGCTGCCCTGCAACGGAAGTAATGAAAGAATGTCAATGGGGTCATTGCAGGAAAATACCTGGGATGAAATTTGGAATTCACCCAGGGCAGAAGAAGTCAGAAAAATGGTAAAAAACTGTCCGAAAAACTGTTGGATGATAGGGAGTGTTGCTCCGGCCATGAAGCAGAGGATATGGGTTCCCGTGTGGTGGGTTGCAAAGCACAAGCTGAAGGGCAGCTATAGTCTTAAGGAAAATAAATTTATAGATTGCAAGGAGTTAAGCTCATATGAAAATCGCAATGATAGGGCAAAAGGGTATTCCGTCTAGATCAGGGGGGATTGAGATCCATGTGGATGAAATATCCAAAAGACTTGTATGCCTGGAGTGTCAGGTGGAGGTTTATTGCAGAAAGGATTATTGCGATCAGGAGTTTGAGGGTGGAAATTACGAGGGTGTAAAGCTGAAATACACTCGATTTTTAAATTCAAAGCATCTGGATGCCATAACTCATACCTTTACTTCAACTATAAGCGCTCTTTTATCAAACTGTGAGATATTTCACTATCATGCATTAGGGCCATCTACGCTGGCTTTTATACCAAGGCTGTTCGGCAGAAAGGTTGTATGTACTGTTCATGGACTGGATTGGCAAAGAGGAAAATGGGGAAAATTTGCAGCTGCCTTCCTTAAGTTCGGGGAATATGCCACTGCAAAATTTGCCCATAAGACAATCAGTGTCTCCAGAAATCTCATTGGATATTACAAAGAGAAATATGGCATGGAACCCACATATATTCCTAATGGAGTAGAAAGGCCAGATTTTATGAAGGCTCGAGTAATAAAGGAGAAGTACAATCTCGACAATGACGAGTATATTCTTTTTCTAGCCCGGCTTGTACCCGAAAAGGGAGCTCATTTCCTGATCGATGCCTTCAACAAAATAAAAACGGAGAAGAAACTCGTAATTGCCGGCGGTTCCAGCCATAGCAGCCATTACGAGCTGGAAATAAGAAAGCAGGCGGCTGGAAACAAAAATATTATTTTTACCGGGTTTGTACGGGATCAGGAACTGGCGGAGCTATACAGCAACGCTTATTTTTATGTCCTGCCTTCCGACATAGAAGGGCTGCCAATAAGTCTTTTGGAGGCAATGAGCTATGGTAACTGCTGTCTGGTAAGCGATATACCTGAAAACACAAATGTTATTGGAACTATCGGTTATAGCTTTTCGAAATCAGATGTTGAGGACTTGATAACTAAACTGGCCATATTACTTAACGATAAAGATAAGGTTTTAAAAGTTAGAGCCCTTGCGGGTAATTACATTCTAAACAAATACAATTGGGACAGGATAGCTGTTGAGACTAAAAACCTTTATAAGAGTGTACTTAAACCAAAGAGCAAAAAAAATCACAGCTGGAGGTTGGGAAATGAAGGGAAAAGACATAATCTTAACTGAATTATTATGTGCTGCTCTAAGAAAAGAAGTTGTCAGTTTTGAAAAGTATAGAGGACGGAACATTGATTGGCAGGAGATATTCAAGGAGGCCAGGGCTCACCAGGTACATACCTTGATTTATCCCATTATTAAAGAGGTTGATACCGAAGTAGGGGTTGATAAAGAGATTATGGAAGCCTGGAAGCAGTCAGTTATATCTTGTGGCTTTCAAATGATTTGCAACGAACTTTGGATAGGTGAAGTAATAGAGATTCTTAATTGTTACGAGATAAAAACCATAGTTCTTAAGGGAATGGTTGTAAGTAAATGGTATCCCCACCCTGAACTCAGAACAATGGGGGACTCAGATATACTTGTGATGGAAAAAGACTTGAAAAAGGCAACCGAACTTCTTCATGGAATGGGATATAGTTCACAAAAGGATAGGAATACAAAACATATTGAGTTCTATAAGAAAAGTTTTATTGCTATTGAATTGCACAGGCTTTTAGCAGATTACGATTTTATTAAAAATGCAGATTCACTTAATAATGATGCCTGGAGTAAACCGATGGAAATAAAGCTTGGCAACACAAAGACTCTTGCACTATCGTGGGAAATGCAAATAATACATTGCTGTATACATATGGCTTCCCATATTTCCTACGAAGGTATTGGCTTAAGGCAGTTGTGTGATCTGGTGGTTATCGTAGAAAAAGGGCATAAGGAAATAAATTGGAATATTGTACAAGATAAGTCAATAAAATATGGTGTTGACCAATTCATGAGTGCCATATTTACGGTATGTCACAAGCTTTTTAATTTGGATATTCCAGCTATTTTCTCAAACAGTGCAGAGGCAAACCTTTCAAATATAGATTTACTTATTGAGGATATTCTCGACGGAGGTAATTTCGGTAGAAAGGACCTGCGACGTGTATCGGCAAACGTGCTGGTAAACAACACCAATGGCGGAGAAGGTCAGGAATACAGGAATAAGTTGATTAATGCCTTACATTTATTATTTCCGAGCAGAAATAAAATGTCGGTCAAATATAAATATATTTATGTTAAAAAATCTCCATTACTGTTGCCTGCTGCGTGGATACATAGAATTGCCTTCGGAATTATCCGTAAGGACTATAAATTTGAACATAAAAAGGCAATATTTCAGGACAATTCTTTAATTGATATGGCCAGCGACAGAAACAATCTTCTGGAGTGGCTAAAACTAAGGTAATGGTAAACATCAAGATAAAATTTAAGTTTTAATGCAAAAGGAGGCTGTTTTATGAAAACGTATGTAAGACCTGAGGTACTATTTATTGAACTTCGCGCTGAAGAAGGTATCGCGTGCTTTGGATCAGGCGATGAACACCAACATCATGGTGGTAATAACCAGGGTGGTAATAACCAGGGCGGTAAGGGCCAGGGCGGTAAGGGCCAGGGTGGTAAGAACCATGGTGGATGGGGTTGGGGATGGTTTTTCCCTTGGTAAAAGCATCTTTGTTAAGCTGAACTTTTGAATGATAGAGGAGTTACCAATTTCTATATTATTTCATAAGTTCAGCTTAACAAACGACCATGCGTGAATTCGGCTTTTCATTACTATTTGTAGCCACAATGTGGCTCATGGAGGTTAATATGCAAATTAAAAATGGATTTATGTTAAGAGATATAGCAGGTCAGGCAGTAGTAGTACCTTTAGGCTCAAGGGTTGTAGAGTTTAACGGAATTATGACTCTGAGTGAGAGTGGAGCTTTACTTTGGAGAAAACTTGAAAACGACGCATCCTTTGAGGAAATGGTAGAGCTTCTATTAGCTGAGTATGACATTGACAAAGAAACGGCCAGCAGGGATGTAGAGAATTTTCTGGAAAGTATGAGAAGCAGCAAAATACTTGAGTAAAGGCACTAAGCCACTTTCGGTGTCAAAGCCGCAAAACGGCTCATGGAGGTTAATATGCATTGGCAAGCATTTCACAATAAAATATCAACTTTGGCAGTAGAAAAGGGAATTCCCCTATCGGGGGCATTTGAGCTGACATCCAGATGTAACTTCAGTTGCAAAATGTGTTATGTTGCGTCCCCTGCCAATGATAGAAAAGCAATGGCAGCTGAACTGACAGCAGACCAGTGGCTTGAAATGGGAAGACAGGCAAGGGATGCCGGTACGTTTTATCTGATCCTGACAGGCGGGGAGATATTTCTGAGACAGGATTTCGAGAAAATTTACTCAGGGTTAAGTGAAATGGGCCTAAATATAACCCTTTACACAAATGCCAGTCTTATAACACCCGAAAGAGCCCGATGGTTGGGTAAAATCCCACCTAACAAGGTGAGTGTTACTTTGTATGGAGCATCTGCGGAAACATATGAAAAGGTTACCGGAGCAGGTGAGAACTATTATAGAACCATACGGGCGCTGGATTACCTTATGGCAGAAAACATCAGGCTTGAGGTTAAAACTACAGTTGTTGAAGGAAATAAGAAGGATTATAAAGAGCTTTTAAAAATTGCTCATAATTATTCGAAAGGTCTTGGAATTGTTAATTACATATCTCCAAGAAGAGAGGGCTGCGGGAGTGATCCCATGGGGAACCGGTTATCAGCCAGAGACTTGGTGGAATATGAAAACACAGTGCGTGAGCATATTCAGAAAACATATTCTTCTGAAAATAAAATTGATGTGAAAATTGATGATGATACCATGCAGGAAAAAATAGTTCTGAATGAAGAGACTCTTAACAGGTTAAAAAGCTCGGCGTTCAGATGTCAGGCAGGAAAAACAGGTTATTGGATAACCTGGGATGGTAGATTGATACCCTGCGGATTGTTGGATACACCTTCGGCAAAACCCTTTGAAACGAGCTTTATAGAGGCATGGGACCAAGTTAAGGCGGAATGTCTAAAGGTTCCCAAATGTCATGATTGTGAAGTCTGTGAAATTAAAAACGATTGTATGGCATGTCCGGGGAGACTTAATTCCGAGACGGGATGTTTTACAAAACCTGCTGAATACCTGTGTGATAGTACAAGATTAAGAAACAGTCTAAAGCAAGGGGAATTAATCGGGCAAAGAATCGCAAATTAGTGAACGGGTCGAACAGCGGTAAGGACTGCTGATTAAATATGTAAATATTCTACAGGAGGTGAAAATCATGAAAAAGTACATTACTCCTAAAATCGAGTATGTTGATTTGAGGCTGGAAGAAAGAATGGCTGGAAGTATTTGTAACGGAGCATGTCATGAAGATGTCACTTATGGAGATCTTAAATTCTATGCTGGACAGAATCCAACATAAAATTGATGAGAAAAATTTTTAAGAACGAAACGAGGTGAAGAAGTTTGAAAACATACGTTAAACCAACATTTGAATTGGTAAATCTTCGTGTAGAAGAGAGAATATCAGGCAGCTGTATAGTTGTTGGCTCTTGCCCGGACGGACAGGGTGGATACTTAACCACACCAGATGCACAATATGAGGTTTAAATAGAACCATGTTTGGAGGGTTAATTAACCCTCCAAAAACTTTTATTGAGGAGAGATGTAAATGTACGCTTATAATGTGGCGGGGACAGTCATAAATGTTAATACAAGCAACAATTACCTTATAGATAGAATGAAGAGTTTTGTATGTAACAGCAAGGGTAATCCCGATATATCAGTGGAAATCGAACACTGCCCGCACATAAATGAACCAGAGGGCCATTTAATTATTGAAGATAGCATAAAATGGATGAAAAAGGATTTGGAGACGGGCTTTCACATATATAGTGTTAATAATACCGGTAATAAGGTTATGGCGCATATAGATACAGATATGAATTGGAGCAGGGCTCATATTCGATGCGTAACACTTGAAAATGATCAAAGCGCACCGGATTTTGTAAGGACAGGACCTAACCTGTATTCCTTCCTGCTCTTAGGGATTGTGTTCAGAAACAATATTTTAAATAATGGAGGCATAGTAATGCATGCATCTTCCATAGCCTGGGAAGGAAAAGGAATATTGTTCACTGCGCCTTCCGGAACAGGGAAGTCGACCCACGTAAGACTTTGGGAAAAGTATTTTGGAGATGCTGTATCAGTAGTAAATGACGATACCCCGGTAATTAGGTTTCGAGAAGACACTCCAATGCTTTGCGGAACACCTTGGAGCGGTTCATCAGATAAATTTGCTAATGTAGAAGTGCCTGTAGAAGCAATAGTTGTACTGAGTCAGGCTCCAGAAAACAGTATAAGAAAATTAAGTGTAGTTGAAGCTCTGCCTGCGGTTATGCCCAGATGTTTCTTACCATATTTTGATGAAACGTTAATGGAAAAAGCATATATGGTACTCGAAAAGATATTAACAAAAGTTCCGGTGTATCATTTGAAATGTAGACCGGATAAAGAAGCAATGGAGTTGGTGCATCAATGTGTCAAGTAAAGAAAATTAAATCCTCGGAGCTTTTTCCGGTTATAAAGGAAATATTGAAGGAAGGAAAAACGGCGTGGATTACTGTAACCGGTAACAGCATGTATCCTTTCCTCAGGGAAGATATGGACTGTGTTGAGCTTACAGCCGCAAACCTTGAGACTATTAAAAAAGGGGATATTGTTCTTATTAAAAGACTAACCGGTGAGTATATCCTTCATCGGGTCATAAGAAAAGAACATGATTGCTTTTACATGGTTGGCGATGCCCAAAAGTGGATTGAAGGTCCGTTGAACCCCGAACAGTTAATTGCTGTAGTTACAGAAATAAAGAGAAAAAACCATCAATTTACATGTAAAAATCTGATGTGGAGATTTTTGGTGGGTTTCTGGATCAATATTGTCCCCTTTAGAAATTATTTTATTAAGGCAATAAGAGTTTTTTCAAAGCTTAGACGATGTTTTACATCTGTTCAAATGACCTGAGTTTTCAGCAATAATTTTTCGGAAGTGGAGATAGCATGCGTATTACTAAAGAATATAAAAAAGTATTTCATGAAATCAATTGGATTGCAGGTAATGCCAAAACCGTTTTAAGGAGTCTGTTGTCCATAATATCCTTTGACATAGTTACTTCTTTGACAGGAGTCCTTACTGCAATATTGTCAAAAAACCTGATAGACAGTGCCGTTAAAGGTTCCCTGGAAAGGGCGGTATTATATGCGGTATTATTTGGCTCACTGATAATTTTAAATCTTGGCATAAGAGCAGTAGCTTCAGTGCTGGTTGTCAGGACCACTGAAATTCTTTCAAATAATATAAGAAAACGCATATTTTCCAAAATCACGAAAACTGAATGGATTGCCATAACACAATATCACAGCGGAGATATTCTGACGAGATTGACCAGTGATGTGGGCGCAATAACCACAGGTGTCGTTGATACCCTACCTGGTATAATATCTCTCTGCGTACAGCTGACTGCGGCATTTTCAACATTACTCTACTTTGAACCCACGCTGGCTGTGCTTGCTTTCATTCTGGGCCCCTTCACCGTATTGTTCAGCAGAATATGGGGAAGAAAGATCAAGAAATTTCAGGTTAAGGTACAGGAATCGGAAAGTGCGTATAGATCCTTCCTTCAGGAATCTGTAGAAAATATGCTGATTGTTAAAGCCTTCAGACTTGAGGAGCAAAGTATTGAAAGCATAACAGGTTTACATAATACAAGGCTAGGGTGGGTAAGAAAAAGGAATGTCACCAGTGTTTTCGCAAGTACCATATTAGGATTAGGCTACTGGGCAGGCTACTTTTTGGCTTTCTGCTGGGGTGCTTTGAAGCTTAGCAGGGGAACAACCTCCTTTGGAACGCTGACGGCTTTTCTACAGCTTGTATCTCAGGTTCAGGGACCCTTTGTGGGCCTGGCGAAAATGATTCCTCAAGTGATAGCAGCTGTTGCATCTGCCGGAAGATTGATAGAGCTTGAAGCTCTGCCCCAGGAAAAGGAACAGCATAAACTTCCGGAGGCGTTGGAGGTAGGAATTAAGCTTCAGGGAGTTTCTTTCTCTTATAAAGAAAACAAGCCCGTCCTTGAGAAGCTCAATGCTTACATTAAGCCGGGAGAAATAATCGGTTTAATAGGGCCGTCCGGAGAGGGAAAAACAACACTTATAAGAACACTCCTGGCACTGCTTAAACCTGACAGAGGCAGCATATCTCTGGTAGCTGAGGATAACAAGGAGTTTGTGGTGTCAGCAAACACCCGCGATTGGATATCCTATGTGCCTCAGGGAAATACCCTGTTCAGCGGAACTATAGAGGAGAACATTAAATCAGGCTGCAAGGAAGCATCTAGGGAAGAAATAGAAGCAGCTGCCCGGGCTGCATGTGCCATGGACTTTATTAATGAACTTCCCGATGGAATTAAATCAAAAATAGGAGAACATGGAATAGGTTTGTCTGAAGGTCAGGCCCAACGAATATCCATTGCAAGGGCTTTACTTAGAAAAGCACCAATTCTGATTTTAGACGAGGCTACTTCAGCTTTGGACAGAGAATCTGAAATGCATGTGTTAAAAAGCATACATGAAATGAAGCCGGCCAGAACCTGTATAGTAATAACCCACAGGTATACTGCCCTTTCCATATGCTCACGGGTGCTTAGACTGGATAACGGTAAATTGGTTGAACAGCGTTTAAATGATATAAACCTGACGAATGAGTTTATTGCTAGTGCTTAACTTGCATACGACGTAACAAGCGAAGATTTATCGAAAGGAATTAAGAGTTATGATTGATATTCATAGTCATATAATACACGGGGTTGATGATGGACCATCAAATATTACTGAATCTCTTAGAATGATTAAAGAGGCAGAAAGACTTGGAATAAGCCAGATTATGGCAGCTCCTCATTATCAGGAGTGCATTTTCGGACTGGAGCGTGTTGAAGAAAACTATCAGGAATTACTTTACCGGGCACAGGACTATGATGTGGCCATTAATTTAGGCTTTGAGGTGTTTGTAGATCCAAACAACCATTCCTATTTTAAGAACAGGAAAAAAATTAGCTTGAATAAATCGGGTATTATGCTTTTAGAATTTCCCTTTAGTGCTCCTCCGTCAAAATGCGTGGATATGGTCTGGAAATTCAGAGTTCAAAAAATAACTCCTGTAATTGCTCATATGGAAAGGAACAGGTCCTTTATTAACAGGTTTGAAGCCTTCGTAGCCTTTATTAAGGCAGGTTGTTATATTCAGTTGGATGCGGCCAGTATAGCAGGGGTTTACGGTATGAAAATTAAAGATTTCTCCAAGAAACTACTTCAAATGAAATTAGCCGATATGGTTGCCTCAAATGCGCATTGTGCTAATGATTACGCCGATTGGTACTCCGAGGCTTTGAAAAATGTATCAAACTGGGTGGGGAAAGAGGAGGCAGGTATACTTTTTCATAATAATGCTAAGCAGATACTGGATGGCAGAAATAGCGAAGAACATGCAAACAGAAATATTTTAAGGTGGGAGCGTATGGTATGAAGGATATAGAACTTAATGCGGAAGCTATCGTGATACAAAGAGGCATGTTTAATAATGTATCAAATTTCTATAGAATTACCAAAAGATTGTTTGATATTGCATTCTCAATTATGGCAATAATAATTTTATCACCTGTCTTTCTGCTGGTAGCTCTTATAATTAAATCAGATTCCAGAGGGCCGGTATTTTTTCATCAAAGGCGGATAGGAGTAATGGGAAAGCCTTTTTATATGCACAAGTTCAGATCAATGGTTTCTGATGCTGAGCAAAGATTTAAGGAAGTTGAAGATAAAAATGAGATCAGCGGTTTTATGTTTAAAATAAAGGATGATCCCCGAGTAACAAGGGTTGGTAGAATAATCAGGAAAACCAGTATTGACGAATTACCTCAACTGTTTAATGTCTTAAAGGGTGATATGAGTATAGTCGGACCCAGACCGCCAATAGGCAGAGAAGTTCAGAAATATGATGCCTGGCATAATTTGAGGTTGTCTGTGAAGCCTGGTATAACCGGCCTTTGGCAGGTCAGCGGCAGAAATGATATAGGTTTCGAAGATATGTGCAGATTGGACCTAAAATACATACGGGAAAGAAATTTCATCTATGATATAAAGATTATTATTAAAACACTTCCGGTTTTACTGGGAGACAGCAGAGCGTCATAAATGAGAATCGAAGGTGCGAATTGAAAAGCAAAGGAATAGGCATAGCAGCGGCGGTCCTGCTGCTGGTATGGATTGGATTAATTTTATACATGTCTTCGCAAAGTGCAGAAAGTTCTGGTCACATAAGCAGGACAATCACAGTTCAAATGCTAAAAGCAGCTGAGAAAGCGGGCTTCATAGCAGAAGGAGCGTCAAAATCCTCCTCATTCATTGTATTAGTTGATCAGAAGGTAAGAAGTCTGGCTCACGTATCCATGTATTTTCTTCTGGGATTTATTTTTATGGTTATGCTATGGGTTTGGAGAGTTAAACGAAATAAAAGGATTACTATAGTTTTTTTGGTATGTCTGGGACTGAGTATTATGGATGAAATAAACCAAATGCAATATTACGGAAGAAACAACAGTGGCCTTATAAGTGCCGGGCTTGAGGATATCATGAAGGATACTTTAGGAATATGCTCAGCCATAGTACTGTTTATTGTAATAAGAATTGTTTTTAAGCCGTCGGTTAAAATTTAATATTTTCGTGCTTTTTTTCAATATAACATAAATTATGCTATAATAAATAATATAGCAAATTACAAACGTATGATTTTTCATATGTTTTTTTTTGTTCGAAAAAGTATAAATTTTTTGAAGTATTTATAATACTAACAATTGAAGGGTACGTAAAAATCGATATGAACAAAAAAGTATATCTGACAATATCCTGGATGGCAGTTTTTTTTTGGATGTCATTTATTTTTAGTTTATCCTCCCAGCCTGCCTTTGAGTCCAATGAGCTTAGTCTTGGAATAGCAGACAGAATAATAAAATTATTTGGAAATCTGTTCCGATTCGATATAGATATATTGAACCACATAGTTAGAAAAGGGGCTCATTCCATCGCCTACCTGATATTAGCAGTATTAATTTTTAACTATGTTAACCAAAGAAAAATCTCAGGCTGGAAAAGTGTGGTTCTGGTGCTTTCCTTATGTGTTTTATATGCTATAAGCGATGAGATTCATCAGCTCTATGTTGAGGGAAGAAGCGGACAACCGTCGGATGTACTGATTGACAGTATTGGAGCTGTTGCAGGAGTGGGAGTTTTTAAGCTACTGCAAAGGCTTTTTTTCAGCATATTGCATAGAAAAAAATAAATCTTACTTATATATTGACCTTTGGTATGTCAAAATATAAAATATAACGAGGGAATAGATGCACTGGTATCAAATGAGACATTTTTTCCCTTAAACGTGCTTAATATAAGCCTAAAACATATTTTCAGCATATCTATATATTGTAACTGTATGAACATGTCGAGAGGAGTAAAACAATGTCAGTAAAGTATATCTTCGTAACTGGTGGTGTGGTTTCCGGGTTAGGAAAAGGAATAACGGCAGCATCGTTGGGGAGGCTTTTAAAAGCAAGAGGTGTACACGTAACAATTCAGAAATTTGACCCGTATATAAATGTTGACCCGGGTACAATGAGCCCTTATCAGCACGGAGAGGTTTTCGTCACTGAGGACGGAGCAGAAACAGACCTTGATTTAGGCCATTACGAAAGGTTCATAGATGAGAATCTTAGTAAAAATAGTAATGTTACAACCGGAAAAGTATATTGGTCAGTTATCAGCAAAGAGCGTAAAGGTGACTTCCTCGGAGGTACAGTTCAGGTAATCCCTCATATCACAAATGAAATCAAGGAAAGAATCTACAGAGTAGGCAAGTCAGAAAGAACAGATGTTGTTATTACTGAAATAGGAGGAACAGTCGGTGATATTGAAAGTCTCCCGTTCCTTGAGGCAATAAGACAGGTATCTACTGAAATCGGAAGAGAAAACGTAATGTTTATTCATGTTACCTTGGTCCCATTCCTTGGTAAGTCAGGTGAACTCAAAACAAAACCAACTCAGCACAGCGTAAAAGAATTAATAAGTCTAGGAATTCAACCGGATGTTATTGTTTGCAGAACCGAAAAATTCCTCTCTCAGGATTTAAAGGACAAGATAGCATTTTTCTGTAATCTCCCGGCAGGAGCGGTAGTTCAGAATCTTGATGCAGAGGTACTGTATGAGGTTCCTTTAATGTTGGAAAAAGAGGGACTTGCTAAAACAGTTTGTAAAAGGTTGGGATTAAGCTGTAACGAACCGGATCTTTCCGAGTGGGAAGAAATGGTTAACAGACAGAAAAATCCGAAAGGGTCGGTAACAATAGCCCTTGTTGGTAAGTACGTTGAGCTCCACGATGCATATCTGAGTGTGGCAGAATCCTTAAGACATGGCGGAATCGGTAACGATGTTGAAGTTGATATAAAATGGGTAAACTCCGAAGAACTTGAGAATGGAGAAGTGAGCGACTATCTCAAGGGAGTTGATGGGATTCTTGTTCCTGGAGGTTTCGGAGACAGAGGTATAGAAGGTAAAATACTTGCAATTACTTACGCCAGAGAAAATAAAATACCGTTCTTTGGAATATGTCTGGGTATGCAGATGGCAGTTGTTGAATTTGCAAGGAATGTTGCCGGATTACACGATGCAAACAGCTCAGAGTTCGGTGAAACTCCTTATCCCGTTATAGATTTAATGCCGGAGCAGCGTGATATTGACGAAATGGGCGGGACAATGAGACTTGGTGTTTACCCTTGTAAGATTATAGATGGCACAATGATTCAAAGTATATACAAGGATGAACTAATATATGAAAGACACAGACACAGATACGAATTTAGCAACGAATATCGTGATACATTAACAAAAGCAGGTATGGTTTTATCAGGTCTTTCACCTAGCGGAAAGCTAGTTGAAACAATCGAATTAAAGGACCACCCTTGGTTTGTAGGAGTACAGTTCCATCCGGAATTCAAGTCCAGACCAAACAAGCCGCACCATTTGTTTAAAGACTTTATAAGAGCGGCTAATGAGTATAGAACCAGATAACTTTATTAAAAGAATAATAAAAGATTAATATCAGATTTAAATAAAAAACAGGCGGTTTCCAAGGACCGCCTGTTTTTTATTGCTCTTTTATTGCCCTTGTACTGTAAAAATAAAACTTTTTTATTGTATAAAAAAAAGCATTACTGACAATAATTAATATGAAACCCTATTTACTAAATATTGATAGGTTTAAATAAAAAATGATTGAATGAAAGAAGTATATTTGTTCATTCAATAGGGGAAAGTGCGGAGCATACCTGGCATCAGTAAAGATTTACCTTTACTCTGAATTAGATATGTGTTACCGTCGGGAGGGGAAAATTATGAGTAAGGGACTACTATATTTAAAACCGGTATCAAACAGTCAGAAGGTAGTAAACGTTATCAAAATATCCATAGCTGTTTTGCTATTGGTTATCCTTGGAGCATGGATAATTTCTTACACTTACGCAGAAGACGTAAATGCAGGACTCTCACAAAATCTGGTCAGACTTCATGTTGTTGCAAATAGTGATTCTGCCTCGGATCAGGCATTAAAGCTTAAAGTCCGGGATGCTATTATAGAGTTTATGAAAGACAAGTTGGCAAATTCTAAAAACATTAATGAAACCAAAGGTATTATTAATGCTAATTTACAAGCTATTGAAGAGGTATCGCGAGAAGTTATTAAAGCTAACAATAGCACTTATGAAGTTAAAGCCTCAATTGGAAATTACTCATTTCCTACAAAAACATATGGTGACATAGCTTTACCAGCAGGAGAATATCAGGCCCTTAAGGTGGTAATAGGAGAGGGTGTCGGTGCCAACTGGTGGTGTGTACTATTCCCGCCGCTGTGTTTTGTTGATGCAACACATGGTACTATACCGGATTCGGTAAAGCAGGATTTGAAGACTTCACTGTCAGATGAGGAGTATAAATTGATAACCACCTCAGACAGCGATGAAGACATTCCCGTAAAAATCAAGTTTAAAGTGGTTGAGATTTTAGAGGGATCTAAAGTAAAGCTAACAGGAGCAGTAAATAAAATGTTCAAATAACTTATACAGTGTATCACGGCAAAAGTATTTATAATTGAATCTTCCTTAAGCGAAAAGAGCTATGTAGTTTAATCTGCATAGCTCTTTTCGGTAAAAAATTCTACATTTATTTAGCGGATTGATATATAATAGTATCAATATTAACGATGAATGGCGGTATTCTATGTGGCTATTGAATAGTTTTATCAATTATTTCAGCAGTCAGGCTGATTTTTACTTATCCATGTTTTTAAGACTTGTAGCGGCATGTATACTTGGAGGAATTATAGGCTTTGAACGTGAACATGTACATAGACCGGCCGGTCTCAGAACCCATATACTTGTATGTGTTGGATCTGCTCTTGTTATGGTTACCTCGGAATTCATATACTACAGGTATTCTTATCAGGTAAATGTGGATCCGGCCAGACTTGGCGCACAAGTAATAAGCGGTATAGGCTTTCTTGGGGCAGGTACAATTATCAAAGAGGGTATCAGCGTAAAGGGCTTGACCACTGCTGCCAGTCTTTGGGCCGTATCCTGTATAGGTATAGCCGTCGGGATAGGTTTTTATTCAGGAGCATTTATTGCAACGGTTATAATCTTTCTGATACTTGTGGTTATAAAGAAAACTCAAAGTACAATTTCCACACAGAAAAGTACAAGAATATTTATTCACACCCAGATAAAAAGAGGGGAAGTAAGTGAATTATCAAAATTAATACAGGAAATGGGAGTTAAAATCAAAAAGACCGATTTTGTAAGCAGCGAAAGAGACGGAGAAATGGTCCTTCGTTTCACTTTGGATATATCACATATACCAGTGGCTGAACTTATAGAAGCCATTCTTTGCCATGAGCACGTAAGACGAGTTTATGAGGAATAGTTGCAATTATGAAGCTATATCATTATTATGATAAGGATTTAGGTCCTTTTAAAAACATCTCTGAGTTATCTGATGAAGAGGCAAAAAAAGTGATGGCAGAGCTTTCTAAGAAAAAGCCAGGAGCTTTTTGCAATCAAAGAAACGATGAGTACTTAAAACTTAGACATTATTACGAGAATATATTACGAACTGAATTTAATAAAAAAGACGGGGTTATCAAAAGAGAGATTCCGCACTATATGGTAGTGGAGGCTTGTAATTTTATAGAATCCTGGTATGAGAAATGTGAGCATCTTGTGATAGATGTAGAAGAATTTGATAAAAGAACACTTTCTTTTACCTATGGGGATTCACATCCAACATTTAGTGACAGGGTAAATGATGGAAAAGAATATCGTAGAAAATTGTATACCTATGATGAGATATTAGAAGTCATAGAGAAATACGGATATCCACAGGAGTGGAATAAAGATGGAAAATATGGACCTGAGAGATATGTTGAAGTCCATATTTGGTCAGATGAGGTTATTTTAAGGTATAAACATTAATGGTAATTGCATGTACCATTAATGTTTCGCTTTTTCTGCTTCAAATATTAAGGTATAGGAGCATTTTAGATAGTTAAATAATGAAAGAGTGGAATTAGGGAGTTGTGATTAAATATTTTAAGTTTTTATTTATCATTTTGCTAAGTTTCGCAGTTATTTTTGGCTTTTCGGGTAAAATTACAGCAAATGCAGCTCTAACAGAAAAGAATGTGAAAATTGTCGCAAGTCAATTCACAGGAGCTTTTAGCTATGACAACGGAATGGCAACGATGATGGGTTCAACCTCAGTTTTCGGATTAGGTAAGATGAAAAATAATAGTGGCTTTACAAACAACGTCGGAAATAGTAAACAGTGGGCAATGTTAGCTGCCAACGACGATAGTATTTATGGAATTAAAAAAGATGGAACTTTATGGGCCTGGGGAGCGGTCGGTTCCCTATTAGATCAAGAAAAAGATGAGGATTTTAAGCCTGCACAGGTAGGAAGTGATACCGACTGGATCAGTGTTTCTAATGGAGCGAATGATTGTGAATTTGTATATTTCTTAAAGTCGGATGGAAGAGTATTCGGATTTGGAAATAATGGTAACAATCAACTGCTCCTCGGTAATAAGGATACAGGGTACGAACCTGATTTAGTTCTAGTTCATTATAATGCAAAGAAAGGAACATTGGAATAGCTTACAATGTACAACCTCACCTACCTATTCCATCCCGTCCAAGATTATTAATTTAAGCAACTTCAATGTAGGCTGTTAAAGTAACATATTATGCAATATATTCAATACAGTAAAATAAATAATGCGCGAGTACAAACTAAAAAAACAGGGAAGCATGGTAGAAATTGAGAATCGGATTTGAGTATACGAAAATTTGATTCTCAATTTCGTGTGCAACCTGTTTTTTTGGTTTAGTACGGGAGCATTATAGCTTAAATTTATATTGAATATATTGCATATCATATTTTACCAACAGCCTCCTTAAAGCTGATTAATCTCAATAATCTTGTACTAATTTCTTGACCTCCCGAATAAAAATATTCATAGTACAGAGTTCCAAATGTGAACCGAATTTAGAGAATATCGTACTTAATATAGGAGAGGGCGAGAATTGATATGAGTGTTATGGAATCCATGTTGAATTATGCAAATTCGGAAAGCATACTAACGAAAGGCCTTACAGATAAGGAGGCAAAACACAAGCTGCAGAAGCATGGCCCCAATATACTGGCCGAGAGGAAAAAAATATCGCCTTTACGGATATTATTTGAGCAGTTTACAGATTTTATGGTAATAATCTTAATTATTTCAACTATTATTTCAGGCTTTATGGGGGAGATGACCGAGGCCATCACAATCATAGCCATAGTAGTCGTTAATGCCATAATGGGCTTTGTTCAGGAATTCAAAACCGAGAAAACCATGGAAGCCCTGAAGTCACTTGCAGCACCCAGTGCAAAGGTCATAAGGGATGAACAGCTGATAAATATTCCTGCCGAGGAAATTGTTCCCGGAGATGTACTGGTAATAGAAGCTGGAGACCGTATTGCTGCCGATGCCGCAATTTTGGAAAGCAGCAGTCTTCAGGTGGATGAATCCCTTCTCACGGGAGAGTCGGTTCCCGCTGAGAAGGCTGCCCTGAAAAATCACAAAGCACTTATAGATCCTTTTGACAAGAAAACCTCTGTCTTTATGGGAACCGTTGTAACCGGCGGCAGAGGTAAGGCTGTAGTCTACGCAACAGGTATGAAAACTGAAATGGGACATATAGCTGACATGATACAGAACATTGAGGATGATGAAACTCCTCTTCAAAGAAGGCTTGCGCACCTGGGAAAGTTCATTGGCATAGGCTGCCTTCTGATATGTGCCATAGTGTCGATAACAGGAGTTATCAGAGGAGAAAAACTCTTTACCATGCTGCTATCAGGAATCAGTCTTGCAGTTGCTGCCGTTCCGGAAGGCCTCCCGGCAATAGTTACAATATCCCTTGCTCTGGGAGTTCAAAGAATGCTCAAAAGAAACGCCCTGATAAGAAAGCTGCCTGCGGTTGAAACTCTGGGGTGTGCAAGCATAATATGTTCTGATAAGACAGGGACTCTGACAGAAAATAAAATGACTGTCAGAAAGATATATGCCGCTGGTTATCAGCTGGCAGTTACTGGTAACGGATATAATCTGGAAGGCAGCTTCCTGGTTGATAACCGGCCTTCCGATCCGCTTAAGGTGGAAGGGATAAAGCTGGCGCTGGAGATTGGAGCATTATGTAATAATTCGGTTATAACAAGACCTGCAACCGAAACTACGGCACTCGGGAAAATCAAATCCATTTTCTCAAAACAGGACACCCTGAAAATTTCCGGTGATCCTACAGAAATTGCTCTGACCATCGCAGCTGCCAAGGCTGGAATAACCCAGGCTGAATTAAGTGGAACCTATGAAAGAATAGATGAGCTTCCTTTTGATTCTGACAGAAAATGTATGTCCATTGTCTGCAAAAACAGCAAGGGAGAGGTATATGTATATACAAAAGGTGCTCCTGATATAATTATAAACAAGTGCAACCGGATAATGTCTGCAAGAGGAATAATAAAGCTGGATGAATTGACTCGACGTTCAATTACAAAGATAAATGATGGTATGGCCAACAATGCTTTGAGAGTAATGGGTCTTGCATTCAGAAAGCTTGAAACAGGGTCTTATAATTCAAATAAAAATGTAGAAAATGATCTGGTTTTTGTCGGATTGATGGGTATGATTGATCCGCCGAGAAAAGAGGCGGTGGACGCGGTTCAGAAATGCAAGCTGGCGGGAATCAAGCCGGTTATGATAACCGGTGATCATAAGCTGACTGCAACCGCTATAGCGAGAGAACTGAATATTTTCTGTGAGGGAGATAATGTTCTGACGGGTGCAGAGCTTGATGCCATGACCGATAAGCAGCTTGAGGAAATAGCACCGACTGTCTCTGTATATGCAAGAGTTTCACCCAAACACAAACTGATGATTGTAAGAGTGTTAAAAAAGCTCGGGCATATAGTTGCCATGACAGGTGACGGAGTAAATGATGCCCCGGCGGTTAAGGAAGCCGACATCGGCGTATCTATGGGAATTACCGGAACAGATGTAACAAAGGAGGCCTCCTCAATGGTACTGCTGGATGACAATTTCGCCACCATTGTCGCCGCAGTTGAGGAGGGTAGAGTAATTTACAACAACATTAGAAAATTTATAAGATATATGCTGGCCTGCAATCTCGGTGAAGTCCTGACAATGTTCCTCGGTATGCTTATGTGGCTCCCAATACCGCTTTTACCTATTCAGATACTATGGGTAAATCTTGTTACAGACGGACTGCCTGCCATCGCACTGGGTCTTGACCCTGCAGAAAATGACATAATGCTGAGAAAACCCCGTGGAGCTAAAGATCACATTTTTTCTCAGGGTCTACTGAAGCTTATAGTATCAAGGGGTGTCTTTATTGGCCTAAGCACACTGGGGGTATTTGTAAGTATTCTATACTTTGTTAATAATGTTGAACTGGCACGAACAGGAGCATTTATGACACTGGTTATGACACAGCTTATTCATGTATTCGAATGTAAATCCGAGACAAAAACAATCTATGATATACCGTTGTTAAACAATAAGCCTCTAATACTTGCTGTACTTTGTTCACTGGTAATGATATTGGGAGTAGTCTATATACCTCTGTTCCAGGGAATTTTCGAGACGGTCCCCCTTGGATTTAACGAATGGCTTATCATACTTGGATTTTCATTTATGGGGCCGGTGTTATCAGGACTGTTGGGAATAAATAAAAAGAAATATGCCTGATTCAGCAATTATAACATATATTTGTTGGTAGTACGCGAGTACGGCATCAAGAAACGGGAAGCACGGTAAAAAAGGCTTGCTGAAATTTTAGGTGAACTATAATTTCAGTAAGCCTTTTGTGTGACCGTTACATCAGCACATTCAATGCATATTGAATCTTTCCCCCTTGAAAACCTGTCCAAAAAACTATATAATCTAAAATTGACTAAACAGTAAATTCCATTTATAAAGGGACTTACTGCTGGTGCATCCCGATTAATGCTTTGGTGAAAATGTTACATTTCGTTCATAGTTTATTAAAATTAATTGTGGATAATAAAAAAGAGTTACTACGCAACTCTTTTGGAATTGCTTCGCAATTCTTTTAGCATAGCTGAACTACACAAAACAACTATGCTTTGGGAAGCTGACCATTCTTTGGATAGTTGTTAAATTAGTTTTGGCTATTCTTTTGAGTGTATTAGCAAAGTTAATTACGGTAAAACTCCTGGATCGAAGCAATTACGATGTATCGTAATTGACTTGTATGTTTCTGAATGCACGAAAAAATTAGGGGGGAAAAGAATGATTGAGATTCAAAATTTGACCAAAAGTTATGGTCAGATAAAAGCTGTAGACAACATCAGCTTTACAGTTGAAAAAGGTGAAGTGCTTGGTTTCCTCGGACCTAACGGTGCCGGAAAATCAACTACCATGAACATTATAACCGGTTTCATTCCTTCTACCGAGGGTTCGGTAAAGGTAAACGGATATGATATCATGGAAAATCCAACAGAGGTTAAAAAAAGGATAGGTTACCTGCCTGAATTGCCACCGTTGTATATGGATATGACAGTATCCGAATATCTCAGTTTCGTTGCTGACCTGAAGGATGTAAGCAAGAAACAGAAAAAGAGTCAGATGGCAGACATAATGGAGCTTGTTAAATTAACCGATGTTAGAGGAAGATTGGTAAAGAATCTTTCAAAAGGTTACAAGCAGAGAGTTGGCTTGGCTCAATCACTTTTGGGAAATCCCGAGGTTCTTATACTTGACGAACCTACGGTTGGTCTTGACCCGAAGCAGATAATTGAAATTCGTAAGCTTATAAAGGCGCTGGGCAAGCAGCATACAATTATTTTAAGTTCTCACATACTGCCTGAGGTAAGTGCTGTTTGTGAACGTGTAGTTATTATTAATAAGGGTAAAATAGCTGCAATTGATACACCTGACAATCTGTCCAAGGGAATGAATACAGTCAGTAAGCTGTCAGCTACCATTGCAGGACCAAAGGGCTCAATTACCAGTGCTATTGAAGAGATTTACGGAATCAAATATGTTGAACCCCATATTGAAAAGGACAAAGATGTAACTGAATTCATTATTGAATCAGATAAGGAAATAGATATCAGAAGGCCTCTATTCTTCGCGATGGCTAAAGCGGGATATCCAATCATTGAGTTGAAATCCCTAGACCTTACACTTGAAGACATATTCCTACAGTTAACAACGCAGGAAAGGGAGGTTATATAAGCCATGCTATCCATATTTAAAAAGGAATTTAAATCTTATTTTAATTCTCCGATTGCTTATGTAATGATCGGTTTGTTTGTATTTATTTCTTCAATGCTTTTTTATATAAACCTTGCTTCGTCATCGGCGGAGTATAACTTTAATCTAAATTACATGGCACTGATATTAATACTTATTATTCCAATATTAACAATGAAGACCCTTGCAGATGAAAGAAAGAGCGGCACCGAGGTGTTACTTATCACATCACCTGCATCACTGACAAGTATAGTTGTTGGCAAGTATTTGGCTGCTTTCGCAGTATTTCTTGTTATGACCGGTATTACTTTTATCTATCCAATAATTCTTTCAGTACTTGGGGAACCCTCAGCCTCTGAAATCGTTGGCGGTTATGTGGGCTTTATTCTTTTAGGAGCTGCATTTATAGCTTTTGGTGTGTTTGCATCATCACTTACAGAAAGTCAGATAATTTCTGCAATTGTTAGTGTAGTCGGCCTTTTGGTTATGTGGCTGCTGCAAGGTATAGCACCTTCACTGGGAGGTATATGGTCAAAAATTCTGAACTGGTTTTCATTATACTCCAGAACAGAGGACTTCTTCTCAGGAATACTTTCACTTGGACCGATAGTTTACTATTTGAGTTTCTCAGCTGTATTTGTATTCCTGGCAATTAGAGTGATAGAAAAAAGACGCTGGAGTAAGGGGTGATAAAAAGTGGGAAAAATTAAATTGGATAAAAGATCTCTTAAATACGGTTCAAATTCAATAATATTAATTGTTGCTGTATTATTTATAGCAGTAATTGTTAACCTGCTTGTAGGTATGGGTGACATAAAGTGGGATTTGACCGCTGACAAACTTTATTCCCTGAGTGACGAAAGTAAAACTATTCTTAAGGATATAAAGAAAGAAGTAACTATATACGGACTGTTTGATGATGGTGAAATTTCAAACGGAGATGCGTATAAAGACCTGATAAATTTATTGGGACAATACGAGAAATTTGGAATAAAGGTAACATATGTTGACCCTGATAAGGATCCGGGTACAATAGCATCCTTTGATAAGGACAAGACAAAGAATATAGCTAAAGGCGACTTTGTTGTAAAGAGCGGAAACAAGGTTAAAAGACTTGCTGCAGCAGATTTGTACGGTGAAAACTCTCAATATGGCAGAATGTACAGAGCTGAACCATTGATAACAGGAGCTATAAAACTTGTAACAGCGGATGTTACACCTGTTGCTTATTTCGTAGAAGGTCATGATGAATATTCTATAACCGCGAATTTAAAACAGATTGCAACAGTTCTTGGAAATAATAATTTCGAAGTTAAGTCATTGTCACTGGTTACTTCTGAAAAAGTTCCTGAAGATTGTAAGCTTCTTGTTTTTGCATCACCTAAACAGGATCTTACTGAAGCTGAAATGATTAAGGTTAATGCTTATCTTAAAGATGGCAAGGGAAGAATCGTATTCCTGTTTGACCCTGTTGAATCAGGAAATAAATTTACAAAGTTTGAAGAGTTACTTGCATCATATAATGTAGGTATAAACTATGACAAGGTTAAGGAACTTGATGAACAAATGCATTTGCCTCAGGATGAATATTCCCTGATAGCAAAACTGGAGAGCAACGATGTAAACAGTTCCTTCAGCAGTTCACAGGGGTATGTATTCATGCCTGATTCAAGAAGCCTTTCCATATTGAAGAATGACAAGGAATGGCTTAAGACCTATTCTCTGATTAAGACAACCGATAAAGCTCAGGCTTCAAGCATATTAGAACAGGGTTCGACCCAGTCAGGGCCTTTTGATCTGGCTGTAGCTTCTGAAATTACAGGAGGCAGCAAGATGCTGGTATTTGGTAATGGAATATTCATAACAGATGCCGCATTATCAAGCCAGTATTCATCCTATTTTGCCGAAGGTGCAAATTACTTCCTGAGTACAGTTGTAAATTGGATGCAGGATAAGGATGACCAGACAACAGTTTCTTCCAAATTAGTTACTGCTAAAACCCTTACAGCAACTGCGACTCAGGTAAAGGGATTTGCAATTGTTTTAATGGGAGTTCTACCTGTTCTTATAATGGGATGTGGTTTCGTCGTTTGGTCAAGAAGGAGGCATTTATAAAATATGAAGTTATTTAGGAATGCTATAATTCTCGTTGTCATATTGGGTCTTCTGGGGGGTGCATATTTTTACCTGAACAATAAAAATGCAGGAAAAGAAGACCCTTCTGAAGAGCCACCACAAGAGGATGAAATTCTGGTTATTTCTTCGGATAGGGATAAAATCAACTCTATTGAGTTCAATAACGAGGGCGGTAACTTCAAAGTTGTCAAAAAGGGCGAGGATAACTGGGCCATTGAGCCTGCAATGGAATTCCCCCTAAGTAATGAAACTGTTGAAGCCGCTGCTTTAGATTTCTCAGCGTTGGTTGCTAATAAAATCATTGAGGAGAAAGCCTCTGATTTGAGCAAATATGGACTTGATAAACCCAAGTCTTCAGTTAAAGTCGGATTATCAGACGGAACCTTTAAGGAAGTTGAAGTTGGAGATGTGACTCCTACCAGTGACGGAATTTACGTCAAGAACAAGGTTGATGACAAGGTCTATGTTGTAGGTATGTATTATCAAAGTAAATTTAACTACAACAGGGGTTATTTTGCAGTGAAGGATATCCTTCCTGTTGAGGCTGCCACTATAAAAAAGGTCTCTTATGAAAAGAATGGTGAGCTACAGTTTGCACTGGATATAAAATCTGAAACAGACGTTGATATTACCGGACCAATCAAGGAAGAAGCAGAGACCTCGGAAGTTGCCAAGATAACAGCTGCAGTAGTCCAATTGGCCGTAAAGGATATCGTTGACGAAAATCCTGATCTGGCAAAGTACGGCCTTGATAAGCCTGCATTTGCTATTGAGTATGCTGACGATAAGACTACTAAAAAAGTTTTATTTGGTAAAGAAATTGAAAAAGGTAAAACGGTATATGCTAAATATCCTGATGGAAAGAGCGTATTTACCGTTGATATTTCAACATTAACTTTCCTTGATGCAAAGTATAGTAATCTTGTAAGTACCTTTGTTTTCCTGCCCAATATAGCTGATGTCAACAAAGTTGAACTTACAATTGACGGAAAGACTATTGTATCTGAAATAAATACTGTTAAAGGCGATTCAGATAAGGATACCTTTAAGGTAGACGGAAAAGATGCCAATATGAAGAATGAAAAAGACAATTCACTTTTCAGGGCCTTCTATTCCGCAATGATAGGTATTACCATGAACAAGTATGAAATGGGACTGAACCCTTCGGGAACTCCGGAAGTGACTATCAAGTATTACATGAAGCCCGATTCAAAGCCTGTAACAATAGAGTATATACCTAAGGATGAACATTACTACTATGCAATGAAGGATGGAGTGTATACAAACAGAATAGTTTTAAAAACCAAGCTTGATGAACCGGAAGGAATAAGAGAGACTTATAAGACTTTAAAAGCAGCAATTGATAAGGAAGCTGGTAAGTAGTCAATACGGCAAACGACGTATTGAATCAAATGAATCTCGGCCGGTAAGCGAATCAAATTAAAAGTAATGTGATGGGCAACTCCCTCATAGAATTATACAGAGGAAAATCCTCTGGAACTATAGGTTCCAAATATTCTATGTTGGGAGTTGCTTTTTTTGATAAAGGGAGAATTCAGCAATATTTTAAAAGTGGCATTTTTGTATATGGCAACTATAATAGGAGCGGGTTTTACATCCGGACAGGAGATTATCCAATTTTTTTCAATGTATTATGCCGGAGGATTTTTCGGTATCGTATTAGCCGGTCTATTATTCTCAATCGTAGGATATGTAGTCCTTAGCAAGGTTTTCTCAGAAAGAATAAGCAGCTACGATGAGTTTCTGTTTCCAATGACGGGGTATATTCTCGGGAGAGTTATGGAATTTATAGTGATGTTGTTTATGACCTGTATTATGTGTGTTATGATCGCAGGCTTGGGAAATGTGCTGGCCGAAATGACAGGACTTGATTACAGGTATTCCGTTGCAATTAGTGCATTGGTAACAATGATAGCCATAATGACCAATATCAAAGGTATAATTACAATAAGTTCCTTTTTATCTCCGCTGCTGGTAGCAGGAATCATTTTTATAGGCTTTTATATTCTTGCGTCAAAAGATACCTCTGTTTTTAATATCTCCGGAAAAATTAGAATGCTTACAAACAACTGGGTATTTTCGGCCATTCTATACGTTAGCTATAATACAATACTTTCAACCGTTCTGATGACTAGAATGCTGCCTTACCTTAAATCAAACAGAGTCAGTAAATGGGGAGGAATCCTTGGAGGAGGAATGTTGTGTATTACTGCACTGATACTGAATTCCGCACTCTATTTCTTTTATCCCCATTCAATAGTATCTGAAATACCTGTACTTGGAATCATCCAAAATAACAGCGAGCTTCTGGCTAATATCTACAGTATTATTCTAATACTGGCCATGTTTACCTCTGCAGTAACCTCCGGTTATTGTTTGAGTGAAAGGATCAGCTCCAAACTTAAAATTAATTATAAACTGATTGCAGCTGTACTTTGTGCAGTGGTAATACCTACATCATCACTGGGATTTTCAAGCCTCATTGCTACCTTGTATCCCATATTCGGATACCTTGGACTATTCATGCTGTTTATTATACTATTCAATTTTGTCAAAGGATATTTTAAGCCCCAGGTACAGCCAAATACAAAGATACGAAACAAGGCAGGTTAGCATATCTCCCGCCTTGATAGACTCAAAGATAGTTATTTGATATAATGTTACTAGTTGTTATGGAAAAAATACAATATGGAAGAATTACAATAGCAGAATATACAAAAGAAAACCAGAGGTGAAATTGCAAGTATGACTTCCCAACCAGAAAGCAAAGTTTTTAAAACAAAAAATAAGTCCAACTCAGTTTCGGGGGTTATAACGTTCTTTTTGCTGGTTATAGCCATTTTGGCTATGGCGTTTGCGGTATACCTCAAGTCTATCGGTTATGATTTTACTAATTTCAGTATAAATGGTTCAATTGAATATGTTAAGACAAATGCCCGGAATTCTATCGACAAATCGGCCTCAGATATTTCATTCTCCCAGGATGGAAGCGTAGACTGCAAGGTTTACAGAGGAAACATAATAATTCTGTCACGGGATGGAGTAAAGTGGTTTGATAAAAAGGGTAAACTCTTGCAGGAGAAAGCACTTACCTTATCAAGACCGGTCTTGAGAAACTCCAAGAAGTATATGGCCATTATCGACATTTCCGGCAGAGATATTTATTTCTTTAAGGACCAAACCCAGCTATGGACCAGAAAGCTCGACAATCAAATTATCAATGCCGAGGTAAGCGATGAGGGGTACACAACAGTTATAACACAGTCTAAGGAATTCAAATCGGCTGTACTTGTGATTGATGTGAACGGTGTCGACAAATATAAGAAGTTTTGCGCAGAGGATATTGTCCTCAGTGCAAAGTCTTTAAATGACGGTGACGATGTACTGATAAATCAGGTAGTTACAAAAGGTATTAAAGCCGGTACTCAATTTGAATTTAATAACATTTATGAAGAAAAACCCTTTGCTTCTCTTGGCATTGATGAAAATGTCTTTCCGGTACTTCAGTCTCTTGGAGAGGACACTGCGGCAATAGGACAGAACCTTATACTGCTGATGGACAAGCAGGGTAAGGCGCTTTGGAGAAAAACTGCGGAAGCCATATATTGTGTTGCTCCAAACAGTGGTAAATATTTAGTTGTAGCAGGGAAATTCAGTAATTCTACCGGAACTGTCAGTCAGAGGGTAGTTGTAATAAACTCAAAGGGAGAAGAGGTTTACAGCTTTGATCAGCCCGAAAATATCAGCGGTATAAGTCAATACGGGGACAGGCTTGCCCTAAGGACCCAGAGAAGCATATACCTTTATTCGATGCAAGGGAAAAAGCTTGGGCATTACATTGCGCGAAACGAGATTAAGGACGCGTATTTGACAGGTGATAACGAAGCAATTGTTATAACCGGAGGCAATATATCTCTGGTAGAAATAAAGTAAAGGTGAAAGGGCAGCGAATGAATTGGACGGACATTAGTGTATTGGTTATAATTGCAATATTCACAATAATAGGTGTAAGAAACGGTTTCCTATACTCTGTTTTCAGGTTGCTTTCCTACATATTGTCGGTTATATTTGCAATAAAGTTTTATCCTGTACTATCAGCTATGCTGCAGAAAACAATTATTTACTCCAACATTAAAACAGCTGTTATCAATGGAATAACAAAACAGCAGACAGCCGGCGGGTTATCCCTTCAGGAGAGGACAGCTCAGTCAATTGTAGATGGTTTGAAGCTACCTGGTTTCTTAAAGGAATCAATACTTAGAAATGTGGGAGAAAAAGATATTTTAGGCGTTCAGAAAATAACAGATGCAATAGGCTCAGAGGTAGCTACGCTTGTAATTAATATTCTGAGTATGGTATTGATTTATATTATTATCAGATTCGGCCTTATCTTTGTCAAAGTAATTATAAAGGCAATTTCAAAAATTCCGGTATTCAAGCAGTTGGACAAGGCTGGGGGATTGGTTTTAGGTGCAATAGAGGGTATTTTTATTGTTTATATAATATGCGCTCTTCTTGTACTGTTCAGTGCCTTTCCTAAGTTTTCAAAGGCTATAGATTCTGTTCAGAATTCTCAATTTGCAAGTTATTTCTATCAAAATAATTTTATCATGAGTTTTTTATCCACCGAGGAAGATCAGCCCAAGCCAGAAGAGCTTAAATCGTAAAATTAATTAGCAGTTAATGTTTTCACTCCTGAAAATAAATTTGTTTTCATGTTTTTTATCCACTTGGTCAATCAAGCTGGACACATTATACTCATAAGTGTAAAATAAGGTTAAATCAGGCTGGGACAGAATTATCCCGGCTATTATTTTAAGTTCAATTGGAGAACCGGTAACAGGTTGTGCCATGTTAAGTATATTTTAGAATCACAATTATTACTTTTACAATCGAAGAATATTAGTTTTATACTACTATATTAGGCTTTACAGAAGTGAAATGGAGGTCATTATGAGAAGTGATATCGTAAAAAAGGGAATTGAAAGAGCTCCCCACAGGGCGCTCTTCAAAGCGATGGGCTATACTGATGAAGAGCTTGAGAGACCATTAATCGGAGTTGTTAATTCACAAAATGAAATTGTACCTGGACATATTCACCTTGATAAAATAACTGAAGCTGTTAAAGCCGGCATCAGAATGGCCGGAGGTACACCAATAGAATTTGGTGCCATAGGTGTCTGTGACGGTATAGCCATGGGACATACAGGAATGAAGTATTCACTGGCTACCAGAGAACTTATAGCTGATTCCTGCGAAGCAATGGGAAAAGCGCATAGCTTTGATGGAATGGTATTCATACCCAACTGTGACAAAATTGTTCCCGGAATGCTGATGGCGGCAGCCAGAATCAATGTACCATCAATTGTTATAAGCGGAGGGCCCATGCTCTCTCTGAACAAGGACGGAAAGCAGCTGGACCTCAATACCATGTTTGAAGCAGTAGGTGCTTTCAAGGCAGGAAAGATTACGCAGGAAGAAGTAGATGACTTTGAAAACAGCGCATGTCCCGGCTGCGGTTCCTGCTCCGGCATGTTTACAGCAAACTCAATGAACTGTCTTACAGAGGTATTGGGACTTGGTTTGACTGGCAACGGTACTATTCCTGCAGTATATGCTGAGAGAATCAGACTTGCCAAACATGCCGGTATGAAGGTTATGGAGCTGGTAGAAAAAGATATCAAACCCTCCGACATATTAACTGAAAAGGCCTTTGAAAATGCATTGACTGTTGATATGGCTCTGGGCTGTTCAACAAACTCTGTGCTTCACCTACCGGCAATAGCCAACGAAATAGGCTTACAGATAAATCTGGATATCATTAATGAAATCAGCTCAAAAACACCGAATCTGTGCAAGCTGGCTCCGGCCGGTAATTACCACATACAGGACCTTTATGCTGCGGGTGGGGTTCAGGCGGTAATGAAGGAACTGTCAAAGAGGGGCTTGCTGCATCTGGATTTAATTACTGCCACAGGTAAAACTGTAGGAGAAAATATCGAAAACGCAAAGGTTAAAGACTATAACGTTATAAAGAGTATAGAGGCACCATACAGCCAAACGGGAGGAATAGCTGTACTCAGAGGAAATATAGCACCGGACGGAGCTGTGGTTAAGAAATCGGCTGTGGCTGATTCAATGCTGAAGCATAAAGGGCCTGCCAGAGTGTTTGACAGTGAGGATGAAGCTATCAAATCTATCTATGAAGGTAAAATTGTTAAGGGCGATGTTGTAATAATCCGCTATGAAGGACCTAAAGGCGGCCCCGGAATGAGAGAGATGCTCGGGCCTACCTCTGCTATAGCCGGAATGGGTCTGGACAGCTGTGTAGCCCTTATAACTGACGGTAGATTTTCCGGGGCCTCAAGAGGAGCGTCCATAGGGCATGTATCTCCTGAGGCGATGGAAGGCGGTCCTATTGCTCTTATTCAAGAGGGAGACATTGTTGATATCAACATACCCGAAGGCCGCCTAAACATAGAATGCAGCCAGGAGGAGCTGGACAGAAGAAAAGCTCTGTGGAGTGCACCGGCGCCAAAGATAACAAGCGGATATCTTGGCAGATATTCAAGATTGGTAACTTCCGCAAGCACCGGAGCAATACTGAGATAGTATGCTAGATGTTGGAGGTTGGAAGTTAGAAGTTGGAAGTTGGATGAGATCGAGTGAAAAGTTAAGAGCACTCTTCACCTTTCACTATTCACTTTATTTAAAGGAGTGATTGAATGAAAATACTGGGCGCTGACGTAATTATTGAATGCTTAAAGGAACAGGGAGTCGATACCGTATTCGGTTACCCGGGTGGTCAGGCTATAGTTATATATGATGCCTTATATAGAGCTAGAAATGAGATAAAGCATATACTTACCTCCCATGAACAGGGAGCCGCCCATGCGGCCGACGGCTATGCCAGAGCTACAGGTAAGGTTGGAGTGTGCATAGCAACTTCGGGTCCTGGTGCCACAAACCTGGTAACAGGCATAGCTACAGCATATATGGATTCTGTACCGATGGTTGCTATAACAGGTCAGGTACCCACCGGCCTGCTGGGCAAGGACTCCTTCCAGGAGGTGGATATCACAGGTATAACAATGCCTATTACAAAGCATAATTTTATAGTCAAGGATGTTACAAAACTGGCAGATACCATCCGGAAAGCTTTTGCCATAGCCAGAGAAGGCAGGCCGGGGCCAGTCTTGGTGGACGTATGTAAGGACGTAACTGCAACTCAGGTGGAATACACCCCCAGGGTTCCTGATAAAAACGATTATGTTTCCAATAAATATCCCGTTATAAGTGGTGAGGAATTTGAAGCAGCAATCACTGCAATTAATAAAGCTTCAAAGCCTGTTATTATAGCCGGAGCAGGTGTGGGAATAGCAGGGGCTGAAGAAGAGGTTGAAATGTTGGCTGAACTTGCAAGCATTCCTGTAAGCACTTCCCTGATGGGAATGGGGACCTTCCCCGGAACCCATGAGCTATTTATGGGAATGGTAGGAATGCATGGGACAAAGACCTCAAACTATGCCGTACATAATTGCGATCTTTTGATTGCAATAGGAAACCGTTTCAGTGACAGAATAGTTAGTAAAATAAGCAGCTTTGCACCTGATGCCGATATAATGCACATTGATGTTGACTCGGCCGAAGTGGGTAAAAACATAAACGTAAACTATCCTCTGGTGGGTAACATAAAGAAGATTCTTCAAACTTTGATAAAAGGTGTGGAAGACAAAAAGGATACTGAATGGATATCCAGAATAAAAGAATGGAAGGATAAATATCCTTTAAAATATAACAGATCGGAAGAGTATCTTCGCCCTCAGCACATTGTTGAAAGGTTGTATGAACTTACCGCCGGCGATGCCATCATAACCACTGAAGTAGGTCAGCACCAGATGTGGGCGGCCCAGTATTACAAGTATACGAGATTCAGACAGTTTGTTTCCTCAGGAGGGTTGGGGACAATGGGTTATGGACTGGGGGCCTGTATCGGAGCGCAGTTGGGCAGACCTGACAAAAAGGTCATCAATATCGCCGGCGACGGCAGTTTCAGAATGAACCTGAACGAGCTGGCCACTGCGGTAGAATACAAATTGCCCATAATCATAGCTCTCTTCAACAACAGAGCTCTTGGGATGGTTAGGCAGTGGCAGGAGCTGTTTTATGACAGCAGGTTCAGCCAGACCTCCATTGACAGGGGAACTAATTTTAAAGCACTGGCGGAAGCCTTTGGGGCCAAGGGCATAAATGTAACGCACCCGGATCAAGTTGATGGGGCAATAAGAGCAGCACTTGCCGAAACGGATACACCGGTATTGATCAATTTTGAGATTGATAAGGATGACAAGGTATTTCCTATTGTGCCTCCGGGTGCGGGAATTAACGAGGTAGTAGACTGTTAGGAAATCAAAATGAACTTATAATGCATAGGTTCAGATAAAATATTTCGGTTATAGAAAAATTTTATTACCCCAGCGCATTTCAACGAGGCGGGAGATATGCTCGCCGCCTGAAAACCGAAGCGGTACCCGCCACCTAAAGAGGTGGGGGACATCTATCGCCTCGTTATAAATAGGGGGCTTGAACTTCAAGCCCCCTTAAATGTGAGCCCCGCGTAGCGGGGCTACCGAAACTATTCACTTTTCACCCTTCATTATCCTACCACTTAACAATATCACTTAACTTGAACTTTGAGTCGGTGTCCAACTTCACAGTATAACACCAGCTGTAATTATTATTAACATAGTCTTTACCTGAGTACTTCACTGCAACTTCTTCTAAGACATAAACTCTGTATGTATTAGAATCGTTCAGTTGTTCAATGGCACAGATCTCATATTTTATCAGTTTTTCTTTGGTATTTTTCTTATAGAGATTAGAAATCAGTTCTTTATGAGAATTATAAAGATTACTTCCCTTTATAAGGTAAGGTTCTACAGATGAAAACTTGTTATTGTTTATTGATGTACTAATATTTTGCTCATAGAGCCCGATTGTACTCTCAATTTGTTTAACGGTTGAGTCATCTATATCCAAGTATAATCTAGGCTTATGGTCGACTATCGTCTTATCAAATGCAGTCCAGAAGGCACTGGTGGTATCTATATTGTCTATGAGCTGTCCATAGGGGATTTCAAATTCCGGATAACCTGCTGCATATGATGCTATATGATATGGTGAGAATAATATTTTCAGTGAATCATTGCCTATGATAAAGGAATTATCATCTGAGACGGTAATATCTGAGCCTATTGCGTCTGAGCTAGAGTATTTCTCAAAACCTGTAATATCTGCAATCCTGTTATGCATACTTATTTGATTTCTCACAATTAAAGAAAGCTTATCTAAATAATTACTGCCAGGTTTGAATAAATCCTTAAGCTGGTAAAATACCCCTGTTTTCAGGTCAATATATTTGTAATCCAGTGAAGGTATTCCGTGGGCAGCACCTACGGGATACCAATAACCACTTTCTTTAATAACCATTAAATCCTTGTTTACAGATACCGAAAATCCGTTGTAAATCTCCTCAAGGTATTCTTCATCATCAGAATTATCGTAGTTGGATATGTTCGTAAAATCTGCCTTTAATTTTTCATTTATATTGTTTTGTACATCAGCATTTTCCATATCAGATAATTGGGGATACTCAACAAAGGTTAAATATCTGGGCCTATAGGATACTTTTTTTACTTTAATACCGTTTTCTAGAGGTATGCTGTTATCTTTCTGCCAGAGTACATTTCCACTTCCATCCAAATAAATAAGGCTACCGTCCAGCTTGGCCTGCAGGACATCCCCGATAAATTTAATCTCGCCTATACCTTGAAGCTTTTGAAACTTATCCACTATATTACCAGTTTTATCAATTAAAAAGGTGGAGGTACTGTCACAGGCGGAGGCATAGTACTTCTGAAATTCACCTATTCTGTAATATTTGAAATCGGAAAGCTGTTCTCCCTTACTGTTAAACAAGGCTTTCGGTAAATAATAGCTGGAATAGGGGATATCTGAATAAATACTAACCGCAAAAAGGCCTGATCCTAAATAGTCGACTCCTGAGTATTCAGGCTTTATAACGTAATTTCCTTTTTTATCAATTAAACCGAATTTGTTAGGTGAGTTTTCTGACTCAACTACTACAACAGCATAACCATCCTTGAAATCTCTAACTGCAAAAAACATGGGCTCAATAGCCATAGTACCGTTATAGAATTTAAATCCAGTCTTTTTGATGGCCTCATCGTAATAAACGGAGACTCCTTCAGAACTGCTGTACATATTATAATACTTTAATTCTTCAATTACCTTATTTGATTTATCAATAACGGCGAATTCTCCGGGACTGATTTCAACAACAGCTTTACCATTTTCAAAATCAGTTACACTGCGGTATTTTGCAGGTATAACAACATTACCATTTAAGTCCATAAATCCATATAAGGTATTATCACGAAAACTCAACATTCCATCTTGATAATTAATTAGCCAGTATTTTGTCTTTAGTAAAACTTTACCTGATGAATCAACTAAAACCGATTCATCACTAGTTCCATTAAGAACAGCGATACCATTATTAAACACAGGAATATATGATGAAAAAGGCCCAGCTATTACTTTACCAGATTTATTGATGAAACTAACCTTACAGATATCATTCTCATATAGAGAGTTACCGTTGGCAACGATAGCAATACCTTTTTCATTAAATTCCCCGGCAAAACTATAAGCTGGCTTTATTATAAAGGTTCCGTTCCGGTCAATATAACCCCATTTATCTCCTGAAATGGTAAGAATTGATGCTGGATAAAGGGTATTTTCTTCTGCAGTAGCTGTAATATACAAGCTTGTTACCAAAAATATCGGTAAAAGTGTAGACAGCAATATAAATGAAATAATCTTTTTTGTCACTAAAGGACCCCCTTCACTATAGGATAAGCTTTATCAACATTATATAACGCTAAGTTTAAGAAAAAGTGTCAGTATTGTAATCCTTTTCATATAAATAATTACCTTCACTATTCACTGCTTTTACCTGTTGTAGGCTTGCGCAGCATGCCTTTCTCAACTCTTCACCATTCACTATTAACTCTTCACTGATTTCATCCAACTTCCAACTTGCTACTTCTAACCTCCAAGTAAAAAACATCTGCTTGACTTTTTTTCATGTATATGTTAAATTAGTTATTGCTCGTTGTGTAAGTCTTTTTTTTTATGTCTAAAAAATAAATAATATAAATGACTTATATGGTGAAATACACATTAAGCGGCTGGAGGTGTTATTGATGAGAGTTAAAATTACACTCGCATGTACTGATTGCAAACAACGTAATTATTCTAACATGAAGAATAAGAAGAATGATCCGGATAGACTTGAATTAAAGAAATTCTGTAAATTCTGTCACAAGCACACAGTCCATAAGGAAACTAAATAATTAATACAGTTAAAACTGTTTCATCTTAGTTTCCTTTGGAGACTAAGCAGTAGAGACAAACTAACTGAATTTTTTACTAGTATCTTCGGAATTTTCGAATGGTTTATTCTATAGAAATTCCGAGAGATTCCCTTTAAGGACTAAATCCTGGAAATCGGGTGGCAATGTTTATTGAATCTCATGTTTGGAAATAATCTTGCATGTGATTCATATTTATAGGAATTGTGTCAACAATTACTGTATAACTGCCAATTGATATTTTAAAATATTATTATTGGGATGTGATTATAATGGCTGAAAACGAGGTTAAAAAGGTATCTCGGTTTAAGAGAACTGGCCAGAATATGGCAAGGCTATTTAGAGAAATAAAGGCCGAATTAAAAAAGGTTATATGGCCTAATAGGACTCAGCTAGTAAACAATACTATAACAGTACTTATTTTCTGCCTGGTTGTTGGCATAATAATATGGGCTGCAGATTTCGGTTTGACAGCGTTAGCTGATGTTGTATTTGTAAGATAGTGTAAAGTCTTTTAAATATTGAATGCTGATTGGGCTGATATAAGGCCCAATTAAAATATTTATCTGGCCAAAAGAATTAAAGGGAGGACATGGGGCTCTGAATTGGTGGGCCTGTTTTTGATATGTCTGAAGACGCTAAGTGGTTTGTAGTCCATACCTATTCCGGGTATGAGAACAAAGTTAAGGCTAATCTTGAAAAAATAGTGGAAAACAGAAGTATGCAGGATTATATAGTCGACATCGTTGTTCCCATGGAGGAACAGATTGAGATTAAGGACGGCAAGAAGAAGGCAACGCTCAAGAAGGTTTTTCCTGGTTATGTGCTTGTCAAGATGATCATGTCGGACGAATCCTGGTATATTGTCAGAAACACCAGAGGAGTTACCGGGTTTGTAGGACCGGGATCCAAGCCGGTGCCGTTGTCTGATGAAGAAGTAAAAGCCATGGGTGTAGAGGAATTTGCACCTGATATTGATTATGATGTCAACGACAATGTTAGAGTTACTTCAGGTCCTCTTGAAAACTTTATCGGAATTGTTGAAGAGATTAATCTTGAAAAGAAGAAGGTCCGTGTTTCTGTTTCAATGTTTGGCAGAGAAACACCTGTTGAACTGGAACTGACACAGATAACAAAAATTTAGGCCATAAGGCAGATAGAAAACATTTGTTTTCTGTCCTTTTAATAAATTATTATAAGCAATACCGCAGCGAGTGCAGATGCATTCGCAGAAAATTGGGAGGTGGAATTAATGGCAAAGAAAATTGCAGGTTACGTAAAACTTCAGATTCCTGCGGGGAAAGCAACTCCGGCTCCACCGGTTGGACCAGCTTTAGGACAGCACGGCGTT
>JAEWMS010000064.1 GCA_023393115.1 Bacillota bacterium
ATACGTCGGGTGCATCCTTTGTCACAGTGACTCCAAAGATATCGCTGTATACGGGTGTGCCCAGTTCTACAGGTGTTCCAGTTGCTGAAGTAGCCTCCACTGTTTTGTCTGCAGGCGCTGTCAGCTCAGGTGGTGTTGTATCAACAATTGTTACTTTTTGAGTACATTCGCTTTTGTTATCATTTACATCAATTGCTGACCAGGTTACGGTAGTTGTTCCAAGTGGATAAACCCCCGGTGCATTATTCCATATCTTTTTGATATCAAAAATATCAGTTGCACTGGCCTGACCTATGTCAGTTACCTCTGTCAAAACTGCCTTAGCTTCTACTGTTATATCCTCAGGCGGTGTTATATCCGGAGGAGTCTTATCTGTTACAGTAATCTCCTGAGTACCGGTAGTAGCATTACCGTTTGCATCTGTTGCTGTCCAGGTTACAATTGTTCTTCCAAGAGGATAATCTCCTGTACCGTTACTTATTACGTCGACTTTAAATATATCTTCAGCGGTAGCCTGTCCTATATCCACGGGGGTTCTTCTTGCAGTAGCCTCTATGGATATATTTGCAGGCACCTTAAGTACCGGAGGAGTCTTATCGGTCACAGTTACCTTTTGAATACCAGAACTGGAATTTCCGTTTGCATCCGTTGCTGTCCACTTTACATCGGTAGTGCCTACATCAAAGCCTTCTTTTGGAGCATTATTCGTAATTGTTACCGCGAAAATATCCGAAGCCTCTGCATTTAACAATTTCACAGGAGTTTTTTCAGCTGTAGCCTCCACCGTTATGTCTGGCGGTACACTGATCACAGGAGCAGTTGTATCAACAACTGTAATATTCTGAGTCCGGGTGTCTTCGTTTTTGCTCTCATCCACTGCGGTCCATGTAACTACAGTTGTCCCAAGGGGATATTGTTTCAGGTCATTACTTTTTATTGATACATCAAAAATATCAGTCGCTGTTGCAATTCCTATATCAACAGGAGTTAATACTGCTGTAGCCTCAACTCTTTTATCCTCAGGCTCATTTAGCACAGGTTTGGTTGTATCAACAATCTTTATGTTCTGAATACCCTCTGTTTTGTTGCCATGTTTATCTATAATTTCCCACTTAACAGGAGTACTACCTAACTGGAAACCCTCATTCGGTGCATTATTTTTTACGTCATAAGAAAATATTTCTGTTACCAGAGGTACCCCGATATCTACCGGTGTTCTTCGCCCGGTAGCCTCTATCGTTAAGTCCCTTGGGAGTGTAACTAATGGTTTTGTAGTATCCCTGACGTAAATATCCTGGTCAGAGGACGCTGAATTACCGTTTACATCTGTAAAGGTCCAGGTGATTACCGTGTGTCCTACAGGGAACATGTTATCCGTTGGGCCAGTCCGAGAATAATTTGTATCAAAAATGTCATATACATCAGGCAGTTCTAACGGTACTAAGGTTAATTCTCCCGTTGCTTCAACTGTTTTATCAGAAGGTTGGGTTATTACAGGCTTTGTTATATCTGTAATTGTTATTTTTTGAATTTTTTCTTCCACATTTTTATTTTCATCGACAGCTGTCCATTTTACTTCGGTTGTACCCACCTCAAATAGTTCAGGAGCATTATCTGTAACGGTTACATCAAATATATCCGTTGCTTTGGCCTCTCCTATATTTAGCTTTACGCTTCTGCTTGGAGCTTCCATAGTAATGTCCTCAGGAACAGTAAGCTGAGGCTTTGTGGTATCCTGAACCTTTATCTGCTGAACGTCTTCAGAAACATTATTATTTTCATCAGTTGCTTTCCAGGTCACATAGGTTGTGCCTATGGGATAATCAGGAAGACCATTGTTGGTTATTGTTACCTTGAAAATATCTATGGCTGAAGGTGTGACTAAATCTACATGTGTTCTTCTTCCTGTAGCTTCAATCGTAACATCCTCAGAAGGTGTCAGTACCGGTGCAGTTGAGTCTATTACCTTTACCTTCTGAACGGTAGAGACTTCATTATTATTTGCATCCTTTGCGGTCCAGGTTACATAGGTTTCACCCAACTTATACTTCTCAGGAGCATTACTAGTAACTGTTACTCTAAAAATGTCTGTGGCTGTAGCAGGCTCAAGTTTTATAGGAGTCTCGACGGCAGTTGCCTCAACTACAAGGTCACTCTGTACTGTAAGAACAGGTTTTGTGGTATCTATAACAGTGATGTTCTGTACTACCTGAGAGACAAAACCCACTGCATCGGTTGCCTTCCATATAACTTTTGTAGTTCCAATGGGATATCCATCTTCCGGAGCGTTATCCTCCAAGGTATATCCACTTATGTCCGATGCTGTAGCTTTTCCTATATCAATTGGTGTCTTTACCGCTGTTGCTTCAACTGTAATATCCTTAGGCGGAGTTATAGACGGAAGACCTTTATCCAGCTTTACCTCCACGTTTCCCACTGTGCTTGATTTATTTGCATTATCTATGGCCCAATAATAAACTGTGGTTTCTCCTTCAGTATCAAAGAAGATCACTGTACTATCAGCCTTAACGGTTTTTTCCTCTCCCGATTCACCAAACTTATAATGGATTTCTTTAACGCCGGAATATGTATCTTTCGCTGAAAGCGTCAGAGTTACTTCATATTTATTCCAGCCGTTTTCATTCTTTTCGGGACTAAGGGAACTTGTTATTGTAGGTTCCGATTTATCTATCTTTACAATAAAGGATTTTGCCTGCTCTTCATTACCGGCATTATCTACAGCCCAAAATGTTATTGTGCTGGTTCCTTCAAGATCAATATCAACCTCCGCACTCTGCCCATCGAGCTTTACAGGTGTTCCATCACCGACTTTGTAAAATATCGCCTTGACTCCTGAAACACTGTCTACTGAGTTAAATCTAACCGCAACCTTGTCATCGTACCAACCCCCGGATGACGGTTTTAAGTATGAAGCTGTTGTTACAGGCTTGCTTTTGTCAATGCATATGGGGCCAAAGGTAATACTTGCAGAGTTGCTGGCACTGTCAACCGCCGTACCGGTAGAAGACTGGTTGTCTCCTTCTTCGGTAAAAGTCTGTACAGGTGTACAGGATTTGATTGTCGACAGGGTGTCTGTCGCACTGTAAGTCACCGATACTGAACGATTTGTCCAGGTGCCGGCAACATAATCAGCACCTGTATCGTCCTTAGCATTAACAGAGATAAAAGGCGGTGTTTTATCTACAATATTTGAGTTGTATGTTCCTACTTCTACGTTAAATGTAACAGCAGTGCCTCCTGGAATACTGGCTTTGACCTGTAAGGCCTGAACCAATCCCGGATAAAGTGAGTAAACCTGGTATCCTTCACCCAGATAGTTTGAATTGGTGTTAGCTGCAGATGCCATACCGTTGGAATTGGTTGTAACTGTTATGACTCTTTTGTTAGAACCCCTCATAAGTGAAGTTATCATGTCATTGGCAGAAACTTCAAAGGTTACCGAGACACCGGCAACTGGTTTTCCCGAGGTATCTTTGACTACTACTGTCTGTGGCAGCATGAAGCCTCGTCCTCCCGGTGCCGAAGTAGTTGGCTGCGCTAATTTCATTTGTTGTTGCAGCGGCGAAACCGCATAAAGTGTTTCTCCTGCCTCTCCGGCGGAATAGGCTTCATTCACATTAGGGATTACTACCAAAGAAATTAATAGAATTATCATCCAGCAGCATACCCATTTAATTTGTTTACCCGTGTACCTAGCAAAAGCTATAAAGGGTTTCTTCAAATGTTTCATTTGCATTCCTCCAATAAATCCATAGGTTTATTTGTTGCTATACTACATAATTTTGAAATACTACATGCTGAAATTTTGCATGTAACGACAATGAAACCTCCTCTTATATAAAAGGAATTATTGGAAGAAAAATAACAACTAAAAAATATTATACAAATTATACATATTTTGTAATTTATTTTAAAAATTGGTTGTTATATAGGCAAAAAGTATTACTATAATAGTAAAACGACTATATTGACAAAATTACATTTTTTTACAGTTTATTTCTAAGCCTGAGTTTATATGAATCCCAAAATTTCATCGAACGGAGGTTTTTATGCAAACTAACGACAGTATCTCGGTAGAAAACTACAGAAAATTACTGAAAAGAGCAGCATGGAGATTGCAGTACAAGGCTCGTATGCAACAGTCAAAAGAATGTTATCTTCTTTTTGATAGCCAGTTGTACGACAGCGGTTTTGAGACAGAAATATTGTCTAGTGTCTATATTAAGGAATTGCTGGATTCCATACCGTGGGAGAAGTGTAGGTACATAATACGTAAAACAGTAATTGACGGTGTGACAGAGCAGGAAATTGCACGTGAGCTTAACATGACTCAACAGGGGGTGAATAAATGGAAAAAGAAAGGATTGGAATTATTACGGCAAACCCTGACAGATTCCTTCAAATAGTAAGACAGGCTCAGCAGGGAGACAAAGTTTCAATGAATGAAATAATAAACCTATTTTCTGATGACATTGAATTTCTGGCTAAATATATAATGTTGCCCAGAGAAGATGCTATTCAGTCGCTTAAAGTTGAACTAATAAATATAGTATATGAGGACATGATCTGTAATTGATTTTTGTAGCAGATTGAACTACAACCACCGGGGATTACTTATGGGTATAGGTAGTCTTTTTTATAACGCATTTAAAGGAAATCTGGGTTATATGGCGGTCTATAGAGGTGGGGGGGGACATTTATTGCATCGTGATATCTGTCATGAAAGAAGGGGTGCAGGTGGAAACAAATATATTGATTACTTGCGTTGCGTCAGTCTGTGGGATAGTTTTCGGGTATCTTACCCTGCAGGCAAGAGTTAAGGGGGAATCAAAGCAAAGCGGAATCGAGGTCGGTCAACTAAAAGCTGACATCGAATATATTAAACGCAGCAGCGACACAACTCTGCTTGAATTAAGATGCTTGAACAAAACTGTAAATAATCATGCAGACAGGCTGGCAAGAGTTGAAGAAAGCACCAAACAGGCTCATCTTAGAATTAATGAGCTTCGAGAGGAGTTGGGGAAAGATGTGTCATGTAAACTTTAAGTATCCGGAGCAGTCCTGTGTATATCCTGAATTACTTTCAGCAATAAATCAGGTATGCAGAGATTTTGGCAAAGATGCCCTATGTACCGCAGGCTTCCGTACACTTGAATGTCAGAAAGCCACTGCAAAATTAGTATTGAAAAAATATAAAGGCAGCTACCAGTTAAATGACGGTTCAGTTTATATAGGTAACGGCAGTAATCGAAAATGCCTTGCTTCTGCATATGGAAAATCGAATCACTGCTTTGGTCTGGCCATGGACATGGATGGCTGGTTTGAGGAATTAACCAACGAACAGCTAAAGAAGTATGGCCTTGTTAAGCCACTGGACTATGAGCCCTGGCATGTTCAGCTCATTGAACTAACTGGTATAGGAGAAAGCCGTAAAATCGCCATAAGAGAAAGTATCCTTAAAGGAGTGAATAATACTATGAATATCAAGGAATTTCAAGCTTTGACATCCCTGGAGGCCGATGGTATCCCCGGTCCTAAAACACAAAAAAAGGCAAAAGAAGTTCTACAGGTATGTCAGGAGATTTTAGGCAACAATTTCACAAATCCCAAGGAAGTAATTCTAGCAACACAGAGTAATCCCGAACTGTGGATTTCCAGGCTTAACGAAATCAAATATTTTGATAGTTTTATTTTAAATATTGTAAAAAGAATGGGAGGGCAGAAATAATGAAGGATAAATTTAAGAACTTAATCAATGTTAAAAGCATTGTAACACTTGCTCTGGTTTTTACACTGGTTGTAATTGTCCTTTCGGGTAGAAAAATAGACTCGGATATTTTCCTGCTTTTCTCCAATAGTACTACAATGATTGTTACTTACTTTTTTACAAAGAAAACAACTGATGATAATAAATAGCTGTTCATCACGCTAATAGGGGGTGTCTCAAAAGATAACCTCATTTTGAGACACCCCCTAATTCTATTCACGGTGGCATATGCAGTGCTACTTAATCATTGGTACGTATTCCCCATAGCCTTTTTCGTCCATTTCTTCAACAGGAATAAACTTTAAGGCCGCACTATTGATACAATATCTCAAACCTCCCTCTTCTTTAGGGCCATCATCGAATACATGTCCCAGATGGCTGCCGCCTACTCTGCTGGTAACCTCTGTTCTGGACATGCCATAGCTCTTATCTTCATGATATTCTATAACATCTTCATCTATAGGTCTTGTAAAGCTGGGCCAGCCACAGCCTGACTCGAATTTGTCGGTGGACACAAATAACGGTTCTCCTGTAACAATATCCACATATATTCCTTTCTTTCTGTTATCCCAGAACTCATTTTCATAGGGTGCTTCAGTAGCTTTGTTCTGAGTAACCTCATACTGTTCGTGGGTTAATTGCCTCTTTATAACTTCAGTATCTGCCTTTGAATATAGTTCCTTATCAACCCTTACACCAGCTTGTTTTTTAAGATTGTTTATCAATGCAAAATCAATGTGGCAGTAACCATTCGGGTTCTTATCAAGGTAAGCCTGATGATATTCTTCAGCTTTATAGAAGTTTTCCAGTGGCAAGACCTCGGTCCGGATTTTTAAGGAATAATCTTTTTGTTTCCCATAAACATATTCCTCGATAATTCTTTTATCAGCGAGATTTTTATAGTAAATACCGGTTCTGTACTGGGTACCAATATCATGTCCCTGTCTGTTTAAAAGCGTGGGGTCAATAATTTGGAAAAAATACTCGAGGAGGCTTTTTAGAGGAATTCGGTGTGGATTATATTTTATATAAACCGCTTCAGCGTGTCCGGTGTCCTTGTGGCATACCTCCTCATATGTGGGATTTTCGGTTTTACCGTTTGCATACCCCACTTCAGTATGAACAACTCCCGGAACATGCTTCATGAAAGCTTCCACGCCCCAAAAGCAGCCACCTGCAAGCCAAATCTCAGAAAATGTTTTAATTGGATTTATCATAAATTCACATCCTTTATACTATATTACTTATAGCAGCTTATAGCATTAAATTTACCCTAAACCGCTGTTTTAAAACCATATTTTAAACTGAAAATATTTTCTTTCTTAATTAGGAATTACAACCATAGAGCTAAAGGAGGGTGAACTTCACTGAAAACTCAAATCTGGGCTCACAGAGGAGCCTCAGGCTATGCTCCCGAAAACACAATGGAGGCCTTTAGGCTGGCAAACCATCTGAAGGCTGATGGAATCGAGCTTGACATTCATATGACTAAAGACGGTCGTCTTGTAGTCGCTCATGATGAAACTATTGATCGTTGTTCAAACGGTACCGGAAGAATTATTGACATGACCTTAAAGGAGCTGCAATCCTATGATTTCTCAAATCACTTGCCGGATTACAAAAATGTAAGAATTCCTACATTAGAAGAGGTATTATACTTTGTGAAGAATACAAGTATGACGGTAAATATAGAAATAAAGTCTGGAATGGTCAATTACAAGGGTATTGAAGAAAAAGCCATTTCACTTGTAGAGAAACTTGGATTAAAGAAAAGAGTTATCTATTCTTCCTTTAATCATTACAGCTTAATGCTTGTAAAGCGGATAGACAAGACTGTTCCAATAGGCTTGTTATATTCTGAAGCTATTGTTGATCCTCATTTGTACGCAGAGCATCTAAAAGCCCAAGCTATTCATCCGTTTTATTACACACTGGCTATTCCGGGTATTGTCGGCAAGTGCCATGAAAAAGGAGTTCTTGTCAACCCCTGGACTGTTAATACCGCAGAGCATCTGGCTTGGATGTACAAGGAAGGTGTAAATGCTGTAATTACAAACTTTCCCGACATTGCTTTAGCCGTAAGAAAGCAAATACACCATCATTGACATGTTTTATTACTAACTATGTTTAAAAATTCATTTATCCTTTTTTACTTTTTATCAGTCTTCGTTATACTGTCAACTAATTTTACAGGATTAATTATTTTACCTAATTCAGCTTTATTAACACTAGATGTTTTTATAGCTTCCTTCCAGAATGTCTCGGGATTAATGTCCGGATTCACCTGACAGGCTAGGGCATACAGGCCTGCAACATAAGGAACGGCCCAACTCATTCCACCCTCCCTATAGAAAACATAATCATTTACACCCGTTGGACTGGCAGTGCATCTGGAATCCATTGGTATCAAGACCTGTGAATTATCATAGTCAGGCTTCTTTTGTAAAAACAATCCCAATGTATACGAATTAATATCATCTGCACTTTTTAACGGGTTGCGTCCAAGACCTAGAAATGGATCTGCGCCTACATATACTGTATATATTCCATCTTCTTTTGCTTTTTCTATTGAGGCCAATGCCTTTTCGTACCCATTCATTGTATTTCCTATTCCCAGTGAAATAGATATCACCTTAATCTTTTTACTCTTCGGTAATGTTTTATTAACTTCAACTATTCGGTCTATGGATTTTGCCAGCCATGTCAGATCCCACTTAAATTCACCTTCTCTGAACTCACCATGAGTTTCTGCTATGTAGTAAAGATCAGCTTCGGGTGCGACTCCTACAGATTTCCCCACAGCAATTGAGGCAACAGCAGGTCCATGCATTTCCGATGTATCCCCAATGTTATGAATTTCTTCATACATTTTTATTCTGTTCTTATATTCTTCATGGTCCACCAACAGTGTCTGATCAATTATTGCTATTCCAATTCCTTTTCCGGTAACACCCTTTTTATGTAGTTCTCTGATACCCAGTCCTGGATTTTTGCCTAAATCCATAATATTTATCGGGTTGAAATCCTTCGGTAATTCGTCAGGCCATTTAGTTTTACTGTCAAAACTTGAAGAAAGCAAGTCTTCAAGCCTATCTGTCAGGTCAAGAAGGGTAAGATCACTGCTTCTTATATCTACCTGCCACATTTGGTTAGAATTTTTATCATACTTTGGTAACTCAGTCATCTTACCAGGATGAATAAAAGAGAAATCCGAAGGTCCTGGTCGTCTGACAATAGATATTTTGTTTTTTGGTGATAGCATTGTCCTGTACTCCAGCTCCGGCATTTGCGACTCAGCCTTAACCTTTTGACCGGATTGATAAGGACTTACAACCATCGTTCCCACAATAGCAATTGAAATAATTGCACGAAGAATTTTTTTCATTTTCATTTTCCACCTTTCATTAAGTGTAATAAATAGATAAGATATTTTTACATTTATATCCATCTTATATACACCTTAAGTATGGAAATGGTTCGGTTTACTTAACGTTCTTCATATAGATAATCAATAATTTCAGCTTCGGTATTTTCCTCAATAAACCGCATTACTTCATCAAGTACAGCGTTAGCCCGGGTTCTGCTGTCTGAAACACAAGCGGCACCTATTACAATTGTCTGGTAGTAATCCAGTTGGTCCACCTCTGCTATTGATATGTTAAATTTGTTGCGGGCTCTTTGTACGAGGCTTTTCACTATCATTCGCTTATCTTTAAGTGAATGACATTGTGGAGCGTAGAGCTTTACCGTAAGTGATGAAACTACCATTATTTCCTCCCGAAATACTCTTGCAAATTTTGTGTAAATTCATCTGATTAATACCCTAATTCTTCCCCAACCAGTATTACTTTTATTCTATCTTTATGCCTCTGGTAAGCCGAAACTACATAATTACAGCATATTCTGCCCGGTCCTGAGCAGCCTGCAGCCATTTCGGATGCATCGCTGGTAAAGGATATACACTCGCCCTTCTCTTTGCAATAGGTTTGACAGGACAGTCTTGTAGAATTAGCCGGTGCCGCAGTGGTCTTAACCCTGATAATTGCTTCATCCAAATTCTTTACCAGCTTATTATAACCTGCAACAATAATAACAGATTTGGGTCCGAAGCATATGGCGGCAACTCTATTGGAATTCCCATCAACATTATATAATTCCCCGTCCTCAGTTATTGCATTCGAACTGCTTATATAGGCATCTGCAGAGAAGGAGTCTATAAATATTTTGTTAATTTGTTCATTTGTAAGCCCTTGTTCATAGCGATCCAAGAAACTATATTTTCCTGAACGCAACAGCTCTATAACTCCGCTCTCAAACAGTGTCATAGCTCCGCCTACAGCCACCGCATCCCCGTCCTTCAACAGTTCTCTTACCTTCTGGGGCACATCGGCCTTTGTTTCAACATAATGTACCTGCATATTGTTTTTCTCAAGATTTTTCATGGTCTTACTTATTCTTTTGTCCATTATTGCTTTTGAATTTGCGTCCATAAAACTGTTGCCCCCCCTATGTCTTTTATTATTCCTCAATATATTCAAATCTTCTAAAGGTTAGACCGTCCCGTTCAATTATTTCATTCCACATGGCTGCAGGTCGTACCCATATGCCCATTTCTCCATATAGAGCCTGGTAAACTACCATCTCCTCAAGGGTTTCACTGTGTTTGGCAATATAAAGCACTCTGTATTCATTACCTTTAAAATGCCTGTATTTTCCTGGTTTGACTTGTACCATATTAGTCTCCTTTTCACTATCCACTGCCTTAATAAATTCCAGCTTGCAGAGCAAGCTTTCAATAACTTTTCACCATTCACTTTTCACCATTCGCTGAATCAGCTTCTTCTAGAAGCTGATTTAGCGCCTTTTCAAAGGCCTCATCATTTTCCTTCGACCGTTTTTTTATGGAACCGGTTCTGCCCCCGGCTCTACGGACCTTCTGACCTAGATGCCTTTCAAACAGCAGCCTGTCTATGTTATCATCGTTATAGACAAGTCCATTCTGATTTAAGACTTTGGCCCCCTTGCCCAGGCCCATGGCCGCAACTCCGTAATCCTGCGTTACCACTATATCACCGCGTTTAAGAAGATTTATAAGTTTTATATCAACGCTGTCCCTTGCTTTGTCAACAATTACTACGGTACTGTAGCCGTCAAAGAGTTCATGACTGGTATCTATTATCATTGTCACAGGTATGCCGCGTTTTTTTGCATTTTTAACTATTATATCCTTAACCGGGCATGCATCGGCATCAACGAGAATCTGAATAAAGCCACCTCCCGACATAATAATTTAAACATTTTGAATTAATATTAATCTCAGATTATTTTAACCGATTGCCTCTTTATGATATCAGCTGACAGAAGGATTTTTTCTGTGGGCTCTCCCTTATTATTAATTTTATTTAGTAATTTTGCCACTGCTCTTCTACCCATTATTTCCTTCTGAACCCTCATCGTAGTCAGCTCAGGAGTGATATTTCTTGAAGTTTCAATATCATCAAAGCCCATAATGGATACTTCATCCGGTATAGCTACCCCCATGTTTGACAATATCTTCACCATTATGACAGCCTCTGCATCATTACAGCAAAAGAATGCTGTTGGCATACTGCTGTTGCTCTTCATATTATTAATTATTGCTGCTACTTCTTCACCTGGTGCATTCTCGAGCTTACGGTTCACTATGGAATATTCCGGTTTATTAACCAGTTTATATTCTCCTAAAGCTTTCAGAAAGCCTTGATACCTGTCATAGAAGCTCACAGAGGCATATATATCCCCTAAAAATCCGATACGGGTATGGCCTGACTTTATCAGATGTTGGGTAGCGAGATATCCGCCGCATTGATTATCAGTGAGTACGCAATCCAGAACAAGATCATCAAAATAGTTATCCACCATGACAATGGGCAGATCATATGACAATAGGGCATTTGTAGTCTTACGGGATATTCTCCCCAGGGTAATTATGCCTGAAACCATTCCATCTTTTATGCAGTTGGGAGTTTCAAAAACTTCATCGTTTTCATCATAGTAATGGATTATTGTATTGACGTTATTCTTTTTTGCTTCGTCCTCAATACCAAGTTGTATAAAACTGAAAAAGCCTATGGAATCTCTGGTACACTTGGCAATAACAAGGCACAGATTTCTTGTTGCAGGCTGTCTGGCATTATTCTTATATTTGTATCCCAGTTTTTCAGCCTCGGCTTCTATTGCTTTTCTGGTGGCTTCACTTATTCCCGGCATACCGCGTAAAGCCAACGAAACTGTATTTTTAGAAATACCCAGCTTGAGCGCAATGGAATCCATCGTTACTTTTTTTGGCATAGTTCCTCCGTTGTGAAGATTATATAATGAATTATAGCATAAAAAAACCAATCTTAAAACGGTTTTGTAATATTACAAACAATATTACTTTTTACTTTACATTTACCAATTTATTAAGTAACATAATATTACAGACATCGTTGTTAAGAAATTGCTCCTTTATCCGCCCCATTGCGAAGAAGGATATAAAATTTCATTACATGTTGTAGCCACTACACGGCTCAAAGCCACATACTGCGTCTTATGGAGGTTAATATGGTTTTTGACGAGAGATTAAATTATTTGGTTCAAACGCATAATCATTTAATTCAAAGAAAAAATGAAAAGCTTAAGGACAGAAACGGTATCTTCGACAGGTATAAGTATCCCGTTATTACAGCTGATCACACACCGCTTTTCTGGAGGTACGATTTAAACCAAGAGACAAATCCATATCTTATGGAACGTATTGGAGTTAACTGTGCCTTTAATCCGGGTGCTATTGAACTGGACGGTAAGATTCTCCTTGTAGTCCGTGTAGAGGGAAATGACAGAAAATCTTTTTTTGCCGTGGCAGAAAGCGACAGCGGAATTGATAACTTCAACTTCTGGGACTATCCCGTAGTAATGCCGGAAACTGATAACCCGGATATAAATGTTTATGATATGAGACTGGTAAAGCATGAAGACGGTTGGATATATGGACTCTTTTGCACTGAAAGGAAAGATCCGGATGCGCCTTTTGGAGATACCTCAAGTGCAGTCGCTGCCTGTGGTATAGCAAGAACAAGGGATTTGAAGACCTGGGAGCGGCTGCCTGATCTGAAGACAACATCACCTCAGCAGCGCAACGTCGTACTTCATCCAGAGTTCATTAACGGTAAATATGCCTTGTACACCAGGCCCCAGGATGGTTTTATAGAAACGGGCAAGGGCGGTGGCATAGGCTTCGGTTTCACAGACAGTATGGAAAACCCACGTGTAGATGAAGAAATTCTGATGGAATGTAAGGAATATCACACAATAAAAGAAGTTAAAAACGGACAGGGCCCTGCACCCATAAAAACGTCCAAAGGCTGGCTCCATATTGCACACGGAGTACGAAATACCGCAGCCGGACTACGCTACGTTGTATATGCTTTTCTGTCTGACCTTGAACACCCCGAGCAGGTCATAAAACGCCCCGGAGGCTTTTTGATAGCTCCTGAGGGTGAAGAGAGGATTGGCGATGTTTCCAATGTTATTTTCTGCAATGGTGCCGTTGTAAGGGGTAACGGAGAAATATTCATTTATTATGCCTCTTCTGACACCAGATGCCATGTTGCAACTACAACCGTTGATAAGATGCTGGATTACGTTATGAATACTCCCGAGGACCCGTTAAGAAGCTATGCCTGCGTACAGCAAAGGATTGAACTTATTTCAAAAAACCTTGAACTGATAAGAGGTAAGAAGATCGAGCTCTAACATATGGAAACAATAAAATCGAGGATTTTTGATAATATCGGATCTCTTTACTAAAAGCATCTTAATAGCTCTGATAGTGCTATTTCCGAAGCCAACTGTATCCTCAAACGGTCACCCACTTTTGAGTCCAAGGGTTTTCCAGTTAGTATCCTTTTATTTAGCGTTTTCTCCATTACCTCCCATTGTGTTTTAGTCTCAACTACTTTTTCCAAAAGGAGTTCCGGGTCTTCTGAATAATCCAGTTCACCCTTGTTAAGATTTATATAATCAAGCAGAATAGCTCTGGAACCATGCAGCATCCAAATATCAAAGCTTACTCTATCAAGGACAGGCCAGCCTACAGTATTGTAATAATTCTCCAAGCTGAATTGCTCATCACACAACCCGGCAAACTGTTTAATGGCCTGTTTGCCATAATACCTTGTATATGGTCCGTCCTGTATCTGGTTAGCCCCAAAATTTTCTGACATTTTATGGAAAAGATCTGCAACATCCTTTTTGAACTCTTCCCCACTGAGTTGCTCCTCATTAAACTCCAGGGTGCAGCATCTCATGTAATGGCTTAGAGCTCTTTCCATATCACTTTTTGGTATGATTCCTATCTGATGGTTAAACTCATACGGGACATAATTATCCATCATTACTGTATAAGGAAGTTTTTCAACATAATAGAAATATTCTTTATCATGGTGTAAAATAATAAAATTGTGATCCTCAACAGCAGGGCTATAATCATTGATATCATAAGCAGGATCATATCTTCTGTAAAAGCTTAATACTTCAAATACTGTAGTTACAATTACCATATGACCTTGATTTAAAAGTTCTTCAATAAACCTTACAGATTCCCGGTCACCTTCCCTGAGATATGTATTGACTTTAACATATTTTGTCCATAAGGTGGTGATATTTCTGCTCAAATTATACATGCGGTAGCTTCCTGTTGTCCTGTTAATCCAGAAGGTTGGATTGATATCCCTTATGAACAGGGCTACAATTTGCTTTTTATTCATTTTAAATTGATTCAGAAGTATGTTGTAAACAGAGGACTCAAAACAGTTTAACTGCATTGAAAACATGTCTCTTGTTCCGTCTTTCTCGGTAAAAAAGCTTAAATCCTTCAAATCCGACTCCATCATTCCTATGTATCCCCCATTTATATTATTACATTATTTTTCAATTAACCTAATTTTATACCATTTTGTATGTTATTACAATTTCATTTTTATATAAAAGGCACTACAGATTAGCTGTAGTGCCTCCACCTTGCACAAATAACTCGTTTTAGTTCTCTCCGGGGGTTCCGAAGTCAGGTGATCCATCTTCGTTCCAAAACAGTTCCTTTACAAAAGTATGTCTGTTTGGATCGTAAAGGGGGTCACCTACTATTTCCTTATAGGTACGTGCATGATAAACCAGAATATCTTTTGCCCCATCTTCTGATACAGTGAAGCTGTTGTGTCCCGGACCGTACTGCCCTGTTTCCTCATTTGTCATAAACACAGGCTCGGCAACTTTGGACCAGGCTGACCCGTCCAGCAGGTCAGCATCTTCGTCGATATCTAGCAGACCCATACAATAGTTGAAGTCTGTAGCACTTGCAGAATAGCTGACAAATATTTTTCCATTTCGCTTTATTACTGCCGGCCCCTCGTTTACATAAAACCCAACCTGCTCCCAGTCATAGGATGGAGTTGTAATCATAACAGCCTTTGTTGCTATAGTCCATGGATTTTTCATTTCTGCAATATATAGATTAGAGATGTTCCTGCGCTTTTCTGCCCAGATAAGATACCTTTTTCCCTTGTGCTCGAAGGTCGTGGCATCAAGTGAAAAGTCTGTAAAAGCAGTGCTGTCATTTTCACTTTGAATCCTACCTTTTTCCACCCACCTGTCATTGATGGGATCTGAGCCGGTACACTCCAGTACATAAGGCCTTATTTTCCATATATCTTCTGCTTCTCCGGCAGCATAGAAGATGTACCATTTGCCATTAATATTATGAATTTCAGGCGCCCATATGTGCTTACTCATTACGCCGCTATCATGCTTTCTCCATACTACAGTAGGCTCACTGTTGGCCAGACCATCAATAGTACTTGACCTTCTGATTTCAATTCTGTCATATTCCGGAACTGAAGCAGTAAAGTAGAAAAAGCCATCCAAATGTTTGTATACCCACGGATCTGCCCTTTGCTCTATAAGGGGCTTGGTTATCATTTTTCCAGTCATTATGTCATCACCCTTGTTTTTATCTTAGTCTGAATTTTTTTCATTCTTTCTTTCCCCATACGCATATTCCGGACTTATCAATCCCAGTGAAAACTAAAGTGGTTTTCCAGTTTTCCCAATCCCAGGATGGTATCACTTTTACTGTTTGCTCTATAAATTCTGAACCTGTTTTTTTCTCAGGATCATAAATTTTCATGATTACAGTATTATCAGCTTTAAATTCCCATTTGCTTTTTCCTGTACCATCTTCTATTTTACCGTTGGACTTGAGGGTTATTTTCCGGGATGATAGCTGTTGGTTATTATCCTTATCTACAACTATGGTTTCCCACTCTCCAACAATTTGCTTTTTATTCAGTTTCTGTTCCTGTTCGCCTGCATATCTCTCGGGTGATACCAAAGGCCAGCCATCATCTGACCAAAGTATCTTTCTTACATGAAGGTAAGGCCAATTGGTGTCTTTATCACCTCTTGCATGATGTACTATAAAGTAATCATCCCCGTCCTTCAGCACAGAATTGTGTCCCGGCATAACCCAGCCGTCCTTACTGCCGAACTTGTATCCGCCCATTATCTTTGTCCCGACAGCATTAGGCGGCAAAGTTGTATTGGTCATCTCATTTCCATTAAAGTCAACATAGGGACCGGTTATTTTATCCGATCTTCCCACCCTTACGTTGTAATCCTTTGATAAAGAGTCATAGGATACAAAAAGATAATATTTCTTGTATTCCGGGTTATAAACAATGTATGGACCTTCAAGCGCAGAGGCCACACTATTGCTTCTGGTCGCTATAAGTGAGGGCTGAGTCCCCTCTTTTAGCTTTCCGGTGGTTTTATCAAGCTCAACTATGAAAAGTCCACCAAAAAAAGAGCCAAAGGACATATACAGGTTTCCGTCGGTATCTAATACCGGGTTTGGATCAATTGCGTTCCAAATTGAGCTTCTTGTGGATTTTATTACTTCACCTTTATGCTCCCATGGGCCTTCCATGGATTTAGAAGTTGCAAGCCCAATATAGGATTGATTTGTTCCAAACCTTGAAGCAGCATAGTAAAGGTAAAAGGTATCTTCTATTTTAATAACATCAGGTGCCCAGAGCGTTCTTGCCCGGGTCCACTTTCTGGCTTCGTCAGGAACTTTTTCAAAAACTCTTCCGACCCATTCCCAATTAATAAGATCTTTAGACCTTCTTATGGGAATACCCCCCTTGGGAGTGCCCCCAACTTTTACATCAGTTGTAACATTGTAATACCAATCACCATCTTTAATTATTGTTGGATCATGAGAATTCAACGTTCCCCATTTGGTTTCATCACTTGTAATAGAATGGTCATAAAGCGTTTCCTGTGGAGGCTCCTTTGGATAAACCAAAGAAGTATTATCACCAGCTCCACAGGCTGCCATATTAACCATAAAGAATCCTGCCAATAAAACCGTTATTAACTTTTTAATATCGGCACCCCCTTGTAAATATGAACCTGCGCACCGATTTCTTATCGAACATACTTCGGTGGAAAAAACATCAATCACAAATCAAGCCTTTGATTACCCCGTGATAGCTATACAAAAGGCCATGTATTGGGCTGAAATTAACCCTTAACAGCACCAGCAGTCATACCGTCAATAAAGTATTTCTGGAAGGCTACAAATAATATGAAAATAGGGAGTATCGAGAAGAAAGATCCCACAATTAGCAGGTCATAATTGTTACCATATGGGGTAAGCAATGTTTTCAAGCCTATCGGGAGAGTAAATTTGTTTTGATCTCCAAGAACCATGAAGGGCCATAAGAGATTGTTCCAGCTGTTCATACCATTTAATATGGCCATCGCCGCAAAGGAAGGCTTCATTATAGGAAGAATCAGTCTGAAGAATATCATATATTCATTGGCGCCATCTACTCTGCCTGACTGAATAAGCTCTTTCGGTATACTTCTCAGGTACTGTCTGAAGAAAAATATGGTACCTGCGTTAGCTACACCGGGCACTATAATAGCACTATAGCTATTCATCATACCCAGGTCGTTAATAAGTGAGTACAATGGAAGAAGCAATATTTCAAAGGGTACCATCATTATCAAAAGCACGCAGATAAATAGAATATTTTTACCTTTGAAGTCATATGCCGCAAAGCCGTAAGAAACAAATGCACTTATAAATAAAGTCAGTGAGACCTGAACTATAGTTAAGAGCATACTGTTTCTAAACCATGTAAAATAATCATGATCTCCGGTAAACAGAAAACGGAAATTATCAAAGCTCATTACATTCAAGTCAAATTTCAGATTCAAGCCGTATCTTATCAAATCTTCACCCGGCTTAAAGGAGGAGAGTGCTACTGCATAAAAAGGAAGCATAATAACTACAAATAAACCGGTAAAGAATATAAGCAGGAGAACCTTGGCAACCATATTCTTTTTAGTTTCGCCTAAATCATTCTGATTCACAATTAATCCTCCTCCTTCTTGAACTGTCCTGAAATTTTAAGCTGAGTGAGATTGATTGTCATAGCTACAACCAGAAGAACTATACCAACAGTTGCTGCATAGCCCAGCTTATTCTTTTCTATACCCTGTCTATATAAATATCCGACAATCGTCAAACCAATATTTTTCGGTGAGTTATTTCCATTAAACATCATCAAACTCTCGGTAAACATTGCCAAACCTGCATAGATACTAATAGTTAAAACATATATCGTAGTCGGTTTTAACAATGGCATTGTAATAGCTTTAAATTTCTGCCAGGCTGAGGCACCGTCAATAGATGCAGCTTCATAATATTCATTGTCAATACTTTTTAGTCCAGATAAGAAATACAACATATTTACACCTGTCCATCTCCAACAGGCAAGCGTTAATAACGCAGTCATACTTAGGGTCTGATCCTTCAAATATTTAAGTGGACCAATACCTACAAAACTTAATATACTGTTCATTAATGAACCTTCCATTTCGCCGAAAATCAATCGGAAAATGGTACCCGCAACAGCTACAGAAGTAAGCGCAGGGAGAAAAAACGAAGATTTGAAAAATTCTCTTCCAATCATAAGTTTGCTGTTAATCAAACAAGCGAACATCATCGGAAACGGTATAAGTAATATCAGTGTTCCAGCCATATAAACTATGCTGTTTAAAATGGCCTTTATAAAAACTTTGTCCGTAAGCAATTTTGAGTAATTTGCCGCTCCAATCCATTTAGGATCCTGACCAAGCATTCTTTCCTGGAAACTCATCAGAAAGGAATTGGCAAGCGGGAACAGCCAAAATATCAAGAATATGATTACAAATGGCAGTACAAAAATGTATGGTGCAACTTTCTGAGAATACACAAACTTCTTTATCATACTCAATATCCCCCTTTCACGATAAAGTAACTGCCATATACCGCACTCTGAATATATGGCAGTCCTTAATCATATCTTCTGACCTTTATGCACTAAATATATTATTTCAATTCCTGAGTAATTTGTTCCTGAGCTTCGTCTAAAGCTTCCTTAACGTCCTGACCATCTTCAAAGATAGCATTCAGTGTAACAGTGCAAAGGATATTGTTAATTGTTGGTGAAGCTTTAACAGATTTGATCGCCTTGATTTCTGTCTTTATTTCATTCAATGTATCAAATGCATTAGTCTTGAAGTACTTAACATATTCATTTTCAGGATTGTGAGTTACAGCTTTGTCTGCCCAAACATCCATATTAATCGGATCAAATCCTAAAGTGTTCCAGATTTCAGTAGTAGCTTCCTTTGAAAGCTTAGCAAACGCTACAAACTCTTTCGCAAGCTGAACGTTTTTTGCAGTAGTTGTAACAACTGTACCTGTTCCGCCCAAACCAACTGAACGTGGGTCACCTTCTTTGAATACAGGCAATGGAGCTATAGCGTATTTGCCGTTAAGATCCTTCATTTCATTGATAAATCTTGACATAAACCACTCAGGCATTAATGCACTTGCATAGTTACCCTTGTTGTATTCACCCTTAGCTTCTTCTGTATCGGGCTGGCCGCCTGGAATAGTGTGGATAACATTGTTTTTCTGCAAGTCTACCAGCATTTCCATAGCTTTAACCATTTCAGGAGAATTAACCTTTGGCTGACCATTATCATCAGTAAAGTCTGAACCCTGCTGTGCTAACAGCAATGAAGCCTGCCAGGTTGCTGAGGTATCAGCAGTACCAAGGTACTTTCCAGTCTTCTCATAAACCTGGATACCTGCTTTTTTATAATCATCCCAAGTCTTAATGGTCTTGTAATCTACGCCCGCTTTTTCAAGTATTTCTGTGTTATAGTAAGCAAGTGTAGCACCTACGTGGTAGTCAAATCCGTAAATCTGATCGGCTTTACTGTATATCTGCACACGTGCAGGAACTATTGATGCCTTGTAAGGTTCGAAAACGTCATTCAATGGTGCCAATGGAACCTTATCTCCAGCAAGGAAATTTGGGAATTGACCTAATTCAACGTCAGCGATATCAGGAGCACCCTGACCAGTCTGAACAGCTATCAAAAGCTTGTTATGCATATCATCATATGGCATAACGGTAACATTTAACTTGATCTGTTTGTCTGGATTCTTCTCATTCCATAAGCTTAACATTTTATCAAGGTGTTTTCCGTGTAAATCAACAAATGTCCAAAAGCTAAGTTCAGTTGCATTAGCACCTGCATTTCCACCTAACTGGGTTTGCTGTGTTGAAGCAGCAGTTGTTTCATTTGCTGTACCAGTGTTGGAACTTCCGCACCCTGTTAATACAAGCGCAGTAAAGATTACTAACACAAGCATTAAACTAATAATTCTCTTCATAAAAAAATATCCTCCTCTAAATAATTTTTTATATTTATATTTGAACTACCGCCAATTGAAGTTTGATTTTGAAATTCAGTACTACTATTTGCTCGTACATCAATTCAATACATCTTCAGCTGTCGAATTCAAAAATAAACCCATTTTGCCCTTTTTTTTTAAGAAATCTTTACGTAAGTATTAATCAAACATATTTATCGTTTTATATTTATTTAAAACAATCACCAGTACGATATCTCTTTCTAAAACAATCCAGTAATAAATAAAAATGTTTGAAACCGCGATATCACCTTATACAAGTTGCACAAATTCCATACCGTATTCCATGTGATTATTATCTCTTTTTTACGAATCGCTGTCAATATAAAAATTTGATTTTTTGTTAAATATTTTAGATTAATCTAAAACATATGCTTATTACGGCAATTATTTCTAACATTTTATCTTTTATTTTATATCTATATACTATTTTAATAATATTTCGTCTTTTAATTGATAATTATCTAAAACTATAGCTTTCTATTTCATGTAATTCGTAGTACAATACATCAAAAGAGATCTTTTGATTATTCTTTGTTAATTTAGTCTATATGCAACACGAACAAGCGAGTACTTTAAGCTTAATCATTTTAATTACACCTAAAACTATTCCGAATTGAAGTTTTTTTAAAGCTGAATAATGATAAATTGTAAAATTTGATACAAAAAATAATCCAGAATTTTATAACTATTGAACTGTTTTCCCTTTTATTTGTTTGTGTTAGAATATTATTACTAAATATTTTAAGACTGTTTTATTATTTTCTAAAATATTATAAGGAGACAAAAATGATACACATTACGAACTTAAAAGAAAGCCTTCCTATATTCAAAGCGCTAAGCTCTGATATAAGAATAGAGATTATTGATCTCCTGGCTGAACACAAGCAGCTTAATATGAATGATATAGCTGAAAAGCTTAATCTTACTAACGGTGCGGTAACAATGCATATTAAGAAGCTGCAGGAATGTGGTCTGATTAAAATCTCCATATTAACAGCGAAACATGGTATACAAAAAATATGTGCTCTGCATGAGGATAAGTTTGTTATTGATATAGCCAAACAGGAAGTAGCCAACTCCTATGAACTTGAGATAGGTGTAGGGCATTATTCTTCCTACGAAGTGTCACCCACATGTGGACTGGCTACAAAGGATAAACTTATTGGAGAAGTTGATAATCCAAGTTATTTCGCTGATCCCGAAAGAATTTACAGTGATATTCTTTGGTTTACCAAAGGATATGTGGAGTACAGAATACCGAACTATCTTAAGTTCGGGCAGGACTTTACCGAGATACAGATATCTATGGAAATAAGTTCTGAAGCTCCCGGAAATTGCAGCAACTGGCCATCGGATGTTAATTTTTCCATAAATAACGTTCATCTTGGTAGTTGGACCAGTCCGGGCGACTATGCAGATACTAAAGGAATACTGACACCCTCCTGGTGGTTTTCTGTTTGGAATCAATACGGATTACTGAAGCTCCTTACTGTTAATAAATTCGGAACATTTATAGACGGCCTTCAGATTTCTCCAATCACCTTGGAGGATTTAAATCTAAACCATAAAAGCGATTTGATTTTCAAGATGTCTGTCCCTGAAGAGGCCGAACACGTGGGTGGTTTGACCATTTTTGGAAAAAATTTCGGCAATTATAATCAAGGAATAAATGTACGGGTTATTTACGAGCAGGTTCCAATTCATGGATAAACATACTCAACCTCAGGTTTTTCTGTTCTGATAATATCATGTGCGTAGAGTACTGGCAGCTTGCTTTTCATGTGCTGTTCGTACTCTATTTTTATTACAGCAGTTATGTATATCCACTCACCGTTTTTAAACTCCTGTGCTCTGTTGCTTTTGCATAGAAAACCAACGGGAGTAAGGTCGGCAGCACAGCAACTCATGGCCATTCTGGCAAGAACAAATTCATTCATATTGAAATCTTTCCGCTTGAATACGCAGCCTTTGACCTTAACAGTCTTCCCGCTATAAGCTTCAGGATCGTTGCTAACCTTCATAAACCATTGAAGGTATTCATCGTCGCCAATTACTGATATCAGATTATTATAGGCATTGAGATTGCTCTGTTTAACAGAAGTCCTTTGACTTTGAGGGTTATTTAGCCGATCGTTTTCTCTTAAATATCCTCCGGAAGTCGTGGGAATAAAAGTACCTGTTATTATCGGAATCAAAAGAATTAAGCACGAAAAATAGTTTGCTTTACGTTTGGGTCTGAAGAGTGTCGGAAGCATGGAAAGGGCAATAGCCAATAATGCTGCGGCTGAAAACCATAGATATTTGTTTGTTCTTGGATGAATATACTGCTTCATGGCATCCATCAACAGAGCCATAACGAGTATACCAGTCATAGTTAGTAATATAAATATCTGCATAAGGCATTCAAGGTTTATCTTCTTCATAGCTTCCACCTTCATTAAACTACTTAAACCAGTAGTGTTCCACATGAGAAAACAAATATCCCCACTGTCAATATTACAAAAACCAGTTCAGCGAGAAATTTTACTTTATAGGAGCCGGACAGCATCAAAATATTTTTCATATCCAGCATTGGACCCATTACCATATAATAAATTACCGAATATAGAGGAAAGCTGTAGGAGAAGCTTTTAGCCATAAAGGCATTAGAGGTTGAACATACTGACATCAGCATTGATGCCAGAGTCATCACCAGCAAAATAAGCATAGGCTTCACAATAACTGCCGAAAGAGAGTTCATTTCTGACAGAATTTGAAATAGTGAGGTAATAAAAGCTCCGATTATTACATACTTGGACAACTTAAAAAATTCTATGCCCGAGTGGAGTACCAGCGTCCTTAGTTTTGATTTGAAGCTGTTATCCAGCATTCTACCCCCATAATCAACTGAACAAATAGAATTATTGTATATTTTTTCTCTTATAGCACTTTGGGCGGTTACTCCTGCCAACTTAACAAATAAACCGGTTAATAAAGCAATTAATATTCCAAAGGTAATCCGGAAGAAAACGATTTTGTGGTCCTCCGGAAATGCATAGAAGGTTGATAATATTACGACAGGGTTTACTACCGGAGCCGCAAGCAAAAAGACTGTTACAAAGCATACCGGTACTCCCTTCCTTGCCATCCTGGCAGTAATTGGAGCCATGGCGCAATCACATACGGGAAAGCATACACCCAGTAATATTGCTATAACAAAGCCTATCCCCCTATACCTTGTGAATAGACCGATAATTCTTCCATCACTTATGTAAACCTGTAAAAAGGATGAAACAAAGACCCCAATAAGTATAAATGGCAGTGCTTGAAGTAATATACTAATGAAAATTGTGTTCAGGCTTTGAATTTTAGTTAATAGTTCCTCATTAACCTTAGACTGGGAGGAAATATATATTAAGAAAAATGCTATTAGTGCAATAATCAACCATAAAAGCTTTTTAGTTATATTCCCGATACCCGCAGGACTGATTTCCAATATCTCAAGAATCTCTTCTTCCTTGCCGTTATTGTTTAGTTTCCTGATATCTGCATGGCTGTTTATACTCTTTAGGGTCTTTTTTATGCTTTTCATATGGGTTTTATCCAGATTATTACCGTTAATCAGCATAATCATATCACTATTTGAAAACTGCTCTGTCATTATATTACCCATATTACTCATGTAAAGCTGAAAGGTGTCCATGTCAGCCAAGGTGATTATTCTTTCAACCCTCAAGTGTTCCGGTAGTCTAAGTCTTAAAAGCCCGCCTATTTCCCAAGTTCCGTTGTATTCAATAATTATCCTGTCAGGAGAGTACTGTTGTAATATATTTCGGAAAAAGGTGGTATTCAGTTCTTCCTCATCTCTTACGGAAAATAGTGTTGTATTACTTCCTTTGAGAATTCTTCTGTCGTATTGGACAGAACCCTGTTCACAGCATATCAGCACTGTTTTTTTCCCGTCTTTAAATTCTTCTGTTTGTAGTACTCTATTAATAAATGTGGTTTTGCCAGACTCAAAAAAACCACCGATTAAGTAAATTTTTAGATCCATATACTCTCCTGCATTAAAGGTTAAAAAGCTTTGATAGCTCAGCTATATTCAATCTCTCACCAATAACGCATATTCTCCCGGTATAGTCCGGAGTTATAGGACTGATCTGAATTTCTCCGGGTACATAATCAAACTGGAGCCAGCTCTCCTGTCTTGCCGGTACAACCCCTTTTGCTCTTAAAACATTTCCATACTTTTTATTATCAAACAACCTAAGTATGTTTTGAAGATCTGTCTTTGAAAAATTCCTGGGAGTCTCTGCCCCCCAACTTTCAAAAGCCACTGACTTTTGGAGGCTTGTAACACAATTACAACTGGAGTCATGGTTATGATGGTTTATGAACTGCCTACTGCTTAAATCTGTATTGTAATATTGGATTTTTAGTTTTAATCTACTTTCAACAGGTTTGTCTGCCTCCTTCTCAGCGGCAGATACCAACAGGTTTCCGGTAAGTGTTTCCCAAGGTGTTGTTACAATATTGGCTCTGGAATTCTGGCTTTGAATATCCTTTACTAATTCGGCAAGCTTATGCTCATCCATAAATTGTGTACGGCTTAAGACGATGGTTTTAGCGTATCTTATCTGATCTCTGAAGAATTCTCCGAAATTGTTAAGGTACAGCCTGTACTTTACAGAATCCACTACGGCTATACACATGTTAATGCTTGCATCAGTTTGCTCTGAAACTTTCTTACAGGCTTCCAGAACCCCCGAAAGCCTACCTACTCCCGAAGGCTCGATAATTACTCTTTGTGGAGAAAACTTTTTTATAGCTTCTTTTAAAGCTGTGGCAAAGTCACCAACCAGGGAGCAGCAGATACATCCTGAGTTCATCTCTTTTATTTCTATGCCGGATTCCCTCAAAATACCGCTGTCTATGCCTATTTCCCCAAATTCATTTTCTATCAGAACAACCTTTTCAGTGTTTAGTCCTTCTTTTAATAGCTTTTTAATAAGGGTTGTTTTGCCGGCTCCCAAAAATCCAGAAATAATGTCAATCTTCACAGCCATAACTCTTCTCCCTCCACTTCCACATTTTAATAATATTCTTTCAGAACGAAATAAATGCAGATAAAATGCAGTAAATCCTATTTGACATATAAAAAGTGAAGATATATATTAATTATGAAACAAGGCTTAAAGGAATATAGTGACCGTTGAAGGAGTTTGTCTCTATGGATGAGAACATTTTAAAATCTACAGACCTTAAAACAACAAAAAGCCGTCTGGCAGTACTCAAGATTTTGGATAAATCTTCAGAACCCATGACAGCTGAGGATATTTATTCACTGGTTGTAAAAGAGGTAAATATGAGTCTTTCAACTACATACCGCACACTTGGAACTCTTGCAGAAAAGGGAATACTGCTGAAAAACTTAAGTCAGGATGGCAAAACCTACTATCAGATAAATAATCATCAACACAAACACCAGCTTGTCTGCACCTTGTGCAGCGAAACTGTGCCAATAGAGGACTGTCCCTTAACAACGCTGGAAGAGAACTTAACCCAAAAAACAGGGTTTGTTATAACAGGACACAGTCTTGAATTTCTGGGCATATGTCCTAAATGTACCGACAATATGAGGGACTAGTTTTATTTTGAATAAACCTTCTTTGCGTACTTAGCCTATTAAGCCTACTATGCCTACTTAGCCCGCCACTCCTCCCGAAGTATTCCATAGCACTTTTCATCATCCCATTTGCCGCGCTTGTATCTTACCTTTCTAAGTTCGCCTTCCTTTGTCATACCCAACTTTTTCATAATATTCTCAGACTTAAGATTATTGGCATTACACCGGGCGCAAACCTTGTGGAGGTTTAAGTTTTTAAAACCAAAATCCATCATGGCACCGGCCAGTTCAGTTGCATAACCCCTGCCCCAAAACTCAGGCATCAGAAAATAGCCTATTTCTCCGCAACCTCCGTCATCATTCAAGCTATGAAGCTGAATATCCGCAAAGCCTATAAAGCTGCCGCTCTCACTTTCAAAAGCTGCAAATGCATATGAATTGTTTTTATTAGGCATATCATCAACACTTATAAAGTCTTCAAAAAAAGGTTTCATTTCTTCTATACTATTAATTTCATCAATCCAGGCGTATCTCATAATTTCTCTGTTGGAAAAGACAGAATAAAACAGCTCAAAGTCCTCCTGCTGAAAAAGCCTGTAGAAAACACGTTTTGAAGTTAAGTCCATATTACCTCCCAAACCACGATAGCGGCTTTGACACTTACAGTAAATTATATAATATTTACCTTCAGAATAGAATAAATATATGCGAAGTTATTTTCCTGCACAAGGAAACACATACAAAACTTTAGCTTCTACCGGTGTTTGTGAACTTAAAATATTATTTGCCCTATTAATTAAAACGAAATATGCACATATTTTCTGTGATAATCCATTTATTTGAACTTCATATTCAGCAGGTGCCAAAGTAACAGTTAAGAAAACAGCGCTGGTAGAGAGTACTGTTAGACTTTGCTCATAACTGCTGGTTTTGGGGCTGTCCGACAAATTATTCATAATAATTCTTATTACTTCGGAGGGTTTGCTATCGTTATTTATTAAGCATATCTGGATGGTATCTAACTCATTATCAAGTACAACCGGCACTGTTGTAGCTGTTGTAGCCGCTACATTTGCTGATGTTTCAGCTGCCGCGGCTGTTGTTGCCGCTACGTTTGCTGCTGTATCGGCTACAGAGGCTGCTGTGCTTGATATCGCCGCTGCTGTACCTGCTGCCCCCGCTGCTGCCAGACCCGCAGCTTCTGCGGCTATATCTCCCGCCACTCCTACGGTTGCTGCACTTGCTGTTGCCAAACCCGCCGCTTCTGCGGCTATATCTCCTGCTACTCCTACGGTTGCTGCACTTGCTGCTGCCAGACCCGCCGCTTCTGCGGCTATGTCTCCTGCCACTCCTACGGTTGCGGCCCCCACAGCTGCCAGACCCGCTGTTTCGGCTGCTACATCTGCTGCCGCTCCTACTGTAGCCGCTCCTGCAGCTACAGCTCCTGCGGTTCCAGCTGCTGTATTTGCTAAGCCTTGTGCTGTAGAAGCAATCGATCCAGCTGTTCCGGCTGCCCCTGCAGCTATTTTTGCAAGTCCTGATGTTATGTCAGACATTGTTCCTGCTGCATCTACTGCCTTTTCAACTGCTCCCAGTGCTGTTTCACCAAGGCGCACAATTGCCTGCTCCAACAAGTCAGTAATTGAATTAATATTTTTTATGTCCTCATTCTGTTCAGATTTTCTTATTTTTTGTTCGATTGCCTGAAGACCATACTCTTTATTGATCAAAAGACAAATAATTCTTATAAGCAATTCCCTTTCACTGTCACAGACAAAATTGCAGTCATTATCACCATATTTGCAGCATATTTCAGCACAGCTATGTTTGCATTTATTACATTTCTTGTTTCTGGCTAAATCTCCAGATTCACCAAAACTGTTTTCCCCTGTAAAAGCATCCGGAGCTTGGGTTTCATTATCACTTACATTGTTATCTATAACACCGTCAATAAATTCTTTCGGCTGGTATTTTACGGTTTCAGAATTTTTTCTGTGGTTTTCCCCGGAATACCTCTTTCTAGCCATACCTCTCCCCTAGCCACATAAGTTCATAGTTCAAATTATGCGGTAAGTAATAATTTGGCTACATAAATATGGTTGTAAGTAACCTTACACTCTCAGTCAACCTAATATTTTACCCTTTGGTCATATATTCATAAGAGTACCTGCTATACTCCTTTACATGCCCCAGTTTTCCGTATATGTGAATTGTTTTATCATATGAGCCTCCGAGGAACGCTGTCATTATATTATTGTCGTATAGCTTTTTCAAACATGCTTTAATAGTCATTTGAGCATATCCTTTATTGTAAAAATCTGAATGTGTACAGACCCTCTCAATTTCAGCTGTGTTATTCTCATAATCAATAAAAGCTTCACAACCGGAAATATGCCATCCTTCGCTATTTACCAGCACAAAGTCATATTTAGCATTATAAATTGGGCTTCTCCGACAATACTCCCTGATTTGTAAATCTATTTCTGTACTATATGTCTTTGGCCAGGCATTTCTTCTTAGATTAGCTTGTTCTGTGTAATTTCCATTTTCAAGCATACTCTGAAATTGCACTGACGAATCCTCAATACAAAAATCTTTATATAGGCTTGTATCAAATACCCTCGTCTTTTCTAAACAATCATTTCTTCTATAACCTTCATTTTCAAGCACTTTTATTAGTTCTGTTTCATTTTCTACAACTTGTGTTACCAACAAGTCGTATTTATCTCCCCATTCAGCTTTAACCCATCCGATTAACTCTGAATACAGGAAGGAATATTCACTTTTAAGAAATATTGTGTATTCATTATTCATTTCCTCTGAAATAACAAATCCAATAAGGTTATGGAAATAATCAAACCATAAATGGGCAGCATTATTAAAGTTGTCAGGAAAATGTCTCTTGAAGTTTGAAAGATTATACTTCCAATCAACAATTCGACCAATATGCCAATTGAAGAAATCCTTCCTTAAAGAGTTGTCCTGGATAATGTATTTACACATATTATCAAAATCGTTGCTCTCATAAATAAAATTGCGGTGATAAGTTCTCATAATGTACCCCTCCATCTACTATAAATTCTCTCTTCCTTGTACACATACATTATTATAGGTATGACACTTTATGGATAATAGGTAAAAAATGACTATCAATTATTATTTACACAAAAAGCTCGCCGGAAATTATCAGAGATAATTTCTGTACGAGCTTTTCACTGTTACTTATTTGAATAAACTATTTTCTTAACACTGTCATAGGAAAGACAGAATTTGTCACAGAGCTGATCAATGGTATATCCTTTACGAAAATATTCTCGGATATCATTGTTTCGTTGATCAAGGTGCATCCTGCTTCCAGAGCATTCACCCCACCCTTTTCGTACTCCGTCAGGTTGAGGGATATAGACTAATCCCCCATGTACATATTTCTGTATTTCCTTAAGTAATTCTTCTGGAAGAATCATATCAGCTTTAATATATTTCATTCCTACTCCGCTCCTTAAAATAATATAATCTTAAGGCAGCAAAGTCTGCACTATGAACATTTTCCGTTAAAATGTCGGAATGAAAGCCGGCGATTACATCTATGGCTCCACACAATTAATCGCCATTGTTCACACTGTAGACTTTGCGTGGAGCATTTTGTTTAAGAAATCAATAAAACGAAGCATATTCTTTCCCCCTTTATGGTTTGTATCTCCAGTAGGCTCTATGTAAATATTATACATCTAAAAACTGGTGAATAAAACCATAAATTACTTAAGAGTACCGGCCTCAATCTTCTTATTTCTAAAATATAAGCAAATATCTGTACTAACCATTATCATATTAGGAATGTAGAACCAGAAAGCCAGGTTCAAATTGTTTGCCAATAGCTTTGAGATAACACCGCAAATGTATCCAAATAAAATACAGAATAAGAACAAAACACTCTTGCCTTTTGTCGAGCGTGACTTGTATGAGCGCATGATTGATAGCGGCCATGACACACCAAAACCTATAATCATCATAGTTTCTAATACTTCAGACAACAATTCCATTTTAAATTCCCCTTTTTATTATTTATAGTTTTATTACATGCTAACTTTACACCTATAGCTGATTTATACTATTAAGATAGGCTTTTCGCCCTTCCTCGTACAGGTTTTTTCCTTCACTATCAATAATTACAACCAAAGGCATATCTTCCACATAGAGTTTTCTCAATGCTTCTGCACCTAGGTCTTCATATGCAATGAGTTCCGAGCTTTTGATGCATTTGGAAAGTAATGCACCCGCCCCACCAATAGCTCCAAAATATACTCCGCTGTGCTTTTTCATAGCCTCTACTACTTCGGGCAGTCTGGCACCTTTTCCAATCATTCCTCTAGCCCCTACTGAAATCATGGTTGGTGCGTACGCATCCATACGTCCGCTTGTTGTTGGCCCTGCAGAACCGATGACTTGGCCAGGCTTGGCAGGAGTTGGACCAACATAGTATAATGTAGCATCTTTAGGATCAAAGGGCAACTGCTCTCCTCTTTCAAGAGCCTGGCACATTCTCTTATGTCCTGCATCTCTGGATGTATATATTTCACCGGTCAAATAAACAGTATCCCCGGCATGTAAAGTTTTTGCAAGTTCTTCTGTTAACGGAAGTTTAATCTTACGTTCCATATCAGATCACCTCCGTTTTATGTCGTGTGACATGGCAATTTATATTAATTGCACATGGCATACCGGCAATGTGGGTTGGCATTGTTGCTATATTTACTGCTAAAGCTGTGGTTTTTCCACCAAAGCCCTGTGGGCCGATCCCCAGCTTATTTATCTTTTCCAGCATTTCAATTTCCAGCTCGGCATAATACTGGTCGTCATTTGGAATATCTACATTTCTCATCAATGCTTTCTTAGCTAATAATGCTGCTTTGTCAAAAGTTCCACCAATTCCAACTCCCACTACCATAGGAGGGCATGGATTTGGGCCTGCATTTTCTACCGTTTCAAGGATGAAGTCTTTAATTCCTTCAATTCCCGCTGATGGCTTAAACATGCGGATGGCACTCATATTTTCACTGCCAAAGCCCTTAGGCCCAACTGTAATCTTAATCTGATCACCATCAACTATTTCTGTATATAACATGGCAGGTGTATTGTCCCCTGTGTTGCCACGTCTTACAGGATCTTTTACAACTGACTTTCGCAAATAACCTTCAGCATAGCCCTGGCGTACTCCTTCATTCACAGCATCTGCAAGACTTTGGCCTTTGATGTGTACATCCTGACCAATTTCCATAAAAACACATGCCATACCGGTATCCTGGCAAATAGGCACATTTTCTGACTCTGCTATTTCATAGTTAGTGATGATTTTGTCCAAAACGTCCTGTGCTATTTCACCATCTTCACACTCTCTGCACTTCTTAATACATGCTTTTATATCACCGGGTAGTTTTTGATTTGCCTCTATACACAAACGCTTAACAACCTCAATAATCTGCTCTGTAGATATTTCCCGCATTCCTAGTTACCTCCCTTAGTGTACTTCGGCAGTAGTAACGGTGATACGGTACCTGTTTCAATTCCCGCAGACTCCAACTCCTTTGAATATTTATCTATGTGTTCAAGTGACAGCTCACCCAATGTAATATCCTTGCTCTTTTTAGCTGCCGCTTTTCCTGCATTTCTTCCAAATACGATGATGTCTAGCAAGGAATTTCCCATTAGACGGTTTCTTCCATGGATTCCTCCAACTGCTTCACCTGCAACTAAAAGATTGTCAATTACCTTTGTAAAACCTTCTCCGTTTATTTCAAGACCACCATTTTGATAATGCAGAGTCGGATATATTAAAATAGGTTGTTTTCTCATATCTATTCCATAGTTCATGTACATACGAAGCATAGCAGGTATTCTCTTTTCGATGGTACCTTCCCCATGAATCATCTCGATCATCGGTGTATCAAGCCATACGCCCATACCTTCTGTTGGGGTAGGAACACCTTTTCCATTATCACTGCACTCACGAATGATAGAAGCCGCACATACATCACGAGTTTCCAAAGGATGCATAAATGCTTCTCCATCTACGTTAATAAGCATAGCACCTAATGAACGCACTTTTTCTGTTACCAGGGCTCCGAAAATTTGTATAGGATAAGCAACTCCTGTTGGATGGTACTGAATAGTATCCTGATATAGAAGGGGTGCTCCTGCACGATATCCCATAACCAATCCATCTGCTGTTGCACCATAGTGATTTGAAGTAGGGAAGTTCTGATAATGTAACCTTCCGGCTCCACCAGTTGCTATAATAACAGTCTTAGCTCTGGCTACCAGATACTCTCCTGTCTCCATATTCTGAAGCACAGCACCTGCAGCCTGGCCCTCCTTATCCAGGATTAATTCAACCGCTGCTGTAAAATCTATAACAGGAATCCCACGGTTAATCACTTCATCACGAAGAACTCTCATGATTTCGGCCCCGGAATAGTCCTTACAAGCATGCATTCTCTTTCTGGAAGTACCACCTCCGTGGGTAGTTACCATAGTTCCGTCTTCATGCTTATCAAACATTACCCCCAGATTATTGAGCCAGGCAATTGCGTCCGGAGCTTCCATTACCAATCTCTTTAAAAGCTCTGGTCTAGCTGCAAAGTGCCCGCCTCCAAAAGCATCCAAATAATGCTGCTGTGGAGAGTCATTTTCCTTATCTGCTGCCTGGATTCCACCTTCAGCCATCATAGTGTTGGCATCACCAATACGAAGCTTTGTCACTATCATAACCTTTGCTCCGCTCTCGTGTGCTTCAATAGCTGCTGATGACCCTGCACCGCCGCCACCTATAACCAATACATCTACATCATAATCTATTTTTGATAAATCTATAGCCTCATCTTTAATTCTGCTATTAGAGTGAAGAAGTGTACCAAGTTCAAGCGGTACCTTTTCCCCCTTGTTAGGTCCAATTTGGATAATCGAAAATCCATCCTCTTTATAATCAGGATGATATTGGCGAAGAAGAGTATCTTTTTCTTCAGCAGTCATTCTTCTTGGTTCAGAACCTATTCTTTCTGCTCTGGTTGCTTCCACTTTTTTTATAGACTCCAACATTTCTGTTGTAAACATACTTTTCCCCTCCTATTTCTCAATATCTCTTTTGTTATAAAGTTCTTTCATTTCTTGAATTGGTCTTTCCATTATTTGAGCAATCAACTCATCAAATTTACCCTCATTTATTTCTTCCACACGGTTCTTAAGATGCTCAGTTTTTGGTGCAATGTATTTTCCAGTTAATCTACGTGCCAGCAGCCCTACCATTGGATGTGAGATACCAGCCGGACATCTGGAAGTACAAATGCCACAGTTCACACAGTCAAAGGACTCTTCTGCACATTTTTCAAACTCACCTCTTTGAGCATAAGCTATGTATTGCATTACATTTAAGCTCTGAGAGCAGCTTTTTGTACAGGCATTACATCCAATACAACTGTAAAGCTCAGGATATAACTCCATCATAATCTTTTGTTCCGGTCTTATTTCTTCTATATCATAATTTCTCTTATCTGTTGGAAAGAATGGGAGACTAGCCACATACATACCATCCACTACTTGTGTTTGACAAGCCAGGCAAGTTTTTAATTCATTGTTTCCTTTGATTCTATAAATTGTTGCACATGCACCGCAAAACCCATGGCGACAGCCACATCCTCTTACAAGTCTATATCCCGCGTATTCCATAGCCGTCATAATGGTTAGGTCTGCCGGCACTGTGTACTTTTTTCCATATAAAAATACGTTAACCATTTCCTGCATTTTCTTTTCCCTCCTTATATAGTCATCAGAGCTTTTAAATTGCTCCATTACACATTACTAATTAATATTCCGGTGGCAATTCATCAATTTCGTCGCATCTAAATACCGGCCCATCTTTGCATACATATTTTGATCCGATATTACAGCGCCCGCATTTACCCACACCACATTTCATTCTTAGTTCCAGGGTTGTATACACCTGTGTTTTATTGAAGCCCATCTCTTCCAGTGCAGCTAGTACAAATTTAATCATAATCGGAGGTCCGCAGACTAATACTGTCTTATCTGTAGCCAACTCCAGTTCTTTTAGATAGCTGGGTACAAATCCAACATGGCCATTCCAGCCCTCCTGCTCTCTATCTATAGTTAAGTGAACATTCACACCTTCTGTTTTGCACCAAACCTCTTGTATCTCTTTTAATTGAACCAGGTCATCTGCCGAACGTGATCCATATAAAATGTCAACACTTCCATAGTTCTCTCTATTATCTATTACATAATTAATAACCGATCTAAGAGGCGCCAAACCTATTCCACCTGCTACAAAAAGAAGATTTTCTCCTTTTAATGCAGTTTCAACAGGAAATGAGTTTCCATAGGGCCCACGAACTGTTACTTCCTCTCCAACCTCCATAGTGTGGAGATAATCTGTTAATGTGCCGCAGCGTTTAACACTAAATTCCTGAAACTCTTTATTAGTTGGTGAAGAAGTAATGGAAAACATAGCCTCTCCTACGCCTGGAACAGAAACCATGGCACACTGACCAGGTAAATGTTCAAATAATTTTTTACCTTCTCTACTCACAACCCGGAAGGTCTTAACATCTGGCGTTTCTGTTCGAATATCGGTAACTACACCAATTAGTGGAATCAACGAATCTGGTTTGTGATGTCCTCCGCAATTACACATTATCTTTCACCCCCGAAACTTTTTATAACCTTAACAATGTTTTGTGATGCTGGACATTTGCTTACGCAACGCCCGCAGCCCACACAGGAATACGTACCATCGTTATTTGCAGGAAAGTAAATCAGCTTGTGCATAAAGCGCTGACGGAATCTCTGCAACTGGCTGGTACGGGGATTTCCATGAGCCATCATTGTAAAGTCTGAGTACATGCATGAATCCCAGCAGCGGAATCTTTGCACACCGTTTCCGGTATTATAATCCTTAATGTCATAGCATTGGCAGGTAGGGCATACAAAGGTGCAGGTACCACATCCCAGACAAACCTTAAATAACTGTTCCCACTTTGGAGAATTAAACATTTCATCCAATGCATCCGGAGTGAATTTGCTCATATCCAAATGGCTATATGGCAGTTTTTCAATAATTCTCTTAATGGCTGCTTGTTCTTTTTCTATGGCTGATACATCTTCAACTTTTTCTAGAAGCTTGGCAACTTCTTTTGTAAGAGACTCACCCTTCTCAGTAAGTGCCTTCCAGTACATTGAATCTTCAACAAGCCATACTACAACATCTCCTGCAGGAATACTTGCATCTGCACCAAATACATTACAGAAGCAGGTTTCCTCGGGTTCATGACATGCCATAGCCACTACTATTCCATGCTCTCTGCGAGCCGCATAATAGGTATCTACGGGCTCACTTAGAAATACCTTATCAAGTATTTCTACTGCTTTTATATCACATGCCTTCACTCCAAAAACTACAAAAGGCTGATTTGTTAACTCGGTTGGATTGATTACCAGCTTTCCGTTTTCCTTATGACAGCTATATAGGGTTTCACTTTGAGGAAAAAAGAAGTCTTTTGGAGATTTAACGGTTTTTAAGGTATCCAAATCCACTTCTGCATCCTTTGTCCAAAGTCCGTAATTTACCTGGTTAGACTTTTTTACCGGCAAATACAAATTTTTAGTATCTGCAATAGCAGTAAATAGCGTTTGCAATTGTTTTTTAGCTATCTTATACATACCTATCTCCTTTCTCCAACAATACTTGGCTCAACATCCTCAAGAGTAAAGCTGGTCAAAGGCCCTTTACTTTCTGAATCTTCACCTGCCTGAAATTCTCCGTAGAATTCGTTAATATCCTTGATAAACTTTCTGTTCAATAAATGTAGGGGTATTCCCTGTGGACATACTCTGCTACACTCTCCACAGTCTGTACAACGTCCGGCAACATGGAATGCACGAATAATATGGAACATTTTCTCTTCAAAGGTATCCGTATTAGCCTTTTGTGCAGAATCAAAATTATTACTGTCAAACACGCACTTTTTGCAACTACAAGCAGGGCATGCATTTCTGCAAGCATTACATCTGATGCACTTTGAAAACTCACCCTTCCAGAATGCGAAACGCTCTTCCGGGGTCATATTCTCCAGCTTTTCTATCATATCAAAACGGTTGGTAACTGTTTGTTCTCCATTATTGGCTTGGCTGATGTTGTCCACATCTATAACTTCATCAAATATCTTGTGTTCTTTTCCTTTACACACAGTACATCTTTCCAAAAGTGCATCCTTTACAGCTATAACCTTTTCTCCGTAAATTGTCTGCACTTTCAGGCTATCCCCATCTGTTTCAATGCTCTCAATTCCCTTGATACCGGCCTCATTTATTTTTTCAACACTATAGTTTCCAGAGCAACCAACACCAACAATGTATGCTTTTTCCCTATTAACTCTGTGCTCTTTTAATAATTGGTTAAAGCTATATGTGTCGCAAGGCTTTAAGAATACTAATGTCTTTCCATCCAGCTTACCGGCTTCTATCATATATTTGCTTAAGTTAGCTCCGCAGAAGCCATTATAGACAAACATATTCAGTTCATCTGCACTATTAAAATATGCCGGTTCAGGATTATAAGCCAGGTCACCCTTCTTCCATCCTAATACTCTAGCCACAGTGCCCTTGGAAAGAAGTTCTTTTGCACACTCTATCATCCTTTGCATCGTAAATCCCCCAATCTCACATTTTCACCTAATGAATGAATCTTTTCTACAAATTCGTTCATTACTGTGGAGAATTTAACACCTTCTGCTGCTGATACCCACTCAACGCGAGTACGTCCATTTTCTATCCCCAAATAGTTAAGCATGGAGAACAGTAACGTCATTCTTCTTCTTGCATAGTAATTACCTGTGCTGTAATGACAATCTCCCGGGTGGCATCCACAAAGAATAACTCCATCAGCTCCCTTTTCGAAGGCTCTCATAATGAACATGGGATTTACACGGCAAGAGCAAGGTATTTTTATTATCTTTACCTCTGCTGGATACGATAGTCGACTGGTTCCGGCCAGGTCAGCACCTGCATAGCTACACCAATTACAGCAAAATGCAACTATTTTGGGTTTGAATTCTTTTTTCTCTATTTGCATATTGCATCTACCTCCGCAAGAATTTGTCTGTTGGAGAAGCCTTGAAGATCCATTGCTCCAGACAGGCATACAACGGTACAAGCTCCACACCCTTGACAAAGGGCACTATTTACAAATGCTACTCTTCTTGTTTCACGCACACCATGATCGTTAACCTCTTTATCCTGATAGGATATAGCTCCATAGGGACATACGTGCTCACAATTTGAGCAACCATTACAGAAAAGCTCACTTGCTTTTGCTACACATGGATTTGTAACCAGCTTATCTTTAGCTAAAAGTCCGATTGCTTTTACAGCTGCGGCTCCTGCCTGCGCTACAGTTTCCGGGATATCCTTTGGACCTTGACATACTCCTGACAAAAATACTCCTGCTGTTGGTGACTCAACCGGTCTTAACTTTGGATGAGCTTCTGTCAGGAAATTGTTGGTGTCTATGCTGGCAGTAAGCATTGTAGCCAGTCCTCTAACTGAAGGTTCAGGTTCAATAGCAGTTGCAAGGACAACCATATCAACATTTAGCATAATTCTTTTATTATCTAACATATCAACAGCCTGTACCAGCAAGTGACCATCTACTTCTGCCACCTTACCTATCTGACCCTTGATATAATTCACTCCATATTCCTCTACTGCTCTTCTATAGAATTCATCAAAATTCTTACCTGGGGTACGTACATCAATGTAGAATACATGTACATCAATATCAGGGTACTTATCCTTAATAAGCATTGCATGCTTTGCAGTATACATGCAGCAAATTTTTGAGCAATAACTCTTTCCTTTACAAGTTACATCACGAGATCCAACACACTGAATAAAGGCTACAGACTTTGGCTTTTCATGATTTGAAAGACAAACCAATTTACCCTTTGTAGGACCTGCTGCATTTGTCAGACGCTCAAATTCTAAAGATGTTATAACGTCTGGACTTTGGTTATAGGAATATTCGTCAAACTTATCCAGGTTGATGGTATCAAAACCTGTGGCAACTACTATAGCTCCATAATTGCCTGTGATAATCTCATCTTTTTGATCATAATCGATGGCCCCCGCCGCACAAACTTTTGCACATACTCCGCATTTACCGGTTTTATATTTTGTACACTGTTCCCTGTCAATAACCGGCACATTAGGAATTGCCTGCGCAAATGGGGTGTATATAGCACTTCTATTACTCATACCTCTGTTGAATTCACTCTTTCCTTTTTTAGAAGGACATTTTTCTGAACAAACTCCACATCCGGTACACTTACTCATGTCAACACTACGTGCTTTTTTACGTATATCTACAATGAAATCTCCCACAAATCCGGACACCTTTTCTACTTCGCTGTATGTATGAATGGTAATCCTATCATGGGAGGCCGCTTCTACCATCTTTGGTGTCAGTATACATGCAGAACAGTCCAGGGTCGGAAATGTTTTATCCAACTGAGACATTCTTCCACCGATACTTGGAGTTTTTTCAACAATGTCTACTTCATAGCCGGCATCTGCTATATCAATTGCTGTCTGAATACCGGCGATTCCACCACCAATAACCAAAGCTCTCTTTACTACCTTGCTTTCGCCTGCCTGAAGTGGTGTATTTAGTTTAACTTTTGCTATTGCTGCCCGAGCAAGAATTACTGCTTTTTGTGTTGCTTCCTCTCTATCTTTATGAATCCATGAACAGTGCTCACGGATATTGGCTATTTCCACCATGAAAGGATTCAGCCCGGCCTTTTCTGCTGCTTTTCTAAATGTATTCTCATGCATACGCGGGGAACATGCACAAACTACTACTCCCGTCAGTTGCTTTTCTTTAATCGCTTCACGAATTTTACTTTGACCTGCCTCTGAGCACATGTATTGATATTCTTCGGCATGTACCACACCTTGTTCTTTTTTAGCTAACTCCACAACTTTTTCAACATCTACAGTTGCTGCTATATTTGTACCGCAATGGCATACAAATACCCCTATTCTTTGCACTCTGTTCACCTCCAAGCCTTTTTATTTACTATACTTTCGAAATGCACTTGCCAATAACTGCTGTGGAATCTCTTCATCCAAGAGTTCCGGTATCTCATCCGGGAATAAATAATTCTGTCCTTTTTGGCGAATTACCATCAGACGAACTGCTTCTATTAACCTTGCCGGCTTTACACCTCTTGGGCAACGCTCTACACAGGCGAAACAGGAGAGACATTTCCAAATGCTTGTTGCTTCCATCAACTCAGATACATTGCCATTTTGAATATATGAAACAAACTGATGCGGCCTGATATCCATTTCTTCATAAGAGGGACATGAGGCAGAGCATCTTCCACATTTCATACATTTATTTGTATCTACATTACTTATTTCTTTTATCAACTGCGCTTGTTCCATTTCTGTTTTATACACTTTAGTACCCCCCTTATTTATCCTTCAAGCCTAAAGCTTCCGCCAGTAATTCGGTAAAATAATATACCGGAAGTTTTTTAGCCTCACCACTACTGTTTAGATTATATAAACATAGAGGACAAGCAGTAATAATCTCTTCCGCACCTTTGTATGCAGCAGATTCCATAATCTTGTCTACCATTGTTCCTGCCAATTCTTTCTCTTTTAAAGAGATATATCCTCCACAGCATTCATTTCTGTATGGATACACAATTGCTTCTGCACCAAGAGCGCGTATAAAGTCCTCGATGATTGTTGGATTTTCAGCATCATCCAATTGAATGATGCTGCTTGGACGAAGAAGCATGCAGCCGTAGTATGCACCTATCTTTCTTCCTGTTAAAGGCTTCTTAACCTTTTCCTTTAGAACATCGAATCCAACTTTGTCACGCAGTACTTCTAAAAAGTGAAGCACCTGTGTTTCACCAAGGTATGGTTGTTCAAATTGAAGATAATTATTTGCTCTTGTCTGGATATCGGTTATACGCTTCATATCATCATTTACACGCTTTATAACGTGATGACAGGCTGAGCAGAGAGTTACCAAATCCTGCCCCTTTTCCTTGGCACTGTTTAAAGCGCGGACAGAGGACAGTTTTGTTGCGATCTCATCCGCTGCTTGTGGGTATACAGCACCACAGCATTGCCAGTCTTCTATTTCTTCCAGTTCAAATCCCAGCTCCTGAGCTGAAATCCTGGCATACTTGTCCAGATCTTTGGCTTTATTTTTTAATGTACATCCCGGATAATAACTATAAATCATATTAGCCTCCAAAGTATTTTGTCAGATGTTTTACATTTATTGATAAAAAATTAACATTCTTGTCTATATTAATATCCAAGAATTTTTCTTCCTCTTCTGTTATTGAATTTTTACTATTGAATTTTTATTGTTGATTTCAAGTTGCTAAATCGTTAATTATTTAACAATCATCTCTATCCTATTGAATTATTTTTACAAAAAAAGCGGGACATCCCCTGACTTCTTATACCACTTAATAATATACTTCACTATTAGTCTGTTCAAGCTTAGGAATTCTCAAGAATAATGTAAATAAATGTATTGCACATTATATGATACGGTTTTTGTTGATAAAATGAAATGAATGAACAACACGAGAGCATGGGTCTCAGGAGTTTTGGTACTCACCCACGCCTGCTGCCTCTCAGCCTGTCTGCCAGCATGGTATTCCTCTTCTGCATTCTGTTGTTTGACACAGCTATGCCTATGGCTTTCTTTGAACCCACAAGTACGAGGATCTTTTTGGCTCTTGTAACACAGGTGTACAGTAGATTTCTCTGTAACATCATATAATGCTGCATCGTCACAGGGGCAACAACAATTTTATATTCGCTGCCCTGGCTTTTATGTACAGTAGTTGCATATGCCAGAACCACTTCGTCCAGCTCAGTGGCATCATATTCAACATTCACTCCGTCAAAGCAGATTGTAAGCATTCTGTCTTCGACATCAATGCTTGTTATTCTGCCAATATCTCCGTTAAAGACATTTTTATCATAATTGTTTTTTATTTGCATGACTTTATCATTGAGTTTATATGCCGTTCCGCCGTATTTAATAAAAACCTCGGTGGGATTTAAGGTTTCCTGCAGAATAGTATTGAGGTTGAAGGCTCCTGTCTCTCCCTTCTGCATTGGACAGAGCACCTGAATATCATTAACAGGATCTGCTTTGTAATAATTAGGCAACCTCTTTGAACAGAGCTCAGTTATTGTTTGGACTACCTTTTGGGGTTCTTCCTCTTCAATGAAAAAGAAATCGCTGTTCTTTCCCCCTTTAAGATTTGGTGCCTCTCCCTTGTTTATTCTGTGGGCATTCGTAATTATTGCACTTCCCTGAGCCTGACGGAATATACGAGTCAGGCTAACTACGTTCACAACTTCCGATTCAATGATATCCTTCAGAACATTTCCGGCACCTACTGAAGGGAGCTGATCCACATCACCCACCAGTATCAGCACTGTATTGTTGGATACAGCTTTTAAGAGGTTGTAAAATAGAATTATGTCTACCATTGATGTTTCATCAATTATCAGAACATCACACTCCAGTGGACTTTCTTCATTCTTTTTATAGCCTTCAGGTGGCTTAAACTCCAATAATCTGTGAATGGTTTTAGCTTCAAGACCGGTGGCCTCCGACATTCTTTTGGCAGCCCTCCCGGTGGGAGCTGCCAATAAAACTTTTGCATATAGCATTTCAAATACCTTGATGACAGCGAGAGTTGTGGTTGTTTTTCCTGTACCGGGCCCTCCCGTCAGAACCATGAACTTTGAGCGGACAGCTGTTTTTACTGCCTCTATCTGAATATCGTCATATTGTATATCATTTTCTTTCTGAATATTTTCCAGAACTTCATCAATATTGACGGACTTGAACTTGCTCTCTTCGGCAAGTATTTGCCTGATTTTCCCGACTGCACCCAACTCGCTGTAATAAAAAGCCGGAAGGTAAACAGCATTTCCTTCGTCAGGAATAACTGTCTTTTCTTCAATCATCCTATCTATTGTTGATTCAATAAGTGCTCTGTCCAGTTCCAGTATGGGTTCGGCCTCTTCTAGAAGCTGCTCTCTGGATGCATAACAATGCCCGTCATTGGAAAGCTCATTAAGAACATAAACCAACCCTGAACGGCACCTCTCAAAGGAATTACTGTCAAAACCCATCTGACGGGCAATTTTGTCAGCTGTTTTAAAACCAATTCCCCATATGTCGTCGGCAAGTCTGTACGGATTTGTTTTTACAACATCAATGCTTTGATTCCCATATGTTTTGTAGATTTTAACGGCATATGCCGTTGAAACGCCGTTGGTTTGAAGGAAAAGCATCACATTTTTTATTTCCTTTTGCTCCTGCCAAGCCTTTTTTATCATATCAACACGTCTTTGTCCGATTCCTTCCACATCTATCAGACTGTCGGGCTGCTCTTCTATAATTTTGAGTGTATCTTCCTTGAACCGTGCCACAATTCTCTTTGCATAAACGGGTCCTATACCCTTTATCATACCGCTGCCAAGATACTTTTCTATGCCTGCAATTGTGGCTGGAACTGTCTCTCTATAGTCGACCACACTGAATTGTCTGCCGTATTTACTGTCATATCTCCAATCACCCTTCACCCGGATCGTGGCACCCACATTGACGGCAGCAAGACTTCCCACAACCGTCACAAGCTCGGCATAGCCCTTGGATTTTATTTTAATGATACTAAATCCGTTTTCTTCATTGCTATAGGTTATTCTTTCGACAACGCCGCTGAGGTATTCCATATTTACAGCCTCCTGCAATAATTATAGCAGACCAAAGGTGGCAAAGCCACTTTTGGTTGCGCATGTGCCTTTCCTAGCAGATAATGTTTTCCTTCCTAGAATCGAATAGGAGGTAGCTGATTATTTCAGCTACCGACCTTTCACACCACCGTACGTACCGTTCGGTATACGGCGGTTCAATAGAATTAACTTACTTTCATGTACTGTTCCAATAAAGATATTAAAC
>JAEWMS010000032.1 GCA_023393115.1 Bacillota bacterium
TGCCTCCAGCTTCCTTCAGATTCCCCGTCGCCGAGGACACCCTTGCTCTTGGCTATGTGCTTGGCACTATCAACCTGCACTCGGGACTTTCACCCGTTAGATTGCGCCCATGCTGGGCGCACCAAAAGGAGGACTCAAATTTATTCTTTGAGTCCTCCAACCTTAAATCATACTTAGATCACATAAGTTCACTAGTTGTTTATTTTCCTACTTTTATGTCAACTATTATATTCTTTTTCTTACTAGTCCTCATCATCTTCAACCATATGCTTCTTGGCTTCCTCGATTATCTTGTTGGCTACGATTGCCGGAGCCTCCTCGTATCTTTCAAACCAGAGCTTAAAGTATCCGCGGCCATGAGTCATTGATCTCAGGTCGGTAGCATATTTGAACATTTCGGATTGGGGTACCTCGGCTTCAACCTGCTGCATCCCGTTGTCCTGAGGATTCATTCCCAGTATTCGGCCGCGTCTCTTGTTCAGATCGCCAATGATGTCTCCCATATATTTTTCAGGCACATATACTTCAACATGGGCAATCGGTTCAAGCAGCGCCGGACCAGCCATTGGCAGCCCCTTCTTATATGCCAGTCTTGCCGCAATTTTGAATGCCATTTCCGATGAGTCAACATCATGATAGGAGCCATCAACCAGTGTAGCTTTTAAATTAACTACAGGATAGCCGGCTAGAACTCCTTTGAGAATGGCCTCCCTCAAGCCCTTTTCTACTGCAGGATGATAGGATTTAGGTACTGAACCTCCGAATATCTTTTCTTCAAAAACAAGATCTTCCTTTTCACCGTGTTCAAACTCAATCCATACATGTCCATACTGTCCATGTCCTCCGGATTGCTTTTTATGCTTTCCTTCAACCTTTACCTTCTTTTTAATGGTTTCTCTATAAGGAACCTTCGGGTCTACAAGATTAACTGCTACACCAAATTTTGCCTTCAGCTTGCTCACGATTACATCCAGATGCTGTTCTCCAACTCCGGAAATAAGCGTTTGATGGGTTTCAACATTGGTTGACACCTTGAAGGTGGGATCTTCATCCTGAAGCTTATGCAAACCTGAATTAATCTTCTCTTCATCGCCCTTTGCTTTTGGTTCAACAGCCATCGACAAGGCTGGATCAGGGAATTCAATTTTGTTCAGAACAACTTTATTGGTCTGATCACAAAGAGTATCATTAGTATTGGTAGCCACCAGCTTGGCGACTCCTCCAATATCTCCTGCGATAAGCTTGTCGGTAGGTATTTGTTTCTTTCCGCGCATAACAAATATCTGACCGATTTTTTCATTTTTTTCAGTTGTTGAGTTATAAACAGATGAATCAGCTTTCAGGGTTCCTGAATATACTCTGAACATTGAGATTTTTCCCACGAAGGGGTCGGCAATTGTTTTAAAGACTAAAGCAGCCAAAGGAGCCGCCGGATTAGCCTTTATCTCGATAGTATCCTCCGTTCCTGCCTTAACAGCCTTAGTATCGCTTTCAGGAGATGGCATATACTCCACAATTGCATCCATTAATTCTTTAACGCCCATATTCTGAAGAGCCGAACCACTGAATACAGGAGCAATGGAACCATCAGCGATGCCGGCCTTTATACCCTTTTGGATTTCTTCCTTTGTATAAGTTTCACCGCCAAAGAATTTCTCCATAAGGGCCTCATCGGTTTCGGCGATAAGTTCATTTAAGGAATCTTTTATTTGAGATATTTTATCAGTTAAATCGGAAGGAATATCAGTATCTACTACCTTATCCTTCTGGAATTTTTTCGCAGTCATATTGATTATATCTACATAACCAACATATTTATCAGCTTCATAGATTGGAAGCTGGAAAGGAATAACTCCGTTTCCGAATGTACTTATCATTTTATCTAATGCGGCATTAAAATTTGCATTTTCTTCATCCATCTTGTTAATAAAGAATATTTTTGCTGCATTATGTTCTTTTGCATATGCCCAGGCCTTTTCAGTACCGACAGAAACACCGCTTTTAGCTGAGACTATAATAACCGCGCCTTCAGCAACCCGGATTCCCTGCATTACTTCACCAACAAAATCAAAATAACCTGGAGTGTCGATCACATTAATCTTATGGTCCAGCCATTCACATGGAGCCATAGCCGTGCTAATGGAAATCTTTCTTTTAACTTCCTCAGGGTCGTAGTCTGTTGTGGTTGTACCATCTGCCACTTTGCCGAATCTGTCCAAAACTCCCGTATTGAACAGCATAGCCTCTGCCAGGGTCGTTTTACCTCCATTACCGTGAGCCAAGAGGCAAATATTCCGTAGTTTTTGTACGGCATAGTCCTTCATAATCATTCCCCCCTATTAATTTTAATCGTTTCACACTGTATATGAGGAAGTCATAAAGATATACAAAAGATTCGGATTCTACCTTTATGTCTTCCCAAAAACCGCTTTAAAATAAAGCAAATTTCAAGAGGTACTTAACCCCAACTGCCCATGAATACATTTCATATCGGCAGGTGTAAAAGAATAAACAGAGTAGATTTGAGACCGTATTTCTGAACAACCTTAACTACTAACATCAACTATATATTTTATAACTAAAACCACGTATAATAGTTATATTTCATAAATAATCAGTTATGTTTAATTTAGTTTTCATGCAGTTTCAACAAAATTTCACTGTATTATCTATTCTATTTAATATGGCATATTCCTTTTTTTTAAGAAAAAATTTTTCAAAAACGGATTTATACCATCTTATATATGTAGTTTATACCAATCATGTAAATTTTATTTATTATTTATCTAAAAAAAGGAAATTAACTCGTCAAAAAACTGTTATTTGTAATTAAAAATCCTAGCTGCTCAACTTAAAAGGTTTATTAAATTGCCGATTTATTATATAATATTTCCTGTAGCGGCCGAATCATTTTATTAGGTCTTTCTAAAAGTGATTATCAGGTCAAGTATTATGGTAGAAAGTTAAATACTTACTTTATGTAAAATGGTAGAAAGGATGTAGATTTTTATGATTATTGTAATGAATCCAAAGTCGAATCAAATGCAGATCGACGACGTAATTAATGTATTAAAAAACTCCGGACTAGGAGTACATATCTCCCAGGGAACAGAAAGAACTATTATTGGTATTATCGGCGACAAGAGTGTATTGAGAGATATACCCCTTGAACTGATGCCGGGTGTTGAGAAGCTTGTTCCTATTGTCGAATCCTTCAAGCTTGCAGGCAAAACCTTCAAACCTGAACCCAGCATTGTAGATGTTAACGGCGTTAAAATTGGCGGTAAAGAACTGACTATTATGGCCGGACCATGTGCTGTAGAAAGTTACGAACAGATAATGGAATCTGCCCGTGCAGTAAAGAAATCAGGAGCTCAATTTTTAAGAGGCGGAGCTTTCAAACCAAGAACTTCACCATATGCTTTTCAGGGACTTGAAGAAGAAGGTCTCAAGCTTTTAAAAGCTGCTAAGGATGAAACGGGGCTCCAGATTATTACCGAAGTGACCAGCGAAAAGGCTGTGGAGCTTTCAATGCCATATGTGGATATGTTTCAGATAGGTGCAAGAAATGTTCAGAATTTTCAGCTTCTAAGGGAAGTTGGAAAGTCCATGAAGCCTGTTCTTTTAAAGAGAGGTTCGGCCACAACTATAGATGAGTGGCTTAATGCGGCAGAATATATCATGAGCGAAGGAAACTACGATGTTGTCCTTTGTGAAAGAGGTATCAGAACTTTCGAAACAGCGACAAGGAATACCCTTGATATCAGTGCAGTGCCTGTTGTAAAGAATATGAGCCATCTGCCGGTAATTGTTGATCCAAGCCATGCTGCAGGTAAAGCTAAATTTGTTATACCACTTTCAAGAGCGGCCATAGCTGCCGGCGCAGACGGTATAATCGTTGAGGTTCATCCGAATCCCATGATGGCCATGTCCGATGCTGCACAGCAGCTGAATCTTAAAGACTTTGACTCCTTGTGCAAAGATATTAGCAAACTGGCACCAATACTGGAAAGAGAATTTAACTACTATGGTTAAAAGTATTTCAATTATAGGCCTTGGACTTATAGGCGGTTCTCTGGCCAAGGCCCTCCGCCTGAAGCATCCGGAACTTAAATTGTTTGCTGTTGATAGTTATATTCCCTCTCTCAGGCTTGCGGAGGAGGAGGGCGTTATTGACAAGGGGTACTGTGAGTGTTCCACCGATATTTTTGATTCAGACATCATATTTATCTGTACCACTGTCAGTAAAGCTACCGACTATATAGTACAGCTCACCGATAATATTAAAAAAAACTGTATACTTACAGATGTCGCCAGTACAAAAAGAGAGATTTGCAGCTTTGTTGAAAAGCTCAGCTGCCCTCCCCTTTTTATTGGCGGGCATCCCATGGCTGGAACAGAGAAGTCCGGCTATTCAAACTCCTTTGCTCATTTATTTGAAAACGCATATTATGTGCTGACTCCCACAGTAGCTTCCAACGAAGGCTCTATAATCTCAATGAAAGAGCTTTTAAAAGATATCGGGGCTCTTCCCATAATTGTATCACCGGAGCAGCATGATTTGGTTACGGGCTGCATAAGCCACGTGCCCCATGTAATAGCATCTGCCCTTGTAAATCTGGCAAACGAGAAGGAAAATAGCGATGGACTTGTTAAGCTTCTTGCTGCCGGAGGCTTTAAGGATATTACCAGAATAGCCTCCTCAAACCCGGCTATGTGGGAAAATATAGTCTTAAGCAACAGTGAAGTAGTTGTAAAATTACTTGAAGAATATAACGAGATCATTAGCCGGTTCACTGCTCAGGTTCAAGCCCGCAATAGTAAAGGCATATTTGAATTTTTTCAGGATGCAAAGGATTTCAGAGACAGCTTTTCTACAAGGGCTACCGGGCTGATTCCTCCAAGCTTTGAACTGCTGGTGGATGTTAAGGACGAGCCCGGTATTATCGGCAGTATTGCCACTCTGTTGGGCACCAATGGTATTAACATCAAAAATATCAATGTATCCAACAGCCGGGAATTTGAGCAGGGTTGCTTGAGGATAACTCTGTCCGATCAACCCAATGCAGACAAAGCCAACTTTATTTTATCAACAAACGGTTACAGAGTGTTCAGAGTAGAATAATACGCAATACTCTTTGTACTAATAGGGCATTTCAAATCATATTCATATAAGAGAGTACTGGAGAAAGAGTGTAAAGTTAGTTGATTAAGGTAAAAGTCAGTTATAGGCCAATTGTTGGGAAGATAAATTTACCCACTGTTATAAAAACAGCTGTTTTGCGCGGTGACTCTACCGAGAGTTTATTTATTGCAACCCAGGTAGGAGAGATCTATTACGTCAGAAATGGAGTTCCGGGAACTTTTTTGGATATTCGCCCACGAGTACTAGAACTTGGAACCTCAGGCGGCGGTTATGATGAACGGGGGTTGCTGGGACTTGCGTTTCACCCCGAATTCTATAATAACGGATTATTTTATCTTCATTATTCTGTAGCCGGAACACAAGGTCCTGGCGCCCTTGCAAATTCTTTTATACCCGACCCGTGTATTCCCGAAACCTTAAGCCTTAAGTGGGTAAATAGAGTAATCCGCTATGATCATATTGATACCGTTGAAGAATGGATTCTACAAGCAAACGGTCAAACCCATAGGCGACGGACGTTACTTAATTTAAGAAGACCTTTTATGAATCATAATGGTGTAAATAGCCTAAACTTTTCGCCCGAGACAGGAAAACTTGTTTTAACTACAGGAGATGGCGGTTCAGGCTATGACCCATTCAATTTAAGTCAGGAAAATATTGAGGTTGCCGGAAAGATAATAGAAATTGATGTAGTAAAGAATACATCCACGGAGAATCCACCTGTAGTCTCACGTTTTAATGAGCTTCCCCCACCTATTCAGGAAGCACTTACAGTTATCGCCAAAGGAGTCCGAAACATACCGGGCATTTCTTTTCAAAGGTTTAATAATCGATATATCAAATTAGTAGGAAATGTCGGTCAGGATATGGTAGAGTCCATTTATTCCTTTGATCGATATAAACCAATCCCTGTTACTCAGCTTATTTATGAGTATTTAAACTCCGAATCTGCACAGGAAGATTTTATTAATCTTGGTTGGCGTGGATGGGAAGGAGCTTTCCCTACATCAACAATAACAAACTGTAATTTAAATTCTACATTGACTGAAAGAACAATTGCTTACTATGATGAAGCAGTTAAAACCTCAGTACAGCGTATTCACCCACTAACCAATTATTTTCACGAGGACCCTCGACCAGGTAAGTTTGAAGGAAGTGCGCTTACGGGAGTCCAACCATACCTGGGAAGTAAAATCTCTGCTTTGAAGGGTAGTATTGTGTTTACTGATTTTGCCCGTGAAGACTCTCAAAATCCCGTTAGAGGAACTTTAGCATATACCAGGTTAAAAACTGATTGCAGGCTAAATGACTATAGTGTTATTGAAACCGATTATGATTTTGGTGCTCAATCAGCTTATTATGTAAGTTTGGGGACAAATCAGGATCAAACAAGGCTATTTCTGGGGGTTTATGGCTCCAGGAAAGTAACTGATTATAATCAGGGTACTATTTTCGAAATTGTTCCATGAGATAACCATATTTTCAAGCACCTGTTTGGAGGACTTTTAATTGAAAAAAATTAATATAAGCAGGTTTATTTGTATTGGAGGTGTATTAATGGCATTAACGGTGCTCTTTCAATCAGCGCCGGTATTTTTACCAGGCATTGGATTAGCCCTTAGTCCTCTTAGTACTCTACCTGTGGCAATAGCTGCTGCTTCAGATATCTTACTTGGTGTAGCGGTATTTTTTTCTTCAGCGGTACTTCTCGCTGTAGTCAGTACGCAGGAGTCTATAATTTTGCTTTTAACCACAGGTCTCCTGGGTATTGTGACCGGAACATTGCTTTATAGGAAGGGAATAGTTATTTCTATATTATTTTCAAGTATAGCATTATTTCCCGGAATAGTAGTTTTAACTTACATAACTGGTATCTCGGAATTTACGCTAATAAAAGATCCATTAGCAACGCTTTTATCTTTGATAATTATTTTGATATTTTCAACTGTTTATGCCAGTGTTTGGAATATTATTCTAAATAAATTCATTAAACATTTAAGTAAAATCAAATTGCGCCTTTGACTTTCCATTCATTTACAGAGATTTATCATCTTCAGAAGAGATCAAGAGTTTTTACTGATCTAAAAAAGCCGGTATCTACCGGCTTTTTTAGATTTACTATTTATTCTCTTGAAAACTTTTCATTAAGTTTGTATCCCAGAACCATTAAGCTATCACTAAGGTGTACGTTTTCAACTATTACATCATATGGAATTTTCAGATCCATTGGTGAGAAGTTCCACAGACCTCTTACCCCAAGCTTTGCGACCCTATCTGCAAGTGCTGCGGTTTCCTTGTATGGAACACAGAGCATTGCTATATCAACCTTATTATTTATAACAAAGTCATCAATATAATTGAGACTTACAACTTCCATATCCTTTATCTTTCTACCGATAACATCGGGATTTATATCAAACACTCCAATTATGCGAAAACCCCTTCTTTCAAAATTCCCATAATTTGCTAATGCCTGGCCCATATTTCCTGCACCGATGATAATGCAGTTAAAGGTCTTGTTTATTCCTAAAATATTACCAATCTCAGTATATAAGGACTCAACATTATATCCGTAACCTTGTTGGCCGAATCCGCCAAAGCAATTCAAATCCTGTCTGATTTGAGAAGCAGTGATTCCCATTCGAGTACTCAGTTCTTTCGAAGATACTCTTTTTATTCCAAGCTCTAATAAATAATTCAGATACCTGTGATATCTTGGAAGCCTTTTTATTACAGCCATAGAAATTTTCTTTGAAGCCATCGGAATTTTCACCTCATTCTTCTATTTGTGTTGGTATTATATCACCTTTGTTATTTTATTGTCAATAATTCCTCAATGTAACATATATTAAACTTTGTCATTTATTGTTTATTTTGTAAGTATTATCTACAATATATCATATCAATAAGTTGATGACAATGAATCGTAACTTGTTTTAAGTAACTAACACAAGCGTATTAATATATTTACTGATAATGGTGTTGATTTAAATTGAATAGTGTCAAAACAATAAATGCATGATAAAATAGTCATGTAATATACAAAAGAAAAGCAACACGGAGGATAAAAATGAAAGTTTTGCACATTATCGGCGGAGGAGATGTAGGCGGCGCAAAAGTACACGTGCTTAATCTTGTCAGAGAGCTCGTTTCCAGTACAGATGTAACGTTGCTTTGCCTTAGACCTGGCGCCTTTGCAGATGACGCCCGTGCAATTGGGATTAAAGTAGAAGTTATTAAATCACACAATATTTATTCTGATATAAGAAAAGCCATATCTTATGTGAAAAACAATAGATTTGATATAATCCATTCCCACGGTTCAAAAGCCAATATTTTTACATATGCAATAAAAAAAGCCTGCAAGTGTCCAGTTGTAACTACCATTCACAGTGACTACAAGCTGGATTATTTGCAAAGCCTTTTTAAGAGAATTACAATTGGTGCCATTAATTCACGAGTGCTCAGAAAGTTTGACTATTACATAGTCGTAACAAGTGCTTTTAAGAAAATGCTTGTTGAAAGAGGCTTTAACAGTGACGAAATTTTTACCATTCTTAATGGAATGGATATGAGTATGCCCACAAATATATTCTCCAGAGGGGAATTTTCTGTTAAATATAATATTCCCTTAGAGGATGATGATATTCTTGTGGGTACGGCTGCAAGACTTGATCCTGTTAAGGACATAGGTACTTTGCTGGAAGCAGCTAAACTTGTTGTTGAAAAAAATCCAAAGATTAAGTTTCTAATTGGAGGCGAAGGTGAACAGAGTAAGGAGCTAAAGGCAAGAACTACAGAACTGGCCCTTGATGGCAATGTATTTTTCCTGGGCTGGCTTAATAATCCCTATGAGCTCATCAGTGTTTTGGATATAAACGTTATGACTTCAATCAGTGAGGGATTTCCCTATTACCTGCTTGAGGGAGCCCGTTTTTCCAGAACCACCATCTGTAGCCGTGTGGGAGGAATACCCGATCTCATTGAATCTTCTGTCAATGGCTATTTATTTGAACCCAGAGATTATTCAACCTTATCCGAGCAAATTCTGGGCCTTGCCGCAGATAGTACAAAACGAGAGACCTTCGGCAAAAAGCTGTATGAGAAAGCAAATAGAGATTTTTCCCTTGAAGCCATGCGGAAAACTCAGCTAGGTATATACGAAGCAATACTATCTGATACAACCAGCAGAAGATCTTCTTCGGGTAAACCTGTTATAAAAACTATTAAAAAAGAAAAGTATGATGTAATTATTTCAGGTTATTACGGCTTCAGTAATATTGGTGATGACGCCATGCTCAGATCCATCGTGGAAAACCTCAGACTACAGAAGCCTGACATATCCATTCTGGTCATGTCAAAGAAACCGGTTGAAACATCCATCAATTATAATGTTAATACCATAAACCGAAAGAACATTTTTGCTGTCTATTCTGCTATGAAAAGGGCCAAGCTGTTTATTTACGGCGGTGGTAATATCATTCAGGACAGCACCAGTTCCAGGTCCATACTCTTTTATTTGGGTGTGGCCTGGCTTGCTAAAAAAATGGGGCTTAAAGTAATGTTCTATGCTAACGGAATCGGTCCTATTAATAAAAGTAGAAATACCGAGTATTCCAAGAAAATATTAAATATGGCAGACGTTATTACTGTCAGAGAAAAAATTTCTTACAAAGAGCTGGAAAAAATGTGTATAACCAAGCCTAAAATCCTACTCACTGCCGATGCAGCCCTTGCTGTACGTGTAGACAGTAAAAGTAATCATGATGAGATATTCATGAGCGAAGGTATACCTTTAAATGAAAGTTATGCGGGTTTTTCAGTACGAAAGTGTCCTGATTGCGACAAACACCAGCAAACAAGGTACGAAGATATTATTGCTAAAACAGCAGACTATGTTTATACCAACTATAACCTGATACCTGTATTTATTCCAATGGAATACCAGGTAGATATAGTTACTATCCAAAATATAGTTTCAAAGATGAAAACCAACGGTTATGTTATTACCAACAACCATTCGGTTTCAGAAACCTTTGAAATTATCAAAAGAATGAGCATAATGATCGGAATGCGTCTTCATGCCTTGATATTTGCCGCATACATGAATGTACCGCTCATAGGCATAAGCTATCAGCCCAAGGTTGAAGGTTTCCTTGAATACATTAACCAGCCCTCTGCAGGCCATGTTAAGGAAATTACCTTCGAAATACTCCGCAATAAAGTGGACCATGTAATGCAGAACAGTGAGGAAGTTAAAAAGGATTTGGAAAAGTCTGTGGAGATTCTTGTGAACAAGGCCGAAGAAAACTCAAGACTGGCAATTGATCTAATTTCATAGAGTCGGATAAAAGCCACCAAACTCAACTTTTACGATTTTATTTCACGTAAAGAAAGCTGCTACAACGGGATGTCTCAATCCCTGTATGTAGCAGCTTTAATATATTTTAAACTGTTTCCTAACTTCTGACCACTTCGTTGCTATTTTTCAAGTTGCTCGGTGACCTGGCCCCAAACTGTATATAATTCCTCCAGTCGTTGCTCTTTCAATGCTTTTTCCTCGCTTAACTCCAACAGTTTATTATGATCGGTAGCAGCCTCAATCATCTCATTATCAATATCAACCAGACGTTTCTCAATGTTTCCAATCTCTTTTTCAGTATCTGCAAGCTGCTTTTCCAGTTTTCGTATTCTGCTGCGCTCCTCTTTGGTAGCCATATGACTTTGCTTGGCTTCGGATATTATGTTTACTTCAGCTCCTGAATTCTGAGACGAATTATTTTTCTTAAGGTGGGAGCTAAAATAAGTATAGTTTCCCTGACAATCCACTATTGGCTTTGCACCAATATCTATTATCCTGGTAGCAAGTTTGTCTATAAAGTAACGGTCATGGGATACTATAAGCATTGTCCCTTCATAGTCCATCAGTGCAGCTTCCAGAATCTCTCTTGAATTTATATCCAGATGGTTTGTTGGCTCATCCAGAATAATAAAGTTAGCCTCAGAAAAAATCAACTTAAGCAATGATACCCTGCTCTTTTCTCCTCCGCTGAGGACAGATATCTTCTTATACACATCCTCACCGGTGAATAAAAAGGCTGCCAGCGCACTTCTTACCTCGGTCTGGATGAGCCTCTGATTCACGCTCCATACCTCATCAAGAATAGTATTGTCATCATTGAGATCGGACATTTCCTGGTCATAATATCCAAGATCGACTTTAGCTCCAAAACTAAATTTCCCGGACGTAGACTCCAGCCTTCCAGCCAGTATTTTAAGCAAGGTAGATTTTCCGCAGCCGTTTGGACCTAATAAAAATACTCTTTCAGCCCTCCGCAGCTTAAAACTGATATTATCAAACAGTTTTTTATCCCCATAGGCCTTTGATAGTGAATCCAGTTCAAGAACCTCGTTACCGCTGGATATAGCCTGGGTGAACTTCATTCTCATTTTATCAGGTATGTCTTGAGGTTTTTCCAGCTTGACCATTCTGTCCAGGGCTTTTTGCCGGCTTTCAGCAGCGATTATATTCTTTTCTCTGTTAAATCTTCTTTGCTGTTCTATAATGGCTTCCTGCCTGGCTATTTCTTTCTGTTGAAGCATGTAGTGCTTTTCCTGTATCTCACGGTTGATCAATTTTTGCTTTACATAGCCTGAGTAATTTGTAGTATAAAAAGTACTGGTCTTGTTCTCAATTTCAATTGTTTTATTTGTGACAGAATCAAGGAAATAACGGTCATGGGATATAATAAGGAGACATTTTTTATAGTTTTTAAGATAATCCTCCAACCACTCAACTGCAGCAATATCCAAATGGTTTGTAGGTTCGTCCAGGAGGAGTATGTCTGGTTCCTCTAAAAGTACCTTGGCCAATGCCAGTCTTGTCTTCTGTCCTCCGCTTAGTATACTTACCCTTTGCTCGAACTCACTGTCTGAAAAACCAAGTCCCCGTAAAACACCCCTGATTCTACTGTTATATTCAAAACCTCCAAGGTATGAAAACCTTTCGGTAAGTCTGCTGTACTCTTTCATAAGAGAGTCAAGCTTTTCCTGCTCAGTAGCTAGACTTATCTCTTTTTCGAGGCATTTAATATTCTCCTCCATTGAAACAAGTGGACTGAAAACCTCTAATAGCTCTTCCCAAAGTGTATTTTCAGTAGTAAGAGCGGCATTTTGCTTCAGGTACCCCAAAGCAAGCTCCTTGGAAATAAATAATTCTCCTTCTTCCTGATGCAGTTCCCCTGTAATTATTTTAAACAAGGTCGACTTTCCAGCACCATTAACCCCAACCAGACCTACCTTATCGTTTTCCTGAAGATTAAAGGATATATTCTTGATTATGACATCTGTTCCATATGAAAATCCTATATTATTACAATTTAATACTATCACCGTTACTTCTCCATATTCACTATTTTTATCACCAGAGGTCATACACCGACCTTAAGAATCAATACAAAATTATCTAGTTTATTATAGCAAGATTCTGTCTGGAAATAAAGTAACACAAATTTGGAAGCGGTATTATTTATTGTTCTTTTCTGTTTCCTTATTTTTAAGCTTGTAGTAGTTATCAATTCCGCTCTTGATTGCTAGCGCAATTTTATTCTGATATTCCTCGCTGCCTAGAAGCCTCTCTTCATCTGCATTGGAGAGAAAACCGCATTCTACTATAACAGTTGGGGTCTTAGTATTTTTTAGTATCATTATCTGTTCCTTCTTTACCAGCGCAGCCCTGTCGTTGGAATTATCCACATTCAACTTTATAGAGTTCTGAATTTCATTAGCCAGTTTCTGACTATCAGGTGAATTTGGAGGGAAAAAGGTTTGAGCTCCATGATATTTAGTCTGAGGGAATTTATTCAAATGTACGCTCAGTGCAATATCGGCTCCCGACTCATCAATAACTTTCTTTCTTCGGGTTAGGTCCTCTTTTCTCTTTTGCAATATTGTTTTAGCCTCATCACTATAATCAAGCTTATCTGCCTCTCTGGTAAGAATAACCTTGTAATTGTCTTTTTCCAGAAGGTTCTTCACAAGCATTACAATATTCAGATTTATATCCTTTTCTCTTAAACCACTGTAATCGCTTACTGCTCCCGGGTCTTCCCCACCATGACCCGCATCAAGAATTACTGTCCTGGGTGGAGGTAATTGCTCTCCCGGTGCCTGCTGTTGATTTTCAACGGTTACCGGCTTTGAATAATCAACTGCAAAGCCGATGCTGAAAACCGTCAACGAAAATAAAAGCAAAAGACATACAAATAAAATGTTCTTTTTACTGATTACAACTATCATATTAACCATCCTCATCTTGTCTACTAGAGTATACTTATTATTATGGATATTCATAACTATCTCTGATATGCATAGAAAAAGGATTTATAGCAATAAAAAAAAGACATACCCTTTGATATGTCTTTTAGTACTAACTGACTAACTGTGGGGAACCAGGTCGTTTATTTCTCCTCCCAGTTTTTTTATTACTGCGCGTATATGATTGAAAGTAGCTCTGTCAAGTTCTTTAATATTCTTTAAAATGTAACCTCTTAAAAGTGGTATCGCTCTTCCGTCACCGTAATCGCCAAGAACCTCAACAGCAAGCTTAAGATTTGAAATTACTCTGAAAGCATTCTTTAGGAAATAGAAAATCTCATCTGATTGATTCTCTTTTGATATCTCCCCGACACAGGTAAGCAAATACTCCTGTACTTCGGGTTGTTGAGTTGCGTTAAAAGCCTTTATCAAATCCTCCAGAATATCCGTATCATATTCGACAATTGCTGCACAAACAGCTTCGGAAATCAAATCATCCTTAAAGCATTCCAGCAACAGAGCAATAAGCTTTTGTCTGTATTCCTTATATCTGAAGCAGCCAATAGCATACACCGCCTGTGAAACGGCAGATACCTTTTCAGGCTCCTTGCTTTCAAGCCAGTCTTTAACAAAGTTAAAAAGCTTATCGGCAGCCGGTTTCCCATATTCCTTGAGTCTTTCAATAACAAGATCAGGAACGCCTACATCTGAAACCGATGATATATCGATAAATAATTCTATCAAATCGTCCAGGTTATTAATAGAATTAATATACTCAAGGGGTGATTCGCCGTCAAGCTCGCTCATTCCAATATTAAGCCATTCACTCTCTATTTCGGCAATTAATTTCTCTTCATCTATTTTAATTTCACTATTCTCTCTAGTCGCATGTGCTTCAAGATAATTGTTAAAACCCTTATCGACAGCATGATTATAGCTTTCAGCAACAATAGCACTTTTTCTCATTTTACCAGAACCTTCTCTTCTTATTAGTTGTAGGTTTCTTCTTAGGTTGGAGCCCAAGGAGACGCCTTGTGTAAGCATTTAAATCAAAACCCTTATAGCCTGATAAATAACCCAAATAAGCTACGAGAACAATAGTCGCCCACGCTGCAATATAACCCGGTAATTTGTAACCACCTAGCTTGGCAATGAATAGCATGGGAGCCGTTAACCCTTTTATAAGGTTTACCTTTAATATATCAAAATTAACATATTCGATATCTAGGTTTAGGAAAAATATGACTATCTGGAGCAGTACCATCGGAGCAATAGCAATTAATCCATATATAACTCCGTCAATGGGTTTTACAACACCGTAGCGGCGTTTATCCACTCCAGCCACATGGGTTAATTCGTAATATATCAAAAAAACCATTACAATAAAAATAAGTATGGAAAAAAGGCTGGCCCTTGTGTAAAAACCTACAAAGAATATATAAAAGAAAATCATTGCAAAAATATAGTTCTTTAATACTGCCCAGCCACCGGACAAATACTTCTTCATGGAATTCCTCCGTTAAATATGTGATATTACTACGAATTATAGCACACACATCAAAATAGGTACATTACTTTACGGAATTTATTTGTCAAAATTAACATTTGTCTCAATTCTTAATATAGAATTTTAGCGCAACAGACTAAAAATCCTTCTCCAGAAGCCCTTTCTTAATATTGTTAAGCTTAACATAATTAGTTGAACTGTTTCCATTGAGATATAAAATATTAAGGGCTTTTAAGTTAACCAGCGGTGAAAAATCTGTTATGCGGTTGTCCCTGATATATAACTCTGTCAGTGAATTCAACCCGGACAGAGAAGCCACGCTGGAAATTCTGTTTCCATTGAGGGACAGCACCTCCAGTTTGGTAAGACCTTTAAGGGGAGTTATATCTGTTATACTGTTTCTCTGAAGGTATAGAACTCTTAAATTCTTTAAATTGCCTAAGTTGTATATACTGGTTATATTTGCATTGCTGATATCCAAATATTCAAGGTTTGTAAGTTTTTTAACATCAACCAGAGATTTCACCCCGTTAGGAACAGCAAGTCTGTAAACTTTGTTCAATTCATTGCTGTATATACTGCCTGTTGGTTTCATTAGCTGCTTTCGGACTGCAGCTTCAACTACCTTATCATAAAAACTAACCTTCGTTCCGGCCGTTGTGGGAGCCTTTACAGGGAGAGACCCAAGGATACTGCTCCAAACATCCAGTCCGTAAGTCTTTGAGGTTTTATCCGTATAGTCGGGAACATTTGCCAGACTCCAAAGTGAAATACCCCCAAGACCGTATTCCTTAATCAGGTCAATTTTGGCCTTTATACTTTTACTGTTCTCATATAATGCTACACTATAGGTTTTATCAACTACATTAAAAAACTGGAGCACAGGACTTTGAAGCTCATTATTATATGAATAACTCATTTTCTCAGCCTTGGCCTCCTTATTCTGAATACGGGCATAAAGCATCTCATATGTTGGCGTATTTCGAGGTTCCATACTTACTAGAGTTCCCGGAGTTTTGTTCCATGCCTCAGCTGACGGAATTGAGTATCGCCACTGTGCAGCATCAAAACTTATCTGGAGCATAACTTTAGATAAATTTTCTTTATCAACATGTTTTTTCACATCTTCCATGGCAAGTTTGATTTTCTTAATTGGTGCAAGCCCATCGATAGGACTAAGGCAGTTGTAGCCTGTATACTGCATAACCTGTGATTTATCCAGTTCTGTTACAGGTTCATAATCATGAGCCATAACTATCATTTTATCAGCTGTGGCTGCTATTGTTTTATAGTTATAGCCTGTATAATTAAGCAAGGGATTAACAGCAACATACAAGGTCTTGTCTATGGCCTTCATTTGGCTCCTCAATTCTTTAAGAAATTCATCATACCAACTGCTTATAGTCTTACCGTTGATCAATATAGTATTCCCCTTGAGGTCGTCGTTTTGGAGACCCTCAAAATCAATTACCGCACCATCAAAGAAAATTGAGTCACCGTCGCTAACATCACTTTTGAGCAGTTCCACAACAGCACTTACCGCTTTTTCTCTCTTTTCCTTATAGGGAAGTATCTTTTCAGCATTTACACTATCTGAAAAAATATTAAGCTGAATAGATTTGTTTTTACTTTTTGCATACTTCAATACGTCAATATAGTCCCCGGGATAATAAAACAGTGTGTTTCCGTTTTCTCCAAGCTTGGTAACCACCCTGGTTTCCAGATCGCCGTACAGTCTTCCCCATGCAAAACTTACAGAATCCAATGCATCTATATATTTTTTTGTACTCTCTGAAAAAGTCATTTGTGCAGGATAAAAGGCATGAAGTTCCAATTTGGAGGAGGATGCGGCCTGTATTGACACCGAAGAACTCGGTATGAAACCAAATACCATCGCCAAAATCAATAGTACAACTAAAATACATTTTGTCTTTCTCATATATATGTCCTTGCTCCACATTTCATAAAAGTACTTATGTCAGAAAAGCGTAGACCCTACCCCCCTTTGATATAAATAAATGCTTCAATCTATTTTACCATAATTTCTTTGGAGGGGCGCGTTAAAAATTCGTTACATCGGGAAAAAAGAAAAGGATAGCGACTGTACCGATATCCTTTTCTTTACTATATTCTTTTATATTCTTTTATATTCTTTTATTTTCTTTTATTATCTTTTTCATTTTCGGAGTTCTCTTCACTCTTTCCCCACTTATACTCTTTATTGAATGGTGAAGCCTTTAAGAAGCTTCCTACTTCCATGTCTATTTTACCGAATGGATTCCAACCTTTCATAATAAAACCTCCCTATAATTTGATTAACTAACCTGAAGCTTGTAGCTTTTTTGTTTTAACAATGATTACATTAACCAATTACTTTGGTACATTTACTGAACCGTAATTACAATAATTATCGTACTCTAACATTTTAAATGTTTCAAGGTATCAATAAATGTTTTATAGATATATTTTATTAATTATTTTATTTTTTATAGTTGTTAAATTAAGTTTATACATAAACATAATAGAAAATTAACGTTCAAGTCCGAATTAGTTTGCGAAAAAAAACCTCAGTCTTTCGACTGAGGTTTTTAATTTGGAGGCGCCACCCAGACTTGAACTGGGGAATAAAAGTTTTGCAGACTTCTGCCTTACCACTTGGCTATGGCGCCGTCAATATTGAGACAGACCACATATGCAATCTGTCTCATTTTTTGGAGCGGGTTACGCGATTTGAACGCGCGACTTTCACCTTGGCAAGGTGACACTCTACCGCTGAGTTAAACCCGCATCTTAAATTGTAAAAACCATCGGATTACTTCGTCAGACTTCCTGTTCTGCGGTGCTCGACACTTGTCTTCCTTGTACTCCTTGCTTTTTCCAATTTAATATTTAATGGTGCCCAGAGCCGGAATCGAACCAGCGACACGGGGATTTTCAGTCCCCTGCTCTACCGACTGAGCTATCTGGGCAAATTGGCGACCCGGAACGGGCTCGAACCGTCGACCTCCAGCGTGAC
>JAEWMS010000039.1 GCA_023393115.1 Bacillota bacterium
AAACGTAAGACCGCTCGACTTGCATGTGTTAGGCACGCCGCCAGCGTTCGTCCTGAGCCAGGATCAAACTCTCAAATTAATATTTGAAAAATTTAATTAGCTCATTAAAATTGCTGACTTTTTTCTAGTTCTTGTTTCCAAAAACCAGGTTGTAAAGTTCGCAAGTTACTCAAATCGAAATATTTCTATTTCGTGAAAAACAGCTTCGCTGTTTTTCATAAGAACTTTAATAGCGTAGCTATTGAAGTTCTTTGGAATTATTATTGAGTCCTTTACAATGTACACATTGTGTACATACATTTGCATGTATTTTGTCACTGTTTACTTTTCAAAGTCCATTTCAAGATGTTATATCCTTCGTATTACGGTGTCAGACTTCGTACTCTGCGTTGCTCATTTATCACATAAACTCCGCTACTCGAGACTCGTCTTCCTTGTACTACTCGGATCTACCACCTTGATTCCCCAAAAGCGTTGTTACTGCTGCTTTTCAAGGTTTATTGCTGTTTGCTTTCCGCAATCAGCTTTATTATAATATCACGCCTTTATGGCTTTGTCAACACCTGATTTTCAAGTAATTATTTCCACAAGTTGATTTCTTGTGATGACCTGTCCTCAGGAGTTCGCTACGCCTCATCGGCGACAGCTTAGCTAGTATAACACTCAATAGATTACTTTATCAAGTCTTATGTAACGTCGTTATTTCCGAATAATCACCGTTAAAATAATTCTTATTAACTTTCCTTCAAATCAATACAGTATACTTCAAAATGGTCTATTTTCATCCACTATAGATTCTTTTTTACTTATTTTATTTATGTCTACTTATATTTAGCTTATCTTAAGTCTTATGATCAATATATATGTTTATACCTAATTTGCTTCTCCATATGATTCCTAATATATCTTCTTTATGATTCCCAATTTATCTTTTATATGAATCCTAATTTATCTTCTATTCATATGAACCGTAAAGTCGTTATTAAGATATCCCTTCTGAATCGAAATGTCCCAACTTTTGTGATAGCGGTTATTCAGGTCCAGAGAAACCTCCTCCGGTGAAAAGTAAAAATACTTGGTATCCTTATCCTCAGATTTATCCCATAATAAGTTGAAAGCTACAGTTTCCCTGGCAAGTTTTAAAAATAGCTTAACGGCATCTCTTAGGAATTCCTGATTATTCCCCAGGTTAAGATTAAAAATACCAGAGGAGAATAGTACGTCAAAAGATTTATTGCTGTATGGGTTATCCTTAAAAATATCAATACATGAAAAGTGACCATTTAATTTCTTTTCTGAAGCCCTTTTAATCATATGTGGGAGTACATCGACCCCCGAATAATTGAAATCTGTAAAACTACTTTCTATATACTCCAATAGGTTACCTGTCCCACAGCCTACGTCCAATATAGCTTTACCATTAAGATCAATATCCCCGATAAGCTGTTTAAATCTTAGCTTCTGCGCTTCTTCACTTTCCCAACCAAGTATATAGTAATCAGGATAGCCCTCAACATCGTTAGCCTCATAATATTGTTTTATTTTCTCCATATGCCTCATATCGTCACCTGCCTCATAGTACTTCATTACATAAATTCCATTACATAAATTCCATTACATAAATTCGTTATATACATCCTATACATATATTACGTATGTTTCATGTATTTCTCCCATTTTTTTCATGGCGTGACTTACTTATTGACTACATTGACCGGGTTCCCCTGTATAAAAGCCCGGACATTACTGACAAGAGTATCCATTAATCTTGTCCGAGCCTCAAAGGGAGCCCATGCAAAATGAGGTGTAATAATACAGTTTTTTGCTCCAAGTAACGGATTTTCCATTATTATAGGCTCCACTGAAACGACATCAACAGCTGCACCACCCAATTTCCCTCTATTTAGGGCATCTGCAAACTCTTGTTCATCTATTACCGGCCCCCTGGATGTATTAATTATAAATGCACCTGTTTTCATCTTTAAAATATTTTCTTTATTTATCAAGCCTTTTGTATCTTCTGTTAACGGGCAATGGAGACTGAGAAAATCAGATTGTTCCAACACCTCGTTTAAAGTAACAAACTTAGTCTTATCTGTTTCAAGTTCGGGCCTGACTGTTCTGCTGAATACTCTTACGTACATTCCAAATGCTTCAGCCAGCCTTGCAACTGCCTTTCCGATTGTTCCATAGCCAATAATTCCAAGAGTCTTATTTTTTAGTTCAATCAATGGGTAATTCCAGAAGGAAAAGTCCTTACTGGCTGTCCAGCCTCCCTCCTGTACAGTTCTGTTGTGTTCTCCCACGTGATGGCAGAACTCCAGGATAAAGGCAAAAACAAGCTGCGCAACCGAGTCGGTACTGTAGGCAGGAACATTAGTGACAACGATACCCCTTTCTGTTGCAGCCGTTGTATCAACAACGTTATATCCTGTTGCCATAACTCCGATATATTTTAGTGAAGGAGTCTTTTCAATAATTTCTCTGGAGAGTATTACTTTATTTGTTAATACTATTTCTGCATCACCAATCCTCTTTAAAACGAACTCTTTTGGAGTTCTGTCATATACAGTAAATTCCCCGAGTTTCTCCATTTCACCCCAGGACAGATCTCCGGGATTCATTGCGTAACCATCTAATACTACAATATTCATCTATTGGTCCTCCAATTGATATATGTTTATATTCTACCAACCATATCAAAGTTGTTTAGACTTTATCTATATATGAAATCTCCTGATCAATTCACTTTTTATTGATTTATCACCAAATATAATAGTTCCCAGTAAAACAATAACAGAAGTCGCGGTTGCAATAACAGTGGGCACAAGTACATCAATCAGACCGCATAAATAAAGAATTCCAGGTATGAGCCCGAAAATTGCTATGATTATTTGGTTTATTACATAAGTATGCCAGTACATGCGGTTTATTATGACCAGTATTAGTACTGATATGTTGGCTAACGTGATAATCTCAGGAATAACATGATTTACAGACCACCCGGAATAGCCTATGGAATAATCCATTATTGCTGTAAGGATCGCTGCACCCAATACCTGAACCAGTATTTTAGAGGCTATATTAGTATTTCTTCTTATAGAATATTCCATTATTACCCAGAAGTATATTATTGCAGCTATTGATATCACCGACCACATAACTCCGTTATAGGTGAGATAATTTGTAATTGCGGTTGTAATACCAGATAGAATTGATATAAATATAAAGGTTCTTTTAATTATGTTATATTTGTGCGGGTTAAGCTTTATCTCAGGATATGTGGGCTTATAATCAGCCTCGCTTATACTTGTGAGTATGGTTCGGCATAACGGACAGCTATCTGTATTTTCATTGACTTTTATATTGCACCTTTTGCATTTTTTCATAGGCCTACTCCATTAGTATCTATTGTTACATCTATACCCTGTTGTGACAAATGCCTGAAGAATGCCCTTTGAAGGTACACCTCCCTGAGCATCGAGGTAAAAGAAAAAACCAGTTTGTCTTCAAAGGAACATACCCCGCACTTTATTGGTTCAGATTTTGATACACTAAGTAATACTTCGAATTTATCAATATATTCTCTGAATTCCTCCAATACATCAATTCTTCCCAAATTAGAAAGTACAAAGGAGTTTGTTTTTCCCGAGCCTAAATAGGCTATTCTAACTCCTACATTTTTTACAGGCAGAGGAGCTACCCTTACTAAAATATTCCTCTCGGTAGCCACGTTATCTGAAATGGTCTGTGTCATGTTCTCTACCGTCAGCTGCTCCCGGAACTGATCCCTTGTTATTTCAAGCATCTCATCAAAAGTATATTTGTCCTTGTTTATTGTAATTCCCACATTAATATACGAGAAAAAATTCATTTCTGTGGTTGAGTTGAAAAAATGTCTCAAGTTAACAGGTATATTTATCTGTATAGGTTTTTTATACGGCTGTTCATTCAGGTATTCCTTATAAATACACCATATTATCAGTGTTGATATGTATTGAGTAAGACTTACGCCCTTAGTTCTACAAAGTTCAAGTATTTCCTTAGCAGGAACTGTCCCATGGATAACACTCATCGTAAGAATTGGAAGCTTTTCTCCCTTTAATTTATAAGCACTTTTGGTTTTCATTTTCTTATAGGTAAGTTTTCTGTAGTTCTTATGGTAACTGTCTTCAACATCTGATACAACATCAACAATGGGCATATCAATAACATCTTTTGAGAGCCATTCGCCATATGCAAGTTTTATATAATTGTAAGTCAGGGCTTTAAGAAAATTAAGTGCTCCGGTTCCATCTGTAATAGCATGAAAAACTTCAAGATTAATACGGGTACCGAAGTAAGTTACCTTAAAAAGAAACTGATTATTGGTATTCGGGTCTATATATGCGCAAGGATAGGTCTGTTCTCTCTCAACCATCGGTTGTTTCTTATTATTTTCAAAATAATGCCAGAATACACCTTTCTTTAGTTTTACATTAAAGGAAGAAAACCATGGCATGGTATTATTAAGTGCCTCTTGAAGAGTCTCCTCAACTATGGCTTCAAACAGTCTTACCGAAATTCTATATACACTACTGTAATTTTTATTAGCTATAACAGGAAAAACATTAGCTGTATTGTCCAGCCTCCTCCAGTCATCTTCAGATGCCCGTTTTCTCATAAAAGCTTCCTCTTCTCTTTTATTTAACAAATCCTTGCTTATAAGTTATATTGTGCATTATCAAACATTTCCCCAACTTCTCTTTAATGCAATTGTAGAATTGCTGAACTTATATGTCAAGGTCATTAAAGCCAGAAAAGCCCGAGAAAATGCTTTCCCGGGCTCATACGTCATACTGCACACTGCTAATTTCTTAATATTCAAAAAACTATCGTCAACCTGCCAACTAAAAACTTCTAACCGCTAAATTATAACTTAATTCCTTTAGGAGTCGTGACAGTGTCAATCCCTCAAAGCCTGGCTTTATAATGTCGGCCCCTATTAATAGTTTGTCCGGTTCAGATATTCCAACTGCCAGCATGCCTGCACTCTTTGCAGCATCAACACCTGCCTGCGCATCCTCAAAGACAAGACATTTGTCAGGTTGAATGCCCAACTCCTTGGCAGCCTGCAAAAAAACCTGCGGATCGGGCTTGGACTTTTGTATATTGTTTCCGTCCACAACTTTATCAAAGTACTCCCTCAATTCCAGCCTCTCCAAAACCAAATCGGCATTCTTGCTGGCTGAAGCAAGTGCAGTTCGTCCTCCAGTCTTCCGGATTTCCGAAATAAATTCCACGATACCAGGCAAAACCTCATCTTTCTTCATACCCTTGATGTAATCTATATACCAACCGTTTTTCCTGTCAGCTAACCTGAGCTTTTCCTCTTCTGTAAATTTAATTCCCGACATTTGAGAAAGTCGCTCCATGCAGGCCAAACGGCTTACCCCCTTGAACTGCTCATTATCCTTCGGAGTTAAGTTATAGCCGAATTCGGCAGCCAAACGCTTCCATGCGAGATAATGATATTTTGCAGTGTCTACTACAACACCATCAAGATCAAAAATATATCCTTCTATATTGTAAATATTATACATCCCAATCCTCTTTCCAATACTGTGCTGCCGTATTTTTATACGAGTTCAATATCCTTTACCAATGTGTCACAAAGAAGATACTCTTTACCCCTTAAAGTAATTTCCAGAGGTTCACCGGATTCAAGTGTTATTTTTATGTTTTCTTTACCAACGAAAACTTTCAACAGCCTTCCTCTGTAATTTACTTTAAAGGAATAGCTTTCCCAGTTGCCTGGCAGGAACGGGTTGAATTCCAGTACTCCGCCGGCTGTTCTCATTCCTGCAAAGCCCTGGACAATTGCAAGCCAGCTCCCCCCCATGGAGGTTATATGTAGACCGTCCTGTGTATCATTATTATAGTTGTCCAGATCAAGTCTGGCTGTCCTCTTATACATCTCTACAGCCTTGTCTTCAATGCCCAGCTCGGCGGCCAAAATAGAGTGGACACAAGGAGAAAGGCTCGATTCATGCACCGTCATAGGCTCATAAAACATAAAGTTCCTCAGCTTGGTGTTACGATCATATAGGTGCCCCAGAAAGTATAAACCCTGCAGTACATCTGCCTGTTTGATATAGCAGGAACGTAATATTCTGTCCCAGGACCAGTGCTGGTTAATTGGCCTTTCTCCGGCAGGAATTGCTTCTGCCGGCTTAAGTTCTTTGTCCATAAAGGTGTCATGCTGAACAAATACCTGAAGTTCCTTATCATATGGCAAATACATATTTTGTGTTATATCTCTCCACTTTTCTTCTTCAAAGGCACATAGAGAACGCTCCTCAAGCTTTTGGGTCAGTCCTATTTCTCTGAGATAAGTGATGCACTCCAGCGTATATTCAAGGCACCAGACCGCCATACGGTTTGTATACCAGTTATTACTAACATTATTTTCATACTCATTTGGTCCTGTAACACCATGTATCATGTACAGGCCCTTTCTTTCGCTGTAATGGACACGGCTTGCCCAAAATCTTGAAATCTCTATAAGCACATCTATCCCGTACTCTGCTATATAACTTTTATCCCCGGTATAGCTTACATATTGGTAAATTGCAAAAGCTATGGCAGCGTTTCTGTGTATCTCTTCAAAGGTTATTTCCCATTCGTTGTGGCACTCAACTCCTGTAAAGGTGACCATTGGATATAGTGCGCCCTTCATACAGATTCTTCGTGCATTTTCAAAAGCACCTTCCAGTTGTTTATGCCTGTATATCAATAAATTTTTTGTTATTTCTTCAGGAGCTATTGCCAGATACATTGGAAACACAAAAGCCTCGGTATCCCAATAGGTAGCCCCTCCGTATTTCTCTCCGGTAAAGCCCTTGGGCCCGAAGTTCAAAGTACAGTCGTCGCCGTAATATGTGGAAAAAAGCTGGTAAATATTAAAGCGTATACCCTGCTGGGCCTCGGTGTCACCCGCTATCTCAACATCAGCCTTATCCCATCTTTGGTTCCATTGGATGCTGTGGGCTGCCTTTAAGCACTCATAGCCGGTCTGTGAAGCGGCAATTACCAACTCCTCAGCCCTGATCTCAAGCTCATTCTCTTCAAGCTTTCTGGTGTTGGTCAGAGCAATAAATTTATCGATACCGACCCATTGTCCTTTTTTACCCTCTAAAACAATTACAGAGGACACATAATTGTCTCTTTCCTCTGAGCGGCAATCCATAACTGCCCCATAGGGAATTACTTTCATAGCTGTACACGATGTAAATCTGGGTGCTCCGAAGGGATTTTCCTTTGTCCTAATTATAAGGCTTGCTTCCAGAGATTTTGATTTTCTTGCAACTTCTTCCCAGAACTTCTCCTGGTAGTTAGAGTCCTCGTTGTGGACATCCCCGTTCATATACGGTGTAAGACTGATTGTCATATCATCGTCCAAGGGACAAATCATATATTTTATGGCACAAACCTCAAGCTGATTTATGCTGAGAAATCTCTCAGTTTTAACACTGACCCGTCCATAGGGCGTGTTTACTGTAAAACTCCTGTACAAAACAGAGTTTTTCATATCCAGCTCTCTATGGAAGTCGAGAATTTCGTTATTTGCCAAATTAATCTCGTAACCATTAATTTGAACATCTATACCGATAAAGTCGGCTGAGTTTACTACTTTTCCAAAATATTCGGGATAACCGTTTTTCCACCATCCTACCCGGGTTTTATCAGGAAACCATACCCCGGCAATATAGGTTCCGGCATGGGTATCTCCTGAATATTTTTCTTCAAAGTTTCCCCTCATCCCCATATATCCATTTCCCATGGACATAATGCTTTCCGAGAGCCTCATATCTTCTATGTGAATATTATTTTCAACGATATTCCAATTATCAATTGCAAACAACCTTTTAAACATATATATATCTCCCTGATGATTTTTCTGTAATATAGCCTGGTATTCTATGGCTAACCCTTTACTGAACCGGCCATTACACCTTTAATTATGTGTTTCTGACACAAAACATAGAATAGTACTATCGGTATAATGGCCAGTATAAGCATAGCCATTAGGGCACCCATATCTTTTGAGCCATACCCTCCCTGAAGATACTGTATTGCCATAGGTATTGTCCTTGTATCAACCAATACGAGGTAAGGTAGTAAAAAGTCATTCCATATCCACATTACATTTAAGATACAGATAGTGATAGATATAGGTTTTAAAATTGGGAAAACTACCCTAAAGAATAACTGTATCGGGTTACAACCGTCTATTGTAGCCGCCTCTTCTATCTCAAGAGGGATTCCTTTAATAAAGCCTGAAAACATGAATACTGCCTGCCCGGCACCAAAGCCCAGATATAATACGACAAGCCCCCATGGATTATCAAGATGTAATACGTTTGCCACCTTAGACATTGGATACATTACCATTTGGAATGGAACTATCATACTTGCGATTATCACATTAAAAATCATATTATTAAGGCTATTTTTAACCCGTGTAATATACCAGGATGCCATTGAGGTAAATAAAATAATTGCTATTACAGAAAGAACAGTGACTCTCATAGAGTTGAAAAAAGCGCTTATAAAACCAATCTGCTCATTACCGTTAAAGTAATTTTCAAGCTTTACATACGTCTCTACCGTAGGGAACTTAAACGGTTGGTCCGATATGAAGAATTGACCCTTGAAGGAGTTCATCAGTACAAGAAATATAGGGAACAGCCAAATTAAAGATACAAAAGAAAATAATGTTGTCAAAGTGCTATTGATAATTTTCGCTCTATTTTCCATTATTGCTCCACCTCCCTACTTCTTGTCAAACGCAGCTGAGTAAAGCCGATAATAGCTATCATTATGAAGAATATAACGGCTTTCGCCTGTCCTACTCCCCCATAACCAACATTTCCCGAATAAAATGTTCTGAATATATCCAATGCCATCATTTGAGTAGAATACTCTGGAGCGCCTGCTGTCAAAGACAGGTTTTGGTCAAACAATTTATAGGAATTAGTAAGTGTTATGAAAGTGCATATGGTAATCGCCGGCATAACCAGTGGAATAGTAATACGGAATAGTAATTGCAACGAAGAAGCCCCATCAATTTTCGCCGCCTCTACCAACTCCTCAGGAATGCTTTGTAAACCGGCTATATATATTATCATCATATAGCCGCCCAGCTGCCAGCCCATTACTAATATAAGTCCCCAAAAACCATACTTTGCATCAAAGGTAATATCAACACCAAAAAAGTATGCCAGAAATCCGTTGATTACTATCTGCCAGATATACCCTAAAACAATACCCCCGATGAGGTTCGGCATGAAAAATACCGTTCTGAATAAATTCGTACCGCTTATGCCTCTTGTCAAAAGCAGTGCCAGAACAAATGCCAGAATATTTATCGTAATAACCGAAACCACAGCAAACTTTGATGTAAATATTATTGCACTAAGAAAATCAGACCCTTCTCCAAACGCCTTCCCGAAATTTGAGAATCCAACCCAGGTAGTCTCGGATATTGTATCGAACTTCGTAAAGGACAGGTACACTCCCATAATAAAAGGAACTAAAAATGCTATTGTAAATGCTATTAATGTAGGTAAAGCGAAAAATGCAAAATATTTTTTTAAATTTTTTTCCATATAACCTCCATGTTCCCCAATGTGCTGTTTAAAAGTTCAGAGCCTCTTTTAAGCTTTGGGCACATGGGTTTATATACAACTTATTTGTTTAAATCAGCCAAACCTGCTTGAATTTTGGTAAAATTAAACTGCCCATACTCCGGACAGTTTAATTTTACTAGTAATTACTTTTTTACATTGGAATTTTACTTAGCGCTTTCGACTTTCCAGTCATTGACGACCTGAGTCTTAACATCATCCCACTTCTTTTTACCTTGTGCATATTGAAGCAATGCCGCTCCAAATTTGTCTTTAAAGGTTTGATTCGGGAATGCAGTAAAGTTCCAGGCTACATTTGTAGCACCCTCTTTGCTCATCCAGCTAAGTACTTCTTTTGCCAGTGGATCAGCTGGCTTTTCATTATCAGCAAAAGTATCAAATGGAGCTATGAAGCCCAGTTTATTAGTTACAAAATCCTTACCCTTAGGGCTTGAGTACAGCCAGTAAAAAAAGTCAGCTGCCAACTTCTGCTTTTCAGGATCTGCTTTCTTATTTATACATAAAAAGTTTTCTGTACCAGAGCAAATACCTTGATTTTCTTCACCTTCCACACCTGTGTATATTGGAAGGAATTTGATATCTTCAGGCTTAACTACGTTTCCTTTTACATCCTTAACCTGACCCCATGCCCAGTTTCCGTTCTGAACCATAGCAGCCTGACCAAGTGCAAATTCGGTCATAGAATCTGTAACTTGTTTAGTTCCAAGCAACTTAGGCGCAATAGTTGAATTGTTAATATACAAATCAAAAATATTCTTATAGTTTTCAGCATATTGGAAAGTGATTGTATTTGTAGCTTCACCGGTCAAATCTATATTATTATTCTTGAATTCATAGAATACCGGAACGTTTGCAAGGTGAGTCTGCCAACGCCAGTCTTCACCCGGTTTTAAGGATGTGCTCGCAAACACACCTTTGATTCCAAGTGCACCCTTGTTCTTGGTCATATCTTCAACTACTGCCTTTAACTTTTCGAAAGAATTGATTTCTTCAGTACTCTTAATATCAGTAGCCTTGTTTGACAACGCAAAATACTTGTTCATTATAGCGTTGTTATATATAATTCCATAACCTTCAACAACGTATGGTATTCCATAAACTCCGCCATCAACTGTAACTGCAAGATTCTTATCAGTCAGATGCTTATAAATTTCGGTATCTTTTAAATCAGCACAGTAATTTGTCCATCTTGAATAACCCTTCGGACCATTGATCTGGAAAAGTACAGGTGGATCGGATTTTTCCACTTCGGATTTCAAAACCTGTTCGTATGTACCGGATGCAGCAGTTTCTACTCTAAGCTTTACACCTGTTTCTTCCTCGTATACTTTGGCAATTTCCTTATATACTTCTACAATTTCAGGCTTAAAGTTTAAGTAATATATTTCCCCACCTTTTTTGGGGGCGTCAGTACTTGAAGCTGTTACTGAAGTTTCTGCCGCTGTTGAACTTTCTGCTGCTGTACTGGTATCAGTTGTTGATGCATTTGAACCACAACCTGCAAAGGCGCCGGTCATCATAGCTAATGCAACAACAAGACCTAAAATCTTTCTTGACTTCATAATTTTTATTCCTCCCTAAGCTTTTTTTATTTGAATGGGCCATCTGCAGACTAACCCATTAAATAGCTGCTGTCGATTCTCTTTCAAGTATTTTATAATCAATGTATTTGCAACCTGGTTCGACTTCCTTATTATTTAATATTCCCAACAGAGTCTCGGCAGCAGAAGAACCCAGTTGATATGAGTCCACAGTGATTGTTGTTATTGATGGCCTGGAAAACCTGGTATATGCGCTGTCATTAAAGCATGCAACAGCCATTTCCTCTGGCACCTTTGCCCCTACTTCCTCTAGATACCTCATAGCCCCCATACACATGGTATCATCCGCAGCAATTACTCCATCCGGTCTATCCTTAAGTGTCATAAGCCTCTTCATGGAATCATAGCCATGCTGCTCGGTGAACGAACCAAGACATATATATTTATCAAGTTGCTTACAACCTACATCCTGCATTTTTTCCCTATATCCACTCAAACGGTTTATTGTTACAACTGAGGTCTCAACGCCTCCAATGAATGCAATTTTTCTTTTCCCGTTATTAATAATATGTTCGGTTAGTGCAAACGCTGCGCTGACATTATCATTGTCAATATTGTGAATATCATTGTATTCCTTACAGCTTCCTATAAGAACGAATGGAAAATTGCTTTTAAGCAGTAGTTCAATATTTGTGTCTCTCAGCTTCGATCTAAGCAAAATTATTCCATCTACTCTTGATGTGCTAATAAGCCTCTTTATCGCCTCAGGTTCCGATGGATTTCCCGAGGTTATCAGGACGTCGTAATTGTTGTTTGAGACCATATTACATATCCCTTTTAAAGCTTCCTGGAAAAATGTTGTTGCATAAATTCCGGACTCTCCATGGGGTAAAACTATTCCTATCGCATGTGTTTTGTTTCTTGCCAGATTTCTTGCTGCTGTGTTTGGATTATAGCCATACTTCTCAATAATATCGAAAATTTTCCTTCTTGTTTCGTCGCTAATTCTGGGATTTCCATCGATTGCTCTTGATACAGTGGACTTTGAAACACCGGCAATTTCAGCAATTTCTTTTATTGTCATTTTCTTTGGTATTGAATCCATTTAATCCTCCATTCCCCTGTACAGGAATTATTGAATATGTTTTTGTATGATTAGTATGCACTATGAAGAATCAATAATAGTAAAGAAATTCATTTATTTGCGCTACCGGTTGCACAACTTCTAAAAAAAATTGGCTGCTCTTTTATTACTTTGCGCAACCGGTTACACTAATATGGTATCATGAAGTATTCTTAGTATTATATACATATTATGTACTAAAAACAATGTTTATTTTTGTATAATTTGTACAAATGCAATATGTTTCATACAACTATTTTTTTGAATATGGCAGATGAATTTATCTACAAGTATTAGTAGTATTATCTATTTTGATTCCCAATCTGGTATAATTTATGTAAGTACTCTGTCAATTCAAAACCCTGATACCGACATTTGGGGTTTACTTAATTTGGCTATATTATGTTCTATAAGGAGAATTATATGAAAAATGATTTTTTAGAACTGGCAATAGAAAGAAGAAGTATCAGAAAATTTACTGATAAACCCGTTCCAAGAGAGTTGGTTGAATATTTCATATCCTGTGCAGTAAATGCTCCCAGTGGGTGCGACAGTCAATGCTGGTACTTTATCGCAGTTGACAATAAAGAACTTATACTCAAGCTAGGCGACGCAGTGGCGGAAGGGGCTAGTAATTTTTACGGAAATGGCTATTCCGGAGCGACACCTCAATTTCTCCATTCAAGAGAAAAAGCGGTAAGCTTTTTCAGAAATGCGCCTCTTGTAATTTTTGTTTTCATGGATAAAACACAATTTTATGATGAAAAAGCCGTTGAAGCCTTTTACGAAAAGGGCTACGATTATCGTGGCATGATTGATAAACTGGGCTATTATGATGTTCTTTCCATTGGTGCAGCAATTCAGAATCTGCTGCTGGCTGTCTCCGAGAAGGGCTATGGAGCATGCTGGATGAATGATCCGGTAATTGCAGAGGATAGAATAAAGGAGCTTCTCGGGGTTCAGAAGGACTTGAGGCTTCTGAGTGTGATTCCTGTCGGGGAGCCAAGGTATGTCCCAAAGCCCAAGGTATTAAAAGAACAGAGCAGTATACTAAAATTCATTTAGCTTAATACCAAAGCCTCAAATACTTAATTCTGCAGATTTCCGAATAGCATAGCAGGTTGGAAGGGGGTGTCGCAAAACTACTAAAAAGTAGTAAGCGATGCTCCTTTCTTGTTCTCTGATATTTATTGTTGGTAAATTGTTGATTTTTCGGTTATAAATTTATGATTTTGTGGAATTTGAGCGCACT
>JAEWMS010000010.1 GCA_023393115.1 Bacillota bacterium
CTTTATTTCAGCCGTGTTTTTAAAAACTCCACGGGGCTGCCTCCCAGTGATTTCAGAAAAGGGGTCCATTCATAGCAGTATTTTAAAATCAATTGCGTATACCGAATGGGCCTTAAGCACAAAATGCGAGCCTTCCGCCTTGCTTGTTTTTGGCTTGATCCTTCCGGTATCCAGGGCATGGTTGATGTCTCTGTAATGCTCTCCTGTCAATTCCCACATTTCAACCTCTTTACCGGAGTTAAAACCCTCCAGTTCAATATGGACCTCCACATCCTCAAGACTCCTGTTAGCCGCAAACAGTGTCAGTATGGTTCCAGCTCTGTTCAGACAGGCCACAGAATCAATTATTGGCAGGTCTATCAATTCCATATTGTTACCTTTGACCTCTACTGAATATTTTTCGCAATTAATATCTGAGTCAACCATATAAGCAATATCTTTTTGGGCATATATCTGTAAAATATAATAAGCGGGAGTGCCGTAAACAACAGTGTCCTTTCCGCTCCATCCGGGTACTCTTCCCTTCGATTGGTCCGAACAGCTGTCTCCGACCCTGATGCAGCCTCCGGTCCAGCCGTTCACCAAATCGGAAAAATTAGTTATGGCCACCATGCCGCTGTTTCTTATAAACTCATTCAGATTTGCCGCCACAGCCACCCCTGCCTCAAGCGTATGTTCATCCGGCAAACCTTTACGGACTGTATTGGGCAGATACATTGTGTTATATTCCGTTATGGCATATTTGATATGCCGATACTTCGGATTGCTGTTTATAATATCTGTTGTAGCGCCAAGAATATGCCGTGTTACCTCCGGGAAGGAAACAATGGCTTTAAATTTCTCTTCATCACTTGAGCTCTTGTCCATGCCCAACCGCCCATAACCGTGGTATATGTGTATTGCCACAAAATCAAGATATTCTCCTGCTTTTTCAAGCAAGGTACCGTTCCATTCAGGTACCACATCCCCGCAGCCTATCAGCAGTATACCGGGGTCGGCTTTTTTCATTGCCCTGGAGAACTCAGCACACCTTTTTCCGTATTCTTCGGCGTTGCAGTGTCCAACCTGCCATTCCCCGAATATTTCATTTCCTACCTGCCAATATTGCACATTGTAAGGTTCCACGTGTCCGTTCTTGGCTCTGAGGGCTCCCATAGGAGTATTGCTGGCTCCGTTGCAGTACTCTATCCATTGCACAGCTTCTTCGGGTGTTCCCGATCCTGCATTGATACATATCATAGGTTCTGCATCCAGCTTCCTGCACAATTCAATAAATTCATCGGTGCCGAAATACTTGTTGGACATGCCTCCCCATGCTTCATTGTACATGTTCGGTCTCTGGTAAAAGGGCCCGACTCCGTATTGCCAGTGATATGCGCTTATTACGTTCCCTCCGAAGCGGAGCATACGCGGATTTAAGGCTTCGATGTATTCATACACCTCTTTTTTTACATATGCCACATTGTCGGCAGGAAGCATTGATACGTGATCAATCCAAAGCATACCGGTGGATACCGAATCCCGCCACGGATATTCCGCCGAGTTCACGCCAACCCTGAATTCGGCATTACTGCAGTCTTCTGATATTTCCAGTCTGCATTCACATTCCTGCCAGTCATGGCAGGGCAGCTGAACTACAGTTCCTGCAAGCCTTTTATTTTTTTCACAATCAAATATTTCAATATTAATATTGTTCAGCTCGGGAGAGGATCTGGCATACATTTTAATACTGTATTCAACATTTCCTTTTACCGAAATTCTCTGAGCAATTCCCGAGTAAGCGCAATCATCGCTGATCATGCTGATTTTCTGGCTGTTGCCCGAGTGAAGATAAGCCGCAGGTTCCAGTGCATACTTTGTATTTTTGCCGTTGGTTACGGGATACCAGGATCCTGAAACACCTCTATGGCATATGTCTTCTTCCTCAAAGTCCATATCCTTCAGAACATATGCCAGCATGCCATCCATAAAATCCCGTATATCCTCGATGAAATGTGAAAATATGTACGGGTTTATTTCATTATCCGCCTTTTTTGCGCCGTTAACTTTTATTACTGTATTTTTAAGTATTGTTATCATCCCCTGTCTTAATTATATTTTATCTTTTAGGATACAGCCTGCCATTTTCCCATTCCATGGGAATAACTGCGGGTCTGGCATAAAAAGGTGCAAAGCTGTCATTAACCGGATTTCCAAACATGGTGGCATAAAATGTACCATCTTTTCCTGTAAAAAAGCTGTTATGGCCTCCTCCTGTAATTGACGTATATCTTTCACCATATGGTCCGTAGATATTATCTGCCGTGGCTATGACACAATCATAGCTGAGCTTTTGCCGGACGCTTCCCGGGAAGTATCCCGCCTGGCCGTTCTCCAGCATTGTCCATATTGCCAGAGCCATGTGATATTTGTTATTATACTTGAAAATAAATACTCCCTCGCAATAGGGTTCGGGGTCAAAATGCTGCTGGATCACTCTGCGGGGATCCTCAGCGAATCCCGACATATCCTTTTTCAGCTTTGCAATACGGCCATCCTGCCATACATAATATACATCGCCATTGTCATCAGTAAAAATACTTGAGTCTATGCGCTTTGTCAACGGGCCGTTACATACATCCACATATGGTCCCTCGGCCCTTCCTGTCACACTTTTCAGTAAAAAGGTACAGCTGCCCTCTTCCCCTTCGTTTTGAGGTTCCCAGTTTATGCTTGCCGTTATATAAAAATTTCCGTTTATATGATAAATCTCCGGAGCATATAACGCCCTGCAGCCTGTATTCCGGGATTCCTCACTCCAATTGCCGTGCTTGACATAGAATTTGTTTTGCCAGGTACCGTCCTTTTCAAAGCTCCAAACCAGGCCCATACTCTCCCAGACCTTCAGGTCTTCCGAACGCCAGAGCTGAATACCATCATTCCACCTGAACGCAGCCTCTTCACCTTTGGCTCTGGTGGTACCGGTACAATAATAGTACCCATCTTCGGCCAGGGTAATGTGTGTATCCCTTATCCAGGTATCAAATAGCGGAACCGTATTATCGGGTATCAGGGTTTTGGGATCGGCAAACGCCAGCAGCAGTTCTTTGTTTTTTTGGTTCATTGTCAGTCTCCGTTGTATTTATTTTTTTAATAATTTTAATAGCCTGAAGTTATTGCATAATTAACCGATTATCTCTACGCCTTCCGGGGCATTTATAGTGACTCTTCCATTTTCCCACTTCACTGCAATATTACCCTGCGGTATGGGACATTCTATGCGGTAGTCGGTGCCGATATCTTTAGGTTTAAGCTTTATCTTCACACAGCCGGGCTCCATTATTTGCAGGCCGATGGTATTTTGTATCATAAACTGGGCAGGTCCCGCAGACCATGCATGGGATATGGAACGCATAACACTGGTATAATAGCCAAGCCTCCAGCTTCCGTTCATTCCCCATTCCTCAAATGTGGATGCTGCACCCTTGTCGACCATCCACGCACACCAGCGTTCATGGATAATTTTGTACGCAAGGTCGTAATGGCCGGCAAGATCAAGCGCCCTGAGAGTAAATGCGGTTGCAAAAGGTTCTGCCATGGTAAATTCCTGTTTCTTTTCTACAAATAAGTGATTAATGACAGCCTCCGCCTCATCTCCCGTACAAAGACCCCAAAGTATGGCAGCCATGTTTGAATGCTCACTTACACGTAAGGACAAGCGTCCATTAAAATTGGCATCCACATAGCAGCCCTTCTCACTGTCAAAGAATCTGGAATTAAAGGCTGCCTTTATACCTCCACGTATATTTTGAAGTACTCCTGACATATGTGTGTCATTCATCAGCTCTGCCATCCTGATCATTTTATCTGCCACCCCATAAAATTGAGCATTTAAGAAAGCATTTTCGCCGGCAACATAACTTTTCATCCAGTCTACGCCATCAATAAGTGCCCAGTCAATGAATGCCTTATACGGCAAATTGCCCAGCAAGCCATGTTCATCCAGCTGGTCTGCAAGGGCATACGCAAGTTTGCATACATGAGGCCAGTACCGGTGTATCCATGCCATATCTCCTGTATATTCATAATGGTTCCATAATGCGTCTGCCCACCATAAGGAGTAATCTACTGTAGATGCTCGCCAGTCCCCGTTATCCCAGCTTTGAGTGGTAAATTTTATAAGTCCGTGAGGTAATTGAACCAACCCCGTCTGATGCAAAAATTTACCCGGAAGTTTTGTGTCGCCGAAACAGGCGTAAATGCCTCCCAGCAGCACTGCGCAGGTATCGCCGCACCATTGGCTTTGTTCACGCCATGGTGTGTCCATAATATAATCGTTGCTGCACAATCTCAGTGTATGCCTGCATATACTGAATAATTTGTCCAACCGGGCATCTCCGCTTTTAAAGGAGCCCCTCAGCTGATATGGATATGTGCGGCTTAATGCGTGCAGTGAATATACCGTTATGGGACTAAAGCAGTCCCTGAAGCGAAGTTTGACAAATCTAAAGGATTCCCATGCAAAAAAACGGAATTGCTGTCTGCCTTTTCTCAATATATACCGGCCGGAGCAATGAAGGGTTTCAATACTGTTTACGAAATGCCCGTCTACCAGGCGTTCGGCATATCCAACATCTACCATGGCCCCGCCGGGGCCTTCCATATCAAATTCAATGTATCCCGTCATCACCTTTCCAAAGTCTATCACAATACAGGGATCGTAATATCCATCCAATAAAAAGGTATGGGTTTGGTGGGCTGTGCTGCTGCCAAAACATGAAAATCCGCTTTCCCCCAGCAAATTCTCAGGGGACTCAACCAGGCTGTTCTCCACAGGTTTTCCAGCCAATGAAAGCGCTACGCTGAGATCCTGGCTGCGGACACGGTTTTCAAGCGACAGTGCCTCTTCCACATAACATATGGAATGGGCATAAACTTTTTCCTCAGGCAGAAACGGAATATCACGTTTTATCAAGGGCAAAGGTGCTGCTGTTTTTACCTTATTCCAATAGCTGTCGTCAAAGCCAGGCAGCGTCCAGCCTTCGGGACAGAGCCGTGCATCGTATTGCTCCTGGTAGCTTACATTGCTGTTTTGTCGGTCATACTGTGTGTCGCAGCTCCACATGGGAGCACGTAAAACATGCCAGCCTTCTTTGCCGCTGGAGAGCAGCACCTTGTTATGCGCATCTGTAATCCATGCAATAAAGAATGCATCCTGGCTGCCGTTCATGTTTTGAACCTCGGCAGCCAGGCAGTTCTGCCGGTCTGCCGAAATAAAATCCTCTACCGTGTAGCTGTCCAAAATGTTGGCATATGGTGCTGCCGGTGGCGGTCCCTGTCCGATCAGCTGTCCATTAAGGTACAGCCGGTATTTTTTTATTGCCGAAACATGCAGGGTAAACGGCGGATGAAAACCTTCTGAAGCAAACTCCCTGCGAAACAGATAGTAGCTGTTGGTTGAAGGCTTCTCTTCATCCGCCCAAATAAATTCTGCCGCCGGATAGATATACTGTAAAATTTTATCAACCATATTGACCTCCATGAGCCGAATTTTCATCAACGTTAATCCTTTAATTCCCCGATCTTATACAGACAAGGGCGTTCCCATCCAGGAGTGGTAATTATGTTTCCCTCGGGTGTTGTTTCGGTGAGCATATGCCAGTCTCCGGCCGGATACCATGTTCCGCTGAAATATCCCGGACCGTGTCCGGTAAAGTTTATACGGTAGTCGTTCATCAGCGCTATGGTAACATTGGTACTATTTTCAATATGATACAGCGAACCTCCCGGATAAGTGGATGCATCTCCCCCGCTGCCAAATATGGCAATGTTGTCTGAATCACGTATCAGCACATTGGGAGTATTACATTCGCTCTTTAGATTATATATCCGCACATTGCTTGCATTAATAATTTCCATTTCATATTCGGAGCGTGAATGCTCAGGGTTACAGGCATAAATGCTGAATGGGTTTTTGGTGCCCTCTATACGCAATATGCGGTAACCTTCTCCGCCCTGTGTTATATCACACCAGAAATTGTACCAGCGTCCTCCGCCATTGTCGCTTACAATAATCCATGGATGATGCCTGTCTTTTGTAATCCATGTAATGCGATATGCGGGGTCCATATAAAACGTAAAATTACGCAGGACAGAATTGCCTCCTACACGCCAGTGCAATGCATATACCATGGGTAATTCTCTCGCGGTTACCAGACCGCAATAAGCCAGAATCAGCTCTGCATTTGCAGTATCAGGCGTATCCAGAGCCGGTATGGGTTCATTGGCCTGACCAAAAATACCTTCAGGCTTTTGAGTGACTATAATTTGTGAAAGATTTTGCGCCACTCCTATTAAGCGTGTATTGGCACGCAGTTTCAGTGTTCTTGTTATCCGATAATAGCCTTTGGGCAAAAACACCGTATCACCTGCATCAATTGCAGCCTGCAATGCATCGGTATCATCCCCGATACCGTCACCGGCAGCACCATGACATCTTTTAACATCCCACTGCAGTACATCCTGCCAGAGCGGCAGATGGTAAAGATGCTTTTCCATAAGGTTTTTAGGTGGTTCAGCTTTTTGTACCGTTTTTGTGTAGGTATAAATGTCAAGTTTTTTTCGGTCCACATACACCGGTGCTGTATAAATGCCTCCATGATCAGGCATTGAATCAATACCATGGGCAAATTCCTCTACCTTGCACCACCCGGCCGGATTTGCCTCCAGCTTTGTTCCGTCCGGATTGCATACCGCATGAGATGCATTTTTTACATATACATTACGCAGATAGACACTTTCACGGCTGCTTACCGCCGCTTGAATCTCTCCCTGCTTCGGAGGGTTGTCAAATTCAATGGTACTGTCTATCATGGCAAGCTGTCCCTGCTGGATAAACATGTATGTACCGCCATATGAAACCACCGGGGGTCTGGGTGAGTCTGTAAGAATTCTGCAGCCGACAAATTCCACACCCTGTTTGGCGCCGGCTACAATGGCATGATTCCTCTGATGATCAAACACAAAACCGGACATTGATGAGCCTGGAGTACCTTTGGATATATCAATACCTATACTGCCGCCCCTGATAATATTCTGAGCATGACTTCCGCCGTTGCCGGCACAGCCCCAGATTCCGCACCAGCCATCGCCCACATCAATAACGCAGTCCTCAACAGCTGCTCCCTGGGCGGCATAGCACCGTATGCCGATGGCGCCATGGTTTCCCTCACCGATTACTATGTGCAGTCCTGTCACCATGTTCATAATGCTGGCCGGAGCAGCATTGTTCTCCGAGCTGTGTCCAAAGAAAACATCAATTACAGGTCTATGTGTTTCAGTATAGGTAAAACGTTCGGTATTCGGAGCCAAAACTATTTTGGGCCTCAGAGTTTCTCCATTGGCATCAAAATTTCTTTGTCCCGTAATAACCACCGGAAACATACGCGGCACAGTGCGGTATTCATCGTAAGGATAACCTTCCCACCAAATATATTGCTGTGCATAAAGAGTATCGGTTACGGTATAAGTTCCCAGTGGAATATAGCATACAAGCTGATAACGCTGTGCGGCGGCAAGGGCTTCATTCAGTGCGGCAGTGCTGTCCAGGACACCTGTGTTATCCGCGTTGAAAGGAGGTTTTGTTACGTCCAGCAGTCCCAATGCCTGCAGCGGCTGTTCCTCCAGGGAGAATGGATTTTCAAAACGAATACCTCCGGCATATGGTTCCAAATCCGGCTGCCGGCTCACAGGAACCGGGCCTTCGTAGGTTTGCTCCGGATATGGAAAAGAATATGCTATCTTCTTTGTAAGTTTCATTACTTTACTCCTTTACAGAGCCAATCATAACTCCCTTGGCAAAATATTTTTGTAAAAACGGATAAATAAGCAAAATAGGTAATGTAGAAACTACTATGGTACAGTATTTCAACAAGCTGAGAGTAAGTGCATTATTCACGTCTTCTCCGCCCGCCGCCGTTACATCCATCATACTGCCGCTCAGCAGTATTTCACGTAAGAAAAGCTGCAGAGGATACTTTCCCCGTTCACGCAGAAAAATCATGGCATTAAACCAGGAATTCCAATGTTGAACTGCGTAAAATAGTATAATTACTGCCATAGTACTTTTAATTACAGGTATAAAAATGCGGAATAAAATTCCAAAGTCGTTGGCACCGTCGATTTTGGCTGCTTCCTCAAGACTGGCCGGTATCTGGGCCATGGAAGTACGCATTACTATCAAATTCCACGTGTTGATAGCCACCGGTAAAATAAGTGCAAGACGGGAATCATAAAGTCCAAAACCCTTAACTGTAAGATAAAAAGGTATAAGACCTCCTGAAAAATACATTGTAAAAACCACTCCCATGGTTAAAATACGACGAAGGTAAAAACCTTTTCTCGAGAGTACATAAGCACCCATGCTGGTTAACAGAAGATTTATTGCCGTACCGACAATTACGTAGAAAATTGTGTTCATATAGCCTTTTCCAATGTTCGGATTGCTCCATACCATTTCGTAGCCCGATAGGGAAAATCCCTGCGGCCAGAGAAGAATACCCGTATGCCTGACCAATTGAGCCGGGTCGCTTAATGAAGCAAAAGCAACGTATACAATTGGGTATAAGAATACCAAACTCAATACTCCCAACAGCAAAACATTAAATAAATCAAATATCTTTTCAAAATTGCTATGTTTTACTACCATCTCATCACCTCACCACAAGCTTTCGCCGGTAAACTTTTTACACAGCCTGTTAGCAATCCACAAAATTACAAAATTAATTACCGAGTTAAACATTCCTACAGCTGTACTGAAACCATAATCCATATCCAAAAGGCCCCGGCGATAAGTGAAGGATGAAATAATATCAGCCCTCTCCATGATTGTTGGATTATACAACAGGATAACTTTTTCATATCCAAGGCTCATAATATTACCGATTCTCATAATAAATAACACAATGATGGTAGACATCAAGGAGGGAATTGTCACACTTAATATCTGGCGGAAACGACCAGCACCATCAATGGTAGCCGCTTCATACAGTCCGGGATCTATGGAGGATATGGCCGAAAGATAAACTATACTGCCCCATCCGATTGTCTGCCATATATCGGTGGTTACAAATAGCGGCTGAAACATTTTCGGCTGCATCAAAAAAGTTTTTGGCTCAACTCCGATATAACTTAACAGCTGGTTAACAAGCCCTGTGGAGGAAGTAAAATCGCTTATAAGCCCACAGACCACCACAAGTGATATAAAGTGCGGCAGATAGCTTAAAGTTTGCACTGTTTTCCGGTATCTTTTCCATCTTAATTCATTAATCAGAAGGGCCAACAGTATAGGTGCAGGGAATCCGAATATAATCAATTTAAGACTGAGTAAAATTGTGTTTCGCAAAAGTCTTGTAAACTGGTAGTCATGAAAGAAATTGATAAAGTTTTGAAAACCTACCCATTCGCTGCCCAAAATACCTTTGGCAGGAGCATAATCCTGAAAGGCAATAACCAGACCTCCCATTGGCAAGTAGCAAAAACAAATATAAAATGCTGCTACAGGGATGGCCATAAGGTATATATATTTGTTTTTTATTATATCTCGCTTTAAATTTTTTAGTATAGACATTGCGACCTTCTTTCCCATAAATGCTGGCAGAGTGAAGCGGATTTACTCCGCTTCACCTCCGCATTTGTAAGTAAAATCAGCGTTTTAAATACCTGCCGAGTGCGTCCTGATAAATTTTTATGGCGTCGTTGATACCCATTTTATCCATTTGTTTTACGTAGCTATCAAATTTATCAAGTGATTCTGCGCCCATAATGAATTTGAGTACCATTTCATTGCGATAAACATTTGCAGTACTCATTATGTTGGAATAAGCTTTTGCTTCATCCGCAGTAAGAGTTACCGGCGGCATGGCCAAATCAGCAGTGCACTGCTCGGTCCATGCGATTTTTTGTTCCATTACCGCAGGTTTTCTCAATGTACCCGGGTTGGCATATGCTCCATAGCGCAATTGCGGGAACGACTGCATTTTGTACAAAAACAATGCTGTTTCTGTGGAAATGTCGGGATTATTAAGAACAGTATCTGTAAATACCGGCTTACCTTCCTGCAAGGTGTAACCCTCGCCCTCCAGTCCGAAATTATACAAAAGAGAGCCTTTTTCCGAAAATGCGTAATCCAACCAGGCCACAGCAATTTCAGGGTTTTTGCACTGAGTTGAAATACTTACTGAATTGGCAATAGGAGATGCTACGGCATCAAATGCACGATAATTGATTTTGTCTCCCTCTTTTAAAACAGGGTATGGTGCAGTTACATAATCTATTTTTTGACTTCCGAACAGGTTGGATGCGATATCCACAGAACCTACCATGGCACCCGCTTTGCCTGATGTGATAATGGCATTCAGGCCCTCTTCGTCACGTGCAGGAAAATCTGCATCAATTAAACCATTTTTGTACCAGCGGTTTATTAGTTCAAGATAATCTTTATAACCCGGCTGTATAGCACCAAGCTTTACAGTTCCATTGTCATTATAAAGACTGGGGCCCATGCCGTAAGCTGAAAGGAATACTCCCCAGTGATCTTCACCGCGATTTTTAAAGCCCTCTCCAACCGGAGCACCTGCAAAATTGAAAATCAATGGTGTGGAGTCCGGATGATTTTTCTTCATAGCTGTCAGCATTTCTTCCCAATCACTGATTGTTACAGGTGTATCGAGACCGGTCTCCTTCAGCCAGTCAGCCCTGATGGAAGGACCATGCCAGCATAGGTTGTCCTGGCGCATAATCGGCAAAATCGCAGACATAATGCTGTTGTCTGATGAGCACTGCCGTGCGGCATCCGGGTTATTTGCCAGCAGCTTGCTGTAATTTGGTGCATACTTGGCAATCAAATCATTCAGTTTTATAAAAATACCATCTGCAACAGCTTTGTCACCTCCTCCGGAATAAAAGCTTATACCGCCCATAACCATGTCAGGGTATTCATTGGAGGCAATCATCAGGTTAAATTGTTCAACCTCCTGTCCGATTGCGGGATGTATAAATTTGATTTTTGTATTGGTTATCTTCTCCATCTCCTGAAAAACATGACTGCCGCTGAAATCAGACATAACCTTTGAAGCATTTACATTGAACCCGCACCACATGGTAAGCGTCGCTGATTCCTTTAATGGAAAAGATACGTCTTTGGCTGTGGAAGCAGTATCGCCGGCAGTGGACTGAACTGCAGTATCCGTCTTTCCTGAGTTGCCGCAGGCTGTCGAATAAATAAGAATGATACACAGAATGACGGACAAAATTGCTCTCTTCATTTTCATAAATCTATTCCTCCTTAGATAATAAAAAGATATTTATGACATCCCGCTTTTCGGCGGGTTATCAACATTATAAGATGAAGTCATTATTAATTATCTTTCAAAACAACCCTTTTTAATAATCATTGAATGTGCGGTATTTATATGGTTCCTGATATTTAAAGACATGCAATATTTTTTCAATATATTATGTATACATAAACTTAATAATTGACTAATTGATTTAAATCTTTTACAATGGCACTTATAATAGTAAGCTAGGTTGGAGTGTAAAGTAAATGTCCTTTTTTTGACCCATTTCATCTCATTTTTTGGGTAATTTGCACAAAATGCAATATGTTTTTTTATAAATTTTACTATAAAATTATCAATTTTTTCTTCAAATTATCATTTTGTAACTTAACAGAAAGGGTTTCCTATTATGAGAAAAAACAGTTTTCTTATCAGACTGAAAGCAGGGAGCTTTTACAAAAAATTACTGATTTCCTACATTGTATTACTTTTAATAGTTGCATTTGTTATTTCCATTGTAACGACAAAATTAATTAATACCATTTCAGATTATACAGTCGAATCAGGCAGATACTCGGTATCCCAATATCAGGTTCATCTGGAAAATAAATTACGGGCAATAGAAAGCCTGCCGACAGATCTGCTTTTCGATGACCGGGTAAAAGCTTTGTTGTCACATAAAGGGGATTTTGACCCTCTCATAAGATATGGCTTTACAGAAATCATCTCCAAGCTGAATAGTTATAAATTTTTAAACGGATATATCAAATCAATATTTATATATTTGCCGGAGCAGCAATATATTATAACCGGTAATTCTGTCTATACTGTGGAACAGTGGAGTTATCAGTATCTGCGCAGTGATTCTTTTTTCAATACTTTAAACAGCTACAACTATAATAATTGGTACACTTTGGAGGGGGATGGAGAATATGCGAAAACAACTGCAATGATATGCTCTCTTCCATTGGGTGAACATTCAGGCACCAAAGGAGCTCTGTGCATAATTATCGATCCCGCTAAAATTTCCTTTGATTCATCCATATCGGCAGATACCAGCGATTGTCAGATGTTTACCTTTAACCCAAATGGTAACATTATGTTTTCAACCCAGGATAAAGATACCCTGTTAAAAAATTACCCTGTGAATATAAGTGAACTGACTCCGGGTGTATATAAAAAAGAAGGATATGCCTTCTGTGTGGCACACTCATCGGAGTTTGATTTAACCCATGTGGTAATGCTTCCTCTCACAGACTATGAGCAAACACTTACCGCCAGTACAACTATTGCAATAACCTGGATTGTTCTCCTCCTACTTACATGTCTTATTGTGAGTCTCGCCCTGGCGAGGTATAATTATAGTCCCATACAACGTATTGCAAAGCTGATGGATACTGAAAGGCACGGTGTTCAGGAAAATGTCTCAAGTTTGGAATATATCGAAGCCTCCATCAATCAGTTATTGGCCGAAAGAAAGCAAACCCGGGCAGATATGGCCGTTAACAAACAACAATATATGGATGCTTTACTTACCAAACTTATTCATAACGAAATATTAAATGAAAGCTTGATACATGAATATATGGAAAAGTTCGGCCTGGAAATCAAAGGTGAATATGTTCAGATCATATATATACAATGTGATGAACCTTCTCTGCTGCGACAATCCAAGCTGCTGTTGGAGCGGGTTTTAGTTTCAGATATGAATATGGAGTTTGACTTTTATTTGCTGGATGGTATGAACAATTTTAAATTGTTTCTATTCCTGAAGTCCAAATATAGCGCTTCAAAAATATACGGCACTTTGGAACATCTCTTTGCCGAACAGCTGGACAATATAATTGTATCCATGGGTGAAATATACAATGGGCTTCCGTTATTGAACCTGTCCTACGAAGAAGCAAAAAAGGTTGCGGATTATATGACCTTTTTAGGCTTGCATGGTATTATGCGCTATAGTGAGCTGAACCAGGCAGACCACTTTAACGAAAATAGCCTTGTGTTTGAAACATGGTTCAGAAAATTTGCCAATCTGATCATTGATCAGAATCTTTCTGCCGCGCAAAGTATTCAGGGACAAATATTTGAGGAATTAACGAGTAAACAGTACACACTTCAATTTGTCAAATGCAAAATTTTCAGCTTTATAGACCATACAATATCAGTTATTGGGGGAATGGATGCCAGTTACGTCAATAATATATGGGAAGACTTTTCATTGGCAGACAGGCTGTTGAACTGTATTACCATAGAAGAGTTGGAGAAGGAATACCACGCAATTTTCAGTTTTTTATCAAATATACTTTTATCGTCTGCATCCAAAATGGATGTTATTGAGCATATACGCAAAATAACCAATGATAATTATCTCAATCCCGATTTTAATGTATCATTTGTTTCAGACCAGTTGAATGTAAGCCATTCCTATGTATCAAAAATCTTTAAAAAGGAAACGGGCAAGAATCTGCTGGACCATGTACATCAGCTGCGCATTGCATATGCCAAGCAATTAATGGCCGATAAGCCCAATCTTACGCTGGCGGATATTGCTTGCCAGAGCGGATTTTATAATGATGTCACATTGATAAGAGTATTTAAAAAATATGAAGGTATTACACCTGGAAAGTACCGCAGTCAGCTTGAACGCCTCTCTAAAACATAAAAAGCATTAACGCG
>JAEWMS010000020.1 GCA_023393115.1 Bacillota bacterium
GCACAGCCGTATAACCGCTGTTACAAAGTCGGGCTCGCCGAATACAGCCGCCCGCGCTTTCGCGCAGTATTTGTGGGAATCTACCATCGCGTCCAGATACCGTCCCCGCGCTTTTATCATATCAACGGTGACAGCACCGCCCGCGTCTTCCAATGTGGTCAGCAGCTGGTCCATGCCCCGTACGCCCACGGGAAGCGGCAGTTTCACATAGGGTACCCGGTAGGTTTCATAAAGATATGCGGCGGGAGAAGCTTTCTCGTCTGTAAACTCCGAAAACTCAACTGTCAGCCGGGCTCCCGCCATTTTTGCAATATCGGATAAGGAGGTTCCGCCCGTTTTCAGCCGGTTGTACCGCTTTTCGGTAACACCGTCCAAATTGTCCGAAAGGTCGGGCAGCAGGATAAAGTCCATACCTGCCCTTGTTAGAAGGTCTTTCAGCCAGCGGGTATCAGCGGGTGAAATCATGGGCGTTATGACATTGATTTTACCGTTGGGTGCTGTGCTTTGTTCGGTCTGCTCCAGCACCGCGCGAATTGCGGCGAACCAGCCTTCGTTTTGTGTACCGCCGTATCCTGGAGCCGCCACATGGATGATTTTTACCCCTGTACCGGGATTTTGTTCATAAAATTTTTTTACAATCGCACCCACATCTTCACCGATGGTTTCGGCCAAACAGGTGGTGCACACCCCGATTGCCTCCGGGGCGTACAAGTCAATGAGATTGCGCAAACCTTTGAGCAGGTTCGCTTCACCGCCGAACACAGTGCCTTCTTCGGTAAGAGAGGAGGATGCGATATCCACCGGCTCGTTATAGTGTGTCGCCATATGCCGACGGATATAAGTCGCACACCCCTGCGAGCCATGCAGGATGGACATGCAGCTCTTTATCCCGCAGAGCGCACTGACCGCACCCATTGGCATGCACATTTTGCAGGGATTTACGTTTAAATTAACTAGATTTGCGCTCATGCCGGTCCCCCCTTCACATATTTCCATACAGGACTGTTAATAGTTGTATGCACTTCCCGGACAAAATTCTCAATTCCCTCAAAGCCCGCCAGCGGATGTTTTCGCTCGTGGTTGTGATCGCAGAAGGCAATCCCCAGTTTATACGCCAGCGGACGTTCCTTCACGCCGCCCACTAAAATGTCGGCCTGTTTCTCAAGCATGAACCGCTCCAGTTCGGCAGGATTCGCGTCGTCCAGTATCACCGCCTCATCGTCTGCCAGGGCGCTGATGATTTCATATTCATCCTTTTTGCCGGTCTGGGTTCCCGCAACCACCGTTTTCATACCCAGTTCGTTGAACTGGCGAATCAGCGATATTGCCTTGAATCCGCCGCCTACAAAGATGGCTGCGCGTTTGCCTTCCAAATATGGTTTGTATTTTGCGATAACGGGCACAACCTCCGATGACCTGCGCTTTGCGAACTCACGTGCTTTTGCCGAGATTTCGGGCTTCCCGAGGGCATCCGCGACGCGAAACAGCGAAGCTGTTGTGTCCTCAATGCCGAAAAAACTCACCTTTATATAAGGAATATCCATTTCGGCGTACATGCGCTCGGCGAGGTATGTGGACGAACCGGCACATTGTACAAGGTTCAGCACAGCCGTGGGTGCCCGCATAAGCTTTTCGTATGACGCGTCGCCTGTTATTGTGGATATAACCGGAATGCCGATTTCCTCCAAGTAACTCCTGATAATCCATGTTTCACCCGCAAGATTGTAATCTCCCAAAATATTTACACCAAAGCGCTTCGATTGGTTTATGCCAGGCGAAATCAGCCCCATAATAGCGTCACATGCCAGCTTATAACCTTGCGGCTTAGTGCCGGAGAAGCCGGGAGCTTTTACGGGAATTACCCGTATGCCGTATTTCTTTGCGGCCGCACGGCAAACCGCTTCTATGTCGTCACCGATTACACCTGCAATGCAGGTGGCGTAAACAAATATCAGTTTAGGCGCTGGTTCCGTCTTTTCCATCAGCTCGTCAATGGCTGCCGACAGCTTTTTTTCCCCGCCGAATACGATATCGGTTTCCCGGAGATCAGTGGAAAAACTGTTGCGGTAGGTTGACGCTCCGGAGGTGAGGCTTCCGCGGATATCCCAGGTATAGCTGGCGCACCCGATGGGTCCGTGGACGATATGATATGCGTCGGTGATGGGATTCAGCACTACGCGTGCGCCGCAATACACACATGCCCGCTGGCTCACTGCGCCGGATACGCTTTCCCGCTCGCAGCATATCCCCCGTCCATGTTCGCTCTTATCTGAAATAGACGCCTTACGTTCTTCCAATACACTCTTATTCACAGTAGCCGCACCTCCCTGACACCAAAAACTCTATATTACATTACAATCTCAAAATCCTCATCCGCACAGTCACGGTCAAACCTGTCCATCAACGCACTTGTAATTTTTTCCACCAAACGTATTCCGCCATTATAGCCAACTATGGGCAGAAGTGTACCGCCGTAACGGTCAAGCACCGGGAAGCCCGCGCGGACAAAGGGAATATCCTCGGCCCGGGCAATCTGCTTGCCGTAGGTGGAGCCTATCATCAAATCTACCGGCTCATTTTTAATCCACTGGTGCAGCTCAAATAAGTCGGAGTTGGCTTTGGCGATGCAGTCGGTTACACCATATTTGGCAAACAGCGCCCCAATTTTGCGAGTAAATTCCTCTTTTGGGGTTCCGGTGATGACATACTTTGGAATCATGCCGATTTCCAGTGCCAATGAGGTCAGCCCGATTACCACGTCCGGGTCGCCGAAGATTGCAACCTTTAC